>NZ_OY771475.1:1417000-2125500 GCF_963674635.1 Breoghania sp.
TCTGGGGACCGTGCAGCTTCTCGCCGCGAGCGATCTCGCGCGCGAACAAAAACAATGGGTCGAAGCGCTTGATAAGTCAGCCAGTATCTTGCGGCGGCTGGTCGATAACGTGCTCGACTATTCGCGCCTTGAAGCGGGCAAGTTCACGCTTGAGCACACCGCATTCCATCTGTCGGAACAGATCGGCGTGGTGGAAGCAACCATCGCGCCCGCCGCCCGTCAGAAGGGATTGGAGTTCACCTGCACCATCGATGACGACGTGCCCGATGGGTTCGTCGGCGACCCAGCCAAGATCGCACAGGTGCTCCTTAACCTGCTTGGCAACGCAGTAAAGTTCACCGAAGCGGGCAGCATCTCGCTGCGGGTTCGACGCATGGAGGCGCAAGACCCTGACGCGACCGGAACCGCCGAAATATGTTTCATCGTCACCGATACCGGCGTGGGAATCCCGCAATCCCGTCAGGCCCAACTCTATGAGCCATTCATTCAGGCGGAGGGAGCGGCCAACAACAGCTTGGGTGGCTCCGGATTGGGGCTCACGATCTGCCGGGGTCTGTTGCAACTCATGGGCGGGAGTATCGATTTCCGTTGCCCGCCCGAAGGTGGCACCGTTTTCCAAGTGCGCATCCCCCTCACCCTGGACGGACAAGATGCGCGAGCCGATGACGCTGAAACAGGCTTCAACCCAATTCCCCGGCTTCATGTGCTCATCGCGGAAGATAACACCGTCAACGCGATGATCGCCGATGAAATCCTGACCCGTTCCGGCCACACGGTTCAAACGGTCTCCGACGGAAAAGCGGCGCTCGAAGCCGCCGCCGATCGTGATTTCGACGTGATTTTGATGGACCTTTCCATGCCGGTTCTGGACGGCATCGAGGCTGCCCGCCGCATTCGCTCACTCGACCACGAGACGCGCCGCATGGTGCCCATTATTGCCCTCACTGCGGATCTGACTGCCGAGCAACGGCTTTCAGACGCGGACAATCTCTTCGACACGTTTCTCGGAAAACCCTTCCGGCGCGAGGATCTCGATCGGGCGCTGGGGCGCGCCATCGGATTGCTCCCACGCAAAAACATCGCTCGTCCCGGGACGGACCACGGCAGCATGCTGGCGGAACACGCGCGCGATCTCGGTGTGGAGTGGGCGCGCAAGATGGTTGAACTCTACCTGACCGAAACACCGCTTGTGGCCGACGGACTGGCACTGGCGCTGCGTCGAGCCGACCTAAGAGGCATTGCTGTCTCCGCGCACCGGCTCAAGGGAAGCGCGAGCCAGGTGGGCGCACAGACGATCGCAGGAATGGCAGAAACCGCGGAACGGGCAGCGGATGCAGGGGACCGGGCCGGAGCCGAAAAGGCCGGGGCGGACCTTCTTGCGATGCTGGAGGCTGAATTGCAGCGTTTTGCGGTCAGCGCAGAACGCGAACTGAGCGAGTTCTCTTCCCTCACCTGACCCTTTCAGCGCCGTGCGAAAGAACAATGGAGCCGTTTCAGGTCACCGGTTCGGTGAAGACATAGCCAATGCCATATTCGGTGGCGATCAGCTGGGGTCTGCCCGGCTCCGGCTCGATCTTGCGCCGCAATCGGCTGATGAGAACATCGATGGTGCGATCGTTCGGGTTCCATTCGCGGTCCGTCACCGAGGCGATGAGCTCATCGCGGCTCATGATCTTGCCCGGATAACGCGTCAAAGCGGCGAGCAGATCGAATTCTCCATGCGTCAGCCGGCTTGATTCTCCCTTGGGGGAAGTGAGTCGGTGCGATTCAAGATCCAGTGTCCATCCAGCAAAGCGGCGCGTCCCCGCTTTCTCGACCCGCGCCTCCAACCGCGTCCGCCTCAGTACACTGTTTACACGCGCAAGTAGTTCCCTCGTGGAAAAGGGTTTGGTTACGTAGTCGTCTGCCCCCATCTCCAGTCCGACAACACGATCAATCTCGTCACTACGCGCCGTGACAAGGATAACAGCTGCATCCGTACGATTCCGGATTTCGCGCATTAGCGTCAATCCGTCGCAATCGGGCAACTTCAGGTCGAGCAGGAACAGGTCGATTTTTTCAAGGTCGACGAGGCGTCGGTAAGTCTCCCCACTATCCGCCGTAACCACTTGGAATCCTGCGGTTTCGAAATAGGTCTTGAGGGCATCCAGAACAGCCGGCTCATCGTCGATCACCGCAATCCGGATACCCAGTGGGTTATTGGCAGGCGCAGGTCTCATGTGGCTGTCTCATTTCGTTTACAACTTAACGAGCTTCGTTCAATTTCGTCACCATCTCCCTTTACATCATCCCCACAGGGTCATGCCAAATCAAGTTTTTCTCGGACCATGGACTGTCGGAAAACATATGAAAAAACTCATCAAAGCGATTGGCCGGTTCATGCGGCGACCCGTTGCGGTTGTAGGCGCGGGTGGCTTTGCCCTGGTCGGCATTGTGGTCGGAGTCGTGGGCTATGTCGGATTCCATTCGGTTCTGGAAATGACAATGACCGAAGAGTTCTGCGTCAGCTGCCACACGATGAGCGACAACGCCTATGAGGAATACAAAACCTCGATCCACTACAAGAATCCGGCAGGCGTCCGTGCAACATGCACCGACTGCCATGTGCCGAAGGCCGGGTGGCCGATGTACAAGGCCAAAGTTCTCGCGGTGAACGACCTGTGGGCCGAGATCAGGGGTACGATCAACACGCCCGAAAAGTACGAGCAGGAGCGCCTGCGCCTGGCCAAACGGGTCTGGGCCCACATGGAAGACAACAACTCGCTCGAATGCCGTAGTTGCCATTCCTACGAGGCGATGGACTTCGAACACCAGCGCCCGGAAGCGTCCAAAATGATGAAGGACGCCTCCGCCAAGGGTGAAACCTGCATCGATTGCCACAAGGGCATCGCGCACAAGCTCCCCGACATGGCCAGCGGCTACAAGGCCCTGCTGGCGAATCTCGTCGCCGAGGCTCCCAGCAACAACAAGGCCGACACCCTTTACGCCATCAGCACGACCCCGCTGTGGCCGGAAAAGCCCGCCGACGCCAGTGCGCGCGGTGCCGGCAACATCCTTCCGCTCACCAAAGTCGAGGTCGTTTCACGCAGCGGCGACTTCATTGAGGTGCGCATCGATGGCTGGATGCAGGAGGGCATGGAGCGCGTGCTGGTCAAGGAAATGGGTCGTCGGCTCTTCATGGCCACCGTCACGCCCGCCATGGCAAAGCAGGCCGAGATCCTCGAAACCAAGACCGATGAAGACACCGGGCTGGTCTGGAAGGACGGCGCGATCACCGTGTGGACAAAGGCCTCTTCCTTCACCTCCGACCGCCCCGGCCTGATGAACTACGGTGCCGACCTCTACAGCGCATCGTGCGGCTCATGCCACAGCGCCCACGCGCCCGATCACTTCCTGGCCAACCAGTGGATGGGCGTGATCAAGGACATGAAGGGCTATACCACCCTCGACAAGGAACAGGTTCGTTACCTGCAGAACTATCTGCAGCTTCACGCCAAGGACATGCCGAAGGAAAGCTGATCGATCAAGAGAGCCTCCCAGCGCCCGTCGGGAGGCTCCTTCCCGGAAAATGCAGGACTGCTCCTGTACCCAAAGCGAGAATTGTCATGACAATGACCACGCCCCCTTCCGGCCCCGCCTACACAGAAGCTGTCGCCGTCTTCTCAAGTGTCTTCGGCGCCCCTCTGGAAACCATCGATATCGAATCAATCCACCGCCCCCTCGACGAAGGACCGCTGGCGCAGCTGGCAGCCATCCCGGCCATTCGTGACGCAGTCGCAGACCTGCGTAAAACCGTGATCGCTCAGGGAGAACCGCAAAAGGGCGTGAGCGAACTCAACAAGGCTTTCTGCAAGTTGTTCATGGGCCTCGGCGGCCCGCGCTCCGCACCTCCTTACGAATCCGCCTATACCGGCGACGGTCGCCTCTTTCAGGAACCGGCCCGCGAAATGGAAAAGCTCCTGCAGAAGCAGGGGCTGGCGGCATCCGAGGACTTTCCCGAGGCCGCTGACCATCTGGCGCTGGAACTCTCCCTCATGGAAGAGACGTTGCGCCTTGCGGGCCTGACAGAAGACCGCGACGACATCGCGCTTGTGCGCGACCTGCATACCCGCCTGATGGGCTGGGTTCCGAATTTCGCGGGCGCATGTGTCGCCCACGATCCCTCCGGTTTTTATGCCAGGGCAGCCCAACTCCTGCTGGCATTCCTCAAGCTCCCGCACCCGAAACTCGCGCCCGCCGCAGCCTGAGCGGCATGCGCGGCCTCACATGCAACAACAAGCATCAAGGAAGATTACGAATACGAGCCGGAATCCGGAACGCGCTCTTTCATCGCCAAAGAAGGCCTGCAGCGCACCGAGAGAATAGATACCAAAGTTGAAGGAGAATATATCGATGACTGATATGCATATGAAGTCTCCATCACTGACAAGACGCCGTTTCCTGACAGCCTCTTCGTCCCTTGCAGCCCTCGGCTTTGCAGGATCAATCATGCCGATGGGCATGAACAAGGCGTTTGCAGCTGGCGATCAGACGATCCAGAGCGCATGCCACTGGGGCATCTTCAACATGTCGGTCAAGGATGGCCGCGCGGTTTCCATCGAACCGTGGGAGAAAGACCCCCATCCCAGCCCGCAGCTTCCCGGCGTTCTGGATTCGATCTATTCCCCGACCCGCATTCGTTACCCGATGGTCCGCCGTTCCTATCTTGAAAATGGGGGTCCGAAGGCCGAGCGCGACAGCCGCGGAACAGGCGATTTCGTCCGCGTGTCCTGGGACAAGGCCATCGAACTGGTGGCAGCGGAAATCAAACGCGTTCAGGACGAGCAAGGCCCGTCTGGCATCTTTGCCGGCTCCTACGGCTGGAAGAGCCCCGGCAAATTCCACAATTGCCGCACGCTCCTCGCGCGCGCCATGAACACGCTTGGCGGTTATGTCGGCGGGACCGGCGACTATTCAACCGGCGCGGCGCAAGTGATCATGCCGCATGTGGTTGGCGGTCTGGAAGTCTATTCGCAGCAGACCTCCTGGCCCCTGCTGATCGAAAACACCGACACTCTGGTGTTCTGGGGAGCCGACCCGGTCAAGACCTGCCAGATCGACTGGCTCGTGCCCGAGCACGGGGTCTACGACTATCTGAAGCAGTTCAAGGAGACGGGCAAGAAGATCATCTGTATCGATCCCTATCGCTCAGAGACGGCGCAGATGGTGGATGCAGACTGGATCGCTCCGAAGCCGCATACCGACGTTGCCATGATGCTGGGCATTGCGCACACCGTCTACAGCGAAGGTCTGCACGACGAGGAATTCCTGTCGACCTACTGCTACGGCTTCGACATGTTCGTGCCCTACCTGACGGGCGAAAGTGACGGCACACCGAAGACCGCCGAATGGGCGGCGGAGATTTGCGGCGTCCCGGCTGACAAGCTGAAGGAACTCGCACGCCTGTTTGCCGGTGGCAACACCATGCTGGCGAGCGGCTGGAGCCTCCAGCGCATCCGGTATGGCGAGCAGTCCCACTGGATGCTGGTCACATTGGCCGCGATGCTCGGCCAGATCGGCACGCCCGGCGGCGGCTTCGGCCTCAGCTACCACTATTGCAGCGGCGGCACGCCCACAGCGAACGGTGTCTCCGTCGGCGCCATCGGCGACGGCAAGACGATCGACGCCAACGCCCCGGAATGGCTCGCCTCGGAAGGCGCAGCAAGCATTCCGGTCGCCCGTATCGTGGAAATGCTCGAAAACCCAGGCGGCGAGTTCGACTTTAACGGCAAACGGCAGGCTTATCCCGATACCAAGCTGGTCTACTGGGTGGGCGGCAATCCGTTCTGCCACCATCAGGACCGCAATCGGATGATCAAGGCCTGGAAGAAGGTTGAAACCTTCATCGTCCATGACTTCCAGTGGACGGCCACAGCCCGTCATGCCGATATCGTCCTGCCCGCGACGACCTCCTACGAGCGCAACGACATGGAGCAAATCGGCTCCTATTCGAACTCCGGCATCGTCGCTATGAAGAAGGTGGTGGAGCCGATCGGTGAAGCCCGCAACGACTTCGACATCTTCGCCGCGATCTGCGCCAAGCTCGGCAAGGAACAGGAGTTCACCGAGGGCAAATCGGAAATGGAGTGGCTGAAGGGCTTCTTCGGCATCGCCGAATCAGCCGCGAAGGCCAAGAACCTGGACTTCCCCAACTTCGACGATTTCTGGAAAGAAGGACTGGTTCTCTTCGATGTGCCGCAGGCCAACAAGGAATTCATCCGCTTCGGTGACTTCGTTGAGGACCCGCTGCTCAACCCGCTGGGAACCCCGACTGGCCTGATCGAGATCTACTCCAAGGCCATCGAGCGCATGCAATATGACGATTGCCCTGCGCACCCGACCTACTTCCCGCCGGAAGACGATACCGGGCCGGACTATCCCATGCAGGTGAACAGTGCTCACCCGCACGGGCGGCTTCATTCCCAGCTTTGCGGCACCTCGCTTCGCGAGACTTACGCGATCAACGGGCGCGAGCCTTGCGTCATCCATCCCGACGATGCCGCTGCGCGTGGCATTTCGGATGGGGACATCGTTCGCGTGTTCAATACGCGTGGTCAGGTTCTCGCTGGGGTTCGCGTTTCGGATGAGACCATTCCGGGTGTGATCCGGCTGGATGAAGGCGGCTGGTACAGCCCGTCCGACCCGTCCAAGCCGGGCACGCTGGATGCCTATGGCGATGTGAACGTCCTGACGTTTGACGTGCCCACATCAAAACTGGGCCAGGGCAACTGCGGCCATTCGGCCTTCGCCCAGATCGAAAAATTCGAAGGGACGCCGCCTGAGGTGACCGTCTTCTCCGATCCTGCTGCCGGCCAATAGGCCGCACGACGAAGACCGGACCGGCGCTTCCTGCGCCGGTCCGGATCCGGCCGGTTTCCCAACCGGCCCAAGCCGACAGACCTGGCACTGTTCCCTGGCGAACACCCTTTCCCTCCTCCCAATAGTCGCGGCCCTCGGCGGCGGCTGGCCTGGTCTGAGAATAGAGAGAGCAGTCGATGTCGACGAACGTATTATCCCATTCCCTCTCACGCAGACGCTTCCTGGTATCATCAGCCTCACTCGCAGCGATCAGCGCCGCCGCTTCCACACTGCCGGGAAGCATGTCCAGCGCGCTGGCAGCCGGTGAAACCAAAGAGGTCCTGTCCGCATCTCACTGGGGCGTGTTCCACGCCAAGGTCGAGGACGGCAAGTTTGTCAGTCTCCGCCCCTGGGACAAGGACCCCTTCCCCAATGACGCCGTCCACGGCGTTCAGGACGTTGTCTACAACGCCGCCCGCATCCGTTATCCGATGGTGCGGCGCGCCTATCTGGAAAACGGTCCGAACGCGGAGCGCGATAGCCGCGGTGCGGGTGACTTCGTGAAGGTGAGCTGGGATCAGGCACTCGACCTCGTTGCCAAGGAAATCACCCGCCATCAGGAAGAAGGTCCCTGGACGATCTATTCCGGCACCTATGGCTGGCAGAGCTCCGGTCGCGTCAACAACTCGCAGGCCATGCTGAAGAAGCTGATGAACCTGACGGGCGGCGCGGTCTTCTCCACCGGCGACTATTCCAAGGGCGCGCTGGCGGGCATCATGCCCTACATCATGGGCCAGATCGACGCCGAAGGTCCCCAGACCAGCTATCCGGTGATCCTGGAAAACACCGAACAGCTCGTCTACTGGGCCTGCGATCCGTGGAAGAACAACCGTATCGCCTATTCGCCGCCCGACCATGGCGAGCACACCTTCTATGACAAGCTCGTCAAGAAGACGAAGGCCGGCGAGATCGACACGATGTTCGTGAATCCCGTGCGGACACTGTTGAACAAGGCGACCGACGGCGAATGGGTGCCGGTGCGTCCGCATGCCGACGTGCCGCTGGCGCTGGGCATCTGCCACACCCTTCTCACCGAGGACATTTACGACAAGGACTTCATCGAGAACTACACGTTCGGCTTCGATGCCTTCGCCGACTACCTGATGGGCAAGGGCTGGGACAAGGTCGAAAAGACGGCGGACTGGGCATCCGAACAATGCGAAGTGCCCGCCGAACAGATCCGCGAAATGGCTCGCAGCTTCGTCGCCAAGCGCACGATGCTGGTCTCCGGCTGGAGCCCACAGCGTCAGCACCACGGCGAACAGTGGCCGTGGATGTTCATCACCATGGCGTGCATGGTCGGCCAGATCGGCCTGCCGGGCGGTGGCTTTTGCCAGCGCTACCATCTCGACAATCCGGGGGCGCCGCAATCCAACGGACCGGCTCTCGGCGGTGCTGTCAACCCGGGCCGTCGCACGGAAAACAAGGAATGGCCGGATGACAAGGGCGCCAAGACCATTCCGGTCGCCCGTGTTGTCGACCTGCTCGAAAAGCCGGGTCAGGAGTTCGAGCACAATGGTGGGACATACATCTATCCGGATGTGAAGATGACCTACTGGACGGGCGGCAACCCCTTCCACCACCACCAGGATCGCAACCGCATGCGCGAAGCCTGGAAGAAGTTCGAGACGGTCATTGTTCAGGACTACCAGTGGACCGCGACCGCGCGCTTCGCCGATATCGTTCTGCCCGCCACCACGACGGCCGAGCGCAATGACATCGACCGCGTGGGGGCCGTGGCGAACCGCGCCATCATCAAGATGGCCAGGATCGTCGATCCGGTCTTCGATGCGCGCAACGATTATGACATCTTCACAGCTCTGGCCGAACGCCTCGGCGTCAAGGACGCCTTCACCGACGGCAAGACCGAAAAGGACATGATTCAGGAGGTCTACGAGAAGGCCCGCGAGCAGGCTGCCGGCAAGAAGGTCGACATGCCGACCTTCGACGAGTGGTGGGAGACGGGCATCGCGGAGTTCGATGTTCCGGAAGCCAACCTGCGCCGCGTTCGTTACGAGGACTTCCGCGAAGATCCGCTGATGAACATGATGCCGACACCGACGGGCAAGATCGAGATCTTCTCCAAGGATATCGAGAAGATGAACTACGACGATTGCCCCCCGCATGCGTCGTGGATCGAGCCCGCGGAATGGCTGGGCATGGAAGACAAGACCTATCCGGTCCATCTGGCGTCCAACCATCCGGACTGGCGCATGCATTCGCAGCTTTGCAGCACGACTGTGCGCGAGAAGTACCAGATCAACGGTCGCGAACCATGCCTGATCAACCCGGAAGATGCGGCCGAGCGCGGCATCGAGAATGGTGATCTGGTGCGGGTGTTCAATGGTCGCGGCCAGATCCTTGTGGGCGCCAAGATCTCCGACGACATCCGTCGCAACGTGATCGAGGTGCAGGAAGGCGCCTGGTACGACCCGCTCGACGTCTACGATCCCAAGACGATCTGCAAGTATGGCGACCCGAACGTGCTCTCGATCGACATCGGCACCTCGCGACTGGCGCAGGCAACTTCGGCCTGTACCTGCATGGTGCAGTTCGAGAAGTACACCGGGGACGTTCCGGAAGTGACCGTCTTCAGCCAGCCTGCCGCCGAGTAGCGCCAGGTCATGACATGTCGGGTCGGCCAGCAGTTTGCCGACCCGGCACCCCACGAAAGCTCACTTCGATTGGACACTGTTCCGGCAGAACGTCCAATCGTTGCAAGGCCGGAAGCCCACCCGCTTCCGGCCTTGTGCTTTTGTGAAAGGTCTCTTGAGAGTTTCAGGCGTCGCGGGCGACCTGCAACGAGGCCCATGACTGGCTGACCGGCATGACTTCCAGCGCATTGATATTCATGTGAGACGGTTGGGTCGCGACCCAGTGAACCGTGTTCGCGATATCCTCCGGCTGGATCGCATGCGCCCCGCCATAGAGCTTGTCATAGGCTTCCTGATTGCCGCCGGTGCGCACAAGAGTGAACTCGCTTTCACAAAGCCCCGGCTCGATGGAGGTGACCCGCACACCCTTGCCGTGGAGATCGGAGCGCAGACCCAGCGAGAACTGGCGAACGAAAGCCTTCGTGCCGCCATAGACGTTGCCGCCCGGATAGGGCCAGGTGGAGGCGATCGAAGACAGGTTGATGATCGCGCCCTTGCGCTCGATCAGCTTGGGCAGCAAGTGGTGCGTGATGGTGACGAGGCCGGTGATGTTGGTCTCGATCATCTGCTTCCAGTCGGAAAGCTTGGTGTCGGGAACCGGCTTGGTGCCAAGCGCGAGACCCGCATTGTTCACCAGAATGTCGATCTCGCGGAAGTCCTCCGGCAGCGCCTCAAGGGCAGCGACCGTTGCGGCCTCATCGGCGATATCGAAGGCCGCGCCGTGGAAGGCGTCGCCCAGTTCGGCCGCCATTTCGTCAAGACGTCCCTTGCGCCGCCCGGTCCCAATCACCTTCCAGCCGTCGGCTGCGAAACGCCGCGCCGTGGCCGCGCCGAAGCCGGATGTGGTTCCGGTGACAAGCACAGTCTTGCTCATGGAGCTGTTTCCTTTATTTCGTGAATGTCTGATTGCCGTGAATGTTTAAGGCCCTGGCGGCGGGTGGCAAGGCGGACATACCCCCTTTTCGTCTCTGGCACTCAAGAATATGCGCCGTGGCTCTAAGCGGCGGCGATCCTGCGGGCGTAGAGGGAAAAGGGAAAACTTGGAACGCGAGGACCCGCCCATGCTGCAAACCGCCCTCAACATGGACCACCACTGGCTCCCTTTCACCAACAACAAACTCTTCCATGCCGAACCGCAGATTTTCGCCAAGGCGGAAGGTGTTCGCTACTGGACACCGGAGGGGGCTGAAATCCTCGACGGCGCGTCCGGGCTCTTTTGCTGCCCCGCCGGTCACGGTCGGCGCGAAATTGCCGATGCCGTCCATGCGCAAGTGATGGAACTCGACTATTCGCCCCATTTCCAGCGCGCAGCCCCGGTCTCCTTCAAGCTTGCCGAACGTCTTTCGAACCTGCTTCCGGATGGCATTGACCGCCTGTTCTTTGCCTCCTCCGGTTCGGAAGCCGTGGACAGCGCCATGAAGATTGCCATCGCCTATCACCGGGCCAGGGGCGACACGGGGCGCACACGCTTCGTCTCGCGCTCCTGGGGCTATCACGGGGTGAACCTCGGCGGCACATCGCTTGCGGGTATGGTGGGCAACCGGCGCGAGTTTTCAGGCCTCACTTGCGATGTCGTTCACATGCGCCACACGTGGAGCGAAGACCAGCGCTTCACGCGCGGCCAACCGGAAAGCGGCGTGGCGTTGGCGGAAGATCTTGCGGAGCTTTGCAGGATCTATGGCGGGGAGACCATCGCTGCCGTCTTTGTGGAGCCCATTGCGGGATCTGTCGGCACCATCGTCCCGCCGGCGGGGTATCTCAAGCGGCTGCGCGAGATCGCGGACGAATACGGCATCCTGCTCATTTTTGATGAGGTGATCACCGGTTTCGGGCGCACCGGCTCCGCCTTTGCCTCGCAGGAATTCGATGTTGTGCCCGACATCATCACCATGGCCAAGGCGTTGACCAACGGCACCGTTCCCATGAGCGCCGTGGCAGTGAAGACGGAGATCCAGACCGCAGTTCTGGACGCGATCACCGCCGACCGCCCCGAACTGATGCACGGCTACACATACTCCGCCCACCCGGTCGCCTGCGCCGCCGCTCTTGCCGCGCTTGATATCTATGAAAACGACGACCTTTTCGCCAGGGCCAAGGCGTTGTCGTCAGCCTTCCTCGACGGGGTTTTCGGCTTGCGCAACCTGCCTCAGGTGGCGGATCTTCGCGGTTATGGGATGCTTGCGGGGATCCAGTTGAAGCCCGGCGATGCGCCCGGCGTGAAAGGCTCCATCGTCCAGCGTCTGCTCTTCAACGAAGGCCTGCACCTGAAGGCCACTGGCGACGCGCTGCTTTTCGCGCCTGCCTTCGTTTCAAGCGAGGATGATATCGCCCGCATGGCGGCAGTACTTCAGAAGGTACTGGGTCGCGCGGACCTCTAGGTCTTCGCCCTGCCTCGGCACTCGCGGATCACCTCGCCAAGAATGGCCAGCCCCTGTGCGATCCGGTCTTCGGAGATGGCGGCAAAGCCGAGCCGCAACCGGTTACGCGGGGGCGTGGCGCTCAGATAGTGCACATCGCCCGGCTCCACCAGCACACCGCGCACGGCAGCGCGATGTGCAACGTCCCGAGCCTCCGCATCGCGCGGCAGGCTCAGCCACAGCGCGGAGCCGCCAGTCGTCATGGTGACGTCGCAGCCTGGCAATTGCCGTCCGATCTCGCGCAGCATCGTCTTCCATTTGGCGGCGAGGCTCTCTCGCTGGCGGCGGATATGAGCGTCGTAATGGCCTTCGGCCAGGAACACCGCCATCGCCCTTTGATCGAGCGCAGAGGCATGGCGGTACATCAGCCGCCGCATGGCGCGCAGTTCGCGGATCAATGGTTCGGCGGCGGCGATGAAACCCAACCGCAGGCCCGGAAAGACCGGCTTTGACAGCGAGCCCACATGAATGACCCGGCCAGAACGGTCAAAGCTCTTTAGCGCGGGACGCTGCGCGCCGACGAAATTCAGCTCGTGCTCGTAGTCGTCCTCTATGATCAGGAAATCCTGCTCCTCCGCCGCCTTCAGCAACGAGAGACGGCGTTGCAGGCCCATGGTGACATTTGTCGGAGAATGATGGCCGGGCGTGACATAGACATAATCGAGGCCCTTGAGCGCCCCTGTGATACGCATTCCGTTGCTGTCCACTGGCTGGGGAGCAAGTTGGCAGCCTTGGGCGGCGAAGATATTGCGCGCGTCCACATAGCCCGGCTCTTCCAACCCGACACGCGTCCCCGCCTCGCAGAGCAGCCTTGCGATCAGATAGACCGCGTTCTGTGCCCCGATGGTGACGAGGATGTTCTCCGGTTCGGCCCGAAAACCGCGCTGGGGGAGCGCGCGGCGGATGATCTGCTCGATCAGCATCGGATCGTCACTGTCGACGAGATCGTTCATCCAGAAAGGCGCGTGTTCGGAGGTGCCCGCGATCCGGACCGCATCGCGCCAACGGCTGACGGATATCTTGTCGACCGATGTCTGGCCGTAGACGAAGGGAAAGGGAAAGTCGCGCCAGTTTTCGGGCTTGGTGATGTTTTCCTGCGCACTGGGGCGCACTTTCATGCGGCGTTCGAAATCGACATCGCGCCGCTCGCCGCCCAAAACATGCCGCGCATTCTCATTGACAGGGATCGCGAGCTGCTCACGCACGTAGCGCTCATCGACGAAATAGCCGCGACGGCTCACGGGCCTCAGATATCCATCTTCCGCCAACCGCTCATAGACGAGGCTGACGGTATTGCGCGAAACCTTGATCCGTTCCGCCATGGAGCGGGTGGAGGGCAATGGTTCATGCGCGGAGACGCCCCCTGCCAGGATTGCCTCCACAAGCCGTTCCTGGATCTGCTGCTGCAAGCGTTTGCTGGTTGAAAACGGTGCATCGAAATAGTGTTCGATCATCATCGCAAGTCTGCCTCCCCACCCATTCCGCAAAGTCCCAAGCAAGGATTGAGCCGGTTTGGACGTTCATCGCGGGGGCTGGCCCCATAGTTTTCGAATACTGGCTCTAAGCCCTCTGTGCTGCACCGCAATAGTCTTTGTATGCGCGCTGTTTTCCGCTCAGGAATGCGGCAGACGCATATGATTTTGGCTGCGTTTAACACAACGACATTCGGTCGAATTCGGACGTTTCGTTCATCGACTGAACCGGAGAACCGGCCGGCAGCGACGGCTGGGCAAAACGAGGGGCCAGACAAGAACCAAGGGGCCCGGCAAAACCAGGGGAATATGATGCAGAAACTCGGCAATCGAGGCGGCGTGAGCCGTCGCTCCTTCCTGAAAAGCGCAAGCGCGCTTGGCGTCGGGCTCGCCATGCCGGCGGTCATCAGCAGCCGCGCCCTCGCCTCCTCCGGCGAAATCAACATCATGATGTGGTCGGACTACCTTCCGGAGAGCTTCGTCAACGGCTTCATGGAAAAGACCGGCATCAAGATCAATTTCACCGGCATCGGCTCCAACGAAGAGATCATCAACAAGCTCAAGGCGACCAATGGCGAGGGCTTCGACATCGTCTCGCCGACTGTGAACCGCAACCTGCTGTGGAAGGACCTCGGTCTGCTCCAGCCCTTCGACATGAACAAGGTGCCGCTTGAGAAGGTGAACCCGGCCATGGCGCTGGGCGAAACCCACTGGAATTTCGAAGGCAAAGGCACCTTCTGGCTGCCGCATATCTGGGGCACGGAAGGTGTGGCCTGGCGCACAGACGCCTTCACGCCGGACGGGGAATTCCCTTCCTATTACGACATCTGGGACGAGGCCAATGCGGGCAAGACCATGGGGCGCGCCCATTCCATGATGCTGGGCCTCGGCCTTGGGCTTGAAGCGCGCGGCGAGATGGATGCCGGTTCCATGTGGTCGGCCTACGAGTCGCCGGAAAAGATGGATGCGGTGTGGTCCAGGCTCACCGAGATCGCCATCGCCAAGAAGCCGAACATCAAGCTTCTGTGGAACGACGCCGACACCCAGAAGAACGGCCTTCTCAACGAAGGGGTCATCGTCGGCCAGACGTGGGATGGCCCGCCGATCGCACTCAAGACCGAGGGCGAGCCGATCATGTACCGCGCGCCGAAGGAAGGCGCATTGGCGTGGGTGGACGGCATGGCCATGCCGACAGGCGCCCAGAACATCGACCAGATCTACGCCTTCATCGAGGCGGCCTATGACGCCAAGCTCGCGGGCGAAGCCATCAAGACGCACGGCTACAACTCACCCGTCATCGGCGCCGACGGCTATGGCGGCGAGGTCTATGCGCAGAACTTCGCCGATGCCTATCCCGGCGATGCACTGGCCAAGCTGAACCCCTGGCCCGCTGAAGCGCCCTGGTATTCGGAAAAGCGCACCGAATACGCCAACAAGTTCCTCAGCGCCTGAGGATCGCCGTTCGGCTGATCAATGGCGGACGGAAAGTCTCACGCAGTTTCTGCGGGTCTTCCGTCCGCCCTCCTTCCGGCATGCTTCCGCATGAATACCGGCCCCGCCGCGCCTGCCTCCCGGAGTTTCGATGAGCACCAGAGACGTTGTCCTCGATCACGTATCGGTTCGCTTCGGCACTTACACCGCCGTCGATAACGCCTATCTCACCATCAAGGGCGGAGAGTTCTTTTCCTTCCTCGGGCCGTCGGGCTGCGGAAAAACCACGCTCTTGCGCGTCGTCTCCGGCTTTGTTGACCCGAGCGAGGGCCGGGTTCTGATCGGCGGCAAGGACATGGCCCGCATCGGGCCGAACAAACGCCCGACCGCGCTCATCTTTCAAAATCTCGCGCTCTTCCCGCTCATGTCGGTGGCCGACAATATCGCCTTCCCACTGGAAGTGCGCGGGGTGGGCAAGAAGGCGCGCCGCAAGCGCGCCGACGAGCTTCTCGACATGATTGCGCTGCCCGGTGTGGGCGACAAGAAGGTGCATGAGCTTTCCGGTGGCCAGCGCCAGCGCGTGGCGATTGCCCGCGCGCTTGCCGTGGAGCCGGACATCCTGCTGCTCGACGAGCCGCTTTCCGCGCTTGATCTGAAGCTGCGCCACCACATGCGCACCGAATTGCGTGCCATACAGCAGCGCGTCGGGCTGACCTTCATCTACATCACCCACGATCAGGGCGAGGCGCTGACCATGTCCGACCGCGTGGCGGTGATGAATGCGGGCGTCATCGAACAGATCGGCGATCCCGAGAGCATTTATGACCGGCCCAAGACGCCCTTCGTCGCCTCCTTCGTGGGTGAGACGAACCGGATCGCCGGCAAGGTCATCAGCCAGAGTGGCGACACGACCACGCTCGACACGGCCGCAGGAGCTTTGACGGGCCGTACGGCAGGCGGGCGTCGCTACAAGCCCGGAGATGAGTGCCTTCTATTCATCCGTCCGGAGAAGCTGACGTTGGCTCCCTCGCCAGAGGCTCCCAACACCATCCCCGCGCGGTGCGTAAAGGAGGAATTCGAGGGCAGCGCACGTCAGGTGTTTCTGAAAGCAGGCGAGATCGATCTGCGGCTGTCGCTGGTCAATTGCGGCGACGCGACCAAGCGGATGGACAAAGACAGCGCGGCCAACGTGTCCTTTTCCGCCATGGCGGCCACCGTCCTGCCAATAGGCCCCGGTGCGGAGACCACGGCATGACGGCAATCCGGAAGGCTTTCGGCGGGTTCGTCGGGCGTCATGGTCTAGGCGCCGCCGTTTTCATTGGCGCGGCGGTGTTGTTCTGGGTGATCTTTCTGATCATCCTGCCCCAGCTTGCGATGCTGGATTACTCCTTCCGCCACAACCTGCCGCGCGCGGATGTCGGCGGGCCGCAGGATGTCTACACTGTCGCCAATTACAGCTACTTCCTGTTCGGCAATGACGGGACGCTCCAGACCACGGATCTCGCCGTTCTCGGCAAGACGATGCTGGCTGCAGTTTTCGTGACGATCATCGACATTGCGCTGTGCTACCCGATTGCCTTCATCCTTGCCCATTCGGCAACGGGCGTTGCCGCGCGGCTGATGGTGATCGGGTTGATCGTTCCCTTCTGGGTCAACGAGATCCTGCGCGCCTTCGCCTTCCGCGTTCTCTTCGGTGCAACCGGCGTCATCAACGGGTTCGGGCAATCCCTGGGGCTGTGGGACGCGCCCATCGACTTCATCCGCGCCGATGTCGCGCTCTATAGCGGGCTTACCTACGCCTATATCCTGCTGATGGTCTTTCCCATCTACAACGCGGTGGAGGCGCTGGACCGCAACCAGATCGAGGCGGCGCGCGACATGGGGGCGAGCTGGTGGCGGGTCCACTGGCGGGTGGTGCTGCCGGTCGCGAAACCCGGCATTGCCTCGGGGGCAACCATGGTCTTCATGCTGACGGCAGGCGCGCTCGCAGCGCCCCAGATCCTTGGCGGGCCATCCAGCCTGTGGTTCACCCAGCTCATCTACCAGTGGTTCAACCAGTCGGCTAACTGGCAGCGCGGATCGGCCTATGCCGTCATCCTGCTCGTCATCTGCATCGGCTTCGTCATGCTGCTGATGCGTGTCTTCAAGGTCAATATCGGGGCGATCGGGCGATGAGCAAGGCAAGCGGAGCCGGTGCGGGAACGATCAGCTATGCGCTGTTCTTCTTCGCCTTCCTGTTTGGACCACTCATCATCATGGTGGTCACGGCGTTCAACTCGTCGTCCTTCCCGCGCATCACACCGTGGGAATGCTTCACGACGGACTGGTTCGGTGTGCTGGTCGGAAATTCCCGGCTCATGGGCGGGCTCGGCACCAGTGTCATCATCGGCATCGGCGTCGTGATGCTGGCGGTTCCCATCGGGCTTGCGGGCGCGCTGGCACTGTCGGAACTCTCGCCGCGCCTCAGAGCCACGCTCTACACGGTGCTGATCACGCCGATCCTCATTCCCGGCGTGGTGCTCGGCATCTCCACAATCGTCTTCTGGGGCTTGGTGGGCCGCGCCTTCGGCGAGGACTATGCGTCGGCCTTCTACAACGGACTGTTCCTGACGCTCATCGGCCAGGTGACCTTCATCTCGGCCTACGCGATGCTGATCTTTTCCGCCCGCCTCCAGCGTTTCGATCCAACGCTGACGGAAGCAGCCCTCGATCTGGGCGCGACACCCGGTCAGTGTTTTCGCAAGATCCTGCTGCCCTTCCTGAAACCGGCCATCGGCTCGGCAGCCTTCCTGACGCTTCTGGCGTCATTCGAGAACTACAACACCACCGTCTTCACCATCCTGTCGGACAGCACCTTCACCACCGCACTCGCCTCCAAGGTGCGGCTGGGGACGGACCCGTCGCTTTCCGCCCTTGCTGTCATCATCATCGGCCTGACGCTGATGGGTGCGATGGTGCATGAGGCGTACACGCGCCGCCAATCGCTGCTGCGTTCCGGCAAACCGGAGATCTCGCCGCTTTACGCCAATCCCGTCACCCGGGTGATGACCCATCCAGCGGGCCTTGCGGTGATCCTGATCGGCATCGCGGCGGGGCTCATCTATGCAGGCAGCGAGCATGACTCAAGCGTCTGCAAAGCGAATATTCTGGCGGAAAAGCGCGCAGTTCAGGAGCAGCTTCTGAAAGAACAGCGCGAGCGCATCCGCAAACAGCGCGAAGAAGCGACGCCGGCGGCTCCCGCCAACGGTGGGTCGAAGAACAATCCGTCCCCCTTCGGCGGCGCGTTCAAGCCGGGGGGGCTGGCCCCGAAGCCGGAAACGGCTCCCACCAATCCCTCGCCCTTCGGTGGAGCATTCAAGCCCAACGCCTTGAAACCGGATTCAAATTGAAGACAGGGCAGCACCGCCCATCCCTTTGCCTTCAGTGATTTGGGAGGATCAGGCGAAGACGTCGGCAATCGCCTTGCGAAGGCCCGCATAGCCGGAACAGCGACAGAGGTTTCCGGTCAGGAGCGCTTCCACGTCCTCCGCCTTCATGTCGCCCGTCCCCTTGTGGGCGGCGGCGAGGCTGACGAGGAGGCCCGGTGCACAATATCCGCATTGCACGGCCCCGTAGCGTTCCAGCGCGTCGATAACCGGCTTGGCTGCGTCTGCCACGCCCTCGGCGGTCAGGATCTCAGCCCCCTCCACCTTGCCCGCAACCAGCAGGCAGGCGTTCACGGGACGGCCATCGACAAGCACCATGCAGGCCCCGCACCGCCCGATGCCGCAGGGCGTGCGTACGCTGGCGACGCCCAGTTCATCGGCAAGGATCGGGGCCAGACGCGTGAAAGGCTCCGCTTCCAATTCGACCGGTTCGCCGTTGAGCGTGAAATGGAGCTTCATACCCGTGCCTTGTGTCCTGTCTGGTTGGTGAGAGTGAGGATGCGTGTGGAGCCCATCCTTCGAGACGCGCCCTTCGGGCGCTCCTCAGGATAACGTTGTGTGGGTGGCTGGTTCCTCGTGATGCAACAACTCGGGAACGTCACCCTGAGGAGCCTGCGCAGCAGGCGTCTCGAAGGATCGGCTCCACGGCCGGATCTGACGACAAACCCCACTGTCATCCCGCCCCCTCCAGAACATCGAGCACCCAGAGCGGATCGACCGGCAATGCTTCCGGGGCAACGCCCAACGCATCGCGGACCGCATTGGCAATCGCGGGCGCCACCGCATTGAGCCCGATTTCGCCCGCGCCGCGCAGGCCCACAGGATCGTCCTCACCCAGATCATCCAGCGCATGAACGCGAACGGGCGGCATGTCGGCGATGGTGGGGATGAAATAGCCGTCCAGGTTCTGCGCCTGAAAGACACCGTCAATGGCGGGAAGGTCTTCCGTAAGGCAAAAACCCAGCGCCTGCGCTGCGCCGCCCGCCATCTGCCCTTCAAAAGCGGCAGGCACCAGCGGCGGCCCGCATTCCGGCAGAATATCGAGCCCGGTGCAGCTGATGCGCCCCGTCCAGCGATCCACGCGCACGCTGGCGCGTGCCGCACAAGCCGTGAACAGCGTATGGACCGACTGGCCCGCCAGATGGGTCTCGATGGCCGGAACCTCGATCTCGACGCGGATTGCCCCCTCGCCCGCAAGATCGGCAAAGGCGATATCCGGCTGGTTGCGTCGCTCCGCCTTGCGATAGAGGCCGCCGGGGCCGAGGTCATAATCGGCCGGCGCACCGCCGAGTTTCTTTGATGCCGCCTTGCACAGGGCCGCACGGAACGCTCCGGCTCCCTTGCGCACCAGCCGCACGGCGATCTGCGTACCGCGCGAAGCGGATGTCGGGCCGCTGTCGCCGACACCCGTCTCGCCGATGCGCAAGCTCACATCGTCGCGCGCCACGTTCAATGTCGAGATCAGGGCAGCATGCGCAGCCGCCGTCAGCCCCTGCCCCATTTCGGTGAGCGAGCTTTCCAGAAAAATCCGTCCATTGGTTCCGAGCAACAGGCTCCCGCGTGCGCCGTTCGGCCCACCGCCACCAAAGCCCTCACCCTTGCGGATCAGCGCGACGCCCACGCCCGTCAGGAAACGGTCGGGATTGCAGGTGTCGTCGGGAGTTTCCGGCAGTTCACCAAGCGACCTTGCGAGCGGTTCCAGTTCCGGCATGGGCACCATCGGCTGGCCCATCGGGCCGGGATCGGTTGCGCCCGCCAGATTGAGCTTGCGGAAGGCCACCGGATCGAGCCCCACCTTTTCAGCCAGCATATCGATGGCGAGTTCCAGCGCGCATTGGGTTTGCACCGCACCGAACCCGCGGAACGCGCCCGCGATGCCATTGTTCGTATAGGCGAGCCGCCCGTCGAGCCGCACAGCCTGCCAGCCATAAGCCCCCGGCGCGCATTCCATGCCGGTGTCGAGCACCTCCGGCCCGTGGCTCGCATAGGCCCCGGTGTCGGCGATTGCCTTGAAATCGAGCCCCGTCAGCCTGCCCGCCTCATCGCAACCGGCCCGAAGCGAGATCGTGAAGGGGTGGCGTTTCATGCCGACCATCACGGATTCCGGTCTGTTGAGGACCAGCCGAACAGGCCGCTTCGCCTTCACCGCCAGAAGGGCGAGCATGGGCTGGACGTGAAGGTCCTCCTTGCCGCCATAACTGCCGCCGATGGGCGAGCCGACGACATGACACCGAGAGTCATCAATTCCGGTCAAGGCGCTGATAACACTGCGTACATTATGCGGATCATGCGCGGGTGCGCGCAACGTCAGGTTTTCACCGTCGGACGTGGCTATGCCGCCCTCAAGCTCAAGGGCCACGTGCATCTGGCGCGGCGTCTGAAGCTTCAGGTCCACCACATGCGCGGACCCTGAAAGCACCGCCTCCACGTCGCCATGGGCATAACTCATCGAGGCGCAGAGGTTGCCGCCTTCATGCAGCGCCGGTGTGTCCTCCTCCAATGCCTTGGTCGGATCGCTCACAGTCGGAAGCACCGCGTAATCGACTTCAATGGCTTGCAACGCGGCGCGGGCGACTTCCATGCTTTCGGCGGCAATCGCCGCCACCGCTTCGCCGCGATAGCGCACCACACCATCGGCCAAAGGTGGCTGGTCCTTGTGGCGAAGACCATGGCGGAAGCCCTTTGGCGCATCCGCCATCGTCACCACCGCATGAACGCCCGACGTCGCCTCCGCCGCACTTGTGTCGAGCCTCAGGATGCGCGCATGGGGGTGCGGACTTCGAAGCACCAGTCCGGTGAGCGTGTCCGCAGGTGCCTCGTCGGTGAGATAGCGGAACCGGCCCGTCAGCTTGTCGGAGATACGCATGTTCATGGCGCGTCTCCGAGCCGGGTCATGTGACCACACAGGAGATTGCGCGCAATGCGCAGCAATGCCGGATCCGGGCCCTCAACATGGGAGAACACCGTTTCCACCTCATCCGCGTGTTGAAGCCTCTCGACAAGAAGCGAGGTCGGGCCGATGCGGGCCGCGACCTTCCAGCCGCCAGGCCTCAGACATCCAGCAACAACCACCCGCGCGGGCGAGAAGGCTTCGCGATGGCCGAGCTTCTCGACAAAATGCGGTGCGTGACGCGCGGTGTGGACCTCAACGGCGATGAGCAGGCCATCATCGTGTAGTGCGGCGTCGACGGGCTTTTTCAGGCCGTCCGCATAGATCAGATCTGCGCCGAGAGCTGCCAGAAGCACCTCGGTATCGCCAAGCCCCCATGCGAGATTGCCGCCGAGCGTCGCGAGATTGCGCACACCGGTGGATCCCAATGTTCCCAGAAGATCGCGAAGCGCAGGCAGGCGTTTGGCCACGAGCGGATCGAGCCGCAGCGCCTCAAGCCGCGCATTGGCGGCAAGGCGTAGGTAGCCGGGAGCGATCGGTTGGCTCAGCGGGCCGAAATCGGCTTCAGAGACATCAACCACTGGCACACCGGGGACCTCATCGGGCCACCCCAATTGGAGCGCGGTCAAGCCGCCGCCATAGATGGCTTCGGGGCCGAGCGCCTCCTTGAAGGCCAGCGCCTCGTCAATGGTCCGGGCGAGCGCAAAGACCATGTCAGCCCTCGCGCTCCTTCCAGAAGTCGGCCTGTACCTTTGCAGCTTCCTCAGCCAGGAATGGGCCCTTCACCACGATATCGCGCTGCCCGGCAGCAAAGACCGTGCGGCACGGCAGATCCAGCGTCGGGTTTTCCGGGTGACCGCCGGTCATCTCCTTCAGCGATCGTTCGCTCTGGCCATAGACCACGCGGCCGATGCCTGCCCAATAGACCGCGCCGGAACACATGGCGCAGGGCTCGGCAGAGGTGAACATGGTGCAGGACGCCAGAAACTCCGGCTTCCATTTCTTCGCAGCCCGGCTCGCCAGCAGCTTTTCGGCGTGCGCCGTCAGATCGCCGCCTTCGGCTGAATAGCCGTTGCCCTGTTCCATCAGAACCTCGCCGTCGGGCCCGGCAAGCAGGCAACCGAAGGGATGATCGCCGCCCTTGCGGGCCTCATCGGCGATGGCGATGGAGCGGCGCAGCAGTTCTTCGTCTCGGGTCTCGTCGAATACCGGCATTGATGACTTACCTTTCGGATTTCGGCAGCGACCAGGGGGCGAAGCGCTTCTGGATGAAGCCGACGAGGCGGAAGAGCGCCAGCGACAGCATCACCAGAATGACCAGCCCGGAGAAGGCCTGCGGGATCTTGAAGAAGGAGGTGGAGAAGGCGATGAAGAACCCGAGGCCGTTTTCGGCCGCCACAAATTCCGCCACCACCGCGCCGATGACGGCAAGCGTCGTGGAGATCTTCAGCGCGGAGAAGAGGAACGGCAGCGCGAAGGGCAGCCGGATATGGAAGATCTCGCTCGACCGCCCTGCCCTCAGAGAGCGCGACAGCTCGATCAGCTCCTCGGGCGTGGCGAGCAGGCCGGTCGTGGTGGAGACGACAATCGGGAAGAAGGTGATCAGGAAGGTGATCACCACCTTCGGCAGATCACCGGAACCAAGCGTGACCACAATGATCGGCGCAACGGCCACCACGGGCGTGGACTGGATCACCACCAGCATCGGGTAAAGCGTGCGCGACAATAGCCGCGACATAGCCAGACCGATCGCCAGCGGGATGGCAACCGCGATGGCCAGCGCATAGCCCATGACGGCGACGCGGAACGTGGCCCAGATGTGGTTTGCCCAGATGAACCATTCCACCTTGAAGCCATCTGTAACGATGCGCGAGGGCGACGGCAGCAGGAAGGACGGGATCTTGAAGGCGACGGTCGCCGCCTGCCAGGTGGCGAGCACGAAGACGACGGCCAGCAGCGGGGCGAAACGGTCAGCGAGACGTAGAACGTTTTTCACGGGGCTCTGTCTCCTTCAGGCCGCGACCGGCTTGGAGAAGAGTTCTCCACGGATGTGATTGGCAAGTTCGGTGAAGGCGGGGTCGGAGAGCGTGTCCATGGTGCGCGGACGGGCAAAGGGCACGTCGATGACCTCTCGCACCGTGCCGGGGCGCTCCGACATGACGATGATGCGGTCCGATAGCAGCAGCGCCTCGGGAATGGAATGGGTGATGAATAAGACCGTCTTCGGCCGCTCAGACCAGATGCGAAGAAGCTCAAAGCTCATCTCATCGCGCGTCAGGGCGTCGAGAGCCGAGAAAGGCTCGTCCATCAAGAGAATGTCGGGATCGAGCAGCAAGGCGCGGGCGATGGCGACGCGCTGCTGCATGCCGCCGGAAAGCTCGTCGATGCGCTTTTCGGCGAAATCGCCGAGGCCCACCAACTTCAGCAGTTCATGTGCGCGGTCGATATCCTCGCGCATGACCCGGCCATACTTGTGGCGCATCGGGAAGGTGACGTTGTTCAGCACGTTGAACCAGGGAAGCAGGGTCGGCTTCTGAAAGACGATGCCGATCTCGTCGCGCGGCTGGGTCACTTCCATGCCGTAGATCTCCACTGCCCCTTCGCTGGGGTGAATGAGACCTGATACGAGGCGCAGAAGCGTGGACTTGCCACAACCCGACGGTCCGAGCACAGACACGAATTCGTGGCGCTCGATGTCGAAGTTCAGCTTGGTCAGGGCGTGGATCGGACGCCCGTCATTTCCGGTGAAGACCTGTTCGACATTGGAAAACCGGATGACCGGGAATTTGGCCGCCATGCCTGATACCTGACAAAAGAGAGACGTTTCGCGGAGTTTCGATGTGCCGGCGGGCGGACGAAGCCGCCCACCGGCGCCCCCTCCCGGGCAAGGAAAGCCGGGGAAAATTCAGTGCGCTTTTTCCTAATCAGCAAAGCTGCGGTCGATGACAGTCTCCGGATCGAGGGCCCCCATCTCCATGCCCTGCGACTTGGCAACCCAGCTCCAGGTGGCCTTCAGGAGTTCCGTCTCGAAGGTGCCCGCGCCATTCTTTTCGGAAATCTCGTTGACCATCAGCGGAATGGACGCTTTCCACTGTTCCACGGCAGTCGCTTCGTCGATTTCCGGCACCATGGCCTTCAGAGCGGCAGCAGCGCCTTCCGGGTCCTCAATGGCCATGGACGTGGCCTTCTGATAGGCCGCGGCGAAGCGCTTGAGAACTTCCGGGCGGTCCTTGATCATCGTGTCGGAGGCGAAGATCGACAGGCCGTAACCGTCAAAGCCGTATTCCGACCAGGGTAGCGACTTGAAGGTCTTGCCCGCCTCACCCAGCGGCCCGGCAAAGGCCGGGGCGACCGTCATCCAGTTGATGGTCGCATCCACCTGACCGGTGGCCAGCATCGGGGCGAGAGCGCCAGGATCGACCTTCACAACCTGAACGCTTGCCGGATCGATGCCATTGGCTTCCAGCACCAGCGGCCACACGACGTTGGAGGAAGAGAACGTCGCGGTGGCGATCTTCTTGCCAGACACATCGGCGAGTTTCTCGATGCCACTGTAGGTGGTGGTGAAGATGGCATCGGGCTGCTTGGTGTAGACGGAAAGGATCCCCTTGGCCGGGGCCTTTTCCGTCGCGACCGCTTGAAGCAGTGCGGACAGACCGCCGGAACCAACATCGGCCGCCCCGGTGGAGAGCTTGGTCACCACATCGGACGAGCCCCGACCGACCAGCACGCTCACGTCGAGATCGGCTTCGGCGAAGATGCCCTTCTCCACGCCGTAATAGATCGCGGCCTTGTCGCCGGCAGGCAGCCAGTCGATCATGAACTTGACGGCATCGGCAGCGCTTGCGACGCCCACGGAAGCCGCGAGGAAAGCGGCGGAAGCAAGGAAGGACTTCATGAGGCGAGTTTTCATCAGGAGGCTCCGTCTGTAAGGGGTATCGGCTTTCTTGTCGTTGCAATGTCGTCCGGCGTGTCGGCGCCCTCTTCCCGCAGAAAGGGCAGAAGAGCTTCTGCGAGCAGATGGGGGGCACTGACATGGGGGGCGTGGCCGGTCGGCAGCGAAATCACGGTCGCGCCGGGCACGAGCTGCTGCATGCGGCGCTGAACCTTGAGGAGAACCGAGCGGTCCTCGGTCGCCTCGACATAGATGCGGGGCACACGCCCGAAACGGCCCGGTGTCGTGGTCACGCGGATGGCGCGCCCACCCTCCCCCTGCGGCGTCAGACGGGCGGCTCCGGCTGCGGCCAGATCCGGCGCACAATCGCTGAAGAGGATCGCGGTAGCAGCGGCGCGCGGCACGGTGGAGACCTGACGGTCCGCCGACCATGACAGTTCGCTTGTGACGCCCGATGGCAAGGCGCTTTCACCATCGACCTCGCGCTGCACATCGGCGAAGGACCAATCCGACGGCAGCATCATTCCCGCGATATAGATGATGCGGGCGACCTGATCGGCATGGCGTTCGGCGAGCGCGGTCGCGACCAATCCACCGCCGGAGTGGGCCACCAGGGTAACCGGGCGACCGATGGCCTCCAGAACGCCATCAAGATATCGAAGATAGAGAGCGAGCGTGACGTCGCGCGGATCGACATCGCCATTGCCGTTTCCGGGCAGATCGAGAGCGTGCACGGAGAAGCCCTCCGCCTCCAGCAGCGGCGCGAAGGCATCCCAGACCCAGCTTCCCTGCCAGGCACCATGAATGAGTAGGATGGGATCGCTCGCCATGCCGTTTCGCCTCACTTGTAGGTCTTGGCGTACATGGCCTTGAGGTGATCCTCCACGCGGATCGGCGGATAGTCCGGGACTTCGCCTTCATCGAGGCAGGTTGAAATGCAGGCGACCTCGTAATCGGGATTGCCGACATGAAAGAACGGGATCGAATAGCGTTCGCGGCCTGAGGCATTCACCACACGGTGGAGGTTGGAACGGTATTTCCCGTTGGTCCAGCGCTGGATCATGTCTCCGAGATTGCAGACAAAGGTGCCTGGGATCGGATTGGCATGGATCCAGCTTTCCGCATCGTTGTCATAGACCTGAAGGCCTCCGACATCGTCCTGCATCAGGACGGTCAGGCCACCGAAGTCCGTGTGAGCACCAGCCCCCTTCTCGCCCTCCTCTGCGTCGGGACGCTGGGGCGGATAGTGCAACAGGCGGAGCGTCGTCAGAGGATCGCGGCAATAGGGAGCGAAATGGTTCTCGTCGAGATCCAGCGACAGAGCCAGACCGCGCATCAACCGTTCGCCAAGCTCCTGAAGGGCCGCGAAATAGGCGACCATGGTGGGCCGGAAGCCCGGCAGGTCGCCCGGCCACTGGTTCGCACCACGATTGAACCGCCCTTCCTGAATCCGCGGATCATCCTCAGGCAGCTCGACACCGATATAGAAGCCTTCCTTGCGGTCGGGCGGGGCATCGGCTTCCAGCGTCTGCCCCCCCAGCACCTCATAACCACGATTGCAGCCGGATTTCGATTTCTCGATCGCCATCTTGCGCTCAAGCGGCTGGTCGAAGAGAGCCTTGGTCTCCGCGAACATGGCGTCGATCAGGCCCTGCGGGACGCCGTGCCCCGCGCAGTAGAAGAAGCCCTTGTCGAGACAGGCAGTGCGAAGCGCCTCCCCCACAGCCTTGCGCCGCGCCGGATCTGAGGAAGAAAGGTCAGAAACATCGATGACCGGCAAAGCGGCGGTATCAAGCTGACGGGCAGAAAGGGCGGCTTGTGCAGACATTTTTCGTCCCCGGAATGCGATCTCCAGGGAAGGTTATTATGTCGCAGGTGATGCCAAATAGAATTATCTTTCGCCAGGGGAGATGCCATTTCGGCATCGCATATCAACCTTGCACAACATGCCTAATATGGAAGCAAAAGCGGTCCGTCTCTTCTGAAATGGGAGATACGTTTTCGCCGAAGAAAAGAACCCGGTGTGCAAACCTTGGCGTTTCGAGGCGGCTTTCCTGCTATCGAGCTGGAATACCTTCCACATTCCAATTGCACCGCATATCGGTGAAAGCGCCTCATTCCCTGCCGCTAGGGGGCCCCGGGAACATCTCTTCTGCCCCGGCATGGATGCGGGGGTTCATAGACTGAGGCGCATCACGGGTCGCTCTGCTCGTTCCTTTGGCGTTCCTGCAATTCTGCAGTCAGCAGCTGAAGGAACAGGTCGACGGGCGCGGGAAGCGACCTTCCGGCCCTCACATAGACGCCGAGATCGCTCAAAATGGGCCCATTCAGGGGCACATGAACGAGCGCACCGGATTCGATCATGGTTTCCAACCCGATCGGGGTCTGGAAGGCAATGGCCTCACCGGTTCGCACGAGCTGGTGCATCAGCTCGATGGAGTTGGTGCGCATGACCGGGTCCACCTGCCGATTTGCCTGCCGCATGACGGGAGCGAGCAACTGGTTGATGGAGAGATCGCGGGCAGCCATTACCAACGGATAGTCGCTGCAAGCGGCGAAGCTGAGCTTCTCGCGCCCAGCCAGCGGATGATCGGAGGCCATGATCGCGCCAAGCTTGAAGCTTGCGACATAGACCTGCCTGAGATCGGGATAGCGCGGAAGGTCGAACGCGAATCCCACATCGGCCATGCCCGTTTCGAGTGCTTCGGGGATGGAGCCGGAGCCCATCATCTTCACTTCCGCCGTCACGCGCGGCGCGCGTTCGCGCAAGCGCCCGAGAACCACAGGCAGAAGCGAGGAACACACGCTCTCAACGGCGGCGATTTCCACGTGCCCCACACGGGCGCCCTTCAAAGCTTCGATTTCCGCGCTGGTGCGGTCGAGGTCCTGCAACACGACGATGACATGGTGTGCGAGGATTTCGCCCGCCGTAGTCAGGGTCACACCAGAGGGGGTGCGATCAAAAAGGGGCGTACCGATTTCCGCCTCAAGCTTCAGGACCTGACGGTTGACGGCGGAGGAAGCCACATTGAGCCTGCGGGCGGCTTCGCGAATGGAGCCCGCTCGCCTGACGGCGTCGAAATATTGCAGGGCGCTGGAATGGATACGCATGGCACGTCCGGGACCGGAAAGTGAGGACATCCAGAGTAGCCGGGATGTCGGTGCGTTGGAAAAGCAAAATACCGAGACGAAATCCAGCCCTACAGTCCGTCTTGAGCGTCCTTATGCAGATCCAGACGCCGCTCCTGATCCTGATGGCGCAGGATTACGTGATCTGCGACGATTTCAGCCACCGTCCAGTCACCAATTTCATCGCCCGTGGTCACCCAGTTCTCCGCCCCCGAGCCCCGCGCGGACAGAAGCGCCTTGGTCTCGTTTGTGGTGATCAGAACCCCCCTGAGGACGACATCAGGCTCGTCCACCAGGAAAGACGGCGCAGGCTCTGGTTCCGGCGCGGCGGCAAGCTCTTTCTCGCTGATATCACTGGGCATCCGCCGCCCCTCAATGAAAAGCGGAGCCTCGATGATTGCGGTGAGGCTGGAGGCATCCCGCCCCTGCCATTCGGGCATGTCGGTAGGCAACAGGTCCGAAGCAGAGGTATCGCGGAGATCGGCCCGGATGGGCGAAATGTCGACCGGTTGGCTCAAACGCGCGACAAGCGCCAATGCGAGAACGCCCGCGAGCGATAGAAGCAACAGCGTCATCAAGAAGGACGGCAGGCGGGTGGTCATGATCCCTCCTGCAAGGCATAGGGCGCATAGATATCGAGGCGGGCGGCCAACGGCAGTTTCTGATCCGCTCTGGGCTGACCAAAGATCTGCTGGCGCCGAAGGTCGGCCCCCAGAATGAAGAGATAGGGCTCGGCGTTTTCGATTGCGCCGATCAGATCGCGGATCGCAGCGATCTCACCTTCGCATTCCACACGCAATCCCAGCGCTTCGAAGGGCTGGATACTGCGCGGGTTCATTGGCGAGACGCTGATCACGGTGACATTGTAGGCCCTTGCGCGCGCTTGCAGGAACTCCTGCACCTGCGCGGCGACGATCGACCGGCTCTGTCCACGCCAGCCCTGCCCAGCCGCATCGGCAGCGACTTCGGGCGCGGAGGCATTCGCCGAGGCAAGGATCGCTTCCACCCGACCAAGCTGATGACGCACATCATCGATCTCGCGGCCCACTTCCGAATAACGTTGATATGCAGGAAGGATCACCCCCGTGGCGACAAACCACAGCACCAGCGCCAACAGAGCGAGCGCGGCCATGCGGCTTGCGGCGTGGCGAAGGGTTGCGGGCATGTCAGTCATTGTCCGCCCCACCAGTTGCCTCAAGTGCGAAGGTGATGTCGAAGCGCTCCAGCCGATCATCGGGGTTGATCATCACCGGCGAGGCGAAGGTGACGTCGGCAACCTCGTCCAGTTCCTCAAGCCGCGCGATCAATGGCGCGGCCGAGCGCGCGAAGCCTGCGATCCGGCCTTTGTCCGCGCTGATCTCCAGTGAACTCAGAAACACCGTATCCGGCAGTGAGGCGGAGAGTGCATTCCAAACCGCATTGACCTGCGGGGTCGTTGCCTTTTCGCGCAACAACGCGACACTCGCGTCATATTCCGCCACCGCATCGGCCTGGGCCCGACGCAGACGAATGGCACGGCTCTTCAGTTCTTCAAGCCGTGCGTTTGCCCCCTCAAGGGCCACCTCCCGCTGCCAGTAGGAAAGCCCCGCAAGCCCGGCTGCCAGAAGCAAGACGACGACAGCCAGCCCGGCATTGAGCCGCCGCCAGCGACGACGGAACTGGTCGTGAGGCGTTTCCAGCCGCATCAGTTCCAGTACGCGCCCACTCTCCATGCCGCGATAGGTGATCTCGCCCACTCCCAGCCCGTTCGCGGAGGCAAGCGACAGGATCTGAAGCACCAGATCGCGGCGCAAGATGACGGTCTCCACCTCGACCTGTCTGTCCGCCCGCCCCGTCACCTGCCAGCGCCAAACAGCACTCGCACCGGAAAACGGCGTGGACTGCTCGATATCGAGCGCCACGATATCATCGAGCTTGGAAAGCGCCCCTGCGGGATAGGTCTGCTTTCGGACGAGAACAAGGTCCGATGCCAGTTCGAGCACCAGCGGCTGCGCGCGGTGGCGCGTGTTTGCCAGGGCCTTGGCAAGCGCCTGCCAGCTTTCCGCATCAAGCGTTGCGGCAAGCCCTGTGCCATTTGCGGCATCCCCGCCGCGGGTGCGGGAGAGCCGGACGCGCGGACCGGACGTCTTGCGCAGGCGCGCCAGACGCAGCAGCGGCGCGAAGCTGGCGCTCAGTTCCCCTCGCCACCAGGACCAGAATGCGAGCACGCCATCTTGAAGCCATGGCAGAGAAGAATTGTCAGTTAGTCTGGCCATGCACGTTATGTTCTATTGGTGGCATCCAACGGAAAATCCGAATCTCGTTGGGCAATCCGGCCCGCTGCCGAACTGGCAGAAGGATCGATACTTCCAGCCAGAACCGATATCGGAGCTTTTCACAATTGAATCAGGTCGGACCAAGCCAAGCGAAGCTCGTAGATACCATGTCGGCAGCTTTGCTGGAAATGAAGATCCTTGATGGTGCCGCAGTGGAACGCGCGCGCCGCGCGCAAGCCCAAACCTCCGCCCGCTTCGACACGGTTCTGACCGAACTCGGTCTCCTGGGCGATGCGGATCTCGCGCATTTTTGGGCCCAGTGGCTGAATATTCCCCGGTTCCAGTCGAATATGACACCATCGGCCCCGGTGCTGGAAGACCTGCTTCCCCTGAGCTTCCTGGCGGCGAATTCCGTCGTGCCGCTTTCCCATGAGACGGGGCGGCTCGAAGTCGCCATGGCCGATCCGCTCGACAGAGAGGCAATTTCGGCCATCGGGTATCTGCTGGACGCCGAAATCCAGCCGGTTGCCGCCAGTCGCAAGGAAATCGCCGATCTGCTGAAGGCGCTCTATGAGCCGGTTGCCGTGGAAGCCGACATGCGCGCGCCGTCGGGTGCAGCCGTTAGCCAATCGGACGTGGAGCATCTTCGTGCGCTCGCCAATGAAGGCCCGGTGATCCAGCACGTCAACGCGATCCTGTCGCAAGCGCTGGAACGCGGAGCATCGGACGTTCATCTGGAACCCGACACGCATGGGCTTCTGGTTCGCCTGAGGATAGACGGGCATCTGCATGATCTGGAAACCGTTGACAATGAGCGGCGCGCGGCGGTCGTCTCACGCGTGAAGATCATGGCGCGCATGGATATTACCGAGCGCCGCCTGCCGCAGGATGGCCGCGTGACGGTGACGATCCGCGGACGCGACACGGACCTGCGTATCTCCACCCTGCCCACCATGCACGGCGAAAGCACCGTCATCCGTCTTCTGCGGCGCGACGAAACCGGCCTCGACTGGAAGACCCTCGGCTTCACCGACCAGTTGCGTGACACGCTCTCCGACATTCTCACCAACCCAAACGGGGTCTTTCTTGTCACCGGGCCCACCGGCTCCGGCAAGACCACGACGCTTTACACCGCGCTGCGGCAACTCAATGCGCGCGACAAGAAACTCATCTCCGTTGAAGATCCGGTCGAAATCCGCCTTCCCGGCATCAATCAGGTTCAGGTGCAATCCGATATCGGGCTCGATTTCGCCAATGCGTTGCGCTCCATCCTGCGGCAGGACCCGGATATCGTGATGATCGGCGAAATCCGGGATCTGGAGACCGCCGAGATCGCCATCCGCGCCTCGCTGACGGGCCATCTCGTTCTATCCACCCTCCACACCAACAATGCGGCCGCCGCCATCACCCGGCTCATTGAAATGGGCACCCCCGCCTATCTCGTGGCGGCCTGCGTACGCGCCGTTCTCTCCCAACGCCTGGTACGCATCCTCTGCCCGACCTGTTCGAAACCACTCGATGCGGCGCTCGTTCCCCCCACCATTCGCCAGGCCGATGAAGCGGCGGGGCGTTCGGCGCACTATCGCCAACCCGTTGGCTGCGCCGCCTGCCGGGGCACGGGCTATTCGGGGCGCAAGGTCATTTGCGAACTGGTGCCCATAGATGCGCAAGTGCGCGAGCATATTCTGGCTGGCCACGGTGAGGAGGCCATCGGCGACGCGGCACGTCAGGCCGGGAATTTCCGGTTGGTGGATGACGGTTTGCGGCTCGCGCGCGAGGGACGCACCTCGCTGGAGGAAGTCTTGAGCATCACCGGGCGCAGCATCTAGGGGATCGGGCAGGACGGCATGGCCGAATTCGCTTACAAAGCCTATTCCGCAAACGGCGCACTTGTTTCCGGCCATCTCGACGCGGCTTCGGAAACGGTGGCCTTTTCCCAGTTGCGCGAACGCGGTCTGGTGCCGGTGGAAATCGCCCCCGGCGCGGCGCCGCGCGATGCGGCAAAGGCTGCGGCGCGTACGCGCGACGCAAAGCTGCTCGCACGCTTCACCCGCATGATGGCGAGCCTCACCGCCTCCCATGTTCCCGTCATTGATGCGGTGGCGATTGCGCGCGACAGCGAAAAACGTGCGCGCCCGCGCACAGCCCTTGCCAAGGTGCATGAGGCGATCCTCAATGGCGCGGATCTTTCCGATGCGCTTGAGCGGGTTCCCGGCCTTGCGCCTCCGGCCTATCAAAGCCTCATCCTGGCGGGTGAGCGCTCCGGTGCGCTGGCCTCCGTTCTTGGAGAACTGGCGGGCCATCTGGAGCGCGAACAGGAAACGCGCTCGCGGATCCGCTCAGGCCTGCTTTACCCCTCCATCCTGTTCCTGACCTCCCTTGCCGTGGTGATGGTGATCGCCACGGTTCTGGTGCCCGCCGTTGCGCCGCTTTTTGAAAATGCCGGACAGGAAACACCGGCGATCATCTCCTTCATCACAGCCGCCAAGGCTTTCATAGCGGATTACTGGATGATCCTGCTTGTCGGGCTGGCGGCAAGCGGGCTGCTCCTCTATCGCGCGCTTCGAACAGAGGCCGTGGGCGGTGCGGTTGAAAAAGCGCTCTTCGCGCTGCCGCTCATCGGCAATCTGAAGGCCAATATCGAGATCGCACGTTTCGCACGCACGCTTGGAACGATGCTTCGAAACGGCGTCTCGCTGGAACACGCGCTTGAGACGACCAGAGGGACGCTTGCCTCGCGCAGCTATCGTCACACGATCGGACACGCCATTGCCGCACTTCGAAACGGCGAGCGCCTTGCGAGCATGCTAGATGCCGCCCCGCATATCCCGATGATTGCGCGTCGCATGGTACGCATCGGAGAGGAAACGGGCACCCTGCCCGATATGCTCGATCATGCGGGCAAGGTGCTGGAAGCGGAAGCCGGGCGCCAGATCCAGATCATCTTTCAGCTCGTGCCGCCCATCCTGACACTCGCCATCGGTCTTGGCGTCGGCAGCTTCATACTGGTCATCATGGACGCAGTGCTCAGCGTCAACGATCTGGCGTTCTGATCATGGGAGCACGATGCAAAGCCCGGCGCCGCGGTTTCATCCTTCTGGAAACGCTGGTGGCCTTCGCCATCCTCGCGGTGATGCTGGCCGCCGCTTACCGGCTCACCGGTACCAGCGCAACAAATCTTGCGCGTGCGGACGCTGTGCGCGACGTGTTGGAGGCGTTGCAATCTGAACTGGACGCAACACTCAGCGGCCCGGCCTTGCGCCCAGGCTCGGATGTGGCGGCACTCGGTACGGGCTATCAGCGCGTTCGCACGATCCGACGGGTTCGCGCCATCGGGCAATACGGCGGTCAGGTTGCGCTCTTTCGCGTCGAGATTGCAGCCTATCGCAATGAGGACACGGCGCAGACCCGCCCTGTCATGCAGCTTTCCACCTTGCGGGTAGAACGCGAGAGGAGCGGCCAATGAGGCGACAGGCGGGCTTTGCCGTGATGGAGCTCCTGATCGCGATGGCACTGCTGTCGGTGATTGCGAGCTTCATTGCCGGATCGCTCGCCTTCGGCAACCGTGTGTGGGAGCGGACAAACGCGATCTCGGATAACGGCCAGCGGCTCAGCGAAATCGCCTTTATCCGAGACAGCCTCTCCCAGGCCCGCATCTTCCCGCGCACAAGCAACAGTCAGACGGCTTTCAACGGCCAGCCGGACGGATTTTCGCTCATCGTGCTGCGATCCGCGCCGGGGTACGCCGCAGATCAACCCTGGCGGATCACCTTTTCCCACATGCCGCGAACCGATTTCATAATCGTCGGTCTAACACCCGACTTTCCCGGCCCTGCAAACACATCTGAGCGCAAGCTCCTCAAGGGGCTGGATGCGATCTCCGTGCGTTACCATGGGCGCCTGCTCGATCAGGACCGTGCGCGGTGGCAAGACGAATGGAGCGACCAGCCCCACCTGCCCGAGCGAATCGAGATTTCGCTTTCCTTCAAAGCCGGCGCAAAGGGTGAGGCCGCACAAAACACGACGGTGATCGTGCGCCCGAAGGTCCAGTAGCGCGAGGTGTTGTCCGCTCGCCGGAGCTACCAGTTCCCCACATCCTGATCCTCGCCAGAGCCACCTTCCGATCCGTCGCGCCCCAGCGTGAAGACATCGAATTCGGACCGCTGACCGGGATAGCGGTAGCGGTAGGGCCGGTTCCACGGATCCATCAGCGCGGATGCCTGCTTCAGATAGGGACCGTTCCAGCGGGTCTCAGCCGGCGGTGCACTGACAAGAGCGGCAAGCCCAACATCCTCGCCCGGATAGCGGCCCGTATCGAGGAAATAAAGCTCCAGCGAGCTTTCGATCTCCTTGATCTGGAGAGCGGCGGTTTTGGTCTTGGCACGGGAGAAATAGTTGATCGCACGCGGGCCAACGACACCGGCGACAAGCGCGATGATGGCGAGAACCACCAACACTTCCAACAGCGAGAACCCGCGGCGCGAAGCCCTGCCGCGGTAAAACCGTCTTTTCCGGCGCGCCTCATCCCGCGCCTTGCCCCTATCCGACATACTTTCCTCAACTTCCCGTCCCGAGGCCTGAGGCCGCAGACCCACCTCATCTAGCCGAAAGTAATCGGCCCAAAAACCCAGACCGTCCAGATGCCAATCGCCAGAAAGGGCGCAAAGGCGATGCGACGCCGCAGATGACGCCGCCCCCCGCGCACCCGGCGCATGAGCAGAACGGCAATTGCCGCAAGCGATCCGAGCAACAGTGCGCCCGGCACTCCCTCAGGCCCGAGCCAGGCCCCGGCAGCCGCAAACAGCTTGATATCGCCGAGCCCCAGCCCCTCACGGCCGCGAAAACGCCTGTAGATCACGGCCACCGCCAACAGGAGCCCGCCTCCTGCCACCGCGGCTACCGCATGCGTCATTAGAGACGCGGGGTCAAGCAGCCACGTCGCGCCAAGCCCTAGCGGGATGAGGCCGAGACTTGCCGTATCTGGCACGATGAAATCATGCGCATCCAGCGCCGCCACCCAGCACAGGAACCCGGCCAGGACGCCCCCGGCGGCCATGGCGGTGGGCGGATATCCGCCCCTTATCGCCCAACCGAGCGCCGCTATTGCCGCCAGTATCAATACAAACCGCAGGGCAATGCGCCAGCGCCGTGCCCTGGCAGCCGCCCCGGAAGCCGCCATGACAGCCGCCTTGCCGGTCAAGCCTTGGCGATGTCCTGCCGGTGTGGTCTCTGATATGACAGTGCGGCGCTGAATTGCCATGATGGATGCGTCTTGGACCCCTGGGCCTGCCTGAGCTGATGAAACGCCTCAAAACCCTGCTGAAAAGTCTGTTTCCAGCCTCGAGCCACGGCAGGTCGGCAAAGCGCGGCTTTTCCATCGTGACCGTGCTCTTGAGCCTCACGCTGCTGGCAACCATTCTGGCGGGATTTGCGAGCGTGGTCCAGAACCGCACTGCGCGCATTGCCCGCGAAGTTCAAAGCGCGCGCGTTCAACGGGCCGCCGAAGCCGGTGTTGCGATCGCCGTTGCGCGGCTTCTCGGACATGCCGCGATGGACGAGGAGATCGCGGCCCGCAGCCCCGTCAACGGCACACCGTTCACCTGTCGCCTCGACGCCGAGACCGTTCTCGTGATCGCCATGCAGGACGTGGCCGGGCGAGTGGACCTTAACACCGCTACCGATGGTTTGCTGGGGGCCCTGCTCGCCGAACAGACGGATGCGGACAATGCAAGCCGGTTGGTGAGAGCGATCCTGGCGCGCCGCCAGACGAACGGCTTCAAACTGGTTGAGGAACTCGCGCAGCTACCGGGCGTGAGCCCGGAGCTCTACGGCACGTTGCAACCCGACATCACCGTGAGCAGCCGCCTTTCCGCACTTCACCAAGGTTCCGCCCGCCCCGCCTTGCGCACCCGCCTTTCACAGGCGGGCCTGGCAGCAGAAACGGTCTATTCAGCACAAGCCACCCGGCGCGACTTTGAAATTTCCGTGCTGGCCCGTTCTGCGCGCGGCAGCGGTTATCTCGTTGAAACCACAGCGCGTATTCGGCCCGGGTCGAATCCCCCACATGACATCTTGAAGTGGAACGGTCGCCTCGTTCGCAACGCCACCGTGCCCCCGGCTTATGCCGACTGGCTGAATAGTCTTGCGGAACAAGAATCACCGTCCTGTACCAGCTCGTAAAAGGCTCGCCAAAGGAAGTGGCTCTGCCTCCTGCCCTGCGGAATCCCACAATGTCTCGACCTCCCGCTTCCACGTCATTTTGCGCAGATTTTGTCGTTCATCTGAGGGAGCGAGACATTTCTTGTTGATGCCATGTGGATAAGGTCTGTTTGACATCGCAGGCCTCCATGAAAAGCCTATCCCTTGCCGGTGCGGACTGCTGTGGTGCAAGACGCGTATGGGGGAGTAATCGGATTTGGAACCAGGCAATCGGACAAGGCACAGGCTCTTGCGCGTGCTTGCCGGGTTCATGACCGGGCTCTTGGCGCTGGTCGCGTTGGCCGGTTGTACGGAAACCATGTCCGATCTTGCCGAGGGTCCCGCCTCGCGTGACATCACGCCCAGCGGCTTTTCCCGATCCCACCTGCCTGGCAACGTCCCCGCACGAAGCGCCGCGCGCGCCTATTCGCCCAAGGCACAACTCTATCCCGGCACCGCGCAATTCGTCGGCGCCAGCGCGAGCGCGCCTTACACGATCACCGATCAGGACCGGGTTCATCTCAGCCTCGTCAATGCGAGCATCGAATCCGCGGCCAAGGTGATCGTTTCCGACATTCTCGCCCGCAATTACGTGATCGACCCGCGCGTGAAGGGCACGGTCACGATCCAGACCACGAACGCCATCGCCAAGAGCGCCATGCTCGACACCTTCGATGCGCTCTTGCGGTTCTCCGGTGCGGCCATCGTCGGGGATGGAGATCTGGTGCGCATCGTGCCGGCTTCCGACCCGGGTGTGCTGGCGGTCAACAATCCCGCACCGGGAGGCGACCGGACGCGCGGCATCGGCCTTTCGGCCAGAGTGGTGCCGCTGGAATTTGTCTCCGCGCGGGAGATGCAGCGCCTGCTTCAGCCGATCATCGGCGCCGACAAGATCCTGCACGTGGACGAGCGCCGCAACATCCTGATCCTCGGCGGCAATCCGCGCGAGATCGCGACCGCCCTTGACGCCATTTCCCTGTTCGACATCGACCAGATGAAGGGCATGTCCTTCGCGCTCCTGCCGGTGAAGAACGCCGATCCGGATTCGATTGTCACCGAACTCGATACGATCTTCGCCACCGAGGACGGCGGCGCGCTGAAGGGCGTGGTGCGGTTCGTGCCCAACACGCGGCTCAATTCCATTCTCGTGATCTCGTCGCGCCCGCGCTATCTGCAAAAGGCGGAGCAATGGGTGTCGCGGCTGGACCGCATCGCGGGCGGAACGAAGCGTCAGCTTTTCGTCTATTCCATCCAGAACCGCGCCGCCAACGAGTTGGCGACACTTCTGGCCAATATTCTTGTCGATCCCAAAGCCAAGGCGAACAGAAACGGCGAAACGACCAATCCCTCGCGGGTCGGCTCCGCCTTCGAGACGGCCGCTGCCGCGCGGGCCGCAACGCTCAGCGGTACCGGGTCTTCACCGACCACCGGCACTGCGACCGGTTCCGGCTCAACGGTTGGCCAAGGCCTTGTCAATTCAGCCGCAGCCATGCCTGCCACATTCACGACCTCCGGGCTTTCCGGGTCCGGCGCGCAGTCGGAAGACGGTATTCGCGTCGTGGCGGACGAGGCCAACAATGCCGTTTTGATCTATGCGACGCCGGATGAATACAACGCCATCCTGAACATGCTGAAGCGGCTGGATTCCCTGCCAAACCAGGTTCTTCTGGAGGCGACGATTGCCGAGGTGACACTAACGGATGAACTGAAATTCGGTCTTCGGTGGTTCTTTGAAAGCGGCAACTACAGTTTTTCGCTGAGCGATGCCTCGAACGGCGCGGTCGGTTCGGTCTTTCCCGGTTTCTCGTTCCTATTTTCCGGCGGCAGTGCCGCCGTGGCGCTCAACGCGCTCAACGCGATCACCGATGTCAACGTCATCTCCTCCCCCAACCTGATGGTGCTGGACAATCGCAAGGCCGTTCTGCGCATCGGCGATCAGGTGCCCATCGCCACACAACAGGCCGTCGACACAACCAGTATCAATACGGTCGTGAACACCATCGAGCTGAAGGATACCGGCATCATCCTGACCGTCGTGCCGCGCGTGAATGACAGCGGGCGCGTCATTCTCGATATCGAACAGGAAGTCTCTGACGTGGTGCCAACCACCACCTCCGGCATCGACAGTCCGACGATCCGCCAGCGCAAGGTCAACACGACGGTGGTGGTCAAGGATGGCGACAGCCTTGCACTTGGCGGCCTGATCCAGCAACGGGATTCGGTCACCAAATCTCAGGTGCCGGTGCTGGGCGATGTGCCGGTGGTGGGCAACCTCTTCCGCCACAAGCAGGACACCAAGACCCGCACGGAACTCCTTATCCTGATCACGCCCCATGTGGTGCGCGACTTCCAGGAAGCCAACGACGTGACAGACGAGTTCCGCAAGCAACTTGGCGGTCTGCATGCGCTGGGCAACACACCGCGCAGCAACCTTCACGACAAGCTGAACCGGCTGGCGCGCTAGCAGCGCCAGACTGCCGCCTTACGGGCACCGGGAGCCGTCGCTCACGTTTTTCGCGTTGCCCCGATCAAAGGGCGTGCGCGAATTCCGTTGTCGACTGAGCTGCCCTTGCCCAGCGTGCAGTACGCTCAAATGCTCCAAAGGAATAGATGTGAAGCTGGAGCGGTCCGCGCTCATGCAGGGATTTCAGGCCCGCTTCAAGATCACTGATAACTCGGTCAGGCCCCGCGCTGTGGAACGAGGGGGGAGTTTGCCGGTTTCCGGCCGATGGCGTGTCGACGCCGCACCGCAAGGACAGCTTCATCAAACTCGCAGCGTTTGCAGGCCCGGCGATGCCGAGCCGGACCGGCAATTTCGGCTCCAGTGTGCGAAGCCAGCTCAACCAATGCAGGATGCGTGTGGCATCAAAGCAAAACTGGCTCACCACATAGGGCTCCTTGCCCGAACCGCGCGCCGCCAGCACCTTTTCCGCCAACAGAAGAGAACGCTGGCTGTCATCCACAAAGGGATGGCCTTCCGGATAACCGGCAAGACCAACCCGCTCGATGTTCGATCCGGCAAAGGCTGCGCTGGAAATCAGGTCAAGACTTGAGGCGAAAGGCCCACGCGCGGCCGAGATATCTCCAGCCACCACGAGACAATTGCGCACCCCTGCCCGCAACTCCGCCTCGCCGAGCATGTCGGCTAGTTCCTGCTCGCAGGAGAACTTGCGCGCAGCCAGATGCAACACAGGGCTCAGCCCCGCGTCCCTGAGGGCCGCGGCTGAGGCAAGCTGATCCTTGTCGGGGACACGGGCAATCGCGCTCAGATAGACGTCTGTGCCAGGCTCCAGGATGCCGCCGACCGTCTGTACCGTGGCCGCGTCGGGCAGTACCGCCTCTATCGACCAGCCACGCAACCACAAGGGCGTTCTTTCCGGGCCACTAGCATTACTGGCCCTTACGACAGTTTCGGCGCGGATTTCGCTCACCGGCACACCTCCCCCAAAGCATAGAAAAGCAGGCTCTTACCGACCTTTGGATCCGGCAACAGTCTACCCTTGCGTCAAGTACGGTAAAACCGAAATCGGCCATGCGGAGCGTGAAAACTCCGTGACCGGCATATGTGCTTTCGAAGATACTTTGGGAAAAAGGGACGCTGCCACTGACGATCATCGGAAGAAATGGGAGAAAGACCGAACAGGACAGGCAGCGACAGCGCCCAGGGACATATCTACATATCTTGAGTTTTTTCGTCAAGTTTAAATTCGCACACCCGCCGGAAAAACGATTTCCACTTACTATTCATGCCCTTAAGGGGCCATTCTTGAGCAGCCGAGACCGACGATCGGATACAAAAAAGGCCGACTTCAAAAAGCCGGCCTTCGCATCTCTCTCGCTGGGTTTCACGCCCTGTCGCCGCGATTAGGGCAGCTCCGCCACTTCCATCATCGGATGGGTCGCCACTTCCAGGCTCAGCAGCGAGCGCAGGTTCTGGCGGTTGCGGGCAATATCGTCGATCGTGTAGCGATCCAGCACATCGAAGAACGCGGCCAGCGCTTCATAGAGCACACGGTTGAATTCGCATGAGGAGATCAGCGGGCAATCCCGCTTGCCCGGATCGAAACAGTCGGAAAGATGGAAATTCTCTTCCGCCGCCCGGATCACCGCCCCCAGAGACATCTCATCCGCCGGCTGGGCGAGCATGATTCCCCCGTTGCGACCGCGCAAAGTCTTGATGAATCCGTTGTCGACGAGGATCTTCATCACCTTGAAAAGGTGGGTTTCCGAAATCCCGTAAGTTGCGGCGATTTCAGGCACCTTGCTCGGCTTGTCAGGGTTCGCCGCGCAATAGAGCAGCGTGCGCACCGCATAGTTTGCCTGAAGCGTCAGTCGCATTGTGGCTCCCTACCGAACCGGTATCCGGCTCACTTTACCTTCTTCGGTCTTCCCATCTTTTCAATAAGCGATCCCAGCGGGATTTTCAATGGAGCGGGCAAGATCGCAACACGCAGCCTGGAACCATTCTGGCTTCTTTTCCGTATTAGTAAGACCTGATAGAGGTTTTCCAATAAGAATGGTGGCGTGGGCAGGACGGGCACCTACTGGCAGAATCGACGATCGCGTGGCGACATGTCGTCGCCCGATTTTCTGCCTTTGCCTGCGGTTGTGACGCGCTGGGGAATGAGTTGAGCGTATCCGATATGGCGCTTCGGCACCAAGATCACTGCGGAAAGGAACAGGTTCGCCAGGTCACGGCGCGGGTCAGCCGTGCCGTATTGATCGCGAGCCTGACGCTCGCCCTTCAGACGCCGTACATCCCGTCCGCCTCCGCCTTCGAACTGTTCGGCATGAAGTTTTTCGAATCGGACGCAGACGAAACCGCAGACGTTCCCGATCCCCTGCCCTATGAAGCCACCCTCACGCTCACTGGCGGCAACGAGGATCTGAAGGACCTGCTGGCGGGCCACTCCACCCTCGTTTCAAAACAGGAAACACCGCCCTCGGGCGAGCCGGGCCTGATTTCGCGCGCCCTTTCCGATCAGGAGCAACTGCTTGCGCGCCTATACAGCGCCGCGCGTTACGGCGGCACGGTCGAAATAGCGATTGCCGGGCGGCCCTTGTCGCAGGTCCTTGATACGGGAACCTTCCCGCACCGCGACGGAATGCCGGTTCCCGTGACCATTCGCGTGTCGGCGGGACCGCCGTTCACCTTCGACCAGACGCGCATCGTCGCGTCCGGCGACGCGCAATTGCCGCAGCTGGACGCGGTGACCTTTGGCCTTATCAAGGGCGCACCGGCAAGCTCGGACACGATCCTCGATGCTGAGGGCGCCATCGTCGACACCCTGAAGCGGCTCGGCCATCCCTTTGCCTCTGTAACGGGCCGCGACATCGTTGCCGACCACGCCAACAGTACGGTCGACGTCACGCTCAACGTCTCGGCTGGCATGGAAGCCGTGTTCGGCACGGTCAGCGTATCGGGCACACGCAAGACCGACCCCAATTTCGTCATCCAGCAGGCAAACATTCCCGTAGGATCGCGCTATACGCCAGAGACACTGCGCAAGGCGGAAAAGAACCTGCGTGACCTCGGGATATTCTCAAGTGTGCGGATCGTCGAAGCCGAACGCGTGGACGGCGATGGCCATCTGCCGCTGACCATCGAGGTGAGCGAACGCAAGCGCTCGGTCATTGGGGGTGGTGCGACATGGTCGAGCACGGAGGGTGTCGGTCTTGAAGCCTATTGGCGCCATCGCAACCTGTTTGGCCGCGCCGAGCAGCTTTCCATCGAGGCCTCTGTCGGTCGCCTGACCAATGGCGGGCTCGATGAACTTGAATACAACACAGCGGTCACCTTCACCAAGCCCGGCGCCTTCGGACCCGCCACGAGCTTCTCCGCCACACTTGGCGCGCGGCAGGAGAACCCGGAGACCTACCAGTCCCGTGCGGTCTATGGAAAGCTCCAGGGCAGCAAGGACCTGAGCGAGACATTGAAAGTTTCTCTCGGTAGCGAAATGTCATTCGCCCGCGAGGAAGATGCGCTGGGCACGGGCAATTATGCGCTGTTCGGCATCTTCGGTCAGGTGAGCTGGGATACGCGCGACAATATCCTGGATCCGACAAAGGGCTTCCGCATCACCGGCAAGTTCGAACCCGCCTATGACATCGAGACCGGCGGGATCATGACCTTCGTCAAGGCAGATGCTGCGGCCTATCGGGCGGTGGACGAGGCCAAGCGCCTTGTGCTCGCAGGACGCGTTGGGGCGGGCAGCATCGTGGGGGCGTCGCTGAGCGATATCCAGCCAAGCCGGCGCTATTATGTGGGCGGCGGCGGATCGGTGCGGGGCTATGCCTATCGCAATGTGGGACCGCGCGTGAACACGGCGAACGGTGTGGAGGTCATCGGAGGCTTGAGTTATGTGGAGGCTTCCGCCGAAGCGCGCATCAAGGTCACCGATACCATCGGCGTCGTACCCTTCATCGATGTGGGCGCGGCCTATGCAGACGAGATCCCAGACTTTTCCGAGCCTCTTAAGATCGGCACCGGACTGGGACTGCGTTACTATACCCCCATCGGCCCGTTGCGCTTTGACGTGGCCGTCCCGCTCGATCCGGGACCGGACGACCCGAGCTTCGCTCTCTATCTGGGCCTCAGCCAGGCGTTCTGAGCACACGGGGGCCCTGCATCGGCTGACGGTTCGTCTCCCCCTACGCGTTTTCCTGAATATCCATCATCCGTCCGTTCTGGACTTCGCCGCTTTTCCTCCTTGTTATGAGGGTATGCAGGCAAGATAACGGATCGAACTATTAGAGGAGCCGGCCGCCCTTGGTGTTTGCGTTGGCGGCCAGATCGACAAACGCCCCTGTGCCGCGCCGCGACGATTAAGCTGTTAAGCTTGCAGAGCGATTCATTGGCGGAAGGACACCATGCGCCGCTTTTTCATCATCATTGCCGTCATCCTTTGCCTGATCCTGCTGGTTCCGGTCGCCTTTCTGGCAGCCATGCAGACGCAGGCCGCGCGAGACCTTGCCGAACGCAAGCTCAATGAGGCGCTGACGAGCGAAGGGCGCAGGGTCGAGCTTGCTTCACCGCGTATCGACTGGGACGGTACGTTGCACGCCACCTCGCTGAGCGTTTCCGATGATGAGGGAACCTGGCTGAAGGCTGACGGCATCCGCGCGACATGGACCCCACTGGCGCTTCTGGGTGGGCGTATTTCCATCGGTTCCGTCTCGGTTGAGAACATCGAGGTTCCACGCCAGCCAATCAGCCTCGGCGAAGCGGCGTCGGATCAAGCCGGAGACAGCGAGAAAGTCGACGGCACTGCGGGCGGGGTGCCGATCGATGTCGATATTCCGCATATCCGGCTCGACCGCATTGCACTCGGCGCGCCACTGGTCGGGGCTCCGGTGGAGATGACCGCACAGGCGAGTGTTCGGCTGAGGGCGAGCCCGGCGATCATCGAAGTCGCAACCCATGTGGAGCGCATCGATGAAGTGTCCGGACGCTTCGACGCCTCCATCGGCTATGTCCAGGACAATCCGTTCCTGCGCATCGACATGCGCGCCAACGAGCCCGCCGGCGGCCTGATCGCGCGTCTCCTGCGGATCGAGACCCTGCCCTCGGTCAATGCAAGCATTTCCGGAGAAGGCCGTCCGGATTCCTGGTATGGGCGCCTCTCCGTCGCACTCAATCGCCAGCAGACCGTAAAAGGTCGTCTGACCCTCACGCGCGTGGACGCCAATCGCGAGCTCGCGTTGTCATTGGACGGCGCGCTGGCGGACATCCTGCCACCGGGCATGCGCGATGTCTTTGCAGGTGCCCTGCACGTGAAGGGCACTGCCGATCTGGCAGACGACTTCACCCCACTCGGCGGCCAGTTTGAAATGACGTCAGAGGCGCTCGAGATCAAGGCCGACGGCGATTACGACATGGCGACCGGCGCCCTGAGCGCGAACGTGGATGGCGGACTTCTGCGCCCCGCGACCTGGGGCTTGAACGAAGATGCCCTTTCTGCCGACGAACTGAGACTGACCGCTTCGGGCTCCGGCCTGATCTCCAACCTGCAATGGGCCTTCGCATTGCAAGGCTCGGATCTGAGCACACCGCAAGGCCGTGTGGCGCGCCTATCGATTTCCGGTAAGGGTTCGGATACGGACCTGCGCAAGGAAAGCCTGAACGTTCCCATCGCACTGAAGGCAGACGGCGATCTCGCCGCCGTTTCCGAGCCTGCGCTCAAACCGCTTGTCGGCCCCTTCACACTCGCGAGTACGGCACGCCTTCGCGCGGACGACGCCCTCGACCTTCAGGACATCGATCTGACCACGCAAGCGGGACGCGCCAGACTGGCCGGCGTCTATGAGACCGAAGCGGCGCGGCTGACGGGCGACCTCACCATAGGCGACCTGTCGATCCTTTCGGAACTGGCTGGCCGCGCGCTTGGCGGCACGCTTGCAGCTCACCTCAATGTGGAGGGCAATCCCGCGGCGCAATCCGGCATCGCGAAGCTTGATGTGACCGGCGAGAACCTCGAAGCAGGCGATCCGAGACTTCAGGCTCTGCTCGGCACCTCAACGACGCTGGCAACCACGATCGAGCGCGATGAAAGCGGTGTCCTCACCCTTTCCGACACCACCCTGTCGGGCGCGGGCCTGAAAGCAGAGGCAGCGGGCCGTATCGACCCCGAAAACGTTTCCCTCACCGCAAGCGCGTCCGTGGAAGAGCTCAACCCGCTCGATGAGCGCATTTCCGGGGGGCTGAGCCTTGAGGCAGAGCTATCCGGCCCGCTCACCGATCCGCAGATCAATGCAACGCTTTCCAGCGAGCGCCTCCTAATGCAGGGCGAGGCAGTCGAAGGCCTTGTTGCCAAGGCCGAAGGCAATGCGCCTGATGGACGGCTTTCCGGCACTGTGGCGCTTGATGCCCGCTTCCGCGGCCAGCCTCTTTCGGCAAGCGCCCGGCTTGAAACCCTGGCCGATGGCACCCGCAAGCTGGAAGAGATCTCGGTGAAGGCCGCCAGCACGCGCCTTGATGGCAATCTGACCCTGGCGGCCAACGGACGCCCCAGCGGCTCGATTGATCTCACCTCGCCTGATCTGGCCGAAATCGCGCCTCTCCTTCTTCAGGAGATTTCTGGTGCATTGACGGCGCGGGTCGATATTGCACAAACCAGTGGCGAGGACGTCGCACACGTGCGCGTGCAGGCGCAAAAGCTCAAGAGTGCGGGCATTTCCATTGCGACCGCCGATCTCGACGCCACGGTCACAGATCCATTGGCGACCCCGCGCATTCAGGGAATACTTGCCGCGCGTGATATCCGGCAGGGGGCCATCCTTGTCAGCAATGTTTCCGGCCGCGCCGATCATGATGGCAAGGTGACGGAGTTTTCGGCCAGGGCGGAGCTCTCCGATGGTGATCTGTCGCTCGGCGGCAAGCTTGAGCCGGAGGGCGACGGCTTTTCGATCACGCTTGCCAAAGCGGGCGGCAAGTACAAGGGACTTGAAACACGTCTTTCCCGACAGGCGAAGATCCTGATCGAGAACGGAACGGCAAAGCTGCAGGATATCGCGCTGGTGCTCGGCAGCGGCTCGGCGGAAATTTCGGGAAGCGCGGGCGAGGATCTCGACGTCGACGTCACACTCAACGCGGTTCCTCTCAGCCTCGCGAATGCCTTTGCGCCCGAGGCAGGCCTTCGCGGCACACTTTCGGGCACGGCGCATGCAGGCGGCCAAGCCGCCAATCCGCAGGCCCGGTGGTCGCTTGCATGGGCGAATGCGGGCGCCGCTCCCATCGCCTCCTTTGGCTTGCCCGCCATTCAGGTAAAAAGCGACGGCCAGCTTCAGGACAATAAGGTCACGCACACCACAGTGACGACCATCGGTGGAGGGGCGGTCACCGCGAAGGGATCGGCAAATCTCGCGGCCAAGCCGATTGCGCTCGATATGCGGGTCAACGGCACGATGCCGCTGGCCATTCTCCAGCGCCGCCTTATCGAGGCTGGGTTGCGGATGGAAGGCTCCGCCGTGCTCGACATGCGCATTGGCGGCACGGTCGCGGCGCCGGATTACGGCGGCACGATCACCGGTTCCGGCATCACCGCAATCGGCCTCGACACCGGCATCACCGTGAAGTCGCTGGCCATCGACGCGCGTTTCTCCCCGACCGAGCTCCGTCTCACCTCGCTCAGCGGCGATCTGGGTGGAGGTCGGATTTCCGGTCAGGGTACGCTTGGCCTCGGCAACGGCCTGCCCGCAGACTTCGCACTCAAGATCGACAATGCGACCTATCAGGATGGGGCCATCGTCAAGGCGAACCTCGATGCCGACATGACCCTGTCGGGCCCGCTGGCCGGGTCCCCCGACCTGCGCGGATCGGTGACCCTGAACCGCACCGACATCACGATCCCCGAAACGATTGCGGGCAAGATATCGCCCCTGGCGGTCAAACACGTCAACGCACCTGCCGACATTCGCCAACAGACCGAAACGCTGGATAAGGGAGATGGCGGGGGCACCGGCGGGGGTGATCTTCGGCTTGATCTGACGGTGAATGCGCCGGGACAGATGTTCGTTCGCGGGCGCGGGCTCCAGGCGGAGCTTGCAGGCACGATCCGTATCAAGGGCACCAGCGGTTCACCCGTGACCAGCGGCGGCTTCACCCTGCGCCGCGGAACGCTCGTGGTGCTGTCACGCCAGCTCACCTTCACAAATGGTGAAATCACCTTCCTGGGTAGCTTCGACCCGCGGCTCGACTTCGCCGCAACAACCACCACCTCGAATGCGGAAGTCGTGGTGCGTGTCACAGGCAATGCCTCGGACCCTCAGATCGTTTTCTCCTCCAATCCCGAGTTGCCGCAGGACGAAGTTATGGCCCAACTCCTCTTCGGACAGAGCCTCTCCAACCTGTCGCCCGCTCAGATCGCCCAGCTGGCGAGCGCTGTCGCGACCCTTGGGGGCAATGATCCCTTGGACCGACTGCGCCAGACGCTCGGCGTCGACAGCATCAATTTAACTGCGGATGAAGATAACAACGCAGCAGTCAATATCGGCAAAAACCTTGGAAACAAGCTGCGCTTGGGCGTCCAGCAGGGCACTGCTGCCTCGTCAAGCCGGGTCACCATCGATCTCGACATCAACAAGACGCTCCGTGCGCGCGGCGAAGTCGGGGAAGACGGAGAGTCAAAGGCCGGAATCTACTTCGAGCGCGAGTATTGACCCTCATATTCTCATCCAACCAGAGGAGATCTGCACTAGATATACGAACGACCCACAGAGACCCCAACGCCAGTTAATTGATATGATTTGAAACCGCCAATTGTGTCTCGACGGCAACTATTCACCATATTTAAAGAAAACTTGAATTTTGGGCGTGCATCAGGGCGCTTACCTATGCGAGGTAATAAGGTACGTAGATTGGTACTGAACACGTTGGGGGCGTGCTGTGGGACTCCGTCTATTAACAACCGTATGTGCAATTGCACTTATCTCGACGTCCGTCGCCGCGATGGACCTGAGAGAAGCCGTGCAGACCGCGGTGACGACAAATCCGAACATTCTGGAATCGACCGCCAATCGCCGCGCGCGCGACTTCGAATTGCGCCGCGCACAGGGCGCGTTCCTTCCGTCGCTCAGCGTATCCGGCAATATCGGTGGCCAGCGGCTTGATAGGCCAAATTCATTCACGCGCAACAACAACGACACATGGCGCACCCGCAAACAGGTGAGCGTCGCGGTCGAACAGCTGATCTTTGACGGCTTCGGATCCGTCAACGAGATCTATCGGCAGGCCGCCCGCGTGGATGGCGCCGCCCTTCGCGTCATGGAGCGCTCCGAAGCAATCGCCCTCAATGCGACGGAGGCCTATATCGATGTGATCCGTCACGCCGCGATCCTCACCCAAGCCCGCCTCAACGTGAACAAGCACCGCTCGATCTTTTCCGATGTGCGACAGCGTTTCGACGGCGGCGAGACCGGAGCCGCCGACCTCAGCCAAGCCCAGGAACGTGTGGCCGCGACCGAGATCATTGTCGCCGATATCCGCCAGTCCCTGCTGGAAACGATTGCGAAATTCGAAAAGATCGTGGGCCAGAAGCCCGGCAAGCTCGCACCGGCCAAGCCCGCCCTCGTCCCGGCCGGCCCGGTCGACCATCTCGTCGACATCGCTGCCATGCAGCATCCGGAAATCCAGGCGGCCCTCGCTGACGTGGATGCGGTTCGCTACGAGTATGACGCGGCCAAAAGCCCCTTCATGCCGCGGGTCAGCCTGCAGGGCATCGCGAGCTTTGGTGACGACCTTGATGGCGTCGAAGGCCGCAACAACGAATATGCGGGCAAGCTGGTCTTTTCGTGGAACCTGTTCAACGGCGGCAAGGATATGGCCCGCCGTATGGAATATGCCGAGCGCCTGACCGAAAGCCAGGTCCGTGTCGACAGCGTTCGTCGCGAAATCAAGGAAGCCATCGAGCGCTCCTGGGCCGCGGTGCAGACCGGCAATGCCAAGATCCGCGCCATTTCCCAACAGGTCGCAGCCAACCGCAAGGTCGTGGACGGGTATCGTCAGGAATATGACATCGGCCAGCGCACCCTGCTTGACGTGCTAAACGCCGAAAACGCCCTCTTCAACAGCAAGATCGACCTGATCTCAGCTCGCGCGATCTACGCCTTCGCAACCTATCAGTTGCGCGGCACGACCGGCGATCTCCTCGCCTATCTGGATGTGACGCCGGCAGCGGAAGCGGTCAACGGGCAGCGGGACCATGTCTCCATCTTCCCGACGGGCACGAGCTTCAAGCTGGAGCCGCTACGCAAATTCTGATTTTTCGGCGCCATCCCGGCCAATTGGCCGCAGATGCCCAAGCACAGAATACAGACTTCGGATAACCGGCCCAGTTGGCACCAACTGGGCCGGTTTTTTTCTGCGAATGGCCGGGCTGCACATGACCGAGCAACATGAACCTCCCGCGGCACCAAGACACCCTCTGAGGCCCAACCAAAGCTGGCATAGCTCTTGGCACTCAGAAAATCCATTCATTTCGATACATTCAAGTGTTCATTTCGGTACACAGAGTTTCGAAAAGAGACAAACGCCTTTTCGGATCAATATTTATTCGTCGATGCTAACCTTTTTTGTCAAATATTGATGAAAATTGCACTCAAATGTGGTTCTTTTATTTAGAACCCCGACGTCAGCCAACTTTGGCCTGAGGTCCGTCACCTGCAGGATGAACCAGCAACGGTGGCAAATGCGTTTGTGAGAGTTGAAGGATCACCATGACCAGTTCGCGGCCCTCCTCGAACAATGATCCTGCGGGAAGTGATCGTGACCTTCTGGTGGAGGCCATCAAGTACATTTCCCGGGCGTTCGGCTATCACGTGACGAATTCCGTCGTTCTGACCGGTCTGCCGCTTGTCGGCGAGCGCCTGCCGATCAACATGATCGGGCGGGCTGCCCAAAATTGCGGCCTGTCCGCCCTTCCGGTTCAAAGAGAGGTGACGGCCATTCCACCTGTGGCGCTACCTGCGCTGGCCCTTTTCAAGGACTCCTCGATCATCGTCATCAAGGCGATCGACGAGCATGCGGGAACGGTCGACTACATCTATGCGGCCAACACCAACGACGTGCTGCGCGAACCGATCCACGCCTTTTCCCAGAAATACGGCGGCTATGCCGTTTTCTTCAAACCGCAGACCGATCTTGCAGGGCGCAGCAACAAATCGCTGACAAGCGACGAACACTGGTTCTGGGGCACGATCAAGCTGTTCTGGCGCGACTACCTGAATGTCGCCCTCGCAGCCTTCCTGATCAACATCCTGGCGCTCGCCTCCCCGCTCTTCACGATGAATGTCTATGACCGCGTGGTTCCGAATTTCGCGATCCCAACCCTTTGGGCCCTGGCGATCGGTGTCATTCTCTCGCTCGTCTTCGACGGCATCCTGAAGACAGCGCGCGGGCAGATCATCAACGTCACCGGAAAGCAGGCCGACATGGCGCTGGCCAGCCGCATCTTTTCCCATGCCTTGGCCATCGACCTTGAGAAGCGCCCAGCCTCCTCCGGACAGTTCGCAAACCACATCAAGGAATTCGAGACGGTGCGGGAGTTCATCACCTCCTCCTCTCTCGTGTCCCTCATCGATCTGATGTTCATCGGCATCTTCGTGATGGTGCTCTTCATGATCGTTGGACCCATCGGTTTTGTGCCGCTCATCGCCGTGCCGATCGTGGTCGGGATCAGCCTGCTCGTGCAGGCTCCGCTCACGGGCGCGGTGGAGCGCTCGCACCGCGAAAGCGCGGTGCGCCATTCCATTCTGGTGGAGAGCATCGCCAATCTCGACACGATCCGTGCGCTGAACGCCGAAGGCAACATGCAGCGGCGCTGGGAGCGTTCCGTTGCCGCATCGGGTGCCGCGATCCTGAGCGGCCGGTTCTGGGCGATCCTGGCCCAGTCAGGCACAGGCTTCGTGCAGGCGCTGGTTTCCATCGTCATCGTGGTGTGGGGCGTTTACCTGATCACCGACAATGCGATTTCCATGGGCGGCCTGATTGCCGCGATGATGCTGTCGGGACGCGTGCTTGCGCCACTGGCCTCTGTTGCGGGCACGTTGACGCGCTTGCGCCAGACCATTCAGGCCTACAAGACGCTCGATACCGTCATGTCCACGGAGACGGAGCGCAAGGTCGGGCGCACCTATATCAACCGCCAGGTCGCCACCGGAAAGGTGGAGTTCAAGGATGTGAGCTTCCGCTATCCCGGCGCCTCCGACGACTCCTTGAAGAAGGTGTCGTTCAAGGCGCAAGAGGGGGAAACAATCGCTCTTATCGGACGTGTGGGCGCGGGCAAGACCACCATTGGCCGCCTCATGTCCGGGCTCTATTACCCTTCCAACGGCGCCGTGCTCATCGACAACACCGACACACGCCAGTTCGACCCGGCGGATCTGCGCACCGGCGTCGGCTTCGTTTCGCAAGACAACGTGCTGTTCGACGGCACCGTTCGCGAGAATATCAGCGCTGGCGACCCTTACGCCGAAGACGAAGCCATTCTTGAAGCCGCGCGCATTGCCGGTGTGGATGACTTCATCGCGCGTCATCCGCTTGGCTATGACCTGCCGGTGGGCGAAGGCGGGCGCATGCTCTCGGGCGGTCAGCGCCAGTCCGTCGCGCTTGCGCGCATGCTGCTGCGCAAGCCCAAGATCCTGTTTCTCGATGAACCTTCGAGCAATCTCGACCTGACGTCCGAACGGCGTCTGATCGAGCGCCTGAAGGCCTTCAGCAGGCCCGGCACCACCGTCTTCATCTCCACGCATCGCATGAGCCTTGTGGAACTGACGGATCGCATCCTGACGCTCGACAATGGCCAGCTTGCGATGGACGGCCCGCGCGAAACGGTCCTGCGCCAGCTTCGCGATATGGGCGCCTCCAAGATCGCGGCGAACAAGAAGGCTCAAGCCTCGTGAAAAAGACGGCCGACTGGAACTACGCGAACGATATTCGCGATATTCTGCAAACGCGCCCGCCGCGTTTTGCGACGAATGTCGTGCGTATTGGCGTCGTCTTGTTCTTTGTCGCGCTGATCTGGGCCTATTTCGCACAGCTTGAAGAGGTGACGCGCGGCGACGGGCGTGTTGTCCCCTCCCGTCAGATCCAGGTGGTGCAGGCCCCCGACCGGGGCATCGTCAAGGAATTGCTGGCCCACGAAGGCGACATCGTGGAACGCGGACAGGTTCTGGTGCGTATCGATGACACCGACTTTGCCTCCCAGCTCGGTGAGATACGGCAAAAACGCTGGGCGCTGCTCGCCCGCATCGCTCGCCTGGAAGCGGAAACCGAACGCACGGCGCCCATATTTCCCGAAAAGCTCCGCACGTCCGTCCCGACGCTCGTGGCCGAGGAAATGAAGGTCTTTCAGAGCAAGCAGAGCCGCTTGAAGGACGAGCTCTCCGTTCTGCGCAGTCAGGCAGAGCAGCGCGCGCAGGAAGTTCAGGAGCTTCTGGCCAAAGAGCGCAAGCTGGCCTCCACGCTGGAGATCATGAAGCGCGAACTGGAGATCAACCGGAAACTCTTTGAACGTCGGGTTCTGCCCGAAATCGAGTTCCTGCGCCTCCAACGACAGCTCGTGGAAACGCAAGGCGAACTTGAGATCACCAAGGCTTCGCTGGAAAAGACCGCTGCCGCCAGACAGGAAGCCGCGGACCGGCTCAGCAACGCCAGAACCACCTATACCGCAGAGGCCCAGCAGGAGCTCGCCACTGCGCGAGGTGAACTCGCCGTGATTGATGAGACCATCCGCGGGGCTTTCGACCGTGTGCGCCGGACGGATCTGGTCTCCCCGGTCAAGGGCGTCATCAACCGCATGAACATCACGACCATCGGGGCAGTGCTGCAACCCGGCACCGATGTGGTGGAAATCGTCCCGCTGGAGGACACGCTTCTCATCGAGACGCGCATTCGCCCGCAGGACGTCGCCTTCCTCAGCCCAGGCCAGACGGCGCGGGTAAAGATCACCGCCTATGACTTTTCCATCTATGGCGGTCTTGAGGGCCATCTGGAGCGCATCAGCGCCGACACGACAGAAGATGAGAAAGGTAATCGCTTCTTCCGTGTCATGATCAGAACAAATAAAAATTACCTTGGATCAGATACCAATCCTTTACCAATAATTCCAGGAATGGTTGCTTCGGTGGACATATTAACCGGAGAGAAAAGCGTCCTGGATTATCTCTTGAAGCCGATCAAAAAAGCACGGGACGAGGCGCTCCGAGAGCGTTGAGATCCCGAAATGACGGGGCGATCGGCAGATGGAACGGGTTTCACGTACGCCTTCAAAGGCGGCGAGCGGGAAAGGTGTGCGCGCAGCGACATTCGCTGCTGCCGCGCTCCTCACCCTCGGCACTCAGAGCACTGCGGTTTCGGCGGAGCAACTTGCCAATAGCGGCATGTGGCAACCGGAGACGGCCACCCATGGCAGCGTGACCACCTCCGGCCACGGGTTCATGATGGTCGCCGCCATCGCCTCGGCGGTGGCCACGCCCTTTGCATATGAGGCGGCGGGCCACACCACCCGACTTGACTTCACCCGGCCCTATCTCACGCTCAACGCCGTTCTGGAGACGCCAGCCCGCACAGCCGGGCAGGATGCCCTGTTCGCACCGCGCGGCTACGCCAGTCTCTCCACCGATATCGTGCCGGTGGCCCGCCCCCATGTTGCGGCCCCCACGCGCGAATATGCTTCGCCCGCAATCGCTGCGAAGGCCCCGAACCGTCCGTTGCTCGGCAGCCTTGGCAAAACGGCCGGGTTCACGCCCGTCAGCGCCCGTTGGGATCGCGTCCAGCACAAGACCGCCGGTTCGCTCGCCGCGCTCAATGCCTGCATTGACAGGACCGCTCATTGCGCCGATGCGGATCTCGCCGATTGGGCCGCGATCGTCGCCGAAGCGCGCGGCATGCGCGAGGGGCGACGCATTACCCATGTCAACCGCGCCATCAACCGGCTGATCGCCTATCGCGACGACCGGATCGTTTGGAAAAACGCGGAATACTGGGCCGCGCCTGCCGAAACGCTGGCGCGCAAGGCCGGTGATTGCGAAGACTTCGCCATCCTAAAGTACTGGAGCCTGCGTGAAGCAGGTTTCCGCGATCAGGACATGCGGATCGTTGTGCTGCGCGACAAGGCGCTCAGGAGTTATCATGCCGTGCTGGCGGTTTATCACAACAATGACTGGCTGATCCTCGACAACCGTTTTTCGCGGGTTCGTCTGCAGCGCGATCTGCCGAATTATCAGCCGCTTTTTTCGCTGAACGCATCGACCCAGTGGGCCCATGCGACGACGACGAAAAAGCCCGTGCGCCTTGCCTCGCGCCTTCAGGAGCAGTTCGGCCAATAGGCTGCAAAAACCGCGCCCTGCTTTCGGGAAACCATGCTGGAAGGCGGGGTCTGCGTGGTGTATGCCTTGAGGGCACACGATGGTCCGGGCTGAATGATTCAACCTTCCGTTTTCTCGCTGAGATCCCCGATTGCGGTGATCGCCGCCGCCGCGCTCGGCGTTCTGGTGGCGGCAACGGGCTACCTCGTCCAGAACTCGGCCGACGCCACCCGGATGGAAACGCAAGTCACTGCCGACGCGGCCATGGCAGACAGTCGCCTGTCCCTTGCACGAATCCTGCTCCAGCATTCGCTGGTGTCATCGGCGCAGCGCCTTGAAGAACTGGCGAACCTCCCGCTCCTGGCCGAATTCCTCGATCTTGCAGCCTCCAACCCGACAGGCGGCGATGCGGCAGAGCTGCGAGCCTATCTCGATGAAGCCCTGCAGGCCGTAGCACAGAGCCCGGATATCGCGGCGCTCATCGCGTTTGCCCCATCCGGCGAGGCGCTCATGAGCATCGGCGAGACAGAGGACAATGGGCCCAAACCTGCCCCCGGTGAAACGATCCTTGTCGTATCCGGGGCCAAGGGGGCCGCAACAGCACTCTGGCTTCAGGCCGAAATCCCGCCACTTGGCGGCGGCGGGGCATCGTCCGGCTTCCTTCTCGCCCGTCTGCCACACGATATCCTGCAAAGCCTCGCCGCAGCCGATATCCGGGTGTCGCGCGCCGAAGACCAAGAGAGCGGCCCCGCCTCGGAAAGTCCTGCTGTTTCCCGGCTCGGTCCGCTCCTGCTGCGCACCTCGCCCCCCGGGGTGAAAGCCCAGCCGGGCCCGTCTGCGCCCTACTGGCTTTTCGCCGGTATCTGCGTGTTTCTGGCAGGACTTGCGGGACTTGCGGCAAGACAAACCGGCACCAGCACCGATTGAAACGTTGTTTCTCGCCCGCTCCCTCCGTCGCCGTAAGCCTTCGTGCCGGAAAAGTGTTTCGGCTTGAGCAGGCCATATGGCCATTAAAAAGGGGCGAGCCCGAGGGCCCGCCCCTTTTTAATTCGCCCGATGATCCTTTGACCGCCGCTCGTCGTCAGGCTACGGCCTGCGCGACGATATTGGCCTGCGAGCCATCGTCATCGACGACAACTCGAATGGTATCGCCGAGCGAGACGTCGGCGAATTCGACCATCGGGGTCCAGTCATTGCCAAGACCGTTGGCATTTACCTCCAGAAGGGCGCTGCCATCGGCATCCGCAGTCACGCGGACAAAGTCGCCAATATCAGTTCCCGCAGCCCCGAAGGCTCCGTCCAGAAGCCCGTGAAGGTCGATTGCATCGCCACCGGTCCCGTCATCATTCGCCACCTCGAAGTCGGTGATGAAGTCTGTGGCATCCGATAGGGAGTTCAGGACAAAGGTGTCCTGTCCCAGCCCTCCGGTCAGCATGTCGGACCCAAGGCCACCGGCAATCAGGTCGTCAGCATCGCTGCCGACAAGAATGTCGTCGCCGTCGGTGCCTTCAAAGAAGGGCTGCGGAGCCTCCACGAAGGTGCTGCGCATCATGGACGAGCCATCGTCCATCCCGGCACTGAATGTGGACGGGGGCATGATGTCATCGGCCCCATCGACGGTCAGTGTCGCCGTGGCGCTGGCCAGACCGCCATTTCCGTCGCTCACCCAGTAGGTGAAGCTGTCGGTGGTGCTTTCGCCGTCATCAAGCCCCTGCAAGTCGGACGAGCCGGTCGGATCGTAGCTGATTTCGCCGGTGCTCGCGTCAAGGGTCACGGTTGCGCCCTTGGCAGTCGTCGCCGTCAGCTCGTTACTTCCGCCAAGACCGGAGACGCTCAGCGCATCGCCGTCGGCATCCGTGTCATTGGCAAGCAGCAGGCTCGTTTCGATGGTCGTGACGACATCTTCCGAAACACCCGGGCCACCGTTGGAGACACCATGATGCTCGACCACATAGGCCAGGTCATAGGTGCCAGGCAGATCGTTCCAGGTGCCGTTGCTCTTGATCGAAGCGTAGTCCTCATGGCCACCGTAGTTATTCGGCTCGCCAGATGCCCATCCCTGATACCGTGAGGTCAGAGATCGGTTGTTTTCTTCGCCACCAATCCATCTCCAATGCCCTTCATGCGCTCTATCGGATGCACCGATCCATGCCTCGCCCACCGTGTAGCTCAACGAATGAACGAAAGAGTTTTCGCCATATGTCGTGATCTGGACGAGATAGCCACCCTGAGCATTCGCCGCCTGATATGCCTCATCCCATGTCATTCGGCTGCCGACCAGCTTGTAGAAGTGGCCATTATATTCTGACCAGCTGGCATCGGGTGCGGACGGAGGCATCGTGAAGTCCAACACCTCCGAGTTGGCGACCGGCGCGTCGTTGTCGGTCACACCATCCACCGTCACCTCGGCACTGGCGCTGGCCTCGCGGCCCTGAGCATCGATCACCTTGTAGGTGAAGCTGTCGACCCCGTGCTCGCCATCGTTCAGATGCTCGAACGCACCATTGGGATCGTAGTCGTAGCTGCCGTCGGCATTGACGGTGAGCAAGGCCCCCGAAGCAAGCGTGACCTGACTTCCGGGCGTGAAGGCGCTTCCGTTGATCTCGGTGATCGACAGCGTGTCGCCGTCGAGATCGACATCGTTGCCGAGAAGCCCATCCGCCGCAGTGACCTGGACGGAGGTATCCTCGTCTGTGGCCACCACATCGTCATAGGCGATCGGCGGCAGGTTGCCCACGTCACCATTATCATCCGAGAACATCGGCACTTCCCCATTGCCGGAGAAGGTGACCGAGTGGTCGGGGGAAGACAGCGTGAAGGTACCATTGCCGTTGTCGACGAGGTCGTAATCGTCAATGGTCGTGCCCGGGGCCAGGTTGATCACATCCACGGCCCGCATGTCGCCGACGATCACGTCGTGACCGCCATTGGACGTGAAGACGATGCGATGCGCCGAGCTGAGCCCGGAGATATCGACCGTGTCGTCGCCATCACCGCCATCGAGACGGATCGTCGAATAGGCAAGGCTCGTGCCCACGAAGCTGCCATGCACGTTGAACGTGTCGCTGGTACCTGCCGGAGCGCCCTGACCGTCGATGACGATCTCTTCGATATTGTCCAGCTCGGCAATGATCACGCCGTTGCGGGCGATGACAATCTCGGCAGAACCGCCATAGGCAAGCGGCGAGGAAGCCGCAGCGGCGTTGCTGTAGATATCGAAGGTTTCAGCCGACGCGGCCTCGCCATTCGCAAGGAAGGTATCGGTATCCGCGCCGCCATCGACGATATCGTGACCGCCACCGACATTCCACACGATGGTGTCGTCACCGGCTCCACCGTCGATGATGTCGTCGCCTTCGCCACCTTCGATGTGGTCGTCGCCGTCGCCGCCCAGCAGCGTGTCCTCACCACCGCCTCCGAGCAGCGAGTCGTTGCCGCCACGGCCATCCAGCGTGTCGTCGCCGGCTCCGCCGTAATAGGCATCGACACCATCGGAGCCGATCGGCATCAGAACCGTCGTCTGCGTGGCCGGGTCGAGTTCGACATAGTGGTTGACCTCGCTCACACCGGCATAGGTGTTGGCGTCGGCACCGGTGTTGGCGACGGTGTTCACAACCCCAATCTCGCCGACTTCCGTTACGCCATTTGCGACGCCATTGAACAGGTTGTTCGTCACCGTGCTGTCTTCGGTATCGATCAGATACACCGCGTAGTCATTGTCGCCGGTACCGGCGAAGGCATTGTCATCCACCAGCAGCCCGGTCGCGGAGAAGACCAACAACGCAACAGATACCCACGGACCGCCCGAGTAGCCAAAGCCGGTGAAGGTGTTGCCGAGAATGCTGCCGGTCGAACCATGCGAAAGCTGGATGCCATTCTGCGCCATCACCGCCTGACTGACGGTCGTGAACGTGTTGCCTTCTGCTGTGACGATCGCATTGCGCGCCACAACGCCGGTCTTCTGGAACTCCGTGAAGGTGGAATTGGTGATGCTGATCGCTTTCGCAAAGCCATCCGTGTTGCTGACCAGGATCGCCTGACCGCGCTGGTTGCCGGAGACCTGCCCCGCCGCTTCATTGATCGGTATATCGCCGATCTCCATGATCTCAACCTGATCGAGCGAGCCGGAAGAGTTCATGTAGGCGATGCCGGTGAAGTCGGCCCCGCCGCTCACCTGACCGGCCTGCCATTCGCCATCGACGGTGATCGAGGAGATGTCGACGTTGTCCGCGCCGTCCACCGTTACAACGGAGAAGACAGCCTTGCCATTCTGCGGATCGGTCGTGGTTTGAACCAGCCCGCTTGCGGGCGCTTCGATGACCACGTCGCCCACGCCGACCAGCGAGATATCGCTGGTGGTGATGACAACCTGCTCGGCATAGGTGTCCTCGGCGATCAGGACCGTGTCACCGGCAACAGCCGCGTCCACTGCTTCCTGGATCGTGGCGTAACCGCCATTGCCGACCAGCAGGAACCGACCGGCTTCCGCGCCGTCCACCACTTCCACATTGGTGAGCGTGTCGGTGCCCTGTGTGCTTGAGGTGAGCGTCCAGCTGTTTGCACCGGACAGCGCAAACTCGGTCGCTGCCAGGGCATCGGTGTAATGGGCCGTATCGAGATCCGCCCCGCCGTCGAAGGTGTCGTCTCCGACGCCGGAGTGGAAGCTGTCATCGCCTGCACCGCCGTCAAACTCGATGGCGATTTCAGACGCCACGCCGCTCGACGCCATGGCCGAAGCGTTGACCGTGTCGGCCCCGTCGCCGCCTGCGACATGGATCGTGGTCGGATCGATGCCGGAGTTCGCGAAGTCACCGGTCAGGGTGACGGTGTCACCCGCATCGGACAACACAACCTCGACATTCTCGATGCCGTCAACCTCGGAGGTCTCACCGCCAGCGGTGAGCGTGAAGCCCGCGCCGCCGTCGCCCGGAGCCGCAAGTGCGATGGTCTCGGCCCCGCCGGTGCCGTTCACGACACGCAGCGTATCGCCGTTGACCTCGACGCCTGTGCCGCCATCGATGGTGTCGTTCCCATCGCCGACATTCCAGACGATGGTGTCATCGCCGAGATCGCCCAGGACAGTGTCGTCACCGGTGCCGCCTTCAAGGTAGTCGTCGTTCTTGCCGCCTCGCAACGTATCGTCGTCGGCCCCGCCGTAGAGACGGTCATTGCCGGTGTTGCCCTGCAGATAGTCCTCACCGAGACCGCCGATGAGGGTGTCATCACCCGCACCGCCATAGACTTCGTCATCCCCGCCGTAATCGATGCCGCCTTCGGCGAAACCATTGAGGAAATCGTTTCCATCCGTGCCCGTGATGATGTCATCCGCATCGGTGCCGCGGATGCGGCTGTCGAAGCCCATGACATGCGTACTGTCACTGTTGATCGTGACACCGGAGAAATCCAGAGTGCTGGTTCCGCCAACACCCGTATAGACACCGGGCTTCCCCGCCGTTCCCGGCACGCCGTCACCGGAGGTCGCGATCGGATCGACATAGAGCAGGTCGCCCCAGTTCGACGAACCGCTGAGCGCGACATTCGCGAAGGTCAGGCCATCCAGATCGTTGAAGCCCTGCACCATGATCTGCGGCTTCTCCCACGAACCGCTGGTGGTGACGTTGATCAGCGAGATCGTGCCGATCGGCTGATCCACATCGTAGGTGCCCGGCGCAAAGCCGGTGATCTGGAGAGCATTGTCCCCCTTGCCGGAAGCGGCATCAGCCAACGCGCTGGAGCTGTTGAACGCTACATTCTCGATTGTCGCGTCACCGAAGAAGTTCCACAGCAAGAGATCAGCCGACCCGTTCGCGCCACCCTGGCCGTTATCAGCAAAGGTCGTATTGGTTACCGTGATCTCGCCCACGCCCGGCGTGTTGCCGTTCGTGCGGAAACCATAGCCGGAGTTGTCGTTGAAGGCGCTGTCGTCGACCGAGATCGTATCCACAATCGTGCCGGAGGCCACGCGGATGCCCGAGGTATTGCCCTCGAAGTTGATCCCCTTGATCGTCACGGTGGCGGAGCCGCCATCGTTGATATCGCCGGAAATCGTCAGGGCCGTCCCACCCGGATTGAGGATGGTGTCGGTTGACGGATCGTCCCCGTTGCCGGAGCCGATCAGCGTCACCGCCTTGTCGAGCGACAGGTTCTCGCTCCATGTGCCGGGCCCGATGAGGATCGTATCTCCGTCGGACGCTGCGTCGATTGCCTCCTGGATCGTAGCGTAACCGCCATTACCGACCAGCAGGAATTGCCCGCCCTCGGCACCATCCACGATCTCGATGTTGGTGAGCGTGTCTGTGCCTTCGGTTGCGGTCGTCACCGTCCAGCCGCCGGAGCCGTTGGCGGTAATGTCCGCATCGGTCAGGCTATCTGCGAACTGTGCGGTGTCGGTGCCGTCGGAGCCATCCAGCACATCGTCGTCGGCCCCGCCGGTGAAGGTGTCGTCGCCTGCCCCGCCGGTGAAGCTATCCGCCCCGCCGAAGCCTGCGAAGTCAATGTCGCCGGTGGTATTGCCGCCCGCCACATAGACATCGTTTCCGGCATCACCGGTCACCGTCATCGTGGATTGCGTGACGTTGTCGATATCGCCGTGCGCCGCAGAGTGGATCGCGTCGGTGATCTCGACATTCTCGACCACCACGGAAGGCCCGTCGATGGACTTGCCCGGCTCACCGGCGCGCACGCCCGTGGAGGTGCCGTCAATCGTGCCGTTGCGCACGATGATGTCACCGGTATAGGTCGCCGGGTTCGTGCTGTAGCTGCCATCATCACGCGCCTTCAGCGAGATCGCCGCACCGAAGTCGTGCGCCGTGCCATCGCCGTCGGACGTGCCGACATCGGTAAACGTGAAGTTCTCGATTACGATGCCGGAGTAGACGCCGTTCTTCAGGTTGATGTCGATGCCGTTGCCGAAGCCACTGGTATTGGCTCCGGTCCCGCCAAAGACGGCCGCCCGGCCGAACTCGCCCACATCGTTCATCACGATGCCGGTGATCAGCGCATCGCTGAGCGCCTCCGCGTAGATGCCCTTTTCAAGCAGATGCTCGAAGGTCGTACCGTTGATCTGGACACCGTCGATCAGGCCGTCGGAGGCTGCGCCCCCAGCGGTTGTCTTGGCGAAGTAGATGCCAATCGCGCCGTCGGAAATCGTGCCGCCATTGATCGTCAGGTCGGTGACATCGGCGGTCGTGCCCTTGCGGATGCCGTTGATCACGCCATCGATATCGACGTTGTTCAGCGTCAGCCCGTCCACACCGTCGGCAAGCTCGATGCCGGTGTAGAAGCTTGAGAACTCCACACCACTGATGCTCACTCCATCGGCGTCGACCGTTAGCCCCCTTCCGGCGGCATTGCTGTAGCTGTTGCCCGCCTTCAGGTAATCGCCGACGGAACCCGCAATGCCGTTGTCGGACTTGAAGGTGCCCTCGATAACCACATCGCCGACGCCCACCAGCGAGACATTGTCCGTGGAGATGGTCAGGTTTTCGGTGTAGTTGCCCTCGGCCACCATGACCGTGTCGCCCTCGGCCGCGTCGTTGAGCGCCTCCTGGATCGTGGCGTAACCGCCATTGCCGACCAGCAGGAACCGGCCCGTTGCGGGGCCCGCGCCATCCGGATCGGCAGCCTGAACGACCTCGACGCCGGTCAGGGTGTCGATACCCTCGCCAAAGGCCGATGCATCGATCTGCCAGCCCGGCTCGACCGCCGCGCCCGGATCGGCGTCGGTCACGATCGAGAAGTCGGAAGCATCGAGCTCCCCGCCAAAGGTCGCCATATCCTGACCGGAGCCTCCGATCAGGGCGTCGTTGCCGACATAGCCATCCAGCGTGTCGTTGCCCTCATCGCCGTAGAGCACGTCATTGCCGGAACCGCCATAGAGCGCGTCATTGTCGGCTCCGCCATGCATCTCATCACTCCCGGCCTGGCCGTTCATGATGTCATCGCCGGCGTCACCGAACATCAGGTCCGGATTGCTGTTGCCGTAGAAGGTGTCGTTGCCCTCACCTCCGTGCATTTCGTCGGCACCACCCTTGCCCTCAAGGATGTCGTTGCCCTTGCCGCCCTCGATGAGATCCGAACCGGCGCCGCCGATCAGCTTGTCGTCACCGTCATTGCCCACCAGCTTGTCGCTGCCGCCACCGGAGGTGAAGACCTCGTCACCCGACAGGCCCTGCATGGCAATGTCGGAGAACGGATTGCCATGGGTGTTTGCGACGATCAACGGAAGACTGCTGAGATCCAGCGTCCCGCCGACACCGTCGATGTTGAAGCCGTGCAATTCGGCATCGACATTCACCGTCAGGCCCGCACCGGAAATATCCAGCCCGTTCGCATCGGCGAAGTTGTAGATCGCCACGCCGACCTTTTCGTAGTCACCCGTCACGATCACGCCGTCGAAAGTCACGTTGCCCATCGGCTGGAACGGAGCGTTCACACCGCGGAACTGGATGCCGTTTTCGGCAGCAGAGCCCGGGTTCTCGACGGTCACATTCGTCAGCGTCACGTCGCCGTTGAAGAGGAAGAAGTTCAGCGCCCCTTCGCCAGCCCCGCCGGATTCCGCGGTCGCGTTGCCGGTGAAGGTCATGCCCTCCAGCACGATCCCGCCAAGACCCGTCGCCCCGTTCAACCACAGGCCGTTGTAGCGGCCACCGCTCACCTCGCCGTCCGTCAGGCTCACTTCGTCGAAGGAAGCCGTCGGGTCGACCAGCACCACATAGGCGCTGTCCCCAGTGAAATCGATGTTGGAGGCTTCGAAGCTCTCGCCTGCGCTGCCGCCGGAGATGCGCAATGCCGGACCGCCAACGCCGCCGTCCACGCTCACATCTCCCACGCCGACCAGTGTGACGCCTTCGGTGACCAACAGGTTCTCGGCATAAGTGCCTTCATGCACCTCCACCGTGTAACCGGCATCCGCATTGTCGATGCCGTCCTGGATCTTATCGTAAGTGCCGACCAGGTTGTTGGACCCGTCGAAGACGAAGACGTTCGCCGTCAGATCGATCTCCGCACCGCCGCCACCGAAATCGATGCCTTCGATCCCGAAGAGCTGGTTGGTCTCGCCGGTGACGGTGTTCTCCACCGTCCACGAGCCATCTGCGTTGCGGGTGATGGAATGATCGCTCTGGTCGCCGTAGATGACCACGGTGTCGCTCTCGCCGGAAACCGCGAGAACATTGCCGGCCACACCCGTATCGGTGGCATTGCCATAGACGGCATCATTGCCGCCATCGATGAAGAAGAGGTCATCCCCCTCACCGCCGATCATGGTGTCGGCACCGGCCCCGCCGGAAATCCGATCGCTTCCCGCGCCGCCGTCCAGCGTGTCATCGCCGTCATTGCCGGAAAGCACGTCATTGTCGGCACCGCCGGAGAGCAGGTCGTTGCCGACGCCGCCGCGCAGAATGTCGTTGCCGTCATTGCCGTTGGCCACGATCCGCACGTCCGAAGACCCGGAGCTGTGAACCATCGTGGAGCCGTCCACGACATCGTCGCCCGCACCGCCTTCCACATGGATGGTGGAGACATTGATGCCGGAGGACGCAAAGTCGCCCGTCATCATCAGCGAGCCGGACCCCGCGGTGAAGTCGACCGTCACTTCCTCCACATCGGTGACAGTCACCGTTTCACCGCCGGATTCCACGGTGAAGCCGGGCACGCCCAGGGTCGCGCCAAGCGTGATCGTCTGCCCAGCGGCGGTAGAGAAGAGGCGCAGCGTGTCGGTGTCAGAACCACCGTCGATAGTATCCGCCCCCTCGCCAACGGACCAGTTGATGCGGTCATTGCCCGCACCGCCGTCGATTGTGTCAGCACCTGCACCGCCGACGATCAGGTCATTGCCGTCACCGCCGAGAATGGTGTCGTTGCCGCCGAGACCCGACAGGTAATCGGCACCATCGAGGCCCATGATCACGTTGTCACCGCCGTTTCCGACGATGTTGTCGGTGAAATCGGTGCCTTCGACGTTCTCGATGGAGATCAGATCATCATGCTCGATGGTGTTCGCTGCGATCCCATTGGTCAGATCCGTCCAGCCCAGAGCCTTGTTGCTCAGGTCGGTGCCCCAGCCCTGATCGAGGCGGACATAAATGCCTTCTCCCTCGCCGGAATAGTCGACCTTGTCGACACCGTCGCCGCCGTCGAGCACGTTGAAGCCCGTGCCGCCGGTCAGCGTGTCGTTGCCTTCGCCGCCTTCCAGCGTGTCGTTGCCGCCATCGCCGAAGAGCGTGTCGTTGCCCTCACCGCCAATGACCGTGTCATTGCCGCCGAGGCCGCCGAGCCGGTCGTTGCCGTCCCCGCCCTTAATAACGTTGTCGCCGCTATTGCCGGTGATCAGGTCGTTATAGGCCGTGCCGGTGATGTTCTCGATATTGACGAGCTTGTCATGCTCGACCGTGCCTGCCGCTATCGCATCGTTGAGCGGCACCCAGCCCATGGCTTTGTTGGATAGGTCCGTCTTCCAGCCCGCATCGAGGCGAATGTATGCGCCCGAGGCTTCATTGGAGTAATCCGCCGTATCGGTGCCGGCACCGCCATCAAGCGTGTTGACGCCGCGACCGCCGGAAAGCACATCGTTGCCGCCGTCGCCATAGAGCATGTCGTCGCCGACGCCGCCGATCAGTGTGTCGTCGCCGTCATTGCCGTGCGCCACGATGCGCACGTCGGAGCCGGGCACGGAATGAACCATGCCGGAACCGTCGATGATGTCGGTCGCGTCGCCGCCTTCCACCGTGATGGTGCTAACAGCGATACCGGAGGCCGCGAAATCGCCGACCAGAACCAGCGTGCCGGAACCGGCCGTGAAATCGACCGTCAGTTCCTCAACGCTGTCCACCTGCACGAGCTCGGACCCGACAGCAACCGTGAAACCGGTGCCATAGCTGCCAGGCGTGGAGACCGTGATGGTTTGACCGGGAGCCGTGGCGTTGACGATCAACCGATCGCCGAGAGACGCATGCGTTCCGCCGACGATATGATCATCGCCATCGCCGACGTTCCAGATGATCGTGTCGTCGCCAGCGTCTCCCCAAATGCGGTCATTGCCTGCGCCACCGATGATTGTGTCATCGCCGGCCTTGCCACCGATCCGGTCGTTGCCGTCGCCACCCAGAAGGGTGTCATTGCCGCCGCCGCCGCGAATGATGTCGTTCCCGCCACCACCGTTGAGCACGTCATCGCCGTCACTGCCTTCCAGCAGATCGTTGCCCGGCGTCATGCCGGTGACGAATTCATTGCCCGTGCCGCCATAAATCACGTTGCCGGAATAGTCGCCCGGCGTACCCTGATTGTCGACATACATGCCCGCGCTGTTGCCACCGGTCGTGTGATCGAGGGTGTTGTTCTCGATATCCGTATTCGGGCCGCGCGCACGCAGCGCCACCGCACCGCCATTGGTGTAGCCGGTAAAGGTGTTGCCGCTGATTGTAGAATTGGCGGCATCGATGGTCACCAGATTGTTGCCCGCAGACGTTCCGCCCGCCGTGCCAGTGATCTGGTTATCTGTGAAGGTGATGTTGTCGGCGGGATTGGTCGCCGGGTTGGATCCCTGACCGAAGGCCACCAGCTGACGCGCCACGTTGGGCACAGTGAACTGATCGCCCGTTGCAGGCTCTGCGCCAGTGAAGGTCTGTCCGGAGAAGACGTTGCCCTGAATGACCGCATCGACGATCGGGGCATTCCACTCCGAAAGCAGGGCCGCTTCGCCATTGGCCTGAAGCTCGTTGCCGATCAGGTGGAAATTCTCCGTCGGGTCAGCCCCGCCGGTCACATAGACAGCCGCCTGCTCGATACCGGGATTGCCGTTATCGAAGCCGACGATGGTGAAGCCATCCGTGCCATCTGTACCGATGGAGACGTTATCCGTCCCGCCCACAATGGTGACCGTGCCGTTTTCCGGACCGCCCGCGACGCCCTGAATGATCGTGGAGCCGCTGCCGCCGAGCGAGATCAGGTCGATCCCGGCGGAGATGGTGACGTTCTCGGCATAGGTGCCGGGCAGAACCACGACATCGTAACCGTCAGCGGCGTTGTCCACGCCCTCCTGGATCGTGCCGTAGGTGCCGACGAGGTTGCCCGCACCGTCATAGACGCGCACCGGCGAGGTGTCGTCCACGGTCACCTGGAAGGTGCCGTCGGCCGTGTCGCCGTCGCTGTCTGTGGCGGTGAAGTCGAAGCTCAGATCAAGGACGTTGTTCGCCGCATCGCTCAGCCCCGCGTAATCGAGATTGGAGAGAAGCGTGAAATCGTATTCGCCGGAAGCATCATCGAGCGCCACGGTGAAGACCTTATTGGCCGACGGATCTCCACCGGTGAAGGCCACAAGCGTGTCGCCATCGAAGGCGAAACTGACCGTCTCGCCGCCCGAGGTCAGCGTGACCGGTGAACCGCCGCTCATCACGGTGACATTGGCTCCTGCATCGCCGGTATCAGTGAAGGTCACTGCCCGGTCGCCCGGCTGGCCCATATCGGTGTTGGCATCATCCGCGCCGAACGCGATGCCCAGCGAGCCGGTGATGTTGTCGGACGCCGGTGACACAAGCACATCGGCATCGATGAAGCCTGAGGGAACGGCAGAGATAACCGGAACGTCGTCCGTGATCTGGAGCGTTACGTTGCTTCCCAGAAGAACGGCGTCGCCATCCCCGTCGGTGGCCTGAATGATATCACCGAGGGCGATTGTCGAGCCTGTCCCGACGAGATCGGTTCCTTCGCCCTGACCGTCGTCATGGTCGAGCTGGTCAGACAGTGCCACGGTGAATTCGCCATCCGCATTCAGCGTGACGGAGAACACTTCATGGCCGTTGGCAGAGCCGGTGAGGACCTGCGGATCGCCGCTGGTGTCGAGCGTATAGGTCAGCGCGGTGCCGCCGGAAGTGAGATTCAGCCCTGCCGCGGCTGCGAGCGTTCCAGACACGAAGGAGAAGGTCAGCGGCTGATCCGCCCCGCCATTCACGAGGGTCGAGAAGTCGCCTTCCAACATGGCCGCGCCGACGGCGCTGGTGGTGCCGCCCGTGCTGGAGCCATCGCCATAACCGTCATCCGGCGACGTGCCAGAGGACCAGGCCGTCGCGATATCGTCTTCATCGACGGTCAGCGACATGGTGTTGCCGTTCAGCTCCGGCGTGTCGTCGTCGACATTGACCCACAGATAGCTGGAGGCCGTGTCGCCGTCGCCGTCCGTCACCGTGTAGCGGAACTGGAACGTGACCTGGTTTTCGTCACCACCCGAAACATGGCTGATCGGCTCCTGCTGCGTGATTTCGTAGGTACCGGTCGACTGGTTCAAAGTGCCGGTCAGCACGACCACACCACCCTGCTTGATAAGCAGGGTCGCGCCGCCATCCGTGACTTCATGGGTGAGATTGAGCCCGCTCCCGTTGTGAACTGTGACGCCACTCCAGGAAATGGAAGCGCCGTCCGCATCCGCTCCAAACGAATGGTTCAGATGCCCGGTCACGTTCACCGGCGCAGCGTGATCGCCCGTTCCGCCCGGATTGCCGCCTGACAGATCATCATCGTCCAACCAGACGGTCGTGCTCGGACTCGCCGTCGGCGCATCGTCGCGGATATCGATCTGCAAGGTGCCGTCATTGAAGGACGTGCTGTCGCCGTCCCCATCTGTCACGGTGAAGTCGAACACAAGGCGCAATTCGTCTGCGGTCATGCTCTCGTTGATATCCGGATGATCGACCGGGCCTTGAAGTTCGAACACGTACTGGCCGTCCGGCTGGACCGTCATCGTGAAGATCGGCGCACCACCCGCCGTACCCGTCAGCGTGATCACGCCGTTGGCTGCGGTCGAGGACGCGACGTCCACGGGAACACCATTGGATTGGAGTGCAGGGAACCCGCCGGGCGCATCCATGTCGAGAACCGTGCGCAGCGAGAATTCCGTCACCGTCGCGCCGTCGGCCCCGCCGTCGAACACCAGCTGACCATTGACGCTGCTGGGCGCGAAGACACCGCCAATCGCAGCTTCCTGGATATCCTTCGTACCGGAATAGGATGCCGTCGGCTCATCATCCAGAATGCGTGTGGACAGCGTCACGTCGACACTGTCTCCATCGCCGTCGCTGGCAGCAACCGTGAAGTTGATGGACTGCCCCGCACCACGGCCCGTATCGCCCGGCTGATGATCGATATTGCCGAGCAGATCAACCGTCCAGTCGGCGCTATCCGTATCGAGCGTCGCCCGCAGGACAACCTCACCCGTGCCTTCCTTGTAGCCTTCGATGGACTGGCCGTCTGCCGCCATGCGGAAGAAGACGTTCACGCCGTCGCTGTCGAGGCCGGAATCCAGGCCCGTCGCATCTCCTGCCGTTAGAGTGCCAGACCCCGCGTTCGGCACATTGAACGCGCCTGTGAATTCTGTTCCGCCGAAGCCGTCAGCACCGAAATCGACCAACAGCGTCCCAGAAACGGAAGCCGCCTGCGTCCCGTCCGTGCCCCCTGGCTGAACGCCCGCAATCGCCACGATGTCATCTTCATCGACCATCGCGTTGGAGACACCTGGCGCGGAGCCGCCCGGGTTGGAGACCACCGGCGTATCGTCATTCACATTGACGGTGAGCGACCCGGAAGCCGTGTCGTCATCGCCGTCGGTGACGGTGAAGTCGAAGGTCAGCGCCAGATCGTCGCTCTCGGTCGCATCATCGCTCGAATGCGCCAGCGGCGCCGATTGCTCGAAGCTGTAGGAGCCGTCATTCCCGATCGTCAGTGTCGCGACCGTCTGACCGCTCACATCCCCCGTCGCCGTCCAGACAGTCTCGCCCGTGCCGGTGACGCCCGAACTCCACGTCACGCCCTCAACACCCGCAACGCCGCCATTGTCGTAGATCGCAGAGACCGTCGGGAATGCGTCCACATCCACCGACTTCACCCCATCCGCACCCGCCGAGAACAGAACCCCAGCAGCGCCCGAGACAATGCCGTCCGCATCCACAACATCGCCCGACGGCGCCGCAGCACCCGGATTGCTGATCGAAGCGTAATCACCCTTGCCTTCATCATCCGTGCGATCCGCAGCCGTCACGTCATAGGCAACAGGCGTGTCGTCATCGATCGCGATGTTCAAGACGCCGACCATCTGATCACCGTCGCCATCCGTTGCCGTGTAGCCGATGGGAAGGTTCGCGTTTTCCTCAAAGCCCAGATCAAGCGCATGCTCGATGGGCGCATTCATCGTGAAGCTGTAGGAGCCGTCCGCGTTGATCACCAGAACCGCGGCCTCACCGTAGTGATCGCTCGAAGCCGTCCACGTCGTCGCGCCGCCCGCGGAGCGAACGCCCGCGCTCCATGTGATGGATTCCGTCTGCGCAAAACCGTCCGCATCCGCAAACACCACGTTGAAGCCCGGCAGGCTCACATCGATCGAACCAAGCCCGTCCGCTCCCATCGAGAACAGCGTGCCTGCCCCGCCGGAAACCGTCTTCAGGTTCGGATCCACATCGAAGAAACCGCCGTCATTCGCAGGCGTGAACTCCGTCTGCGCCTCGTCATCCAGCGTATCCGCAGCAATCGTGACATTCATCATCGGCGTCGGCGTGTCGTCATTCACGCTCACGCGCAGCGAGGCCTCCGCGGTGTCGCCATCGCCATCCGTCACCGTGAACGAGAAGTCCAGATCCTCGTTCTCCTCAACCAGCGGCGCAGCCGTGTCGTGAGCAATCGGCGCGTTCAGCGTGAAGGTGTAGGATCCATCCGCGTTGACCACCAGAACCGCGGCAGGCGCATGGTTCGCGCTCGACGCCGTCCAGGTCGTCGTGCCCGCCGCATCCGTCGTGCCCGCATCCCACGAGACGGATTCCACCTGCGCAAAGCCGTCGGCATCTTCATAGACGACATCGAAGGCCGGTGCGGTCAGCGTGATCGAGGCAAAGCCGTCCGCTCCCATAGAGAACAGCGTGCCGGCCCCGCCCGACACCGTCTTGACGTTCGGATCCGGATCGAAAAGCCCGCCGTCATTCGTCGGCGTGAACTCCGTCTGCGCCTCGTCATCCAGCGTCGTGGACGCCGTGTAGCTCTCGCCCTCCGGCGTATCGTCATTCACATTGACGGTGAGCGACCCGGAGGCCGTGTCGTCATCGCCGTCGGTGACGGTGAAGTCGAAGGTCAGCGCCAGTTCGTCGCTCTCGGTCGCATCATTGCTCGAATGCGCCAGCGGCGCCGATTGCTCGAAGCTGTAGGAGCCGTTATTCCCGATCGTCAGTGTCGCGACCGTCTGACCGCTTACATCCCCCGTCGCCGTCCAGACAGTCTCGCCCGTGCCGGTGACGCCCGAACTCCACGTCACGCCCTCAACACCCGCAACGCCGCCATTGTCGTAGATCGCAGAGACCGTCGGGAATGCGTCCACATCCACCGACTTCACCCCATCCGCACCCGCCGAGAACAGAACCCCAGCAGCGCCCGAGACAATGCCGTCCGCATCCACAACATCGCCCGACGGCGCCGCAGCACCCGGATTGCTGATCGAAGCGTAATCACCCTTGCCTTCATCATCCGTGCGATCCGCAGCCGTCACGTCATAGGCAACAGGCGTGTCGTCATCGATCGCGATGTTCAAGACGCCGACCATCTGATCACCGTCGCCATCCGTTGCCGTGTAGCCGATGGGAAGGTTCGCGTTTTCCTCAAAGCCCAGATCAAGCGCATGCTCGATGGGCGCATTCATCGTGAAGCTGTAGGAGCCGTCCGCGTTGATCACCAGAACCGCGGCCTCACCGTAGTGATCGCTCGAAGCCGTCCACGTCGTCGCGCCGCCCGCGGAGCGAACGCCCGCGCTCCATGTGATGGATTCCGTCTGCGCAAAACCGTCCGCATCCGCAAACACCACGTTGAAGCCCGGCAGGCTCACATCGATCGAACCAAGCCCGTCCGCTCCCATCGAGAACAGCGTGCCTGCCCCGCCGGAAACCGTCTTCAGGTTCGGATCCACATCGAAGAAACCGCCGTCATTCGCAGGCGTGAACTCCGTCTGCGCCTCGTCATCCAGCGTATCCGCAGCAATCGTGACATTCATCATCGGCGTCGGCGTGTCGTCATTCACGCTCACGCGCAGCGAGGCCTCCGCGGTGTCGCCATCGCCATCCGTCACCGTGAACGAGAAGTCCAGATCCTCGTTCTCCTCAACCAGCGGCGCAGCCGTGTCGTGAGCAATCGGCGCGTTCAGCGTGAAGGTGTAGGATCCATCCGCGTTGACCACCAGAACCGCGGCAGGCGCATGGTTCGCGCTCGACGCCGTCCAGGTCGTCGTGCCCGACGCATCCGTCGTGCCCGCATCCCACGAGACGGATTCCACCTGTGCAAAGCCGTTGGCATCTTCGAAGACGACATCGAAGGCCGGTGCGGTCAGCGTGATCGCGGCAAAGCCATCCGCCCCCATCGAGAACAGCGTGCCGGCGCCGCCCGACACCGTCTTGACGTTCGGATCCGGATCGAAAAGCCCGCCGTCATTCGTCGGCGTGAACTCCGTCTGCGCCTCGTCATCCAGCGCCGTGGACGCCGTGTAGCTCTCGCCCTCCGGCGTATCGTCATTCACATTGACGGTGAGCGACCCGGAGGCCGTGTCGTCGTCGCCGTCGGTGACGGTAAAGTCGAAGGTCAGCGCCAGATCGTCGCTCTCGGTCGCATCATCGCTCGAATGCGCCAGCGGCGCCGATTGCTCGAAGCTGTAGGAGCCGTTATTCCCGATCGTCAGTGTCGCGACCGTCTGACCGCTTACATCCCCCGTCGCCGTCCAGACAGTCTCGCCCGTGCCGGTGACGCCCGAACTCCACGTCACGCCCTCAACACCCGCAACGCCGCCATTGTCGTAGATCGCAGAGACCGTCGGGAATGCGTCCACATCCACCGACTTCACCCCATCCGCACCCGCCGAGAACAGAACCCCAGCAGCGCCCGAGACAATGCCGTCCGCATCCACAACATCGCCCGACGGCGCCGCAGCACCCGGATTGCTGATCGAAGCGTAATCACCCTTGCCTTCATCATCCGTGCGATCCGCAGCCGTCACGTCATAGGCAACAGGCGTGTCGTCATCGATCGCGATGTTCAAGACGCCGACCATCTGATCACCGTCGCCATCCGTTGCCGTGTAGCCGATGGGAAGGTTCGCGTTTTCCTCAAAGCCCAGATCAAGCGCATGCTCGATGGGCGCATTCATCGTGAAGCTGTAGGAGCCGTCCGCGTTGATCACCAGAACCGCGGCCTCACCGTAGTGATCGCTCGAAGCCGTCCACGTCGTCGCGCCGCCCGCGGAGCGAACGCCCGCGCTCCATGTGATGGATTCCGTCTGCGCAAAACCGTCCGCATCCGCAAACACCACGTTGAAGCCCGGCAGGCTCACATCGATCGAACCAAGCCCGTCCGCTCCCATCGAGAACAGCGTGCCTGCCCCGCCGGAAACCGTCTTCAGGTTCGGATCCACATCGAAGAAACCGCCGTCATTCGCAGGCGTGAACTCCGTCTGCGCCTCGTCATCCAGCGTATCCGCAGCAATCGTGACATTCATCATCGGCGTCGGCGTGTCGTCATTCACGCTCACGCGCAGCGAGGCCTCCGCGGTGTCGCCATCGCCATCCGTCACCGTGAAGGAGAAGTCCAGATCCTCGTTCTCTTCAACCAGCGGCGCAGCCGTGTCGTGAGCAATCGGCGCGTTCAGCGTGAAGGTGTAGGATCCATCCGCGTTGACCACCAGAACCGCGGCAGGCGCATGGTTCGCGCTCGACGCCGTCCAGGTCGTCGTGCCCGACGCATCCGTCGTGCCCGCATCCCACGAGACGGATTCCACCTGTGCAAAGCCGTTGGCATCTTCGAAGACGACATCGAAGGCCGGTGCGGTCAGCGTGATCGCGGCAAAGCCATCCGCCCCCATCGAGAACAGCGTGCCGGCGCCGCCCGACACCGTCTTGACGTTCGGATCCGGATCGAAAAGCCCGCCGTCATTCGTCGGCGTGAACTCCGTCTGCGCCTCGTCATCCAGCGCCGTGGACGCCGTGTAGCTCTCGCCCTCCGGCGTATCGTCATTCACATTGACGGTGAGCGACCCGGAGGCCGTGTCGTCGTCGCCGTCGGTGACGGTAAAGTCGAAGGTCAGCGCCAGATCGTCGCTCTCGGTCGCATCATCGCTCGAATGCGCCAGCGGCGCCGATTGCTCGAAGCTGTAGGAGCCGTTATTCCCGATCGTCAGTGTCGCGACCGTCTGACCGCTTACATCCCCCGTCGCCGTCCAGACAGTCTCGCCCGTGCCGGTGACGCCCGAACTCCACGTCACGCCCTCAACACCCGCAACGCCGCCATTGTCGTAGATCGCAGAGACCGTCGGGAATGCGTCCACATCCACCGACTTCACCCCATCCGCACCCGCCGAGAACAGAACCCCAGCAGCGCCCGAGACAATGCCGTCCGCATCCACAACATCGCCCGACGGCGCCGCAGCACCCGGATTGCTGATCGAAGCGTAATCACCCTTGCCTTCATCATCCGTGCGATCCGCAGCCGTCACGTCATAGGCAACAGGCGTGTCGTCATCGATCGCGATGTTCAAGACGCCGACCATCTGATCACCGTCGCCATCCGTTGCCGTGTAGCCGATGGGAAGGTTCGCGTTTTCCTCAAAGCCCAGATCAAGCGCATGCTCGATGGGCGCATTCATCGTGAAGCTGTAGGAGCCGTCCGCGTTGATCACCAGAACCGCGGCCTCACCGTAGTGATCGCTCGAAGCCGTCCACGTCGTCGCGCCGCCCGCGGAGCGAACGCCCGCGCTCCATGTGATGGATTCCGTCTGCGCAAAACCGTCCGCATCCGCAAACACCACGTTGAAGCCCGGCAGGCTCACATCGATCGAACCAAGCCCGTCCGCTCCCATCGAGAACAGCGTGCCTGCCCCGCCGGAAACCGTCTTCAGGTTCGGATCCACATCGAAGAAACCGCCGTCATTCGCAGGCGTGAACTCCGTCTGCGCCTCGTCATCCAGCGTATCCGCAGCAATCGTGACATTCATCATCGGCGTCGGCGTGTCGTCATTCACGCTCACGCGCAGCGAGGCCTCCGCGGTGTCGCCATCGCCATCCGTCACCGTGAAGGAGAAGTCCAGATCCTCGTTCTCTTCAACCAGCGGCGCGGCGCTGTCGTGAGCAATCGGAGCGTTCAGCGTGAAGCTGTAGGATCCATCCGCGTTGACCACCAGAACCGCCGCAGGCGCATGGTTCGCGCTCGACGCCGTCCAGGTCGTCGTGCCAGACGCATCCGTCGTGCCCGCATCCCACGAGACGGATTCCACCTGTGCAAAGCCGTTCGCATCCTCGAAGACGACATCGAAGGCCGGTGCGGTCAGCGTGATCGAGGCAAAGCCATCCGCTCCCATCGTGAACAGCGTGCCAGCCCCGCCCGACACCGTCTTGACGTTCGGATCCGGATCGAAAAGCCCGCCGTCATTCGTCGGCGTGAACTCCGTCTGCGCCTCGTCATCCAGCGTCGTGGACGCCGTGTAGCTCTCGCCCTCCGGCGTATCGTCATTCACATTGACGGTGAGCGACCCGGAGGCCGTGTCGTCATCGCCGTCGGTGACGGTGAAGTCGAAGGTCAGCGCCAGTTCGTCGCTCTCGGTCGCATCATTGCTCGAATGCGCCAGCGGCGCCGATTGCTCGAAGCTGTAGGAGCCGTCATTGCCGATCGTCAGTGTCGCGACCGTCTGACCGCTTACATCCCCCGTCGCCGTCCAGACAGTCTCGCCCGTGCCGGTGACGCCCGAACTCCACGTCACGCCCTCAACACCCGCAACGCCGCCATTGTCGTAGATCGCAGAGATCGTCGGGAATGTGTCCACATCCACCGACTTCACCCCATCCGCACCCGCAGAGAACAGAACCCCAGCCGCGCCCGAGACAATGCCGTCCGCATCCACAACATCGCCCGACGGCGCCGCAGCACCCGGATTGCTGATCGAAGCGTAATCGCCCTTGCCTTCGTCGTCCGTGCGATCCGCAGCCGTCACGTCATAGGCAACAGGCGTGTCGTCATTCACGCTCACGCGCAGCGAGGCATCCGCGGTGTCGCCATCGCCATCCGTCACCGTGAACGAGAAGTCCAGATCCTCGTTCTCCTCAACCAGCGGCGCAGCCGTGTCGTGGGCAATCGGCGCGTTCAGCGTGAAGCTGTAGGATCCATCCGCGTTGACCACCAGAACCGCCGCCGGCGCATGGTTCGCGCTCGACGCCGTCCAGGTCGTCGTGCCCGCCGCATCCGTCGTGCCCGCATCCCACGAGACGGATTCCACCTGCGCAAAGCCGTCGGCATCTTCATAGACGACATCGAAGGCCGGTGCGGTCAGCGTGATCGAGGCAAAGCCGTCCGCTCCCATAGAGAACAGCGTGCCGGCCCCGCCCGACACCGTCTTGACGTTCGGATCCGGATCGAAAAGCCCGCCGTCATTCGTCGGCGTGAACTCCGTCTGCGCCTCGTCATCCAGCGTCGTGGACGCCGTGTAGCTCTCGCCCTCCGGCGTATCGTCATTCACATTGACGGTGAGCGACCCGGAGGCCGTGTCGTCATCGCCGTCGGTGACGGTGAAGTCGAAGGTCAGCGCCAGTTCGTCGCTCTCGGTCGCATCATTGCTCGAATGCGCCAGCGGCGCCGATTGCTCGAAGCTGTAGGAGCCGTCATTGCCGATCGTCAGTGTCGCGACCGTCTGACCGCTTACATCCCCCGTCGCCGTCCAGACAGTCTCGCCCGTGCCGGTGACGCCCGAACTCCACGTCACGCCCTCAACACCCGCAACGCCGCCATTGTCGTAGATCGCAGAGATCGTCGGGAATGTGTCCACATCCACCGACTTCACCCCATCCGCACCCGCAGAGAACAGAACCCCAGCCGCGCCCGAGACAATGCCGTCCGCATCCACAACATCGCCCGACGGCGCCGCAGCACCCGGATTGCTGATCGAAGCGTAATCGCCCTTGCCTTCGTCGTCCGTGCGATCCGCAGCCGTCACGTCATAGGCAACAGGCGTGTCGTCATTCACGCTCACGCGCAGCGAGGCATCCGCGGTGTCGCCATCGCCATCCGTCACCGTGAACGAGAAGTCCAGATCCTCGTTCTCCTCAACCAGCGGCGCAGCCGTGTCGTGGGCAATCGGCGCGTTCAGCGTGAAGCTGTAGGATCCATCCGCGTTGACCACCAGAACCGCCGCCGGCGCATGGTTCGCGCTCGACGCCGTCCAGGTCGTCGTGCCCGCCGCATCCGTCGTGCCCGCATCCCACGAGACGGATTCCACCTGCGCAAAGCCGTCGGCATCTTCATAGACGACATCGAAGGCCGGTGCGGTCAGCGTGATCGAGGCAAAGCCGTCCGCTCCCATAGAGAACAGCGTGCCGGCCCCGCCCGACACCGTCTTGACGTTCGGATCCGGATCGAAAAGCCCGCCGTCATTCGTCGGCGCGAACTCCGTCTGCGCCTCGTCATCCAGCGTCGTGGTGGCCGTGTAGCTCTCACCAAGTGGAGCATCGTCTTCCACGGTCACGATAAAGCTGTCGGACGCGACGTCTCCATCGCCGTCCTTTGCGTTGAAATCAAAGGACAGATCAACGCCATCCTCACCGGCGGCGGGATGGTCGAGCACGTCGGAAAGCGTGAATGTATAGCTGCCGGTCCCGTCGTCGTTCAGCGTCACGGTGAAGACTGTCCGCTCGCCCGTTCCACCCGGATCGACCACCCCCGTCAGGGTCGTACCATCGGCAGAGATCACGTAGACGATCGGATCACCCGCCGATGTCAGCCCCGAAGCGCCGGACTGCGCCGGATCGAAGGTCAGCGTACGGTCGCCTGTGGCACCGGCTAGCGCATCGTTGTCGCCATTGTCAGACCCCCAGGCGATATCGAGATCGCCCCCCGTCGTCAGGGCCTCCTTGGTATCGTCATTGCCGAGCGGAAGATCATCCTCATTCACGGACGATGATACCGGCGCGCCGATTTCCGGGGCATCGTCGGTCACCGTCACGCGGAAAAAGGAATCCACATCATCGCCGTTAGCATCCGAGGCGTTGAAGGAGAAGGTGACGGGAATATCGTCCCCTTCGCCTGAACCGACGTGATCGAGATTGCCGGACAGCGTGAAAGTGTAGAGACCGTTCGTCGCCGCGAAGGTCTCCAGAAGGACGGTGAAGACAACCTCTCCGCCGACGCCTTGCGTCGCGGTCAGGGTCTGGCCGCCATCGCCGTTGCCCACGATCGAATAGACGAGCGGGATACCGTCGGACGTGAGATCAAGCGGCACCCCATTGATATCGAGCGGAATGCCTGCGCCATTTGTGTTGAAGGTCAGGCCGCGCCCCACCGCGCCATCATCGCCGAAATCGATACCGAGACTGCCGGTCGCCACCGTGCCCGCACCGCTTGTAGCATCCGTGCCGTCGGGCAGATCATCCTCGTCGATCAAGCCCTCTTCGGCGAGACCGGCGATCGGAAGTGTATTGATCTCCTCTGCCGCAGTGGGGGCCGGACCGTCCCCGCCCAAACCGTCAGCCGTCGTGCCGAGCAGACTGGCGAGGTCAGCAGTATCGCCCAATCCACCGATTTCCGTTGACTGGAAATCCGCGCCAGAACCGGTCGGTCCGCCAAGCGCCGTATTGAGGCTTGCGGCATCGCCCGCGGCTGTCTGAATTTCGTTGGTGGTCTGCACCTGGGCAATATCGACAAATTGGTCGATATCAATAAACCGGCCATCGCCAACAATCAGGTTATCGGCACTGGTATCACCCGAGAAGAAATCGACAATGACGATTGTCGACCCGTCCTCGAATACAAGCTGAAGGTTTTCGCCGACATGAAAGAACGAAATCGGGTCGTTCAATATCTGCCTGAAATCGACCCGCTGACCGGGTGACATCTCAAGCGTGATCTGCGTCCCGGACAGTGGCTTGATCAATGCCAGTGGGGCTGGCGCCCCCTCGCCAGAACCTGCCTGCGGCTGCGCAACTCCAACCAACTCGTCCATCGTCATGCCCACCCAGAATACCGAAAATACCGCACTAAATTTTTACGATTTGTTTACGAAAATCAACCTAGCGGAAGTTCTATCATGTCGGATAGTTAATTTAACTATTTTTACGACACCAGCACCCGGGCACGGAGTATCCCACCCACGTCGACTTCCCCTCCAATGTTCTTTCTGCCGCTCACAGCGTATTCGCGACACCGCCGCCGCGTGGCAGAATCGCAACGCCGCCCTCGTTTCGTGCGAGATTTCGCGCTTTTTTCGCCTATTTCGAAACTGACCAATTCAAAGCACTTACGTTTTCAAATCTTCATTTTATTTAAATGGGTAATAAACGACCCAGTTCACTTCAGGTGATCCATCCGCTGCGCCAATTCAGATGATAGGCCATGAGAGCCCGGGTTATAGGCTTTTCGTATAGCCCTTTTGGGCTGCCTGCAGTCTAAGGTCGCAACCTGTATAGCAGGTCGTGCAAGCAGAATGACGGAACAGAGACGACGCATGAACGAGTACGAGGAATGGATCGGTCGCAAACGCCGTATGCACGACATTGTCAGCCCGCGGCTTGCCGAGCATTACGCGGTCACGCTGGACGAGATTCTCGCAGAAGGACCGGAGCTGCCAGGCATTCAGTGGTGTTTGTCGCCCGATGCGTTGCCCCCAGCAGATCTGGGACGGGATGGGCACCCGAAAACCGGCCTGTTTTTGCCGAAGCTGCCCCTTCCCCGGCGCATGTGGGCCAGCGGCGACCTTGAGATGACAGGCGGCCTGTGTCTTGGCGACAAGGTCACCCGCACCTCCACAATCACTGATATCAGCTTCAAGACGGGGCGCACCGGCGACCTGGGGTTCGTCACCGTCGAACACCGTTATGCGGTCTCAGGGGAAACCCGCATCAACGAACGCCAGATGATCGTCTATCGCGACGACCCTTCACCCGATGCACCCGCCCCAACGCCTCCTCAGGCCGACATCTGGCAGGTCGTCCACAAAGCGCAGGTGAAGACCAACCCAACGCTTCTCTTCCGCTATTCGGCACTGACCTTCAACGGCCACCGCATTCATTACGACCACCCATATGCAACCGGCGTTGAGGGATATGCCGGGCTGGTCGTCCACGGCCCCCTTCAGGCGACATGGTTGCAGAATGTCGCCACCACAGTTCTGGGGCGAACGCCGCGCAGCTTCACCTATCGTGGGATGGCGCCGCTCATCTGTGGCGCCACAGCAATTGTGGAAGCGCGCGGGAACGGGAAGGAACTGGAGCTTCGTGTGCGCAACGGGCAAGGCAATTTCGTCACCATGCAGGCAAGCGCCACCTGAACGAAGGAGCCTGCATGTTCGGGGCGATCAGTCAGGGTTACCGACCTCATCGATGACGAGTTCGCCTTCCCAGACACCGCGCCGGACCATATCGCGGGCGACGTTGAGCGTAAGCCTTTCCACCTCTGCGCAGGCCCGGGTCGCCGCTGTAGCGGGATTTCGGACGAGATAAACGGGACGGGAAATCGCCGGATCAACGACCGGCGCTTTCACGAGGCGTCCAGAGACAACGAAATCATGGGCTGCGGCCGGCGCAAAGATCGTATGCCCGGAGCCTCTGGCCACAAGTTCCTTTATCTGCGTCATGGCATCGAGTTCAGTCACGATGTTGAGTGTGATCCCGGCCTTGGCCGCGTAGTGATCCACAATCCGGCGCAGGCCGTGTGGCTCGCCGGGCAGAACCAGTTCCAGATCGGCCAGATCCGCCAGCCGGACCGGGGTTCCCGGTTCTGAGGCCAGTGGCCAGGCATCGGGCGCGGAAAAGAAATAGAGATGTTCGTTCAGGACATGGGTCGCCTTGAAATGCTCCGCGCCCTGGAGGTCATAGAGGAAGCCGAGCTCAACCGTCCCGTCTTCGACCCATCCCTTTATGAAGCCGCTCATGGCCTCACTGGCGCGCAGACGCACTGCGGGCAACTCGATGCGCACCGTCTCCGCCAGCGGAACTGACATGACCATCGAAACGGACGGAGGCAGACCGAAGCGCACCGTGCCCTGAACGACCTCACCGAGATCACGGATCTCGGCGATACAGCGGTCAACGCTGTCGGTGATTTCATAGGCGTGCCGCAACAGCACCTGCCCTTCCGGCGTCAGGGACGACCCGCGCGGCGAGCGGTCCACCAGCTTGACGCCCAGCTCTTCTTCCATGTTCACCAGATGCTGAGACAGGGAGGGCTGGGCAACGCCGATTTTCTGGGCGGCGGCTGAAAGAGAGCGCGCCTCGGCGATGGCGATGAAGTAGCGAAGCTGTCGAATATTCAAGGCGTTTCAATTCGCTCCCGGATTTCACCATCGCGTGTTGCAGCGCCGGGCCGAAACGCCCCGGCGGGCTCGCGCAATGGTCCGACAATACATCGGTCCCTTTCAAACGGGGGGGCTTTTCTTGCAGCCCTGCGGCGCTTGTTGCCCGCACGAACACATTCCCCATGCGCCGTGCGGGCCCATTCGGTGTCGACGCTCTAGTTGAAGGTGATGACCTGCCGGATGGCCTCTCCCGCCTCCAGACGGTCGAAGCCTTCATTGATCTCCTCAAGGCGGATCTTGTGGGTCAGAAGCCGATCCACTGGCAGCCGCCCCTGCGCATGAAGCGCCAGGAATTTCGGAATGTCCCGGCTTGGCACGCCAGAGCCCAGATAACTGCCCTTGAGCGTGCGTTCTTCGGCCGTCAGCAGCACGGCGGGGATTTCGAGCATCGCCTTGGGGTTCGGCAGGCCGGCCGTCACCGTCGCGCCGCCGCGCCGCGTCACGTCATAGGCGAAACGCAGGGCGTGAACGTTGCCGGTAAAATCCATTGCCGCATCGACGCCGCCCGAGGTCAGATCGCGCACTTCCTCCCGCGCACCCTCTTCCGCCGAATTGACGACATGGGTCGCCCCCAGCTCTTTTGCAATTGCGAGCTTTTCCGGCAGCCGATCGACAGCGATGATCTTTTCCGCGCCCGCCGCCCGCGCGGCCATAACGGCGGCAAGCCCAACACCGCCAAGCCCCACGACTGCCGTGCAGCAACCCGGCGTCACATCGCCTGTATTGAAGACGGCGCCCGCCCCGGTCAGCACCGCACAGCCCATGAGCGCCGCAATATCAAGGGGAATGTTCCTGTCGATCTTGACCAGAGAATTCTGCGAAATGGTGGCCCGCTCGGCATAACAGGCCACACCTGTCATGTGATAGACGGGCTTGCCGTCGCGGCTGAGACGGGTTCCCCCGCCGATCATCTCGCCCTTGCCGTTGGCCGCCGCCCCCGGCTCGCACAGTGCCGGACGTCCCGCGCGGCACGGCCCGCAATGGCCGCAACTCGGCACAAAGACGGAAATCACGTGATCGCCCGGTTCGAAACGCGTCACGCCGGGGCCCACTTCCTCAATGACGCCAGCGCCCTCATGGCCCAGCACCATCGGGATCTGCCGCGGACGATCGCCGTTGATCACCGAGAGGTCTGAATGGCAAAGTCCGGAGGCCTCCATGCGTACCAGAACCTCCCCCTCGCGCGGGCCTTCCAGATCGATCTTGCCGATGGTCAGAGGCCTCGTCGACGCATAAGGACCGGGCCGCCCGATCTCCTCCAGAACCGCCGCCTTGATTTTCATGCAATTTCCTCCCCTCCCACGCGCCCTTCTCGCAAGGACGCGGGCATCGTTCCCACTGTCTCAAATCGAAGCTGTTTGCTCCCTTCCCTCAACGATAGACCAGAGAGACTGCAGATGGCTTGCAGATTTTGCGGATCATCCCTGGTTACATCGTGGGCCTGATGCGCCCGAAAATGCAAAAGCCGCTGCGATTGCAGCGGCTTGGGTATTTTCCCTGACAAGTCGATTCCATCAGGGGAGCCCCTTGATGCGCCGAAGGCTACATCTTTGCGACCCTCGCATCGTAGCAGGCGCGCATCGCGCCCTCCTGCCCTGCCGGATATGGCGTTTTGGGTTGAAAATCGTCAAAGGCCATTTTGCGCGGGCCGTCCGGACGTACCTTGAACCCGGTGACCGTGCCGCCGTTCTGCCTCACACAATCTGTGTAGACGAAACCATATTTGCCGATATCCGGCCCACTGCTGGTGACGCACCCACCAAGAGACGCACCAGCAACGACCACGACCACAGCAGCAGCCAGACGACCGCCAGACTTCAAAACTCGCATTCTATCTCCTATCAGTATCCGCAGGATGCAACACGCAAGAATATAACGCCATAGGTGGCCGCTAAGCAGCGCAACGCGCCTGCGGCATTTTTGACATCCAGCACATAAGCAAACGCCCGGCCAATGATGAACCAGCCGGGCGTTCAGTTTGATTTGCGCAAATCTGCCTAATGGAGGATCTGGCTCAGGAACAGCTTGGTGCGTTCGTGCTGCGGGTTGGTGAAGAACGGCTCGGGCGCGTTCTGTTCCACGATCTGGCCCGCATCCATGAAGATCACCCGGTTGGCGACCTGACGGGCAAAGCCCATTTCGTGGGTCACGCAGAGCATGGTCATACCTTCTTCTGCAAGACCCACCATCACGTCCAGCACTTCCTTGATCATTTCAGGATCCAGCGCGGAAGTCGGCTCATCGAAGAGCATGATGCGCGGGCTCATGCAGAGCGAGCGGGCAATCGCGACGCGCTGCTGCTGGCCGCCGGAAAGCTGGCCGGGATATTTCAGGGCCTGCTCCGGGATCTTCACCCGTTCCAGATAATGCATGGCGACCTCTTCCGCCTGCTTCTTTGGCATCTTGCGCACCCAGATCGGCGCAAGTGTGCAGTTTTCCAGAATGGTCAGATGCGGGAAGAGGTTGAAATGCTGGAACACCATGCCAACTTCCCGACGGATCTCGTCGATCCGCTTCAGATCGTTGGTCAGCTCGATGCCGTCGACGATGATGTCGCCCTTCTGGTGTTCCTCAAGGCGGTTGATGCAGCGGATCATGGTGGACTTGCCCGAACCGGAGGGTCCGCAGACCACGATACGCTCGCCGCGCATGACCTTCAGGTTGATGTCCTTCAGAACGTGGAAGTCGCCATACCACTTGTTCATGCCGACAATCTCAATGGCGACATCCGTCTCGGACACCTCCATCTTCGGCTTCGCTTCGGCGCTTGCTGCTGCCGTATCACTCATGTGTCTAGCCCTCAAAGATGTTGTCGGGCGCGCCGGAGACCGGCGCGCCTGTGGTTATCGCCAATGACTACCGCTTGTGTCCGGTGTGCAGCCTGTTTTCCATGAAGAGTGAATAGCGCGACATGGAGAAACAGAAGATCCAGTAGATCGCGGCTGCAAAAAGATAACCCGTGTGGCTTTGCGACGGCGTCGCCCATGTGGGGTCTGTATACGAGGACTGGATCTGTCCGAGCAAGTCAAACAAGCCGATGATCAGAACAAGGGTCGTGTCCTTGAACAGGCCAATGAAGGTATTCACGATGCCTGGAATAACAAGCTTCAGAGCCTGCGGCATGATGATGAGCCACATCATCGGCCAATAACGAAGACCCAGCGCCATGGCACCTTCATATTGCCCTTTCGGGATCGCCTGAAGACCGCCGCGCACCACTTCGGCCATATAGGCGGACGCAAAGAGCGCGACACCGATCAGCGCCCTCAGGAGCTTGTCGAATGTCGTGCCCTCAGGCAGGAACAACGGCAGCACCACCGAGGACATGAAAAGCACGGTGATGAGCGGTACGCCGCGCCAGAACTCGATGAAGATGATCGATACCAACCGCACCACTGGCATGTTGGAACGCCGCCCCAGCGCGAACATGATACCGAGCGGCAAGGAAGCCGCGATACCCGTCACCGCGATGACCAGCGTGACCAGCAGACCGCCCCAGTAGGACGTCTCCACGATCTTCATGCCCAACCCGCCGGTCAGCAGATAATAGGCAGCGATCGGAAATACGACCAGCATATAGGCCAGATTGATCCGCTTGAATGGCGCAGAAGGGATCAACAAGGGGACCAGCCCGATGGCGAACCCGGCAAAGACGAGATCCACCCGCCAGCGCTCTTCGACCGGGAACCGGCCATAGATGAACTGCGGGAAGTAGTCCTTGATATAGGGCCAGCAGGCACCGTGCGAGGCCAGGCAGGCCTCGCGGTTTTCACCCGTCCACACCGCATCCACAAAAGCAAATTTGATCAGGGGTTCCAGCAGGCTCCCCAGGATCAGGATCCCGAACAGGGTCAGGACGGTGTTCCCCAGCGAGGAGAAAAGGTTCGCGCGAAGCCAGCCGAGCAACCCACCGGTCGCGACCGGTGGCGGGAGGACGGGCGCCATTTCCTGGCGAACGAAACGAAAGTCTGTTGCAGCCATGTCCGTTCCCTACCGCTCCACCAGCGCCATGCGCTGATTGTACCAGTTCATGAATGCCGACGTGGCGAGGCTCAGCGACAGGTAGATGAGCATCCAGATGCCGATGATCTCGATGGCCTGACCGGTCTGGTTGAGCACCGTTCCGCCCACGGAGACGAGGTCCGGATAGGCTATGGCGACGGCCAGAGACGAATTCTTGGTCAGGTTGAGATACTGGCTCGTCAGCGGTGGAATGATCACGCGCATGGCCTGCGGAATGACCACAAGACGAAGCGTCGGACCGGGCCGCAAGCCAAGCGCGCCTGCGGCCTCGGTCTGACCGTGACTGACCGCAAGAATGCCCGCGCGGACGATTTCGGCGATGAAGGCCGCAGTGTAGATCGCCAGAGCCAGCGTCAGGGCCACGAATTCAGGCGTCAGCTGCAGGCCGCCCCTGAAATTGAAGCCCTTGAGTTCCGGAAATTCCACACCGATGGGACGCCCCATGACCAGATAGCTGATCAATGGCAGGCCGATGATAAGGCCGAGCGCGGTCAGGCCGGAGCGAAAGGGCTGACCTGTCGCCATCTGCCGCCGGGTCGCCCATATCTTGACGCCGATCGAGGCGACGGTCGCCACGATCACGGCGATGCCGATGAGGGCCGAACCATCCTGGAACAGGAGCTTCGGCCCATAGATGCCGCGGTTGTTTACAAAGATCGCATCCAGAAAGGTGAGGCTGTTGCGCGGATTTGGAACCGCGCGCAACACCGCGAAGTACCAGAAGAAGATCTGGAGAAGCAGCGGAATGTTCCGGATGGCCTCGATATAGACGTAGGCGAGCTTGGAGATGATCCAGTTGCTCGACAGCCGCGCTACCCCCACGACGAAGCCGATAATGGTGGCAAAGAGCACGCCAATGAAGGCGACCAGCACGGTGTTGAGAAACCCGACCAGCAAGGCGCGCCCGTAATCGGAGGTCTCCGAATACTCCACCATCGTCTGGATGATGCCGAAGCCCGCGGTATTGTCGAGAAAACCGAAACCGGATGCGATGTTCTGCCGTTCGAGATTGACAGCCGTGTTGTGAATGATCTGCCAGCCGAAAAAGATGATCAGCCCCACAACCACCAACTGGTAGAATGTGCTGCGCACCACCGGATTGTTTATGAACGACGCGCCGGACGGTTTTCCCGTCGGAACTTGGTCCTGAATAGCCATTGTCCTCGCCCATTCCCTGCGACAGCGCGCGTGTTCGCTTGCCTTGTGGCGCACGACGTCCTGCAAGCACGCTGCCGGGCGTTAAGCAATCGGTCCTGTCGGCATTTCGAACAGACATTGTCTGCCGCAGAATCAATGCGGCGACCGCGTCCTTCGGGAAAAGGTCTTCACAGGCGCAAAACTGCCACCGGGGAAACGAGACCCGCATCGCGACCCGAGACGAAGGCCCGCGCGCGCGGTGTTCCAAAAGCGTGCGGCCCTTGAACAATCTCGAACAAGCCACAACGCATCACGTCCGGCGTTGACCCGAATATAAAGCGCTCAACAACCGGAACCATTGGTCTCAAGCATCACGGAGCCCGGCCCGTAACGGACCCACTATCCGTCATTCCCCCATTTCCGTTTTTCCCGGTCCGGCAGGACCGGAACAAGAGATCCGGAAAGATCGCCACCCTCAATTCCTGCGGCAACCCGGCAACAAGCCCCGTCTGGCCGGAGAACCGGCCCCTTTTCCTCACATCCATCAGCCGAAAGAGCAGAACCGGATGCGGCACGTCCGGCTGACCAAAGATCAGCCGGACGCAACGGGTGTCTTAGCGAACCGGCGGGGCGTACATGATGCCGCCCTTCGACCACAGCGCGTTCAGGCCGCGCGAGATGCCGAGCGGGGTGTCCGGACCGACATTGGCTTCAAAGGATTCACCGTAGTTGCCCACGGCGGCAATGATCTTCACGGCCCAATCCTTGTCGAGACCAATGGCCTCACCATAGGCGCCTTCGGTGCCGAGGAGACGCTTGATGGCCGGGTTGTCGGACCCCTTCATTTCTTCGACATTGGCCTTGGTCACGCCGAGTTCTTCAGCATTGACCATCGCAAACAGGGTCCACTTGACGAGATTGAACCACTCGTCGTCGCCCTGACGCACGACCGGACCAAGGGGCTCCTTTGAGACGATCTCCGGCAGCACCATGTGTTCGTCCGGGTTGGTCAGCTTCAGGCGCTGAGCGTAAAGGCCAGAGGCGTCGGTGGTGTAGACGTCGCAACGGCCTGCATCATAGGCCTGCACCACTTCATCGGCTTTTTCAAAGGCAACGATCTCATAGGGCATGTTGTTGGCGCGGAAATAATCCGCGACATTCAGTTCCGTGGTGGTGCCGGTGTTGGTGCACACGGAAGCGCCGGACAGTTCCAGAGCGGAAGAAACGCCGAGGGACTTGCGCACCATGAAGCCCTGGCCATCATAATAATTCACACCCGCGAAATTCAGGCCGAGCGTGGTGTCACGGGTCATGGTCCAGGTCGTGTTGCGCGACAGGACGTCGATCTCACCGGACTGCAGCGCAGTGAAGCGCTCCTTGGCGGACAACGGCGTGAACTTGACGGCGGTGGCATCACCAAAGATCGCGGCGGCCATGGCCTTGCACAAATCCACATCAAGACCGGTCCAGTTGCCGCTGGAATCGGGAGACGAGAAGCCCGGGAGCCCCTGGCTCACACCGCACTGTACGAACCCCTTGGCCTTGACGTCTTCAAGGGTCGTGGCCTGTGCGGCGGAAACCGCAAGACCGAGTGCAGCCCCCACTGCGAGCGGCAAGATTTTCATGTTCATGGATTAAAGCCTTTTCTGTTGCCCGGTTGATGCTTTAGCCTATTGGAGGTGAACCAGTGTAAATCCTTATCTTGTTATTGAGATTGACACTTCGACCATCCCCGCACGGATACCCCCGCATGAATTATCAAGGTCACTAGGCGCGGAATAGCGCGATCACCCCAGACACTTATTCGAAGCCATTTAGAAAGTTCGGTCAAGAGCCCCATCCAACTTGACCATTTTCATGATGCCTTCTGCCTACCCGAACGACACTTGCAAACGCACAGAACACGAACATGATCAAGAAACAGACAAACACCTCCCATCGCCCCGACACTGTCCTCACCCATGCGGGCCTGCACCCGCGGGACTATCATGGCTTCGTGAACCCGCCGGTGGTCCACGCCTCCACGGTTCTCTATCCCGACATGGACACGATGAAGTCGCGCGGGCAGCGTTATTCCTATGGCCGGCATGGAACGCCCACGGTGGAGGCTCTTGAGGAAGCCTTGACCGAGCTTGAGGGGGCCGCGGGCACACGCCTTGCCCCGTCGGGCCTGGCAGCCATCGCGCTGGCGTTGCAGTCCTGCCTTTCCAAGGGCGATCACCTGCTCGTATCGGACTCTGTTTACGGCCCCAACCGCAATTTCTGTGAGCGGGTTCTGCCGCGCTGGGGTGTCGAAGTCAGCTACTATGCCCCGCTTGATCTCGATGCGCTGAAGGCCGCATTCAAGCCGAACACACGCGCCGTGTTCACCGAAGCACCGGGCACGGCGACCTTCGAGATGCAGGACATTCCCGCCATCTGCAAAATCGCACGTGCGCATGACGCGCTCGTACTCATGGACAACACATGGGCCACCCCGCTCTATTTCAAGCCCATCGAACACGGCGTCGATCTGTCGATCCAGGCAGGCACGAAGTATATTGTCGGCCACTCCGATGCGATGCTGGGCACCATTTCGGCCAGCGAACGCGCGTTTGAGGATTTGGCGCGGATGTATTCCGACACGGGCACCTGTGTCGGACCTGACGACGTTTATCTCGCGCTGCGCGGCCTGCGCACCATGGGGGTTCGGCTGGAACGGCACGAGAAGAATGCGCTGGAGGTGGCCGGCTGGCTCCGCGAGCGCGCCGATGTTACCAGCGTTCTCTATCCCGCGCTTCCCGGCGCACCGGGCCATGATGTGTGGAAGCGCGATTTCACCGGCGCTTGCGGCTTGTTCGCCTTTGAGCTGGAACAGGCCGATGACGAGGCTGCCAAGGCGTTCTTCAACGCGCTGGAACTGTTCGGGCTGGGCTATTCATGGGGCGGCTTTGAGAGCCTCGCCACTTGGCCCGATCCGAAGGAGGCGCGCTCGGCGACCGCCTGGGAAGGTCACGGTCCGCTCGTGCGTGTGCATATCGGCCTGGAAGACCCGGCCGACCAGATCGCAGATCTGGAACGCGGGTTCGCCGCCTTCCACGCGGCCAAGGGCTGAACCGCGGACAAACGGGGAGGCGCGCCGCCTGCGCCTCTTCCCTCTTCCCTCTTCCCTCTTCACTGGTTCGGCAGCCCCACCGCCTCGCAGGACAAATGAAAACGGCGGCGACCTGTCAGGTCGCCGCCGTTTTTCGTTCTCATCGAGGAAAGGCCGTCGCCATTACTGGGCGCCGGTGGCTTCCTTCTGCTTCTCGATCAGCTTGTTGCGGGCCTCTTCGGCGCGCTTCTGAAGCTCGCTCTGCAGCTTCTCCTGCTTCGCCTGCAGGTCCTGCGGGCTCAGACCAGCACTTTCGAAGATCTTCGTGAAGCCGATCAGGGTCAGCTCCAGCTGCACGGGCTTGTTCTGCTGGTTCAAGGTGGTGAGAACCAGGTTGTTGCCCTTCTTCAGCGCGGCGATGAACGCGTCGTCGATCAGGAACTCGCCAACGCAGCCGTTGGAGAAGCAGATGTTGTACTTGCCGGCCTTCTGCTGGCCGCCGTCGACCTGCACGCGCAGACCCGGCTGGATCAGCATTCCCGGCGGCACGATGACCGCCATGGACTTGCGATCCTCACCCTCGACCTCGCGAATGGCGACCTGAGCCAGAAGCTGGCCGGTATCGGTCGACTTGTTCTGCAGGGTCATGCAGATCTTTTTCTGGCTCTTGGGGTCCGTGTTGCAAACCTTGGTCCACGCGGACTCGTCCGACGGCTGGGCCGTTGCACCTTCGGTCTGCGCAGAGGCTATGCTGGTTAAGCCGACCAGGGCCAGCGCAGCAAACGCCCCCTGCATTGCGGCGCGAACTCCGGAATACCTATTGGCCATACGAAATTGTCCTTGCTTCCCTAGTTTCTCGGTGGACGGCCCCAAACCATGGGCCCCGCCTCAAGAGACCGCCCCCGATAGTCAAGCCTTCCTTCGCCGCCAATTGCGGCAAGACGGTGACTGACCGTTCCGGGCCGCGCATGAATAGCGGTTCAATTTGTCAAATACCAGTCATTCCGACTACTACGAAGGACCGGGCAGCTCCCTTGTGTGATAGGATGCAGCTCAGAATCAACGCTTTTTTTCGAATATCGCCGGACACTTGCCGGATCTCACCGAAATGGTCGAAGTTCAGGCAGGCGGACGGGCGTCAGACATGACGGCTGCGCAGTTTATGGTAAATGCTTTCGTGTTCAAGGTGCTGCGCCTGTGTGCCAACCTTGCGCCGGAGGGCGGCAGTGTCCTCCTGAACGGTCGGGGAATCGGGCACATGCCTGTTCGTCCCGCCCATGGGATTCCCCCTGCCCGAACCCAGGCCTCAAAGCCTACCATGCGCACCGCTCAGGCAGGCATGCTGGCCGCGGTCATGACTGCCCTCATGGCGGGATCACTTGCCGTTTCCACCACGACGTCCCGTGCAGAGCCCTCCGTGGGGCTGGCCATGCACGGCGAACCGACGCTGAAAGCCGGGTTTACCCACTTGCCTTATGTGAACCCGGATGCGCCTAAGGGCGGGCGCATCACCTATGGTGTGCAGGGTACCTTCGACAGCCTCAATCCCTTCATCATCAAGGGTGTGTCGGCGCGGGGCTTGTGGGACTACCAGTTCGGAAACAACGTCTATGAGAGCCTGCTCGTGCGCAATCGCGACGAGCCGTTCTCCGTCTATGGACTTCTTGCAGAGACCGTGGAGACCCCACCTGAGCGCGACTGGGTGGAGTTCCGCCTGCGCGCAGGGGCCGCCTTTTCCGATGGCGAACCGGTGACCGCGGAGGACGTGATCTTCTCGCTCGCGCTGTTGCGCGATTCCGGTCGTCCGCATTATCGCTCGTGGTTCAAGAAGATCGTGCGCATGGAAAGCCGCGATGCGCGCACCGTGCGGCTGATCTTCAAGAACGGCAATGATCGAGAATTGCCGCTATTGATCGGCCTTGCGCCGATCCTGCCCGAGCATGCAATGGACCCGGAAAAGTTCGACAAGTCCTCGCTTGAGGTGCCCATCGGATCCGGCCCCTACACCGTCACTGATGTCGATGCGGGCAACTCCGTGCTTCTCACGCGCAATCCCGACTATTGGGGTCGCAATGTGCCGGTTAAGGTGGGGCACGACAATTTCGACGAGATCCGGATCGAGTATTTCCGTGACCGCAACACTTTGTTCGAGGCCTTCAAGAAGGGCCTGGTCGACCTCATAATCGAGACGGATCCGACACGCTGGGCCCAGAATTACGATTTCCCGGCGGTCGAGAACGGCGAAGTCGTCAAACAGAGCTTTTCCAACAATCAGCCTGCTGGAATGACGGGCTTCGCCTTCAATACGCGCCGCCCGATCTTTTCCGATATCCGCGTCCGCCGGGCCCTGACGCAGCTTTTCGACTTCGAATGGGTCAACAAGAACCTCTATTACGGCCTCTACACGCGCACAGTCGGCTATTTTGACGGCTCGGATCTTTCTTCCGTCGGTCGGCCGGCCTCGGATGCGGAAAAATCGCTGCTTGCCCCCTTCCCGGAAGTCGTGCCCCCTGAGGTGATGGCGGGAACCTGGCGACCGCCGCACACCGATGGGTCCGGCACCGATCGCGCGCCCCTGGCGCGCGCGGTTCGCATGTTGCGCGAGGCGGGCTGGGCCATCAAGGACGGCACGATGGTCAACACGAAGAGTGGAGAGCCGTTCGTCTTCGAGATCCTGACGCGGGCCGCCAACGAGGAACGCCTCGGGCTTGCCTATGCCCGCACGCTCAAGCGTATCGGCATCGAAGTTCGGGTCCGCACGGTCGATTCCGCCCAGTATGAACGCCGCCGCATCGGGTTCGATTATGATATGACGGTCGCCACCTGGCGCGCCTCGCTTTCGCCGGGCAACGAGCAGACGTTGCGCTGGTCGATGGCCAGTGCCGATCAGGAAGGATCCTTCAATTTCGCGGGCGCCCGCGAGCCCGCCCTCGACGCGATGATCGCCGCACTCTTGAAAGCGCGTACGCGCGAGAACTTCGTTGCGGCGACCCGCGCCTTCGACCGGGTGCTGATTTCCGGCTTCTACGCGGTGCCGCTTTTCCATTTGCCGTCGGATTGGATCGCGCGCTGGCGCCGGATCGTGCCGACGAAAACAACGCCGCTTACGGGCTATCGCCTGGACACTTGGTGGTATGATGAAACGGTTCAATGAACCCGCAAAGAATGTGCAGGAGGGGCGGATGATCCTGTCACCCGCATCCACGATCGAACGAAACCACGCCTCCGGCGTCTGGGGCCGCGTGGCGCTGGATGCGCTGTTCCGCAAGACAACCACAAAGCACCCCGAGCGTATCGCGCTTGCGGACGAGCCGAATCGCGCCTCTTGGACCAGCGGCGAACCCCGCAGCCTCACCTACGCGGAAGCGGACGCGGAAATCTCGCGACTGGCCGGGCTCTTCAAGGCGCTGGGTCTGACGCCTGACAGCGTGATCGGGCTTCAGCTTCCCAACACAACCGATGCGGTGATTATCGTTCTGGCTGCGCTTCGTGCCGGTCTTATCGTCACCCCATTGCCGCTCGTCTGGCGCGGCCGTGAGATCGCCGATTCTCTTTCCATGGCGAGCGCCAAGGCCGTGATCACCACCGACAGGCTGGAAAGCGCGGTCGCGGCAGACTGGATGCGCGACGCGGCCGTGGAAGTCTTCGGCCTGCGCTATGTGCTGGGCCTCGGTGAGGACCTGCCGGACGGGCTGGTCTCGCTTTCCGCCGTTCTGAATGAGGTTGGAGACGAGATCCCGCCGGCCGATATCGTGCGCGGTGAAAAGGCCGCGGATCACCTGGCCACGCTGACATGGACCATCGGCGCCTCGGGCAAGCCCCTTCCCGTTCCGCGCACCCACAATCACTGGGTTGCCGCCGGCCTCGCCACGATGCTGGAAAGCCGGATTGGCGATGGCGCGCATATCGTGCTCCCCTATTCCGTCGCCGGTCTTGCAGGCATCGGAAGCGGGCTGGTGCCATGGCTCCTGTCGGCAGGCACACTTCACCTTCACCATCCGGAAAATGTCGCGAGCATCGCCCGTCACGCCAATGCAGTGAACGCGGATTTCGTGGTCGTTCCAGGCCCGCTCGCCAAGCGTGTGTCGGATGGACTTGAAGGAAAGACCACGCTTGCCGCTGTCTGGCAGGCAGGCGCAGAGCGCAGCAATGACGCCATTTCCGGGCGCACGGTGGTGGATGTGACGCTCATTCAGGAATTCGCAGCGATGGCGACGCGCCGTGCGGGCGAGACCTATGCGCAAGACCTGCCCCTTGCACGCAGAGAAGGTACTGGGGGCATATCGGTCGCCGAGCTCAAGCTCGATACGCCGGATGGCGCTTCTTCCTCCGGGTCTGGCGCGGCAAGCCTTCTCGTGCGCGGGGCAATGGTTCCCGATGCCGCCTGGCCGGGTGCGCCGAGCGCGGATTGGCCCGATGCAGCGGACGGGTATCTGCGCACGCGCCTGATCGGTCTTGGCGACGGCAAGACCATCAGCCATCTGGACATCAACCCCTTCCTCGACAATTCGGGCCTCGTAGGCGGCATTAGTCTGGATCTCGCCGCGCTTGATGCCCTCTACAAGGGGTTTGAGGATCTTTATGACGCCGCCGCGTTCCTCGGAGCAGATCCTGTGCTGGGCACCCGGCTCTATACAGCCATCGTCGCCAAACCCGGTGCAAGCTTCGACGAGTCCGCCTTCGAGACCTATCTCGCAGACGCGAAGGTCGGTCTGCAAGCTCTCCCGTCGGGCTATATGGCTGTGGACTCCATCCCACGCTCGGATGCAGGTCTGGTCAACCGCAAGGCGCTGGAAAACCGGTTGCAGGATCTGAGGGAGGCCGGCTGAGCCTTGCCTTTTCGACCCTTGCAAAAAGAAAGAAACCCCGGGCGACGACATGATGTGTTCAAGCGTTGCCCGGCGGTCACGACCGTTTCCCGCATCTGTCATTATTAAGTATAAACGGACCTACGTGTTTGCGCGTTAGTCTCCGTTAAACGTCTCGTGCCAAGCTCTCCGACAGTTGAAAATTACAGGCTTCAAGACATGTCGCTAGCGGGCACCGTTGCCGCCCTTTGCGGGCCGAGCACCAGAAATCACGATTTCTGGGAAGACCTGAGCGGCAGGGTTGAAACGCTGCATGTCTTCACCAAAGTCGATGAACTGGCCGAACTTTTGCGCTGCGCAGTTCGGGTGCAGGCGATCCTCGTCGATGGGTCCGGGATGACGGTTGAGGAGTTTGTGCGCCTCACCCAGGATACGGAGCGCGTCGTGGCGGATCTCGACATTCCGCTGATCTGTCTTGTCGCGGTCTCCTTTGACAAACCCGAAGCCTTGCGCCCCGATGCAATCCTGACACATCCCGTTCCCGCTGAAACCGTGACGGCGCAGATCCGATCTCTCATACGGCTGAAAGCCCGAAGGAGGGAAAGCGACGTTCGCCTGGCTGCGCTCAAGGATCTCGGCATAGAGCCCCCGCGCCCGGTCATGCCGGTTTCCGGCGGCCAGATCGACAACCGCCCCTGCCTTATGGTGGTGGGCACGCGCGGCAACTTCTCGCATATCGAGGCGGTTCTCGGCTCCAAGATGCAGATCGTCGCGGCGCTCACCGCCGATATGGCGAACCTCTACCTGAGCTGGCGCTCGTTCGACATGGTGGTGCTTGATCAGGACAATGACGCGGCGATGGACACGCTTGTGCTGCTCCGCGCCAACCCGACGTTTTTCGACCTGCCGATCATCCTTCTGACCGAGGGGCTTGACCGGGAGACGACCAGGGAAGCTTATCTGACGCGTGCCAACGACGTTCTCACCCTGCATTCGACACGCGCGGACCTTTATCTGCGCCTGACAGCGGGCATTCGCACCCGCCGCATGGAGCGGCAGACCCAGGAAATGCTCCTTCGCAGTCAGGATGCACTGGAAAGCGCAGATGGCACGATCTCCGCGGAGGCCTTCCGACAGTACCTTCAACACGCCAAGGCTTCGGCGCAGCGCGAGCATGAGCCGCTAACGGTCGGGCGGTTGACCATCTTTCCCCTGGACGATGTCTCGGACGTTCAGCGCCCGCAGATGACCTTCGAAAAGCCCGCGCTTCGCATTATCCGTCGTCTGGTGCGCATCGAGGATCTGGCGATGCTGGTTGACGGCACCGGGCTCATCACCGTCTTTCCCGGAACACCCCGCACGGATTGCGAGATCACCATCAATCGCTTCAGCGCCGTCCTGCGAAACACGCTGGTTACGCTGGAAATCGGAGAAAAGCCGCTGCGGCTCGATGCCAGCGCCAAGCTTTCCGCCGTAAACACGCCCACATAGGCTACCTCTGCACAGGTTCAACTTGCAGGTTGCGTCTAACCTTTTCGCAACATTGTATTTTGCAACAACGCGGCAATAACACTCAGCGAAATCCCCACGTAAGATTGAGAATATTCGGCCGCTCGGGAACGCGTGTGCCTGATTGTGATTTGCTTATGCGCGTCCAGCATTGGCGCGTTACAAATTTGCCCTAATTGTACGGCTCTAATGGTTCTCGCAATATAAACCAAGAGCAACTGGGGATCGTAACGCCGGGAGGAAACAGGTCTGACCTGACAGATGCCATTGGAGACCCGGCATGGACAGTGAAACGGTTGTGGTGGATGTCATCTCGGACATCATGTGTCCGTGGTGCTTTATCGGAATGAAGCGGCTCAACGAGGCGCGCGCCGCTGCGCAGGTGCCGGTCATGGTGCGCTGGCGCCCCTTTCAGCTAGACCCCACCCTGCCGCGCGAGGGCAAGGACCGGTCGCGTTATCTCACGGACAAATTCGGCAGTGAAAGCCGGGCACAGGCCATTCTGGACCGGATTTGCGAGGCCGGGCGCGAGGCGGGCATCGCTTTTGCCTTTGACCGCATCAAGCTGTCGCCCAATACGCTCGACTGCCACCGCCTGATCCGCTGGTCGTTCCATGACAACGTGCAGGAACGTCTGGTCAACGCGCTTTTCAACGCCTACTTCGTCGAGGGCGTGGATCTCACCGACAACGCCACCCTTGCCGCGATCGCCCGGGGTTGCGGCATGGACGCTGCGCTGGTGTCCCACCTTCTTGAAACCGATACCGACATGGCCGAGACACGTGCGGAGATCGAAACGGCCCAGCAGATCGGTGTGACGGGCGTCCCTTGCTTCATTGTGAACGGGCAACATGCGGTGATGGGCGCACAGCGCTCTCAAGACCTTGCCGCGATCATCCGAAAGGCGGCGGACGAGGCGCGAAACGAAGCAAGACAAGCTCTGGATCCGGTGCCGGAAACAGACGCTGAGGCGAGCCCCCCGCGCCAACCCGCAACCGTCTAGCGGCGTTCCGGCCACAGTCGCGACGCTTAAACCACCGGAAAAAGAAAATGGCCGGCGCTTCGTGCGCCGGCCATCTGATTCAGGGGCCGTTTTTGAGGAGGCCAACGCCTCAGTCAGAGCCGATCAGGCCTTGCGCACGGAGCGGCCTGCGAACACCGCCTGCGGGCCCAGCTCTTCCTCGATGCGGATGAGCTGGTTGTACTTGGCAAGCCGGTCGGAGCGCGCCAGCGAGCCCGTCTTGATCTGACCGCAATTGGTGGCAACCGCGAGGTCGGCGATGGTGCTGTCCTCGGTCTCGCCGGAGCGGTGCGACATGACCGCGGAGTAACCCGCCGTGTGCGCGGTATGAACCGCGTCCAGCGTCTCGCTGAGCGAGCCGATCTGGTTCACCTTGATCAGGATGGAGTTGGCGACGCTTTTCTCGATGCCCTGACGCAGGCGGGCGGAGTTGGTCACGAAGAGATCGTCTCCGACGAGCTGGCAGCGGTCGCCGATCAGGTCGGTCAGGGCCTTCCAGCCTTCCCAGTCATCCTCGGCCATGCCGTCCTCGATGGAGATGATCGGGTAACGGGCCACGAGGTCGGCGTAGTAGCGGGCCATTTCTTCCGGCGCCAGAACCTTGCCCTCACCGTCGAGGTGGTACTTGCCATCCTTGAAGAACTCGCTGGAGGCCGGATCGAGAGCGAGGCACATGTCATCGCCCGGCTTGTAGCCGGCCTTCTCGATGGCTTTCAGGACGAAACCGATCGCCTCGTCGGCGGACGCCAGGCCCGGCGCGAAGCCACCCTCGTCGCCCACATTGGTGTTGTGACCGGCGTCCTTCAGGGACTTCTTGAGCGTATGGAAGACTTCCGACCCCATACGCACGGCTTCGGCGATGCTCTCCGCGCCGACCGGCATGATCATGAATTCCTGAAAGTCGATCGGGTTGTCCGCATGCGCGCCGCCATTGATGATGTTCATCATCGGCACCGGCAGGATGCGCGCGCCCGCGCCGCCCACATAGCGATAAAGCGGCAGGCCGCAGGCCTCGGCCGCCGCCTTGGCGACCGCCAGGGATACGCCAAGGATTGCGTTCGCGCCGAACCGCCCCTTGTTGGCGGTGCCGTCGAGCTCGATCATGGTCTGGTCGATGGCGATCTGGTTTTCGGCATCCATGCCGACGAGCGCCTCGAAGATCTCCGTGTCGACCGCGTTGACCGCCTTGCGCACCCCCTTGCCGAGATAGCGGGCTTCGCCGTCGCGCAGTTCAACCGCCTCATGTACGCCGGTGGATGCGCCTGAGGGCACCGCCGCACGGCCCTTGCTTCCGTCTTCCAGCAGAACATCGACCTCGACGGTCGGGTTGCCGCGGCTGTCGATGATCTCGCGACCGGTAATGTCGATGATAGCAGTCATGAAGCACTCCCGTTGATTGCCCGCGCTTGCGCCGCAGGCTTCTTGCATGAATGGGCGGGCCAGGGTTTCCCGGCCCACCAAATCGTAATCACCGGGCTCTGCGACAAGGCCCAGCCCCGGGTTTCAAAACCCCGGAATTCACGCGTCCGCGCCGTAAACCTTCTTGCCGACGCTGACATAGCTGAGGCCGGCCTCGGTCACATCTTCCGGGCGGTAGATGTTGCGCAGATCGACGATCGTGTCACCGGACATGGCCGTAGCCATCCGCTTCAGGTCGAGACCGCGATAAATGTTCCACTCGGTCAACACCGCAATGGCGTCTGCCCCTTCGGTCACCTCATAGGGCTGATCGCACCATTCCATGCCCGGCAGCAGCGGTTCGGCCTGTTCGCGCGCCTCGGGGTCATGGGCGCGCACCCGCACCCCCGCGCCCACAAGACGCGGCACGATTACAAGGCTCGGCGCATCACGAACGTCGTCCGTGTTCGGCTTGAAGGCAATGCCCAGAATGCCCACGGTCTTGCCGGCGGGATTGGGGCCAAGCGCATCGAGGATACGATCCGCCATGGCGCGCTTGCGGGCTTCGTTGACGGCGATCGTCGCCTCCACGAGAAGCTGCGGCGCGCCGTTGTTGCGGCCCGTTGCGGCGAAGGCGCTGGTGTCTTTGGGAAAGCAGGATCCGCCATAGCCGGGCCCTGCATGCAGGAACTTGGAACCGATGCGCTTGTCGAGGCCAATGCCGCTGGCGACCTGCTGAACATCGCCACCCACCCTCTCACACAGGTTGGCGATCTCGTTGATGAACGTGATCTTCATCGCAAGGAAGGCGTTGGCGGCGTATTTGGTGATTTCCGCGTTTTCCAGCGTGGTGATCACGATGGGCGTCTCGCGCAGATAGAGCGGACGGTAGAGATGGCGCATGGCCTTTTCGCCGCGCTCGTCCTCGACACCGACGATCACGCGGTCGGGACGCATGAAGTCCTCGATGGCCGAGCCTTCGCGCAGGAATTCCGGATTGGAGCAGATCGAGAAGGCAACACCGGGGCGCTCGGCGGCGATGATGTCGTGGACCTTGCGGCACGTGCCGACGACCACGGTCGACTTGATCACAACCACCGTTTCCGGACGCATGACGCGCGCGATGCGGCGGGCAGCATCAAAAACATAGCTCAGATCCGCCTCGCCATCGCCGCGACGCGACGGGGTGCCCACGGCGACAAAGACCACATCTGCTTCCGCGACGGCCTTGTCGAAATCAGTGGTGAAGGTGAGATGGCCCGCTTCATGATTGCGCGCGATCAGGTCATCGAGCCCCGGTTCATAGATGGGCGACTTCAGCTCGTTGAGCATCGCAATCTTTGCTTCGTCGATATCCACACAAGTGACATCAAAGCCGAACTCGGAAAAGCACACACCGGAAACCAGGCCAACATAGCCGGTTCCAATCATCGTTACGCGCATCGTAACCCCCAGGGGATCGGGTCAGTAACAAGGCCCTTGTCAACGGGGCCGGGAATGGGTCGTGGAGCGCAGCCGCCCGCGCCTAGAGCGCCGCTTTCGCCACGGTATCGATCGCCTTCAGCGTTTCCAGAAGGCTCTTCAGATCGTGCAGCGGCACCATATTGGGCCCATCGGAGGGCGCATTGTCCGGGTCCTGATGGGTCTCGATGAAGACACCCGCCACGCCGACAGCCGTTGCCGCACGGGCCAATACCGAAACGAACTCACGCTGACCGCCGGAAGAGGATCCCTGACCGCCCGGCTGCTGAACGGAATGGGTGGCATCGAAGATGACCGGTGCGATGTTTTGCGCCATGATCGGCAGAGCGCGCATGTCGGAGACGAGCGTATTGTAACCGAAGCTCGCGCCACGCTCGGTCTGCATCACGTTCGGATTGCCGGAATTGACCAGCTTCGCCACAACGTTGCGCATGTCCCAGGGCGCCAGGAACTGGCCCTTCTTGACGTTGATCACACGGCCGGTCTCGGCGGCGGCGACCAGAAGATCGGTCTGGCGGCAAAGGAAGGCCGGGATCTGCAGGATATCGACCACTTCCGCGATCGCGGCGCACTGGGCGGGCTCATGCACATCCGTGAGCACCGGAAGGCCGAGCGTTTCCTTGATTTCGGCAAAGACCGGCAGCGCCTTTTCAAGCCCAATGCCGCGCGCACCGGTCAGGCTGGTGCGGTTCGCCTTGTCGAAGGAGGCCTTGAACACGACCCCCATTCCCAGACTGTCGGCGATTTCCTTGATCGCGGACGCCATCTCAAGGGCATGGTCGCGGCTCTCCATCTGACAGGGGCCGCAGATGAGCGACAGCGGGAGGCTGTTCGAGAAACGGACCGATCCGGTCTCGACAATGGCATTGCAGTGCGTCACAAGTCTGCCTTTCATGAGTGCGCATCGTGAACATGCGCGACATTGACCGGACTGATAGCGCGCGTCCCGCCACTTCGCAATGGCAGGACGAAATGGGTTATCAATTCATCGCGTCGCATGGTGTAAACTGTCGGGAGCCATTCTGACAACGCCGCCGGGATCCGACGAATTCTCACGGCAGGATCGCGTTTCGCTGACAAAGGTGCTCATGTGGACATGATCGGGCGCAAACGAACCGGGAAAGCGGGTGGATTTAGGCGATGAGCAATCTGGGATCTCCTCTTCAGATCTTTGCCCGGAACACTTTTTCCATGATCCTGCGCGAGATGCGCTCAAGGTTCGGTGAGGAAAAGCTCAGCTACGCCTGGGCGCTCCTGGAACCGCTGGGCTGGGTCGCTATGATGTCCATGGTCTTTTTCGCCATGGGCTCGCACGTCCCGCCGCTCGGCGACAGCTTCCTGGTTTTCTTTACCTCAGGCATTGTGCCCTACTCGACCTATCAGTCCGTCTCCGGCTCCGTCGCCAAGGCTGTCAAACAGAACAAGCCCCTGCTGCATTTCCCGATCATCAAACCGATTGATGTCTTTGTTTCTCGGACCGTTCTCAGTACTCTGACGCAGATAACCGTCTTCTTCATCATCATCGGCGCCTATTGCGCTATATTCCGCGTTTCGCTCAAAGCCGACTGGCTTGATGTCATTATCCCGTTCGTGTTTTTGGGGATCATGGGGTTCAATGTCGGGATCGTGAATGCGGTTATCTTTTCGTATTTCAAGACCTGGGAGCACCTGTGGAGCGTGCTCACCCGGCCGCTCTTCATTCTGTCCGGCATCTTCTATACCATCGAAACGATGCCGAAAGCCGCGCAGGATATCCTTTACTGGAACCCGATCCTGCATTGCATCGAATGGATCAGATCCGGTCTTTATGGCGAATTCACCAGCAAGTTCGTCGATCTGGAATTTGTATTTCTTGTGACCTTCGGTGGCCTGTTCATAGCGCTTGCGTTGGAGCGGTTCTTTCGGCGCAAACTGCTTGACGATTGATCTTGCGAACTCGTCATACCCGTTGATTTTTGTGCCAGACTGGGCATAGCTGCAGGCGCGCCAGGGCCAAGCGCCCGCGCACCGGCGCGCCCGCGCGTGCGCCGCGCGATCCAATTCAATGCCTGTTCAGGCGGGAGTTTCTCATGAGCATACTGGTCACCGGGTCAGCCGGATTCATCGGATATCACGTGACCAGACGCCTTCTGGCGGCAGGCGAGACGGTTGTCGGGCTCGACAATCTCAACAGCTATTATGATCCAACCTTGAAGCAGACACGGCTTTCCCATCTCACCGCCAATGACCGCTTCACCGAGGCGCGCATCTCGCTGGAAGAGCGCGACAAGGTGATGGCGCTTTTCGAGGAGCACAAGCCCGACCGGGTCATCCATCTGGCCGCCCAAGCGGGCGTACGCTATTCGCTGGAAGCGCCTCAGACCTATGTTGATTCCAACATCACCGGCTTCCTCTCCATTCTGGAAGCCGCGCGCACCTTCAAGACGGGCCATGTGGTCTTCGCGTCCACCTCTTCCGTCTTCGGGCTCGACGGCGCCATGCCGCTGTCCACGCATCGCGGCGGCAATCATCCGGTTTCCTTCTATGCGGCGACCAAGAAGGCCAACGAGGCGATGGCGCATTCCTATGCGCATCTCTTCCGCATTCCGCTGACGGGTCTGCGTTTCTTCACCGTCTATGGCCCTTGGGGCCGCCCGGACATGGCGCTGTTCAAGTTCACCAAGGCGATCCTCGCGGACGAGCCGGTTGACCTCTACAACAACGGCGACATGGTGCGCGATTTCACCTTCGTGGATGACATCGTGGAGGGCATCGTGCGGATCGCTGACAAACCTGCGACACCTGCCCAGGACTGGGATCCGCAGACGATGGATCTGGCGACCAGTTCCGCGCCCTATCGGATCTTCAACATCGGCAATTCGCAGCCGGTGCAGCTTCTCGATTATCTGGACGCCATCGAGAAGGCGGTGGGAAAACCCGCGATCCGCAATCTCATGCCCATGCAGCCGGGCGACGTGGCCGCAACATGGGCCGACACGACCGACCTGGAGGCCGCCACAGGCTTCAAGCCCGCAACCCCGGTGGAAATCGGTGTGAAGGCTTTCGTGGACTGGTATCGGGACTATTATGGCGTCTGATCAGAACAAACCCCAGATCTCCGTCATCGGGCTCGGCTATGTCGGCTTGCCGGTCGCGGCAGCCTTTGCGCTGTCCGGCTACCATGTGACGGCCTTCGATATCGATGCCCGTCGAATTTCCGAGCTCAAGCGAGGTCACGATCACACTGGCTCGGTGCCGCGCGAGGCTATTGCCTGCCCTCATCTCCATTTCACCGATGACGCCTCGGATCTCGCCGCTGTCGATATCCATATCGTCGCCGTGCCGACCCCCATCGACGGAGCGAAACAGCCTGACCTGCGCCCCCTTGTCTCCGCGGCGAAAACGCTTGCCCCGCATCTGAAGGCGGGCGCCATCGCGGTCTTTGAATCGACCGTCTATCCCGGCGCCACGGAAGAGGTTGTCGTGCCGCTTCTGGAAAAAGGCTCCGGGCTGAGGCTCGGACAGGATTTCGAGGTCGGCTATTCGCCGGAACGGATCAATCCCGGCGACCCCATGCGGGATTTCAAGACGATTTCCAAGATCGTCTCGGCCAGCTCCGACACCGCCACCGCAACGCTGGAAGAGCTTTACGGGTCGGTTATCGAGGCCCCGATCCATGTGGCTCCCTCCATTCGCGTGGCAGAAGCCGCAAAGGTCATCGAGAACACCCAACGTGACCTCAACATTGCGCTCATGAACGAGCTGTCAGTGGTCTTTCATACGCTCGGCATCGATACGCGCGACGTGCTGGAAGCGGCTGGCACGAAGTGGAATTTCCTGAATTTCCAGCCCGGCCTCGTCGGCGGCCACTGCATCGGGGTCGACCCCTACTACCTGACCCACAAGGCGTTGGCGATCGGACATACGCCGCAAGTTGTGCTCGCGGGGCGCGGTATCAATGAATCCATGGCAGGCTTCGTCGCCACCAGCGTCGTTCAGGAAGCCGCAAGCCTCGGGCTTGCCGGACCGCTCACGGTCACGATCCTCGGCATCACCTACAAGGCAGACGTGCCCGACACCCGCAACTCCAAGGTGGTGAACCTCGTTCGCGCGCTGGAGAAATTCGGCGCGAAGGTTCAGGTCATCGACCCGATGGCGGATCCGGCGCAGACAAGGGAAGAATACGGCCTGTGCCTGGTGGCCGCCGCCGAAGCTGCGCCTGCGGATGCGGTGGTTCTGGCCGTGCCGCACAAGGCGTTTTCGCAAAGCGGGGCCGACTGGCCGCTGGTCGCTTCCTTCCTGAAGGAAACCGGCGGCGTTGTGGCGGACATCCCGGCCAAGCTCCCCCGCGAAGACACACCGCAGAACGTCCGGCTCTGGCGGCTCTAGCGCGACAAGGGTCGCTCGGTGCGCGGTGGCTACAGAGCCGCCATATCGCCTTTGGCCCAGCCTTCCTTGACCTCGGCCTTGTAATCCTCGAAACGCCCCGCCTCAATGGCGTCCCGGATACCCTGCATCAGGCTTTGATAGTAATGCAGGTTGTTCCAGGTCAGCAGCATGCCGGCCAGCCCCTCACCCGCACGCACCAGATGGTGCAGATAGGCGCGCGAATAGGTGTTGGCGGCCGGGCATGAAGAAAGCTCATCCAGAACGCGGTGATCCTCCGCGTGGCGGGCGTTCTTCAGGTTGATCTTGCCAAAACGCGTATAGGCAAGGCCATGACGGCCTGCGCGGGTGGGCATGACGCAATCGAACATGTCGACGCCGCGCGCCACCGACTCGATGATATCGTCCGGCGTGCCGACGCCCATCAGGTAACGCGGCTTGTTCTGGGGAAGTCCGGGAGTGGTGATGTCGAGCATAGCCAGCATCACGTCCTGCGGCTCGCCCACGGCCAGTCCGCCGATGGAATAGCCCTCGAACGGCATATCGGACAGCTCTTGCGCTGACTTCACCCGAAGATCCGCCACGTCACCGCCCTGTACGATGCCATAAAGCCCCTGCCCCTTGGCCGGACCACCCATCTTCTCGAACTGCACACGCGAGCGCTCCGCCCAGCGCAGCGACAGTTCCATCGCGCGCTGAACTTCCTTGCGATCTGCCGGAAGCCGCAGGCATTCGTCGAGCTGCATCTGGATATCGGAGCCGAGCAGCCCCTGAATCTCGACCGACCGTTCCGGCGTCATCTCGTGCCGAGACCCGTCGATATGGCTCTGGAAGGTCACGCCCTTCTCAGTGAGTTTTCGGATCTGGGCCAAGGACATGACCTGAAATCCGCCACTGTCGGTCAGGATCGTGTGCGGCCAGTTCATGAATTTGTGCAGCCCACCCAGTTTCGCCACGCGTTCGGCGGTCGGGCGCAGCATCAGGTGATAGGTATTCCCCAGCACCACGTCGGCGCCAAGCTCGCGTACCTGTTCCGGGTACATGGCCTTGACGGTTCCTTGCGTGCCCACGGGCATGAAGGCAGGTGTGCGCACCTCGCCATGCGGGGTCTTCACCGTGCCACGCCGCGCCTTGCCGTCGGTGGTGATGAGAGAAAAGGAAAAGGGATCGCAGGTCATCTCGTCACCTCGGGGAACAGCAAAGAAGAATCGCCATAGGAATAGAAGCGATATCCGGTCGCAATGGCGTGGGCATAGGCGCGGTGCATGGTCTCGAAGCCCGCGAAGGCGGAGACAAGCATGAACAGCGTGGAACGCGGCAGGTGGAAGTTGGTCATCAGCATGTCCACCGCACGGAACCGGTAGCCCGGCGTGATGAAGATATCTGTCGGTGCGTGAAAGGGCCGGATGATGCCATCCTCGCCGGCGGCGCTTTCCAGAAGCCGCAGGCTGGTGGTGCCGACCGCAACAATGCGTCCGCCTCGCGCGCGCACCGCGTTCAACGCATCGGCGGTTGCCGCATCCACCTCGCAAAGCTCCGAATGCATGCGATGGTCGGCCACATCATCGACCTTGACAGGCAGGAACGTGCCCGCGCCCACATGGAGCGTCACGAAATGCTCCTCAATGCCGTTTTCGCGCAGGCGGGACAGTAGGTCATCTGTGAAATGCAGCCCACCTGTGGGGGCCGCGACCGCGCCTTCGTGGCGGGCGTAGACGGTCTGGTAGTCCTTGCGGTCCTCCGCATCCTCGCCACGCTTGGAGGCGATATAGGGCGGCAGAGGAATGTGACCGCATGTGGCAATCGCGATGTCGAGATCGGGGCCGGAAAGATCGAAGGCGAATTCCACTTCGCCTGCCTCGCCCTTCTCAACCACTCTGGCGTCGAGCTGCCCTGCCGCGCACATGGTCCCGTCCTGCGTTCCAAAGCGCACCGTTTCGCCGACGCGCAGCTTCTTGGCGGGACGCACGAAGGCGCGCCAGCGGTCGGCGGCAACGCGCATATGCAGGGTGACACCGATCCGCGCAATGTTCCCCTCGCGCTCGCGCGTTCCCTCAAGCTGCGCCGGGATCACCTTGGTGTCGTTGAAGACCAGGGCATCACCGGGTCTGAGGTGGTTCACCAGATTGGCGACGGTGTCGTCGCTCAGTTCCGGATCATGGCCCGGGCGCACGATGAGCTGGCGGGCGCTGTCGCGTGGGCGGGCGGGCCTCAGCGCGATGCGGTCCTCGGGCAACTCGAAGTCAAAATCATCTACACGCATTGGGGCACGTTTCAGAGGCCTGAACCGGGGCGTCGCATCGCAACGGCGGAATTTGGGGGAAAGTGTTCAAGGGCGCTGTCTAAGCCTCGGGAGGCTGGCGGTCAACATGCAAGCGGCGGCGCGAGGATGCCCCGCGCCGCCGCTTGATCTCGCTGCAAGGATGGCTTTCAGCCTCAGGCGGCGTCGGCCGCAACCTTGACGGAGACGATATTGTCCGGGTCGCGCACGGGCTCGCCGCGCTTGATCTGGTCCACGTTTTCCATGCCTTCGATGACCTTGCCCCAGACCGTGTACTGGCCGTTCAGCCAGGTGCTGTCGGCAAAGCAGATGAAGAACTGGCTGTCGCCGGAATTGGGGTCGGCGGCACGGGCCATGGAGACGGTGCCACGCACATGCGGCTCGGAGGAGAACTCCGCCTTCAGCTTCTTGCCGGAACCGCCGGTGCCGAGGCCCTGCGGGCAGCCGGTCTGGGCCATGAAGCCATCGATCACGCGATGGAAGACGATGCCGTCATAGAAGCCATCGCGAACAAGCTCCTTGATGCGCGCGACGTGGCCGGGCGCAAGGTCGGGGCGCATTTCGATGACGACGGGGCCCTTGGAGGTTTCCATGAGCAGCGTGTTTTCAGGATCCTTGATGTCGGCCAAAGCCTTATCCTCTCAATTATGCCGTTGGTCGGGCTCGGTTTGTCTGCGTCGGCCTTATTTCAGGTCGGCCTCAACGCGCATGCTGATGATCTTGTCGGGGTTTGCGGGCGGCTCGCCGCGCGCGATCTTGTCGACACTTTCCATACCGGAGACGACCTCCCCCCATACGGTGTATTTCCCATCCAGGAAATGACCCGGTGCGAACATGATAAAGAACTGCGAATTCGCGCTATCGGGCTTGGACGAACGGGCCATGCCCACGGTCCCGCGCTCAAACGGAACCTTGGAGAATTCGGCCGGAATGTCGGGAAGCTCGGAACCACCCATGCCAGTGCCGGTCGGATCGCCCGTCTGCGCCATGAAGCCGCTGATGACGCGGTGGAAGACGATGCCGTCATAAAACTTCTGACGCACCAGCTTCTTGATCTGCGCCACATGCTTGGGCGCAACGTCGGGAAGCATCTTGATGACGACCGGTCCGTCCTTCAGCTCAAGGATGAGCGTGTTTTCCGGGTCGGTGTCCTGGGCACGCACGGCGCCGGTGAATGCCATGGCAAGCGCGGCGGCAAAGATAAAGCTGCGAAGCACGTGGGAATCTCCTGGTTTAAGAATCGTCGGACGCCTGTCCGTTTGGCTTCAAGGCGTCCGGTCGGCCCACTCTCAGTTGCCGAGTTTGCGGGCAAGCTCGCGAACGACGCTCGCAGGCGCCAGGGGCGAGACGTCGCCACCCATGCCTGCGATCTGGCGCACAAGCGTGGCAGCGATATGGCGCACTGTCGGCGAGGCCGGCAGAAAGACCGTATGCACATCCGGCGCGATCGCACCATTCGTGCCCGCCATCTGCATTTCGTAGTCGAGATCCGTTCCATCACGCAGACCGCGGATCAGCAAGCTCGCGCCTTGCGCGCGCGCCGCTTCCACAACGAGATTGTCAAAGGCAACGACCTCGATGCGCGCGGCGTCGGCGCCGAAGCTCTCCTGCGCCACCGTGTGGATCATCTCACGCCGCTCCTCAAGAGAAAAAAGCGGCTTCTTGCCGGGATGGATGCCTATGGCCACAACGACGCGATCCGCCAGCGCAAGCGACTGGCGCAGGATATCGATATGGCCGTTCGTGACCGGGTCGAAGGAGCCGGGATAAAGCGCGGTGCGTGTCATGCTCCTTCTCTAAAGACCTCTCCGCGCGGAAACAACATCGGAAATGCCCGTTTTGACAGGTTCCCGCCTATGGCACCTCCCTCCCCCTGCCCAGAACGCGCGCGCCTCCTGCGACAGACCGGGCCGCAACGCCCCTCTTGCTGGCCAACCCCAGAGGTTCCAACGTCTCCCACAGACGATCCTTTCATACGCATGAAACCGGATGGCCCATTCCTGGAACGCCTATTCCCCAATGATTCCATCGTCTCCCAGGTACTTCTCGCCAAATCTGACAGTGACTTCTGTGCAACACACAATATTTTTATGTTCGTTGGGCGCAGTTTTTGTTGTATAGTTGCTTTCATGCCAGGGAGGCGATAAAAATGAGCAAAGCATGGATCCTGGCGGTCGGAGCAGTACTAGGCAGCTCGGCTCTTCTTATCGCTGGCATCGGTGAGCCTCCGGCCCCCGAGACTGGCGCCATAAGCAAGGGCGACCGCCTACAGATGGAGTTTTCAGTTGCCTGTGGGTCCGGCGTCGTCTCAGACGTCGGAAGTGGCTGCGAAAGCCTTGCCAGCCGCGTCTCATGGACGAAACCCGGTGTGGACTTCCACACCACATCCTATCAAGCCGACGCAACCACGACCGTCTTGGTCAAGCGCCGGATTGAGCGGTGATCCGCTGTCCCTTAACGGTGGATTTCCTGACCCCAAGCGGCGACATGTTTCCCCGGCATGTCGCCGCATTTTGTTTGGGGTGCCCCCCTCCCTTCCCAAGGCCGGGTCGACACAGCCAAGAACGCGAGCGCACACACTTCCAAGAAGAGGCCGCAAACCCGCTGCGCCACTCGGACTGCGCACAAAAAAGGCCGGAGCACCGCCCGGCCTGATCCACATTCAATTGTGAAATGCCTAATTAGGCACAATCGCGATCAATGCGACTGAGGTATGTGCCCACCGCTCTCCGGCCGGATCTCGGCGACCATCAGCCCCTTGGGACCCTCGCCGAAACGAACCATGACGGTCTGACCGGGACGCAGTTCGGCGATGCCAAAGCGGCGCAGCGTTTCCATATGGACGAAGATATCCGGCGTCCCATCCCCGCGGGTCAGGAAGCCGTAGCCCTTTATCCGATTGAACCACTTCACCATGGCACGCTCGAAGCCACCGTCGGGCGTCACCTGCACATGGGTGCGCGAGGGGGGAAGCTGGGAAGGATGAACGGCCGTGGATTCGTCCATGGACAGCACGCGAAACGCCTGCAGCCCCTTGGGACGGTCGAGAACCTCGCAAACGACGCGCGCGCCCTCGTAAGCAGTCTGAAAGCCGTCGCGCCTCAGGCAGGTGACGTGGAGAAGAACATCCGCACCGCCATCGTCGGGTACAATGAAACCATACCCCTTACCGACATCAAACCACTTGATGGTCCCTGCGATCTCACGGACATCGACGGCAGAATCGTCAAGTTCCGTCCGATCTTCAAATGGACTCAAGTCCGAAACTAGCTTGACCCCCATTTGATCTCCGCCCCGTATCCAATCCACACCACACAAGTACGCTGGCGCACTGATTCCGAGATCAAAGGATAGCATTCAGCGCCCGAACTGCCAGCGCAAATCGTGAAAAAATCGCAAATTTCTCCCACTCAATACGTCAAATCACGCAATTCCCCCAAGAAATGCTCCTATACTGCCCCGCAATACAAGCTCCGCAACGTCATCAAGCGGGGTCGGATCGCGATTGATAATCACGAGGTGTGCGCCCTGCCTGGCGGCAATCACCGGTAACGATGCCGCTGGCTGAACCTGAAGAGAAGAACCGGCCACAAGAAAGAGATCGCAGGTCTCTGAGAGCATCAAGGCCTTCTGCATCTCATCCACAGGCATTGCCTGACCGAAATTGATGACCGCGGACTTGACCAGTCCGCCGCAATCGTCGCAGCGCGGAGACTGCCCTGTTTGCTCGATCCGTGTGCGAACAACGCCCAGCTCCTGACGCGCCTCGCATTCGAGGCAGGCGCCGTATGTCGCGTTGCCATGAAGCTCCACCACCCGCTCGGGCGTGCAGCCGGAACGCTGGTGCAGGCCGTCGATATTCTGGGTGATCACGGCCATCACCTTGTGTTGCTGCTGCAACCTGGCGATGGCGATGTGTCCGGCATTGGGTTCGGCCGCGTCGAACTGCTCGTTCATCTCGAAACGACGATCCCAGTCCTCCAGCCGCGTTGCCTCGTCAGAGACGAATTCATCGAACTGGATTTCCTTTTTGCGCGTCCAGATCCCGCCGGGACTGCGGAAGTCGGGAATACCGGATTCGGTCGAGATGCCTGCGCCCGTAAAGACCACGCAACGGCGGCTTTCCTCGATCAATCGGGACAAGCTTTCCCGACCGGCATTGATGTCGGTTACGACTGTCATATCTTGAACTTCGCGCCCCAGGCTTCCACAGTCGGACGGATTCATCATGACCGTCCCGGCTCAAGGGCACAGTCATCGACCTAATGTCATTCCAGATCAAGAGAGCCCACATGCGGTATCTTCACACAATGGTTCGTATTGCCGATATCGACGCGGCACTGGATTTCTACTGCAACAAGTTTGGACTGAAGGAGGTCAATCGTAAGGAAAGCGAAGCCGGCCGCTTCACGCTCATCTTCCTTGCCGCCCCCGGCGACGAGGCCTCCGGGCGCAGCCATTCCGCGCCGTTGCTGGAGCTCACCTACAACTGGGACCCGGAAACCTATACCGGCGGGCGCAACTTCGGACACCTGGCTTATGAGGTCGACGATATCTACGAGACCTGCAACCGCCTCATGAAAGCGGGTGTCACCATCAACCGTCCGCCGCGCGACGGACGCATGGCCTTCATCCGCTCGCCGGACAACATTTCCATCGAGCTTCTGCAAAAGGGCGATTCACTGCCCGCTCAGGAACCGTGGGCGTCGATGGAAAACACCGGCGAGTGGTGACGATAAAGCCGCGCCAAAAGCGACTTTTCGATAAAAGCCTACAACCCGGTCGTTTATGACGACCGGGCTCCACCCTCCCGAACCCAAGCTTTTCTGCGACTTCTGGCGAGTTATCCAGAGCCTTTGGAAAAGATTGACCGGAAAGCGAGACACCCCTTGCGGGGACAGAAAAACCTCACTATAAACCCGCCCACAAGCCGCGGACGACGCGGTTCTTGGGCGCCCATCGTCTAGCGGTTAGGACGCCGCCCTTTCACGGCGGAAACAGGGGTTCGATTCCCCTTGGGCGTACCACCCTCTCTTTTTCTCCCGACATGTCAGCTTTCGTTTCGCGCAATGCAGACCGCATTGATCGCGCGTTTTTGCGTTTGCGCGTGGGGGGCTGTCTCTGCGTTCGTTTGGGCGTCGGAGTGTGTATGGGGGCGACGTTCTTGGAACGTGCGGCATATCCTTCGAGACGCCTGCTGACGCAGGCTCCTCAGGATGACGTTATCGTGTTGATGGTTCCGGGCTGATGGTTCCGGGACGGTAGCTCTTCTGGATGCCCGCCACACCCCACAACGTCATCCTGAGGAGCGGTCGCAAGACCGCGTCTCGAAGGATCGGCCACATTCTCAAACCTCCCCTGCCCCACAAACGAAAACGCCTCCCGCGAAGGCTCGCGAGAGGCGCATGTGGCATCTAATACGTTCGCCCCGCTCAGGCGCAATTCACCGCCTCGTGGCCCGCAGCGCCTGTGCAATAACCGTCCACGAGTTCGCCCGGCAGATCGAGGGCGCGCAGGTATTCGAGCGCTTGTTCCGGCGCGATCTCGCCATCGAGCAACGCACGATAGGTCTCGCCGACCGAAATCATGTCGAAGGTGTGCGGGGAGACGCGCAGGCGGGACAGCCCCGAGGCCTCCATATCCTCGCGGTTCGGCACATAGGCCTGCACACCATGCGACATGGTCTGGATGCCATTGGCGGCGAGGAAGGGCTGACCGTCAATGGTTTCCACATCGAGCCCGTCCGGATCCTGATCGCAGATGAAACGGCAGGAATCCTTGTGAAGGCCGTGCAAGCGTGCGTGATAGCAACGGCTTGAGAGGGCCAGCGGCAAGCGTCCGAAGGCGAAGGCCTCGAATTCCACCTCAGGGCATGCTTTCGCCATGGCGGAGACTGTTGCCATGGGCAACTCCACCGGCAGGCAGATCGTACGCGCCCCGCGTGACGCCATCACGCGGACGGTTCCCTCATTATAGACATTCACCAGCGGACCAACGACGAAGGGCTTACCGGCGCGACCGGAGAGCGCCGTGACATCGTTGATCTCCACAAGACGGTCGTCGTCTTCGCAGATGGCCAGAACGCTCTTGCGCTCCCGCTTGGTGGCGGGAAGCGCCAAGGCAGAGACCACGACCTCCTTGCCCGCCGCTTCCAGCATCTCGATCAGATCCGGCCAGACGCGGTCTGTGAAGGGCATGCGCTTGCCGCACACGACCTCGCCCAGATGCACGCGGTCATAGGCAGAGCTTTCCGCGATCCCAGCGTAGAATTCGCGCAGACGCTCTTCGCTCCAGTTGAACAGAACCGGGCCCAGCGTGAGACCAAAAGACTTCATCTCGCTCATCTCCACTGCTTCCGGTATGCGCCCGAGGTTTGACGTCCGCCCTCAACGAGGCCCGCCAGAATGCGTTCGGCCTCCACCGGATCACGGCCAGCTTCCAGCGCATCAACGGCGGCGCGGAATGTGCGGACCACCTCCGCGACATAGCCCTTGCCGCGCTGACGGCCCTCGATCTTAAAGGCGATCACCCCCGCGTCGGCCAGACGACCGAGCAGACCGGCGGCATTGAGGCTGACGGGATCTTCAAACAGGTGACAGGTCTTGCCCCCGGCCTTGAAGCTGCCCTTGCACAGCGTCGGGTAGCCCGCGGCCTCATCGCGCGCGAAACGGTCGATAGTGAAGCCCGCAAGCTTCACGGTCGTCCCCTCGGCATCTTCCACATATTCGACATGCTCGGGAGGCGAACACACGCCCGACAGGTTCGGCGAGCGGCCGGTCGCATAGGAGGACAGAGCACACCGGCCTTCGGTCATCGGGCAAAGCCCGCCGAAGACGAAAGCTTCCGTCTCAACGTCGATCTCGGCATTGAGCTTGGCAATTTCCTCCACCGAAAGGACGCGCGGCATGACCACACGCTTCACGCCGAAGGTGCGGGCGTAGAAATCGATCGCTTCCGGCGTGTTGGCGGCAGCCTGGACCGACAGATGCAGGCGCAGGCCCGGATGTTTGTTGGCCGCGTGATCCAGCACGGCCATGTCGGCGACAATCACCGCATCGGCTCTGGCTTCTTCGGCAACGGCCAGTGCCTTTGCCCAGGGCGCAAAGGAATCCGCCTTGGGGAAAGTGTTGATGGCGACCAGCACTTTCGCGCCATGGTCGTGAGCGTATTGAACGCCCTTGGCCATTTCTGCAGGCGAAAAATTCAGTCCTGGAAAGTTCCGCGCATTGGTCTCGTCAGCAAAGCCGCAATAGACCGCATGCGCACCGGCATCCACCGCCGCACGCAACGCGGACGGCGTGCCGGCAGGGCAAACGAGTTCTAAGGCCATGTATCAGGCTCCGGCAGGATGGGGAGGAAGATCGTTCGGTTCAGAAGTCGCATCGCCAGCCCCGTCACGGCTCGCCATGCGTTGAAGCATCGCGATGGCGCGCAGAACACCGGCATCGGCGTATTGGCCCGCCTTGCCGCTGACGCCGAGCAGATCGGAAGGACGCAGTTCGGCCTCTTCGATTGCGTTGCGCAGGGCCAGAAGCGCATCGGTGCGACCGCGCACGGAGATCACGCGATTGAAGAAAAGCGCATCACCATCCAGCGACCCGTCGAGCAGCCCCAGAAGGCTGAGAAGCGGACCTTCGATATAAACGTCGCCGCGGGTCTGCGGCAGCACCAGTTTCACCCCTCCCCGCCAGCGATGCGGCACGACGGAAAAGGCGTAATCGAGATCGGTGGGACGTACGATGAAGGTGCATCGCGAATGGACGCCGAGGCGTTCGAAAAGCTCCGGGCGACGCTCGGCAAGCGAGCGCAAGGCCCGCGTCAGAACCATTTCGAGCGGCCATGAGGGAAGAGCTGCGGCGAGCCTGCGGAACGGACGCGGCAACTCAGGCGATTGATTATCGAGCATACGACTCTCCTGTCGCCCTTGCGATAATGCCCTACCGGGAGGGTGTAAATGCGCCATCGCAAAGCGATTTCAATTGCGATAAGGCAGGGTCGCCTCGAATCTGGGACCCCATTACATGCACAGACGCAGCCTTCCTCCCTTCCCCGATCTGCGCAGTTTTATCAGGCATCTGGACGACCGCGGAGATGTCCGGACAATTGATGCGCCCGTGGACATGGCGCTTGAAGCGACCGAGATACATCGCCGTGTGATCAAGGCGGGGGGCCCTGTCCTGCGCTTCGCCAAGCCGCAGGTTTGCGGCCAAATCTCGCCGGTTCCCGTTATCGCCAACCTGTTCGGAACGCAGGAACGCGTCGCCATGGGCATGGGCACGGACGTGCAAGGGCTTACCGCACTGGGCGAGATGATGGCCTGGATGCGTTCGCCAACCCCGCCCGCCTCATTGCGTGAGGCACAAGCGCTGTTTCCAGCCGCCAAAGCGGCCCTCAAATCGCGCCCGAAAGTGGTGCGCGACACGGTGCCGCAGGTGGAGTTTCCCCCTGATTTGAGCCTGCTTCCGATCCAGACCTGCTGGCCGGGAGATGCGGGTCCGCTGATCTCGTGGCCACTCATCGTGACCCGTCCGCCGGGCAAGGACGACCCGGCGCGGTACAATCTGGGCGTCTACCGCATGCAGGTTCTGGAAAAGGACCGCGCGATCATGCGCTGGCTCTCCATGCGCGGCGGCGCGGGCCATCATGCGCAATGGGCGAAGACGGGCGAGGAAACGCCTGCGGCCATTGTCATTGGCGCGGCCCCGTCGACCATCCTGTCCGCCGTCATGCCCGCGCCGGAAGGCATCAGCGAGTTTGCGCTCTCAGGCATACTGGGCGGCCAGCGCGCCCAGCTTGTGCCCTGCAAGACCATTCCGCTGCACGTGCCTGCGGAAGCGGAGATCGTTCTGGAGGGAACGGTTTCCCATACCGAGACCGCCATGGAGGGGCCCTTCGGCGATCACACCGGCTATTACAACGCCGCCGAGCCCTATCCCGTCTTCAAGCTGCGCCACATCCGCTTCCGGGAAGGCGCGTCCTATCTGACGACGTTTACGGGCCGCGCACCGGACGAGCCGTCCGTCATGGCGGAAGCGATGGCGGAGATCTTCCTACCGCTCCTCAAGAAGGACATTCCGGAGATCAAGGACCTGTGGCTCCCCCCGGAAGCCTGTTCCTATCGCATCGCGGTTCTGGCCATCGACAAGCGTTATGCCGGCCAGGCGCGGCGCGTGATGATGGGGCTCTGGTCGCTCCTGCCGCAATTCACCATGACCAAGCTTCTGATCGTGGTGGACGACGACATCGACATCCGCTCATGGGACGACGTGATGTGGGCGGTGGCAACCCGCATGGACCCTTCGCGCGATCTGATGACGGTGGACCGCACGCCCATCGACCACCTGGATTTCGCCTCGGTGCTGGAGGGTCTCGGCGGCAAGCTCGGGATTGATGCCACCCGCAAGATCGGCAGCGAAACGGATCGCGCGTGGGGCGAGATGCTGAAGATGGACAAGGACGTCGTCAAGCGCGTCGAGGAACGCTGGGGCGAGCTGTTTCCCGAGAAGTGAGTGTCGGATGGGGTTCGGCCACCCCCTCGAAACGCCCCTCACCCCATAGAAAAGGGGCGGCATTCGCAGGATGCCACCCCTTCATTCCTTCGGTTAGTCGGACCCGCAGGCTCAGGCCATCGGCCAGCTCTTCGCCACCATGGTCAGCACGTCGTACTGAGCGACCACCTCGCCGCCGTCGCGGGTTACGGTGCAGTCCCAGCGGACTTCACCGTAATCCTCGCTCTCGCGGACGGTGATCTGCTTGGCCGTCAATTGCACCTGAAGCGCGTTGCCCGCGTAGACCGGCGCCATGAAACGCAGGTTGTCGACGCCGTAATTCGCCAGAACCGGGCCCTCGTCCGGCTGCACGAAGAGACCCGCCGCAAAGGAAACGATCAGGTAGCCATGCGCCACGCGACCGTCGAAGAACGGGTTCCGCTCTGCGGCCGCCTGATCCATGTGGGCGTAGAACGTGTCGCCGGTGAATTCGGCGAAATGCTCGATGTCCTCAAGCGTCACCACGCGGCTCTCGGTGACGATCGTGTCGCCAAGTTCCAGTTCGGCCAGCGACTTGCGGAAGGGATGCGGGCCTTCGGTGTTGCGCGCAGCTCCCGGCATCCACTTGCCCGCAACGGCGGTGAGAAGATCCGGCGTTCCCTGAAGCGCGGTACGCTGCATGAAATGGAAGACGGCACGGATGCCGCCAAGCTCCTCGCCACCGCCCGCACGCCCCGGACCGCCATGCACAAGTTGTGCGAGCGGCGAGCCGTGTCCAGTAGAGGTTTTCGCCGACCCGCGGTTGCCAAACATCACGCGACCATGAAGCTTGGCGATGCCAAGGCCCAGCGCCTTGGCGTTGGCCGGATCGTTGGTGAAAACCGACGCCACCAGCGAACCGGAGCCGCGATTGGCGATCGCAACCGCATCCTCAAGGCTCTCATAGGGCATGAGCGTGCAGACCGGACCGAAGGCTTCCACCTCGTGCGGGATGGTCGCCGTCATCGGATCCTTGCAGACCAGCAGGCACGGCGCGATGAAGGCCCCGCCTTCCACCGGCGGCTCATCGGGATTACCGACGACAATCTCGGCTTCCGTGGCGAGCTTGTGAACCGCGCCGCGCACGTCCTCAAGCTGCGCCATGGAGGCGAGTGGGCCCATGCGGGTGTCCTTGTCCGCAGGATCGCCGATCGTCGTCTTGGCGATGCGCGCACGCAACGCCTCGACAACCGCGTCGAGATGCGCGGCAGGCACGATGGCGCGGCGGATGGCCGTGCATTTCTGGCCCGCCTTCGCCGTCATTTCGCGATGGACTTCCTTAACGTAAAGATCGAACTCCTCCGTGCCCGGCACCGCATCGGGCGCAAGGATGGAGGCGTTCAGGCTGTCGGCCTCCGCGGTGAAACGAACCGAGTTCTCCACGATGGCGGGCGTCTGGCGCAGTTTGCGCGCGGTCGCAGCCGATCCGGTGAAGGTCACCACGTCCTGACAGGTGACGTGATCGAGCAGATCGCCCGTGGAGCCACAGACAAGCTGCAGCGCGCCTTCCGGCAGGAGCCCCGTTTCCAGAATGCGGCGCACCACCAGTTCGGTCAGATATGCCGTCTGGCTGGCGGGCTTCACGATGGCCGGCATGCCGGCAAGCCAGGTCGGGCCAAGCTTTTCAAGCATGCCCCAGACGGGAAAGTTGAAGGCGTTGATGTGGATCGCCACGCCTTCCAGCGGGGTGAAGATGTGCTGACCGATGAAGCTGCCGTCCTTGGACAGGATTTCAGGCTTGCCGTCAGGAATGACGAAGCCGTTCGGCAGTTCGCGGCGGCCCAGCGAAGCGTAGCTCAGCATGGTGCCGATGCCGCCTTCGATATCGACCCAGCTGTCGGAACGGGTCGCGCCCGTTGCGGAGGAAAGCTCGTAGAACTCCTCCTTCATCTCCAGAAGCTTCAAGCCGATGGCCTTCATCATCAAGGCGCGCTCGTGGATGCGCAGGGCGCGTAGGGCGGGAGACCCCACCTTGCGGCCATAGTCGAGCGCTTCCTTCATGTCGATGCCGGACGTCGTCAGACGGGCGACCGGGCGACCGGTCGCGGCATCATTGACCAGGCTCCCCTCGCCAGCGCCCTCCTGCCAGCGGCCTGCGAGATAACTCCCAAGCCGAACCGGCTCGCTGCGTTCGAGCATGTCAGTGTCCTTCGTATTCAATCGTGATTTCATCGGTTACCGGATAGGACTGGCAGGTGAGGACGACACCGCGTTCCACCTCGTAATCCTCCAGTGCGAAGTTCTGCGCCATTTCCACCTCGCCGGACTTCACCCGCGCCATACAGGTGGAGCACACGCCGTTGCAGCAGGAATGCGGAGCATCGATGTCATGCTCGCGCGCGGCCTCCAGAACGGACTGGCCCTTGCGCGGCATCTCAAAGCTGTGCGGTGTGCCGTCGATGATGATGGTCGCCTTGACCATGTCACCGGCAGCGCGCGCGGCGTCGGCATCGGCCTGACGCTTGGCGCGGCCCGGCTGGGCAGCCCCGAAGAGCTCGAACTTGATGCGCTCCTTGGCCATACCGGCTTCCTGAAGCGCCTCGGAAACGCCTTCCATCATGCCCTGCGGGCCGCAGATGAAAGCAAGCTCCGCGTCTTCCGGCTGCACCCATGACCCGAACAGCGCCTTGCACTTGTCCTTATCGATGCGACCGGAGAAGAGCTCGATCTCCTGCGCCTCGCCGGAAAAAATGTGCACCACGTTGAAGCGGGCAAGATACCGGTCCTTCAGGTCGCCGAGTTCGGAGCGGAACATGACCTGCGAGGCGGAACGGTTGCCGTAGACAAGAGTGAATTCGGCATTGGCATCGCCTTCCAGGATCGACTTCACGATGGACAGGATCGGCGTGATGCCGGAGCCTGCGGCAAAGCCGATATAACAGTGCCCATCGGTGCCCGCGGTCACCCCGAAGCGCCCTTGCGGGGGCATGGCTTCCAGCGTGTCGCCGACATGAATGTCGGACTTGGCAAAGCTTGAGAACGCACCGCCGCCCACGCGCTTGATGCCGACCTTGAGGACCCCCTCACCGAGGCCTGCGCAAATGGAATAGCTGCGGCGCAGTTCCTCGCCGTCGAAATCCTTGCGGAAGGTCAGGTACTGGCCGGGCGTGAAGTGAAAACGGTCAACGTCCTCGGGCCTTGGAGCCAGCGTGAGCACGACGGCGTCGCGTGTATCGTGGGCGACGTCGGTGACGGTCAGGGGATAGAAATCGCTCATCTCAGATCGCCTTGAAGTAGTCGAAGGGTTCCATGCAGGCGTTGCAGCGAAACTGCGCCTTGCAGGGTGTGGAACCGCGCGGACTTATGTTTACGGTGTCATCGGACCCGCAATGCGGACAGACCACGTGCTGCGCTTTCAGCATTCCGGCGCAGTTGGCCGCCGCGACCGCGGGCGGGGCGATGCCATAGGCGCGAAGCTTCTCGCGCCCCTCGGCACTGATCCAGTCGGTCGTCCAGGCAGGCGACAGCTGCTGGCGGATCTCCACCTTCTCCGCCCCGCGCTTCAAAAGCGCGGTCTCGATATCGAGTGCGATGACGGAGGTCGCCGGGCAGCCGGAATAGGTGGGCGTGACCGTGACCACCAGCTTGTCGTCCTCGTAGCCGACATCGCGGATGATGCCGAGATCGGCCAGCGAGATCGCCGGGATTTCCGGGTCCGGAATCTCTCCGAGCCAGGACCAGACTATGTCTGTTGCGGGCTGCATGACCGGCCTACCAGGTCACACCGGGATAGGTCCGCTGGAGATATTGCATCTCCGACAGGATGTATCCCATGTGCTCCGAGTGGAGGCCGTTGCGCCCGCCGGTGCGCGACAGCTCGACTTCCGGCATCTCCAGCCTGGCCGCGGCGAAGGTCGCCGCCGTTTCCGCCCGGAATGATGCCGCAACCGTCTCCGGATCCGGGATGACGCCTTGCGCCAGAAGCACCTCGTCTGCCTGATCGGTCGCCAAAAGGTCGGCGACGAATGGCCAGAGCATGTTCAGCGCGCCCTGCATGCGGGCATTGCTTTCCGTCGTGCCATCTCCGAGCCCAATCACCAGATCGCGCGAGCGGTCGATGTGATAGCGCACTTCCTTCACGACCTTCTCCGCGATCGCGGCGACCCGCTTGTCGCTTGAAGCCGTCAGGCCATCGAGCATTGGCAGATGCCAGGCATCGAAGAGATACTGGCGCATCAGGGCGACGGCAAAGTCGGTATTGGGCTGCTCCACCAGCAGGCAGTTCAGGAACTGGCGCTCGGTCCGCAGGAAGGCCAGGTCGTCGGCGGAGCGCCCCTTGCCTTCAATCTCACCGGCCAGCTTGAGCCAGAGCTGGGTCTGGCCGATCAGGTCGAGCCCCATGTTGGCAAAGGCGATATCTTCTTCCAGCACCGGGGCGTGGCCACACCACTCCCCCGTGCGCTGGGCAAGGATGAGCGCGTTGTCGCCCATGCGCATGCAGAATTTCAGCAAGGGATCCATTACATCGCCCCCACTTCCTTGGGGATGTCGAAGAAGGTCGGGTGACGGTAGACCTTGCTCTGCGACGGCTCGAAGAGCTGACCGGCTTCTTCCGGCGAGGACGCGGTGATCTCGTTGGAGGGCACCACCCAGATGCTCAGGCCTTCGTTGCGACGGGTGTAGACGTCACGCGCATTGCGGATCGCCATTTCGGCGTCCGGTGCATGCAGGCTGCCAACATGGCGATGCGACAGGCCGTGCTGACCGCGGATGAAGACTTCCCAAAGGGGCCATTCGTTCGACATTTGCTCTCTCCCTATTCCGCGGCGACCTTGGCAGCGCGCTTCTTCTCCGCATGGGCCATCAGCCCGTCGCGATACCAGGCGCCGTCGTCCCATGCCTTGCGGCGCGCTTCGAGGCGCTCGCGGTTGCACGGGCCGTTGCCCTTGATGACGTTGAAAAACTCGTTCCAGTCCGGCTCGGAGAAGTCATAACCGCCCTTCTCCTCGTTCCAGGTGAGGTTGGGGTCAGGAATGCTCAGGCCGAGGTATTTGGCCTGCGGCGCGGTCTGGTCGACGAACTTCTGGCGCAGCTCGTCATTGGTGTTCTGCTTGATGCCCCAGCGCATGGACTGCGCGGAATGGACGGAATCCTTGTCGGACGGGCCGAACATCATCAGCGACGGCCACCACCAGCGGTTCATGGCGTCCTGCGCCATTTCCTTCTGTTCCTCGGTGCCCTCGCAAAGCACGCGCAGGATGTCGAAGCCCTGGCGCTGATGGAAGGACTCTTCCTTGCAGATGCGGATCATGGCGCGCGAATACGGGCCGAAGGAGCAACGTTGCAGCGGCACCTGATTCATGATCGCCGCGCCGTCCACCAGCCAGCCGATGGCCCCAATGTCGGCCCATGTGAGCGTCGGGTAGTTGAAGATCGAGGAGTACTTTGCCTTGCCGGCGAGCAACTGCTCGGTCAGCTCGTCGCGCGAGACGCCCAGTGTTTCCGCCGCGCAATAGAGGTAGAGCCCGTGGCCCGCCTCGTCCTGCACCTTTGCCAACAGGATGGCCTTGCGCTCCAGCGTCGGGGCGCGGGTGATCCAGTTGCCCTCAGGCAGCTGGCCGACCACTTCCGAATGGGCGTGCTGGCTGATTTGGCGCACCAGCGTCTTGCGATAACCCTCCGGCATCCAGTCCTTCGGTTCGATGCGGATACCGTCATCGATCCGCTTCTGGAATGCCAACTCCTCGGGGCTGTCGCCGACTTTGCCGGTTTCCACAAGCTGCGCGTACATGGCCTCAACTCCTCGATTGTCCGTGTTGGACATTTCACATGCGACGACACCTTTCGTGCAGGCGTCGCGCTGAATTGGCTCTGGAGGAATTCAGGGGACCGGCAGTCCGGCATGGCCACCGGGCCGGGGCGGCGTCGCACCCGCATCCGGGCCCGCCAAGGGGACCGCGTCCGATAGCCGCCACAACGCCTCCTCCGTCGCGGCCGCATTCCTCCCACGTTTGATCTGACACTCTTTACGTCACATTTCAAGGCGTATTTCGAAAAAAGCGTGACATATTGAGATGTAGTTCTTTTTCCTTGTGTTTTGTTGCCCTTACGACAGGTTCAGCTGTAGGAAAGATCCGCAATCCGGCGCGCGATGCGCGTCGGATCGGCTACGAGCGGGCCATCGCGGTTGACGAAGGTCTTTGCGATGGCCGCATCGGCTCCCGGCGACAGCTGCAGGTACAGCCGTGCAAAGAGGTTACGTGCCTCCGGCCCCTTCCACCCCTTGGGCAGAAGCGGGACCGGCAACATGGGATCGGCCAGCGCGATCTGGCGGAACATGTGCACCAGAAGCAGCCTGAGGCCAAGCGCCTCCTGCGGCGTACACCGCACATCTTCCAGCTCCGCAAAGCCATCGACGAAACGATCGACCTGCTCGGCCAATTCATCGAGCCCCCAGGCCCCGCGGGCGATCTCGGTAAGATCATCCTCGGTTGTGGCCCGGAAGTGCGGCGCACCCAGCGGCGGAAGTGGCTCACCGCGGTCCGGCAGGATGGCCAGATGCGGCAGGGCCATGCCGAAGCGCAGGTCGGTGAGCCTGTGCAGAAGCGCATCGCGCTCCGCACCATGCGGCAAAAGCACAAGATGCCACCCCTGCAGACGCGCCACGTTGGGCCGGCGGTAGATCAGCCGCGCGGCCCGCGAGAACTCGTCATTGGCGACCCCGGTGAGGCGGTAGTAACTCTTGCGCCCCTCCTTCTCACCCTTGATCCGGCCTGAGGATACCAGTCGAGAAACCGCTGTTCTGACACGACTTTCGCCGATATGAACGGTCTTGCAGGCCTCAATGATATTGCCCATCCAGATCTCGCCGGCACGCGGGGCGACCACATCACCATAAAGCGTGACGATGAACGACCCCGCGCGCACGGGAAAGCGGTCGAGAAGCTGATCAATGAGCGTTTCAAGCATGGGAGACTCCGGGTCTGGCGGTGTCCCTTTTAGCGGGCCCATCTGTGCCACTCAATCCAAGGATCGATGCCGCGTCATCTTGCCGGACGTTCGTCGCGCACCCGCTTGGCCTTGCCGACCGAGCGCATGACACCGCCCGGCTCCACAACCTCAACGCGAGACGACACGCCAATCACGCTCTTGATGTGGGCGATCAGCTCGCGCGACGCGCCCTCCGCGATGTGGGTGAGATCCTCGCCTTCCTTGCACTCACAGCGCACCGTCATGGTGTCCATGCGGCCCGAACGAGAGAGCACGATTTCATAGTGCGCGGAGAGACTTGCCACCTTGAAGATCTGCTCCTCGATCTGGGTAGGGAAGATGTTCACGCCGCGCAGGATAATCATGTCATCGGAGCGCCCCGTGACCTTTTCCATCCGGCGCATGGAGCGGGCCGTACCCGGCAGGAGGCGGGTCAGATCGCGGGTGCGATAACGAATGATCGGGAAGGCTTCCTTGGTCAGCGAGGTGAAGACAAGCTCGCCCTTCTCCCCGTCGGCCACCGGCTCGCCGGTCTCGGGGTTGATGACCTCCGGATAGAAGTGATCCTCCCATATATGCAGGCCATCCTTGGTTTCCACGCATTCCTGCGCGACACCCGGACCGATGATTTCAGACAGGCCATAGATATCCACCGCGTCCATATCGAAGGCTTCCTCGATTTCCAGACGCATGGCGTTGGTCCACGGCTCAGCGCCGAAGATGCCGATCTTGAGCGAGGAGGCACGCGGGTCGAGACCGGCGGCGCGATATGCATCGAGGATCGACAGCATGTAGGAGGGCGTCACCATGATGATGGAGGGCTTGAGGTCCTCGATCAGGGTGACCTGACGCTCGGTCATGCCGCCAGAGACAGGAACCACCGTACAGCCGAATTTTTCGGCACCGTAATGCGCACCGAGACCGCCGGTGAAGAGGCCATACCCATAGGCATTGTGCAGGATATCGCCCGGCGCGCCACCGGCGGCGCGAATGGAGCGGCCGACAACGGATGCCCACATATCGAGATCGTTCTGGGTATAGGCGACGACGGTCGGCTTGCCGGTGGTGCCAGAAGAGGCGTGCAGACGCGCGATCTGATCCTGAGGCACGGCGAACATGCCGAAGGGATAGTTCTCGCGCAGATCCTGTTTCACGGTGAAGGGGAATTTCGACAGGTCCGACAATGTCTTGAGGTCGTCCGGGTGGACGCCGCACTCATCGAACTTGCGACGATAGAAGGGCGAGCCCTCATAGGCGCGCTTCAATGTCTCCTTCATGCGCGCAAGCTGCAGCGCGGAGATTTCGTCACGTGACGCGGTTTCAATGGGATCGAGCGGCGCGCGGCGCTCGCTGACGGACTTAAGCATGGATAACCTCCCGGAACGGCGCCTTTCCGGCGCCGGAATATCAGTCAGAAAAGGAACGGCGCTCTCCCGGCGCCGGGGTACAGTCAGATTTGAGTGTTGCCTCAGGTAGCTGCGAGATGGGTGCCAGGGACGGTCCGCGAATGTCCGCGGAAGGTCGCATAGAGCTTGCCGTCCTCACCAGTCACGGTAATGTCGTAGAGGCCGGAACGCCCGGCGCGGTGGACCTCGGTGGCCGTCGCGATCAGCATCGCCCCCTCGCCCGGCGGGGCGTGGTAGGTGATCGAGCAATGCTGCGCGACGGTGAACTGGTTATGCGTGTTGCAGGCAAAGGCGAAGGCACTGTCGGCCAACGCGAACATGAACCCGCCGTGGCAGGTGCCAAGCCCGTTCAGCATGTCCTTGCGAACCCGCATGGTCAGCGTTGCGGTCCCGGGCGCAATGGAAACGACCTCCATGCCAAGCGCCTGACTTGCATGGTCGTTTTCCCACATGGCATCGGCGCAACGGCGCGCGATGTCCTGTGCGTCCATGGCTGTTTCCGCCGAGGTCGTGACGCCGGTGGTCATGAAGGCTCTCCCGTGAAGACGGGGGCTCTTTTCTCGGTAAAGGCGCGCACACCTTCTGCATAGTCGGCGCTGCGACCGGCGCGACGCTGAAGGTCCCGCTCCAGGTCAAGGCTATCATCAAAGCTCAGATGCCCTGCCGCATGCACCGCCTGCTTGGTGAGACCATACCCGAAAGTCGGGCCGCTGGCGAAAGACGACGCAAGGGCTTTTGCCTCTTCCATCAGCCTGTCGTCGGGCACGGCCTTCCAGATCAGGCCCCACTCCTGCGCCTTGAGCGCACCGAGCGGTTCGCCAGTCAGCATCAGCGCCTTGGCGCGGGCTTCGCCAAGACGATGGGTCATGGTCCAGGTGCCGCCGGAATCGGGCACGAGACCGAGCTTTGCAAAGGACTGGATGAAGCGCGCGCTCTCGCCCGCGATCACGATATCGGCGAGCAGCGCCAGGTTCGCGCCCGCTCCAGCCGCAACACCGTTCACTGCGCAGATGACGGGCTTTGGCAGATCGCGAATGGCACGAGCCAGCGGGTTCCAGAGCGTTTCGATGGTCTGCCCCAGATCGGGGGCGCCGCCCTCGCTGTCGGGATGGCGCGCGCCAAGATCCTGGCCCGCACAAAAGCCGCGGCCTGCCCCCGTCAGAAGAACCACCCGCACGCAGGCGTCATCCGCCGCCCGCTTCAACGCGGCACGCAGCAGCGCGTGCAACTCCTCCGTAAAGGAATTCAGCTTGTCCGGGCGGTTCAGGGTCAGCGTCATCACGCCATCCTCAACCGCCTCCAGAAGCACCGGCTCGGCTCCCGATTGGGTCATTCACATATCCTCCCAAATGCGCCGTCGAAGTCAGGCAGGCCCGCACCTTCGAACTGGTCTTGGAAAAAATGTGTTGCATAAGCCGACCGCGCGGTCAATAAATAACACATCACAAATTTCGAGGGCCAACCTTGGATATGTGACGATTTGGGAGGATATCATGTCGCTTGCAAAACTCGGTGCCTGCGCATCCGCGCTCGCGCTGCTCGTTGCCACGCCTGCACTTGCGGAAATCAAGATCGGTGCGTCGTTGGCCGTCACCGGCCCGGCGTCCTTCCTTGGCGACCCGGAAGCCAAAACGCTGGAAATGCTCGTCAAGCAGTTGAACGCCACCGGCGGCATCAACGGTGAGGAGGTCGAGCTTGTCCTTTATGATGACGGCGCAGATCCCAACAAGGCGCGCACCTTCGCCACCCGTCTGATCGAGGAAGACGAAGTCGTCGCCGTCATCGGCGGTTCCTCCACGGGGGCGACCATGGCCATGGCGCCGCTCTTCACCGATGCCCAGATTCCGTTCGTGTCGCTTGCCGGCGCGGTGGTGATCATCGATCCGGTAAAAGAATACGTCTTCAAGACGCCGCACACCGATCGCATGGCCTGTCTCAAGATCTTCGAGGACATCAAGAAGCGCGGCATGTCCAAGATCGGCCTGATCTCCGGCACCGGCGGCTTCGGCAAGTCCATGCGCGCCCAGTGCATTGAGGTGGCTGGCGAAGCGGGCGTGGAAATCGTTGCCGACGAGACCTACGGTCCGGGCGATGCCGACGTGACCCCGCAGCTCACCAACATCGCAAACACCGCAGGCGTCGAAGCAATCGTGAACCCCGGCTTCGGCCAGGGCCCGGCGGTCGTGACCCGCAATTACGCCCAGCTCGACCTGAAAATGCCCTTCTACCAGAGCCACGGCGTTGCCTCCGACAGCTTCATTCACCTTGCTGGCGATGCGGCCAACGGCGTGCGCCTTCCGGCCACCCCGATGCTGATCCCCGACAAGCTGGCCGATGACGATGTCCAGAAGGCCGCCGTCACCTCCTATATCGCCGACTACAAGGCTGCCTATGGCGAAGCCCCGTCCACTTTTGGCGGCTATGCCTATGACGCCTTCCACATGGTGGTGAACGCCATCAAGGCGAAGGGCTCCAGCGATCCGCAGGATATCCGCGACGGTCTGGAGGAGACCAAGGATTATGCGGGCGTCACCGGTGTCTACACCATGTCCCCCACCGACCACCTCGGCCTCGACCTGACGGCATTCCGCATGCTGGAAATTCAGGAAGGCGCGTGGGTTCCGGTCGAATAATTCCGGCCTGAATAGTTGCGGCCGGGCTCTCCCGGCCGCCCCTTTCTCCGTAACAGTGACGGGGCCCCCTTGTCCGAGCTTCTCCAGTTCGTCCTTTCGGGCGTGACTGTCGGCGCCATCTATGCCGCTGTCGCCCTCGGCTTCACCCTTATCTACAACGCTTCCGGCGTGGCGAATTTCGCACAGGGCGAATTTGTCGTTGTCGGTGGCATGACGGCGGCTGCGCTCATTTCCGGCGGCGTTCCGGTCTATATCGCAGCCCCCCTGGCCGTGATTGCCGGAATGATCGTGGGCATCGGGCTCTACAAGCTGGCCATCAGGCCCGCGGGCAAGGCTCCGCTCGTCTCGCTGGTGATCATCACCATCGGGGCAAGCATTTTCCTGCGTGGCGTCATGCAGATCGTCTTCGACAAGCAGATCCATCGCTACGAGGGCTTTTCCGGCGATGAGGCGCTGCGCTTTCTGGGCGCGACGATCCTGCCGCAGAGCTTGTGGATCATCGGCGGCAGCGTCGTTGTCTTTGCGCTGCTTGCGTGGTTCGTCGGACATACGAAGGCCGGGCGCGGCATCCGCGCGACCGCCTCCAACCGTCTGGCCGCCGTCCTTGTCGGCATCAATACAGGGCGTTCGATGAACCTGTCCTTTGCGCTTTCGGCCGCCGTTGGCGCGCTGGCGGGCGTGCTCGCCACGCCGGTGACCTTCACCACCTATGACGCAGGCGTTCTCATGGCGCTGAAGGGCTTTTCCGCCACCATGCTCGGCGGCGTCGGCAACCCGTTCGGCGCGCTTGTGGGTGGCTTCGCCATCGGCCTCATCGAGGCGATGACGGCTGGCTACATCTCGTCCGACTACAAGGATGCGGCTGCGTTCATCGTGATCCTCGGCGTTCTCTTCGTCATGCCGCAGGGCCTGTTCGGCCGGCGCACCACGGAGCGCGTGTGATGAACCCGACCCTGAGAGCCTTTCTCATCACCGCCGGGCTCGTGGCGCTCGGTGCGCTGATCTTCCCCTCCAGCTACTATTTCCGGGTGGGCTCGCTCATCTGGATCAACACACTGTCGGTTACCGGCATTGTTGTTCTGCTGGGCTATGTGGGCCTCGTAAGCCTCGGCCATGCGGGCTTCTTCGCCATCGGCGCCTATGCGGTGGCGGTGCTGCCCGCCTATGGGGTGCCCTCCGGTGTGGCCTTCCTGATCGGTGCCGTGGCAGCCGGTGCGCTGGCGCTTGTTGTGGGACGTCCGATCCTGAAACTGTCCGGCTACTATCTCGCCATCGCCACGCTTGGCCTCGGCATGCTCATCTGGATGGTTCTGACGAAGGAAGCCTGGCTGACCGGCGGACCCGACGGCATGACCGTCTCCGGCTTCAACCCGCGCCATTGGTTCGCAGCCCTCGGCATCAAGATGAAGACGACGGAGGCCTGGTACTGGCTGAGCGGCGCTTTTGCCACCATCGGCGTTGTGCTGGCGGTCAATCTGGGCAACAGCCCGTGGGGCCGCGCGCTGCGCGCGGTCCACGACAGCGACGTCGCCGCCTCATCGCTCGGCGTCGATGTGGCGCGTGCCAAGGTCGTGGCCTTCGCGATCTCCGCCGTTTACGCCTCGGTCGCAGGGAGCCTTCTGTCGCTCGCCAACGGCTACATCACGCCGGACACGGCCGGGTTCATGCACTCGGTCGAAATGGTCACCATGGCCGTCCTCGGCGGGGCCGGCACCGTCTATGGCGCGATCGTCGGCTCCATGATCCTCACCGCCCTGCCCCAGGTCCTCACCGTCGTCGCAGAATATGAGCATCTCGTTCTCGGCGCGGTGATGGTCGCCACCATGGTTGCCATGCGCAACGGCCTCGTGCCCGCGCTCGGCAGTCTGGTGCATCGCTGGAGGTCGAAATGACCGTGCTTGAAATCGAAAACCTCGGCGTCTCCTTTGGCGGGCTGAAGGCGGTGGACGGGGTCAGCTTCAACGCGGATGCGGGCGAAGTGACCTCGATCATCGGCCCCAACGGTGCGGGCAAGACAACGCTGTTCAATCTCGTCAGCAGCGTCTATCGGGCAAGCTCCGGCTCGGTACGCATCGAGGGCAAGGACGTGACCGGCGAGCCGCCGCACCTTCTGGCGCGCCGCGGCATGGCCCGCACGTTCCAGAACCTGCAGATCTTTCCGCAGATGACCGCCCTCGACAACGTGATGACGGGCTGTCATCTGCGCGAGAAATCGAACCTTTTCGCCGACCTTCTGGGCCTGCCCTCCAGCCGCCGGGAGACCGCGCACAGCCGGGAACTGGCGCATGAGGCGCTGGAACGCGTCGGTCTGAACGCCCTTTCCGCACGTCCGGCTTCCGATCTTTCCTACGGCCAGCTCAAGCGGCTTGAGATCGCGCGCGCTCTGGTGACGGGCTGCAAGATCCTGCTGCTCGACGAACCGGCCGCGGGCTGCAACGCGGTGGAGACGCGCGAAGTCGACGACCTCATCCACGCCATCGCCGAAGAAGGCGTCTGCGTGGTGCTTATCGAACATGACATGCGCATGGTGATGCGGATTTCATCGCATATCGTGGTGCTCGATCAGGGTACCAAGATCGCGGAAGGGCGCCCGGAAGACATCCGGGACAATCCGCGCGTGGTGGAAGCCTATCTGGGTGCGCACGGAGCGGCGGAGGCGCGTGCTGCCCATGGCTGATCCCCTTCTTGAAATTGCCGGGCTGGTGACAGCCTACGGCCCCATCGAGGTGCTGCATGGCGTCGATCTCAGCGTCGGCGAGGGTGAGATCGTCACCCTTGTCGGAGCGAACGGCGCGGGCAAGACGACGTTGATGCGCTGCATCTCCGGCGTCCAGCCGATCAAGGCTGGCACCATCCGGTTTGCGGGCGTTGATCTGACAAAAAAGGCAGACTTCGCCCGCGCCGGGCTCGGCATCGCCCATTCGCCGGAAGGCCGCCAGATCTTCGGCGACCTCTCGGTGGAGGAGAACCTCGCGCTGGGCGGCTTCCATCGCAAGGACGACCTGACGGGCGATATGGAGGATGTCTTCGGCCTCTTCCCCATTCTGAAGGACAAGCGGCATCTGGCGGCAGGCGGACTTTCCGGCGGCCAGCAACAGATGCTCGCCATCGGTCGCGCGATCATGGGCCGTCCCAGGCTGCTATTGCTGGATGAGCCCTCCATGGGCCTCGCGCCGGTTCTGGTGGACCAGATCCTGGAGGTGATCACCACGTTGCGAGATCGTGGCGTGACCCTTCTGGTTGTGGAACAGAATGCCTATGCCGCGCTCTCCATCGCCGACAGGGGCTATGTGATGGAGACGGGCAAGATCGCGCTTTCCGGCTCTGCCCAGGACCTCATTGCGGACCCGCGGGTGCGCGAAGCCTATCTGGGAGCGTGAACCATGGCACGGACACGGGCGGCGGATTATGACGACAAGCGCGATGCGATCCATCGCGCGGCTGCCCGCATTCTTTCAAAGGCCGACGGCAAGGCCTCGATGAACCAGATCGCCGATGCCTGCGGCATTTCGAAAGCGTTGCTCTATCACTATTTCCGCAATCGCGACGAACTGATCTTCGACATCATCCATACCCATCTGAGCGAGATCGATCACACGCTGCATGAGGAGGCCAACGGCCTCAAGGGCCGCGAGCGACTGCACAAGCTGTCCGACGCCCTGCTCACTCTCTATGAGGATGCGGACGATCTCCACCGCCTGCAACTGGGGGCTCTGGGCGCGCTGCCGGACGAGGACGTGCAGCGCATCCGCGAGGTGGAGCGGGCAATCCTCGGCCATTTCAGAAGTGCCGTGCGCGAGATCGCCCCCGATCTGGAACGGCCGCGCATGGTGGCCGTCACCATGGGGCTGATGGGCATGCTGAACTGGGCCTTCACGTGGTTCCGCTCCGACGGCCCGCTGACCCGAACCGAATTCGCCCGCATGGCCACCGACATGGCGTTGAGCGAGATCGAAAAGGGCTGAGGCCCGGCGCAGGTTTCCGCTTTCGCTCCCCGGTTGGTCTGTAGTCCGGGTGAGCTTTTGTGCGCGCGGTCCTCTCCAAGCATGTGGCCGATCCTTCGAGACGCCTGCTTGCGCAGGCTCCTCAGGATGACGTTGTTCGTGTTGGGAAATCGAAAGAGCCAGCCCCACCCACAACGTCATCCTGAGGAGGCCCGCAGGACCGTCTCGAAGGATCGGCCACATGCTCAAGCTCTCCCCACGTACTCCTTCTACCCCCCATTGCTTCCCTAAGCGGTAGCCCCTCACCCGTTGCGAACAAACCAAGAATATCGCTAACTTGGGGCATGAGCCTTATCGAACCCGAATCGCCCCCGAGCCCGACCTATCTTGACCGCCTGAACGATGCGCAGCGCGAGGCTGTTCTGCATGGCGATGGACGGGCGGCCGATCCGCTTCTGGTGATCGCGGGTGCAGGCTCGGGCAAGACCAACACGCTCGCCCACCGTGTGGCACATCTGATCGTCAAGGGAGCAGACCCGCGGCGCATCCTCTTGATGACCTTTTCGCGCCGTGCGGCGCAGGAGATGACGCGTCGTGTGGAGCGGATCACGCGTGAGGTGATGGGCGAGAAGGCCGCCGTTCTGGCAGACGGGTTGACCTGGGCGGGGACGTTCCATGCCATCGGTGCGCGGCTCATTCGCGAATATGCGCCGGTGATCGGGCTCGACGAGGCGTTTTCGATTCATGATCGGGCCGATTCCGCCGACCTGATGAACCTCATCCGGCACGAACTGGGACTTTCCAATACCAAGAAGCGGTTCCCGGCCAAGAGCACCTGCCTCGCCATCTATTCGCGTGCGGTCAATGCACAGGCCGAGCTTGAGGCGGTTCTGCGCGCCTCTTTCCCGTGGTGTGCCGACTGGACAGCGGCGCTCAAGGCCCTGTTTGAGGGCTATGTGGAGGCCAAGCAGGCGCAGAACGTGCTCGATTACGATGACCTGCTGCTCTACTGGCGCGGCATGGTCACGGACGCGGGCCTGGGCGAGGTGATCGGCGACCGGTTCGATCATGTTCTGGTCGATGAATATCAGGATACCAACCGCCTTCAGGCCGCCATCCTGGCCGGCATGAAACCGGACGGGCGCGGGCTGACGGTGGTGGGCGACGATGCGCAGTCAATCTATTCCTTCCGCGGCGCGCAGGTGCGCAACATTCTCGATTTTCCGCAAAGCTTCGACCCGCCAGCCCGCATGGTGACGCTGGAGCGCAATTATCGATCCACCGCACCGATTCTTGCAGCCGCCAATGGCGTCATCGCGCTGTCGAAGGAACGTCACGCCAAGGAGCTGTGGACCGAGCGCACCAGCGCCGACAAGCCCCGCCTTGTCACGGTGCGCGAGGAAAACGATCAGGCCGCCTATATCTGCGAAGAAGTGCTGCGTGAGCGTGAGGCCGGAACCGCCCTGAAATCGCAGGCCGTCCTCTTCCGCGCCTCGCATCACTCCGGCCCGCTGGAAATCGAACTCACGCGCCGCAATATCCCCTTCGTGAAATTCGGCGGGCTGAAATTTCTGGATGCTGCCCATGTGAAAGACACGCTGGCGATCCTGCGTTTTGCCGACAATCTGCGCGATCGGGTGTCGGGTTTTCGCGTGCTGCAGCTCATTCCCGGTGTTGGCCCCTCGACAGCGGGCGCCGTGATGGATGCGCTGGCAATTGCCGCGGATGCGGGCGAAGAACTGGCCGCCTTCCCCATTGCCGCAAAATCGCGCGAAGACTGGGCGGACTTCGTTGCGCTGTTTGACGATCTTCGCCGCAAGTCCGGCGGCTGGCCTGCGGAGATCGAGCGGGTCCGGCGGTGGTATGAACCGCATCTGGAGCGCAGGCACGAGGATGCGGATACCCGCAAGGCAGATCTCGCCCAGCTTGAACAGATTGCAGCCGCGGCGCCCGACCGCGCGCGCTTCCTGACCGACCTCTCCCTCGACCCGCCCGATGCCACCAGCGACAAGGCCGGGCCGCCACTCATGGATGAGGACTACCTGATCCTCTCCACCATCCATTCCGCCAAGGGGCAGGAATGGAAGCAGGTTTTCGTGCTCAATTGCGTGGATGGCTGCATTCCGTCGGATCTCGCAACAGGGGCAAGCGAGGAAATAGAGGAAGAGCGACGACTGCTCTATGTGGCCATGACGCGGGCGAAGGATGCGTTGCATCTCATCACCCCGCAGCGCTTCTATACCCACGGCCAACGTTCTCGCGGGGACCGGCACGTCTATGCCAGCCGCACCCGTTTCATCGACACATCCTCGCTCGATCTCTATGAACGCACCTCTTGGCCAACCGCTCCGCGCGACTATCCCGATCAGGCGCGGCGCGAGGCGCTGCCGCAGGTTGATCTCAAGGCGAAAATGAAAGGGATGTGGCGCTGACCGCACCGCTTTTTCAGGTCCGCAGACCTGCCCGGGCCTTGCCAGCCATCAACGTTTCCACGGCTGGCCTGAGAAACGGAATGCATGAGCTCGCCTCATCCCCCACCCCATGACCCAAACCGATAGGGAGGATGCCCGCCAGTTTCGTCAAGAGGGTCAAACCGTGTGGGAGAGCTTCGCCAGACTGTCGAAAACGGCCCCGAAATGACAGGCCGCGCCCGCCAACACGAAGACGTGCCAGATCGCCTTTGAAAAGCGCAGCCGCTCCCAGGCATAGAAGATCACGCCGAAGGAATAGAGCCCGCCGCCGAGGGCAATAAGCCAGAGCGTACTTGCGGGAAGCGCGTCGGCGATGACCGGATAGACCAGCACGCCGCACCAGCCCAACGCCAGATAGGCAGCCACCGCGACACGATCAAACCGTCCCGGCAATGCAATTTTCAAGATGATCCCCACAACCGCCAGTCCCCAGACAGAGCCCATCAGGGCTATGGAGACCGCCCCTGTCGGCATCTGCGCGATGAAGGGCGTGTAGGTCGCAGCGATCAGCAGGAAAATGGCGGAATGATCGAACCGGCGCAGGATCCACTTGGCCCTTGAAACCGGCCACATGTTGTAGAGCGAGGAGGCCGTGAGGGCCGCGATCAGGCCGGTGACGTAGACGCAGACCGCAATGGAGAGCGCAGGTCCCGCAACACCGAAGGCGTGGATCAGGAGCACAACCGCACCGGCGACAGCCAGTGCAAGACCGATGAAATGCACCACGGCATCAGCAATCCGCTCAAGACGGTCTTCATGCCATGAAACGATGTGAGCCCAATCATGCGTCATGTGATCTGATCCCTCCGGACGTCCAATCGCTACCCCCTGTCATGACGTCGCCTGAAAGACTAGCAAGGGAGTGCGACATGACTGTTAACGCGTCTGCCAACGCCGAGTTCAGCCGCTGTTCGTATTGAACAGGACCAATCCGGTTCACGTCGTCACAGAGGCGAGAACAGGTGCTTTGACCGACCATATGCGGAAATTGGACATCTTTGCGATACGCCCCGCGACACAACTGCGCACCGCGCCGTCCCCCCACCTGTCTGACGTGCAAGATGTTGGGAACGGGGACTTGGGATTGAGCGCAGCGATGGTGTAGCTTACAGCTTCCCCATCCCGCCCACGGCCTTTTGCCTGCCGTGCACCCGGCCCTCCCCTTCCCGGGACAAAGCCGGGGTTTTCAGGACATATGATGACATCGCTCCCAATTCCCGTTTTCGACGGCCACAACGACACACTCCTGCGCCTTGAACTCGATGCCGGTTCCGATCAGGAACGCTCGTTTTTCGAACGCGCCGTTCACGGCCATATCGATTATCCGCGCGCACGCGCCGGGAACTTCGCGGGCGGTTTTTTCGCCATGTTCGTCCCGTCCAAGATTGCCCGCATGAAGGAATATGTGGCGGGCGACCCGGCCAATCATGCGCCGATCACCCAGAATTTCGCGCTCGACATGACCCAGAGGCTGATGGCGCAGGCCTACGCGCTGGAAGCCGAGCGCCCCTCTGTCATGACCATCTGCCGAACCAGTGCGGACCTGCACGCGGCGATGGAGACGAACCGCATCGCCATGCTGCTCCATATCGAGGGAGCGGAAGCCATCGATCCCGAGTTTACCGTGCTTGAGGACCTTTACAGCAAGGGACTGCGCTCGATCGGGCTTGTCTGGAGCCGGGCCAACATCTTCGGCGAAGGTGCGCCCATGCGCTGCCCCTCCTCGCCCGATACCGGCGCCGGACTGACGGATGCGGGTAAAGAGCTGGTGCGCGCCTGCAACAAGCTCGGGGTGCTGGTCGATGTCTCGCATCTCACAGAAAAGGGCTTCTGGGACGTGGCGAAGGTCTCGACGAAACCGCTGATCGCAACCCATTCCAACGCCCATGCGGTCTGCCCGTCGGCGCGCAATCTGACGGACCGCCAGCTCGATGCGATCGCTGAAAGCGGCGGGGTCGTCGGGCTCAATTTTCACGTCGCCTTCCTGCGCGAGGATGGCCGGTTCAATGCCGACACGCCGCTTGAAACGATGGTGCGCCACGTTGACCACCTGGTGGAAAAGCTCGGGCCGGAAGGCGTGGCCATCGGGTCCGATTTCGATGGCTGCCTGGTGCCAAAACCCATCGGCGACGTATCCGGCCTGCCGAAGCTCTTCCAAGCTCTTCGCGAGGCGGGATATGGTGAAGAGTTGCAGCACAAGATCGGCTCGCGAAACTGGCTTTCGGTGATCGAACGCAGTGGACTTTGATCCGGCGGCGGCACAGACCGCGTTCGCGGAGCGGAAAGCAAATACCTGACTTTCGATGCGGCAGAGAGGCGCCAAGCCGGAGTTGCCTGGCGCCCTCTGGCCCTCGTCGACCCTACGTAGCCGGGGCGTCCGGTTTTCGAGGCGCGTCCGTTCAAACGAATATTTTATTGCTTTGATAATTTTACAGAGCTAGCTTCAAATAGTTCTTATATATAAATTGACGTTGCGGAATCCGAATGCGAGACTTCCTTCCGGTTTTGCTAAAAAGACAGAAAAATGCCGCTTCCCCGCGCGATTGAACACCAGAGGAACGGCGAAAAACTAAAACCGGCAAACCCGGATAGATTTCCTTGGGAGGATAGACATGAAATTCCGCACGCTTATTGCGCTGGCGACAGCCGCCGGTGTCTCCATCTGCATGGCCGGCGCTGCTTCCGCCGCAGACGTGACCCTGAAGCTTCATCATCTGCTTGGGCCGAAAGCACCTGCCCATACCCAGATGCTGGAACCTTGGGCCAAGCGCGTGGAGGACTCCTCCGGCGGCAAGATCAAGATCGACATCTATCCTTCCATGTCGCTGGGCGGAAAGCCGCCGCAGCTTGTTGGGCAGGTGCGCGACGGCGTGGTCGATATCATCTGGACCGTGCTTGGCTACACAGCGGGCCAGTTCCCGCGCACGGAAGTTTTTGAACTTCCCTTCATCCACACCAACAATCTCGTCGCCACCAACCTGGCCATGCGCGAAATGCTGGAAAACGGGATGCTGGCTGAGGAATTCAAGGACATGCACGTGATCACGCTGCATGTTCATGCCGGACAGGCGATCCACATGGTCGATACGCCGGTGCGCAAACCGGAAGATCTTGCGGGCAAGAAGATGCGTATCCCGTCACGCACGGGCGCCTGGATTCTGGAGGCGCTTGGAGCGAACCCGGTCGGCATGCCAGTACCGGATCTGCCGCAAGCCCTTTCCAAAAAGGTCGTGGACGGCGCACTGATCCCGTTTGAGATCGTCCGCCCGCTGAAAATTCAGGAACTCACCCAGTACCAGACGGAAGGCGAAGGCCGCATCCGCTTTGGCACGACCACCTTCGTCATCGCCATGAACAAGGCGAAATACGAGTCCCTGCCCGCCGACCTGAAAAAAGCCATCGATGACAATTCAGGCATTGAATTCTCCAAGGAAGTCGGCCGCGTGTGGACCAAATCCGAAGTGGGCGGTGTTGAAGCCCTCAAGGAAGCCGGCAACGAGGTGATCGAGCTTTCGCCCGAAGAGATCGACGCTTTCAAGAAGCAGCTTGAGCCGGTGGTCGACCGCTGGATCGCGGATGTGGAAAGCAAGGGCATCGACGGACGCCAGCTGGTGGACGCCGCGCGCGCGACCATCGCGAAGTACGCTGACGAGAAATAAGCGCAACAACGAAGTGACCGCGTCGTTTCTTCGGTTCGGCGCGGTCCGCCCGCCCACAGGCAGTGGTGCAATGACCCCACAAGCCCAATATCGCGGCACCTTCCATATACGCTCTACTCAAGCGCCGCATCTGCGATAACCACTTCGCGTATTTCTATTATTGAAAATCGCACGACATATACTGTTTGACGCTGCGCCATCCGAATGCCAAACTCCCTAATGTATTCGACATATATAACGATGCGGGGAGGCATCGGGCGCACCAGATCGCAGTTCGGATACGGGAGGACGATTCATGGATCGCCGTTTCCTGACGGCGGCAACGGGGTCATTCGGCAGCGCTGGCCACACAGCTTGGCCCGGCCCTGCGTTGCCAGGTGATCTCATGCCGACGCTGCAGAACTCGCCAGCCGACCCGCGTTACGGGGCGTGCGACGCACTGCACCCAACAGGTGGCACGGCACAAACCCGGATCACCGCCGTCTCTGGAACTGACGCATCCACCCAAACGGCTGGCGCGAAAGCCCTCGGACAAGCACCGCATGCGATCGCGACAGCCCGCCTTCTCAGTCCCCAGAACGATTGGGTCGCCAGATGTCTTGCAATTTGCCGGACGACGGCTGAGCGCTCGCGCGAGATGAAACCCAGAATGGTCGGCCAAAGATGAGCGAACCGGACAGCACCATCAACGGCCCCGGCAAGAAGGGCATCACCCTTTTCGCGGTCGCCAGCATCGCCATTCGGTACTGGGCCATTTTCGGCGGCCTCCTGATTACCGCGCTGGTTCTCATGACAACCGCGAGCGTGGTTTCGGGTTTCATTTTCTCCAAGCCGTTTCCAGGAGACTTCGAACTGGTCGAACTTGGAGTGGCGGTCGCGGCTTTCACATTCCTGCCCTTCTGCCAGCTGACGGGATCGAATGTGACGGTGGACATCTTCACCGCGTGGGCTTCCGACCGACTGATCGATGGCTTCAAAATCATCGCTTCGCTGATTTCCGGGGCTTTCGCGACCCTGCTCATCACGACCATGTATGACGGGATGACCTATTACAGACAGTACAATGAGGTCACCCCGATCCTCGAAGTGCCGATCTGGTCAGTGTTTCCGCCCATCCTGTTCTCGCTCGCATTGCTGGTGCTGGCCTCGCTCATCACCCTTGTCGTGGCTGTCCGAGGCCTAGCCCGCCCGGCATCGCCACGCCCCACATCGCCGCGCCTGTGAACGGACGCATCCAGCTCCTCTTGAGACCAAGGCTTTCGAAACAAGATGGATAGCAGTCTCGTCATCGGCTTTTCCGGACTGGGCGTCCTGCTGGCGCTCATCGCCATCCGAGTTCCCATCGCCTATTCCATGATCCTTGTCGGTCTGGGCGGAGCCGCGGTCCTTTCCGGACCGCAGATCGTTCTCTATCAGCTCAAGGATCTCGCCTACGCGCAGTTCTCCATCTACGACCTGTCGGTGGTGCCGATGTTCGTGCTGATGGGCAATTTCGCCTCACGCATCGGGCTTTCGCGCGATCTCTTCAACGCCGCCAATGCGTGGCTCGGGCGGTTTCGCGGCGGGGTCGCGATGTCGGCGGTGGCCGCCTGTGCGGGATTTGGCGCGGTGTGCGGCTCTTCACTCGCCACCGCCTCCACCATGGGTCAGGTGGCGCTGCCGGAACTCAGACGTCTGAACTATGCCCCCTCACTCGCCACCGGCACGCTGGCGGCGGGCGGAACGCTCGGCATCCTCATCCCCCCCTCCGTTGTTCTCGTGGTCTACGCCATCATCGTGGAGGCGAATATCGTCACCATGTTCATGGCCTCGCTCATTCCCGGCCTGCTCGCCATGGTGATGTTCATGATCACCATCTCCATCTATTGCTGGTTCCGGCCCAATGCGGGCCCGGTCGGCGATCCGATGACATGGGCGCAGCGACGGCAGGCTACGGTTGCGGTCGTACCGGTTCTGGCGATTTTCGGCCTCGTTATTGGCGGCATCTATGTCGGGGCGTTCAACCCCACGCCGGCGGCGGCGGTGGGCGCGTTTCTGGTCGCGCTTTACGGGATCGCTCTGGGGCGCATGTACATGCGTACCTTCGTAGACGCCCTGCTCGACACCGCCAAGACAACCGGCATGATCTACCTGATCCTGTTGGGCGCTGAACTTCTCAAGATTTTCCTGGCCCGCGGCGGCGTTCCGCAGGCCGCCGCCGACGCGATGCTGACCAGCGGTCTCAGCCCCATTACGATTCTGCTGCTGCTCCTTCTGGCGCTCATCATTCTGGGCTGCCTGATGGACAGCCTGTCCATGATCCTGCTCGCCATTCCCTTTTTCTGGCCCGTGCTGATCGGGCTCGATTTCGGCATGGACGAGGAATCCTTGAAAATCTGGTTTGGTGTCATCGCTCTTGTGGTGGTGGAACTGGGACTGATCACGCCGCCGGTGGGGCTCAACGTATTCATTATCAACGCGATCGCGCGCGACGTGCCGATGAGCCAGACCTTCAAGGGCGTCTTCCCCTTTTTCCTGACAGAACTGGTGCGCGTGGCACTGCTGATAAGTTTTCCTGCGATCATTCTGTTCCTGCCAAACTGGCTCAGTTGAGCCGGGACACAGGAAACACGCCACCCGCGCCATCCGAATAGAGTTCTCTTCGTGAACAATTACCAATATATTTCACATATAGAAATTTGTACTTCTTTTAAAGTTTGACACCTCGCATTCCAGGCGGCAAACTTCAAACAATTACAATGTTGGCTCAGTGTTTTTCATAAGAGCCACGCGAGATGGGAAACATCCGCGAGCGGTCTGGCTGCATCGACCGACCGGCATGGGAAGGCCGGTATCACTTCGGGCGATCTGCAGGGACGACAACCGCACGCGCGTCACAGGGCGCCGCAGGCTCGGGAGAAGATCCGGGCTGGTTGCGGCGTGGGAGGGAACGTGGCGACACAACATAACAACTCGGTCGCGCGCGCTTTCGCGATCCTGGACCTTTTCAGCGAGTCCCGCCCGCATTTGAGCGCGGGCGATGTTGCGCAGGAATTGTCACTCAACAACGTCACCGCCCATCGTTTCCTGCACTCGCTGGAAGCGGCAGGCGCGCTCGTGCCGGTCTCGCGCGGGACCTATCGGCTGGGACATCTCTTCGTCGATCTCGCCCGCAGGGTGACCTCGCATCGTGCGCTTGCCGAAACCGTGCAACCGGTGCTCGACCGGGTGTCGGACCGGCTCAACGAAAGCGCCATGGCGACCGTGTTTGAGGGCGATACGGTGATCTGCCTGGCGACCACCGTGCCCAAGCGCCACCTCTTCGTGGACCTTCGTCCCGGCATGCGGCTGGAGGCCTATTGCACCTCGCAAGGCAAGGTCTGGCTGGCGAGCCTCGAGACCAAGACGCTCACCAAGCTTCTGGACCAGATGCAGCTCAAGGGCCTCACCTCGCGCACGATCACCAGCCGCGACATGCTAGAGCAGGAAATCGCGGCAGTGCGCGAGCAGGGCTATGCGATCAACGACGAGGAACGCGAGGAAGGCTTGCGCACCATTGCGGTGCCGGTCCTGGGGCACGACGGGCAGATGATCACGGGACTTTCTGTCTATGGCCCGGTCACGCGCATGAACAACGAGGCGCTCGAGCTTGCCCATGCCGCCCTGCGCGAGGCGGCGGACGAGCTTGTCGACGCCCTCTACGGTCGCAACGCGCGACGCCCCCAGACCCCACACCGATAGATAAGGCAAGAGCGGCATGGAACGCACTTTCGAAAGCGAGATCGAGCTTCTACGCCTCGGCGAAGGCGAGACTTTTCGCGGCGAAGGCATTCTCGCCATCACCAAGGGGCTGCTGCAATCGGGTGTGTCCTACGTGGGCGGCTATCAGGGCGCGCCGGTCTCGCACCTTCTCGACGTTCTCGTCTCCGCCCGCGGGCTGATGGGCGAGATGGGGATCCACGTGGAATCCTGTTCCAACGAGGCATCGGCGGCGGCCATGCTGGCGGCCTCGATCAATTATCCGGTGCGCGGGGCGGTGACGTGGAAATCCATCGTCGGCACCAATGTGGCCGCCGATGCGCTGTCCAATCTTTCGTCCGCGGGCGTGAAGGGCGGCGCGCTGATCATCATCGGGGAAGATTTCGGCGAAGGCGCAAGTGTCATCCAGGAACGCACCTACGCCTACGCGATGAAGTCGGCCATGTTGCTGGTCGACCCGCGCCCCAACCTTTCCTCCATGGTGGACATGGTGGAGCACGCCTTCGCGCTGTCGGAAGCCTCACACATGCCAGCGATGATGCAGCTCCGCATCCGCGCCTGCCATGTGCAGGGCGCGTTCACCGCGCGCGAGAATCGCAAGCCGGACCATGGCACCAACACGCCCTTTGCCGAACCGGCCGAGTTTTTCTACCCGCGCCTTTCCCATCCACCGGTGATCTACACCCACGAAGTGAGCAAGGTCTCGGAGCGCATTCCAGCGGCGCAGGACTACATCGTGGAGCACGGGCTCAACGAGCAGATTACCGGGCTTCGCCCCAGCCGGTTGGGCGTGATCTTTCAAGGCGGGCTCTACAACACCGTGACGCGCCAGCTTCAGGAAATGGGGCTTGCAGGGGCAGACGGCCAGCCCGACATCGACATGCTATGCCTGAACGTGACCTATCCGCTGGTGCCGAAAGAGATCGTGGAATTTGCCCGCGACAAGGACCGTGTCCTGATCATCGAAGAAGGCAATCCGGCCTATATGGAGCAGCAGATCCTGCGGCTCGTCGTCGATGCAGGGCTTTCCACGAAAGTCGACGGCAAGAACTACCTGCCGGAGGCGGGCGAATACTCAGGCGAAGTTCTGGCGGCGGGCGTGGGCCGCTATTTCTCAGATCACGGCGGCAATGTGCTGGATCTCGACGCCGTGCGACGCCGCCTGGACCATCTGGAGGGTGTTCGTGCCCGCGCACATGCCCTTGTCGCCACGCCCCTGCCCCCGCGCCAGCCGACATTCTGCACCGGCTGCCCGGAGCGGCCCGTCTTCGGTGCGATCAAGCTGGCGGAACGTTCCGTCGGCAAGGTCCATGTCGCCGCCGATATCGGGTGCCACGCCTTTGCGACCTTCGCCCCCTTCGATCAGGGCAATTCCATTTTGGGCTACGGCCTGTCGCTCGCCTCCATGGCTGCGGTGACGCCGATGCAGGAACGCCGCTCGCTCGCCATCATGGGGGATGGCGGCTTCTGGCATAACGGTCTTCAAACGGGCGTCGCCTCCAACCTCTACAACAAGGGCGACGGTGTCCTCATCATCATGAACAACGGCTACACCTCAGCAACAGGCCAGCAGGTGATCCCGTCGTCAAAGCACTCGGAAATCTTCGGCACCGGCGCGCGCATCGCGACCACACTGGAAGCCATGGGCGTGAAGTGGCTCAGGACCGTGCGCACCTATTCGGTGGAGACGATGGTGAAGACGCTGAAGGAGGCCGTCACCACCACCCAGAAAGGCCTGAAAGTCATCATCGCGGATGGCGAATGCATGTTGGCGCGCCAGCGACGCGAGCGGGCGGAAAAAGCGGCGGACCTGAAGGCAGGCCGCCGCGTCGAGCAGGCAAAATTTGGCGTCGATGCGGAAGTGTGCACCGGCGATCACTCCTGTATCCGGCTCTCCGGCTGCCCGAGCCTCGGTGTTGCGCCCAATCCAGATCCCTTGCGCAAGGACCCGATCGCGCAGGTGAAACAGGATTGCGTGGCCTGCGGGCTTTGTGGGGAAATGGCCCATGCGGCCGTTCTGTGCCCATCCTTTTATCGCGCGGCACGCATCCACAATCCGGGCTGGTTCGAGCGCAAGCTTCACCGTTTTCGTGCCCGCGTGATCAGCGCGATGGCCGGGGGCGGATCCGGCGCGGAGGCGGCCTGAATGGCGACGACAAGACTTCTCATTGCAGCGCTTGGCGGCGAAGGCGGCGGGGTTCTGACGAACTGGCTTGTCTCCGCCGCCGCAGCGCAAGGCTTGAAGGCGCAGGCAACTTCTGTGCCCGGCGTCGCCCAACGCACGGGAGCGACGACATACTACCTTGAAATCGCCGACGCCGATGACAGTGCGCGCGAACCGATTTTTGCCTTGATGCCGGTTGCAGGCGATGTGGATGTTGTGGTCGCCAGCGAATTGCTGGAGGCGGTGCGCATGGCGGAACGCGGCTTCGTGGTGCCGGAACGCACGTTTCTGCTTGCCTCCACCCACCGTGTCCTGACCATGCACGAGCGGATCGCACGGGGTGATGGCGCGCGTGACGCCTCAAGCCTGATGGAAGCCGCCGAACGCGCCTCGCGCGCGCGGGTCCTTGCCGACTTTGCAGCCCTTGCGAATGCCAAGGGCGCACCGCTCAACGCGGTGCTGCTGGGTGCAGTCTCCGGACTGAACCTCACGCCGATTTCAGCCAGCTCTCTCAGGCAGGCCATCGAGGCTGGCGGCATCGCGGTGGCCCGAAATCTGGCAGGCTTCGATGCAGGCTTTGCCGCCGGCGCGGGGATTGACGTTTCCGGGAAACCCCAGAATGGCGACACCACGACGCCGACGCCCCCCGTGCTGGCATCTCTTGAAGCGCGCATCCGCTGTCTGCCGGAAGAGGCCCGCGAGATCGCGCGGATAGGCGTGGCCCGCCTTGTCGATTACCAGAGCGAAGCCTATGCGGCGCTTTATCTGGACCGTCTTGTCCCCTTCGCCGACGATCCGGCGCTCCTGCGCGAAATGGCACGGCATCTGGCGGTTCGCATGTCTTTCGAAGACATTATCCGCGTTGCCCAACTCAAAACACGGGCCAGCAGGCTGGAAGCCGTGCGGCAGGAAATCGGCGTTGGCGCGGATGAGCCTTTCGAGCTCGTCGATTTCTTCAAGCCCGGCATTCCCGAAATCAGCGACATGCTCCCACCTTCGCTCGGACGGTGGCTGCGTTCATGGGCGAAGCGCCGCGGCATTCTGGAGACCGCGCATTTCGGCATGAAGGTGAAAACCAACACCATTCTGGGTTTTGGTCGGATCTGGCTGCTTGCAATGCTCAGGCGCTGGCGACCGCGTTCCTTGCGCTTTGGCGAGGAACAGCAGGCCATTGAGGCGTGGCTATCACTTGTCACGGAGGCGCGCGGCGTGTCCTCGGCTTTCGCGCTTCAAACCGCCGACCTCGCCAGACTGGTGAAAGGATATGGCGACACCTATCGCCGCGGGCAGGAAACCTATGAGAGGTTGGTAAGCGACATGGTGCGACCTGTCATCGAGAAGAAAACGTCCCCTGAGGATCCCGAAGCCCAGCTGAAGGGGGCGATTGCAGGCATTCTCGCAAGCCCGGCCTGATCTCAGCCATCGGCCCCTTCACCTTGCGGCGGACCGTAGAGCACGCGCAGGCCGTTGACGTCCCCCACTTGCGGGCCGTCGATCTCTTCCGAATAGCGAAAATTCATGATCTGGCCCGGGCGGACATAATGATCGAGCCCGATGGCGTGGCCAATCTCGTGGGTGAAGGTGAAACGCAGATCGTAGCCCGGGGCACCGTCACGCGTTCCGATTTTCCAGTCCCGCTCCGGGTTCAGGCAGATTGCAGATTTCTCGATGCTGGCGATTTCAGAGCGCGGCGGCACGACGGGTTGCGGCTCCGTTGTCGTGGCTGAATCCAGGCCCATCTCTCCGGCAGCGCCTCTGCGGTCAGCTATCCGGCGATGCGTCCTGACATTGGCGAAGGCATAGCCGCGCGGGGTCACTTGCGCGCCAATGAGGATATCGGCGGCCTGCGGATCGTCGATGCGTTCGAAAGTAATTCCGGCAACGCCCACCCACTGATCGAAGGCCGCTTTTGCCTGCATTTCGATTTGCCGAGAAGAGAGCCCGTTGCGCGCGGCAAGGCCATCGAGCCGATCGATGTTCTTGCAGTTGCGCGCCCCCAGATCGCTATAGGTGGCATCGGCAAAAGCATAGGTGACATGGGCAGGCGTTCCGAGGCGGGTTTCCCCCCATTTGACGATCTGACCGTCGATACGCAGGAGCGTGTATTGCGGCCCGGCGACGGCCCGCCCGCCCAGCGTTCCAGCTCCGGCAATGATCAGCACAGCGGCAGCCAATCCCGCCAGCTTGCCTTGAAGCCCCCGATTCACAAGTGCCTTGTTCAAATGCGAGATCCCCTTCTTCGATCCTGCAGCGCTCCCTGTCAGAGCAGGCATGATCGAAGGATAGGGATGAGAAAAAGGCGCAGGCAAGCCGTAACAAGCCCCATGCGGCATCGTGAATCGCCGCCACCGGCTTGAGACAACTATTTGATCAAAAGCGCGAAAAGCACATATTACCGTATCCGGCAGTTTTTCTCCCTGACGGAAAATCCGCGCCTATCGCAAATTTGCAACGCCGAATGCGGGCATATCTCCCACCACCCGGCGCCGCGAAAAGCTACCAGTCTAGCGAGATGTACTGAGTTTCAAGGAACTCCATCAATCCCTCATGCGATCCTTCGCGTCCGATTCCAGACTGCTTCACCCCGCCGAAGGGGGCTGCCGGATCGCTGACCAGACCGCGATTGAGGCCCACCATGCCATATTCCAGCCGCTCGGAAATCGCGAGGCCACGCTTCATGTCACCGACAAAGAGATAGCCGACCAAGCCGTACTCTGTGGCATTCGCAAGTGTGATCATCTCGTCCTCATCCGAGAAGGCCTGGATGGCGGCGACGGGGCCGAAAATCTCCTCAGCCACACAACGGCTGTCAGGCGAGACGTTGGCCAAAACCGTGGGCGGATAGAAATAACCCGGCCCCTCCGGCACCTTGCCGCCGGTCAACACTGTCGCGCCGCGTCCCACCGCATCCTCGACGAGCTCGGCGACCTTGTTGCGGGTGTCCGCATTGACCAGCGAGCCGACTTCCACGCCCTCCTCAAGGCCATTGCCCATCTTCATCGCCCCCATGCGGGCAGAGAGCTTTTCGGCAAAGGTGTCATGGACGGCCTCGTGAACGAAGAAACGGTTGGCCGCGGTACAGGCCTCGCCGATGTTGCGCATCTTGGCGAGGATCGCGCCTTCCACCGCCTTGTCGATATCGGCGTCCTCGCACACGATGAAGGGGGCGTTGCCGCCAAGCTCCATTGCCGGATTGACGACGTTGTCGGCTGCACTTTTCAGCAATGTGCGGCCCACTTCCGTGGAACCGGTGAAGGAGATGACGCGGACCCGCGGATCATGCAGCAACGCATCGACGATCTTGCCGGAGGAACACGAGGGGACGACATTGACGACACCTGCCGGAACACCCGCTTCCTCAAGCACCGACATCAGGGCCAGCATGGTGAGCGGGGTCGCGGAGGCAGGCTTCACGACCACCGGGCAGCCGGCAGCCAGTGCCGGACCGATCTTGCGGGTGCCCATTGCGATGGGAAAATTCCAGGGAGTGACGAGGACCGCAATCCCCGCAGGCTTGTGCTGGACGAGAATGCGCGCGCCCGACGCGGGCGAGTGCATCACCTCGCCGCGATTGCGCACCGCCTCCTCCGAATACCAGCGGAAGAACTCCGCCGCATAGGCGACTTCAGCACGCGCATCAGATAGCGGCTTGCCGTTTTCAAGCGTAATCAGGCGCGCGAAACGCTCCTTGTCCGCCATGATCAGTTCCCACGCGCGGCGCAAAATCTCGCCGCGTTCGCGCGGTGTGCGCGCCGCCCAGTCGGCAAAGGCTGCTTCTGCCGCATCCACCGCCGCAATCGCGTCCTCGACAGTCGCGCTCGCCACGCTGGCAAGCAGCGTCTGGTCGGCGGGGTTCGACACATCAAAGCGCTCACCTGCGCTCCCTTCCACCCATTTGCCGCCGATAAAAAGGTCGCTCGGAAGGTTGCGCGTGGTCTGCTCGTCCATTTCCCTCTCCCCTGTATCCGGCTTGTATCCGGATTTCTCTTGCGCGAAAGCTCTATCCCGGGCCCAGCTGATGCTGGGCGGCCCTGCCCGCTCCCGGACAGCTTCCGGCTCCGACAGCTATCATGATAGGCCGGCCGGAGAGCCTGATGGTAGAGCGCTGTTGGACCAACGCGGGCACCCAGGCGTGCGTTCCGCATACCTGTCGCCAAGGCTCTCAGCCGGAGCGGCGAATTCTTCGCCAAAGCGACCATCCGCAACAGCATCTGCGATAACCACAACACTTCCCCAAAGCATAAATCGCAATATTAATATGCTTAGATATGTATATTCATGAGAATTTTCCGCCCACGGAGATAATAGACATTTTTGACGCAACTGCTACGATAGGTTGCGTTGGGAGGAAATCTTGCAGGATTTTTCAGGTGCCTTTTTCGAGGCGTTTCGGCTTGTTGCGCGGTTAGACCCGGATCTGATGGAGGTCGTGGGGCTTTCGCTGCGGGTGAGTCTCAGTGCGGTCCTGATCGCCGCTGTCATCGGCATGCCGGTAGGCGCATTGCTCGCCGTTGCTCGTTTTCCGGGTCGCGGCATGGTGATTGTGCTGCTCAATTCCCTGATGGGCCTGCCGCCTGTCGTGGTGGGGCTGACTGTCTATCTTATGCTCTCCAATGCCGGACCGCTTGGCGTCCTCCAACTTCTTTATACGCCGACCGCCATGGTCATCGCGCAGGCGCTGCTGGTCACGCCGATCATCGCCGCGCTGGCGCGTCAGACGATCCAGGATCTTCACGGCGAATATGCCGATTACCTACACATGCTCGGGACGGGCCCCCTTGGCATGGTCGCGACGCTGCTGGTCGATGCCCGTCACAACCTGCTGACAGCCCTTCTTGCAGGATTTGGCCGCGCGATCGCGGAGGTGGGAGCCGTCATCATCGTGGGCGGCAACATCAATCACGTCACCCGCGTCATGACGACGACCATCGCGCTGGAGACATCGAAGGGAAATCTGGCGCTGGCCATGGGGCTCGGCATTGTTCTCATTGCCATCGCCGTCGCGATAAACGCGATGCTCTCCGGCGTGAGGGCAACAGCGGCGCGGGCCGCCTATGGTTGAGGGGGCCAGCATGCTTGAGCAGGAGCGGATCCTGGCACGCTCGGATGCCCCATTGGGTGGCCGTGATGAGGCTTCAGCTGCCATTAAAATCGACCGGGTGACACACCTGCCCGACAACACGGCTCGCATCGCACGGACCGACGACGCGCTCCGTGATCCGGGGCCGGGACCGGACCAGTCCCGCGCCCATCCCTCCGTCCTGCCCATTGCCGCGCACGGACTTTCGCTCAGGCGCAACGGACGCCCGCTGATCGACGGGATCGACCTGATCGTGAACGGTCGGGGCATCACGATGGTCATGGGACCGAACGGGGCCGGCAAGAGCCTGCTGATGAAGCTTCTGGCCGGCCTCCAGAGACCTGACGCGGGCATGGTGAATTGGGACGGGCGCGCACCCGACCGTGCCCGTGCGCCACGCATCGGCTACGTTTTCCAAAAGCCCGTAATGCTGCGCCGGTCTGTGCTCGGCAATATCATGCATGCGCTCAAGGCCGTCGGCGTCGCACGCGCAGAACGGAGGTCGCGCGCCACCCAAGCGCTGACGCGCGGTCGCCTTGAGCATCTCGCCGCCATGCCCGCTCGGCTTCTTTCCGGCGGAGAGCAGCAGCGCCTTGCGCTGGTGCGCGCGCTGGCAGCCCGACCTCAGCTTCTGCTGCTGGATGAACCAACCGCCAATCTCGACCCCGCCTCCACGGCGGGCATCGAGACGCTGGTGCTGGAAGCGGCGCGCGCTGGCACCCGAGTTCTCTTCGTCAGCCACGACAGAGGCCAAGTGCGCAGGCTCGCCGATGAGGTGATCTTCATGCACGAGGGAAAGATCGCCGAGCGCAGTTCCGCCGACGCCTTTTTTGAAAACCCGAAAAGCCCGCTTGCACGCCATTTCCTTGAAGGCGGCCTGCTGGTCGATGAAACGCATAAACAGATATTGGAGGGGGAAACCGTCACATGACCATCCTGACAAGACGTCTCGCACTTGCCGCAATCGTGGCCACCGTCAGCCTCGGCCTCGGCGCCACGAACATCGCGACACCGGCGCGCGCGGCAGATCAGTTCATCATCGTCCAATCAACGACATCCACGCAGAACTCCGGCCTGCTCGACTACATCCTGCCGAAATTCCAGGAAAAAAGTGGCATCCAGGTGCGTGTCGTCGCCGTGGGCACCGGACAGGCGATCAAGAACGCGGCCAATGGCGATGGCGATGTCCTTCTGGTCCACGCCAAGGCATCGGAAGAAAAGTTCGTGGCCGCGGGCGATGGCGTGAAGCGCTATGATCTTATGTACAACGATTTTGTGATCGTCGGACCGTCGAACGACCCGGCCGGTATCGAGGGCTCAAGCGACGTCATCGCGGCTTTGCAGAAGATTGCAGAAACCGGCTCCAAATTTGCCTCTCGTGGTGATGATTCCGGTACCCACAAGAAAGAAAAATCCTTGTGGAAGGCGGCCGGCGTCGATCCGGAAACCGCCAGTGGTGGATGGTATCGCGAAACCGGCTCCGGCATGGGCGCAACGCTCAACGCCGCCATCGGGATGGACGCCTATGCGCTGACCGACCGCGCCACATGGATCTCCTTCAAGAACAAGGGCACATTCGAAATCGCGGTACAGGGCGATGACAAGCTCTTCAACCAGTATGGCGTCATTCTGGTGAACCCTGAAAAGCACCCCAATGTGAAGGCGGAAGCTGGCCAGGAATTCATCGACTGGCTGCGCTCCGAGGAAGGCCAGAGCCTGATCGCCTCCTACAAGGTGGACGGCCAACAGCTGTTCTTCCCCAATGCGGACAAGGGAAGCATGTGAGCGTCCATCCCGCGCCGCTTATCATCGAGACAAGCGGATAAATCCAAGGCCGCCGACAGCCCTGTCGGCGGCTTTTTTTTCTCTCCGCCTCAAGCAGTCTCAGGATCCGCAGCATAGGGCCAATAGGAACCTGCGCGTCCATCCTTCGAGATTGTTCATACAACATCTAACCTAGATTTGATCACCTCGCGCCGCTGCCGACGCCCCCAAGGATCGCGCCTCGCAAAGCACTGATATTTATACAACTATCGAGACATATTCGGTGCATTTTCTCCCTCTTTGTTCTGCATTCGGAAAGAGAAAGGGACTCAATCTTTTCAAATATGACGCAGTGCCATTGACGCCTCGCGATCCATCGCGTTCGATAATTGCAGTGGGAGTATTTTGGGGACAGGGTGACAGGTGACGGGGTCGTCTGGCGCTCTGAGAGGGAGAGCCGTGAAAACCCTCGTCACAATGACGTTGGCTTGCATGATTGCTCTGACAGGCGCCGCTTCGTCCGTCAGGGCACAAGCTGCGACGGGATCACCTACCGATACGGTTTCGGTCGTCGCGCAAGATCCTGTGACCGAGGGCGACCCAGCCCCGCGCGAAACGTTGCGCTTCGTGATCGGTCACAATCCCCCTTACTCGACTTATGATCAAACCGGCATAATCGACCGGTTGCTGGTCGAGACCTTCCGGCGTGCGGGGATAGGCCTTAATCTTCGAAAGGTTCCCCTCGGGCGGGCAGGCATTCTGGTCAATTCCGGCGTTGAAGACGCCTGCGGACCGCGTATTGCCGCTTTTTCGAAACATTTTCCCAATCTGGTTCGGGTGGATGAACCGGTCATCACTTTCGAAATGGTGGCCTATACGAACCAACCAGGAATCGACGATTTCAGCCAAAACAATCAGGCAGGCTATACTGTCGGGCACGTTTTTGGCGCGATCATGCTGGATCAGATCGTAAAGGGGTTTTCCGGAACGACCATGAAGTTGCGCAACCCCAGGCAGGTGCTACAGCTCTTGCAGCAGGGGCGCATCGATATCGCAATCGCCGAACGCTGGACAGGGCTTGAGATCATAAAATCGCTCAAGCTCAAGGGTGTCCGGGCGCTGCCCACACCGCTGCAACGCAAGCCCGCCTATTTCTTCATCCATCGTGATTACGCGCATCTGGCTCCGCGGATCGCGCAAGCCTTAGGCAGCATCAAATCCGATGGCACTTACGCGAAGATAATGGCCCGGTCCTTGAGCGCGCTTCAGCAAGGGTTTTGAGAACCGGGGCGATTCTCTTGCCTGCTAACCAAGCCTTGCGTTCATGTCTCATCTCTTCCCGTCGCCGTTTTTTGTCGCAGGAGAGAATCAGCGCCGTCTATCGACGCAAAAGTTCTCATCGAGCCAGGACAAGCGAAACAGCCGGTCGCGCAAGCCTGCCAGCGCATGGCAGCAGACACGTCAAATCCCCGCACAAGACTGTTTTTGTTGCGCGAAAACCTTGCTCTTGATGTCGTTTCGTGGCTGATAAGACCCTTTCAGCGACGCCGTCTCGGCGCCCACACCCAGAACGGAAGAACGCCGCCTTGGACAACCCTACCAGACGCGCCCCTCTCTGGCTTTCTTCCCGAGTGTATTTTCACAATCGCGCAACTGATAGATCCTAAAGGTCACCCCTGAAACACCGTTCCTGCTCCTTCTCTGGATTGGCCGAGACGCAGCGAACCAAGATTACGGTAGCCATGCCCTCGTCTGATATCTCCATCATTGGTTACGCTGTCCGGCTCCCGCAAGCCGCCGACGTTTCGCAATTCTGGTCCATGCTCGACGAGGGCCGATGCGTTGTCACAGAGGTTTCCGAAGAACGCTGGCCGCGCGCGCGCTACGGCCACTCGCGCGCGGGCACGAAGGGGCGTTCGATCACATGGTCGGCCGGCCAGATCGACGATCCGTGGGATTTCGACCCCGCCTTTTTCGGTATCTCGCCACGAGAAGCGGTTCAGATCGACCCGCAGCAGCGACTTCTGCTTCAGGTGACCTGGGAGGCTCTGGAACAGGGCTCGATCCGCCCCAGCGATTTGGCGGGAAGCCGCACGGGTGTCTATGTCGGGGCCTCCGCGCTCGACTATAGCCAGCGTTTCCTGCTCGACCCGGCGGCCGCAGATCTGCAATTCATGACCGGCAATACGCTGTCGATCATCTCCAATCGCATTTCCTATATCTATGATCTGCGCGGGCCGAGTTTCACGGTGGACACGGCTTGCTCCTCCTCTCTGGTGGCACTGCACGAGGCGAGCGAGGCGCTGCGCGCCGGGCGCATCGACACGGCGATCGTGGCAGGCGTCAACATGTTGATGAGCCCCTTCGCCTTCATGGGTTTTTCCGCCGCCTCCATGCTGTCGCCAGCTGGGCTGTGCCGGGCCTTCGATGCGGCGGGCGACGGGTATGTGCGTTCCGAAGGTGCTGCGGTCATCGTGCTGCGCACCGCGCAAGCGGCGCAGAGCGCGGGCAACCGATCCTTTGCGAAACTGATCGCGACCGGTCTCAATTCCGACGGGCGCACCGTCGGCATGTCGCTGCCTTCGTCTGAATCCCAGGGCGATCTGCTGGAGACCATCTATCGTGAGCACGAGCTTGATCCGCGCGATCTCGCCTTCATCGAAGCACACGGCACCGGCACCCGGGTGGGAGACCCGGCGGAAGCCTTCGCGCTCGGCAACAAGCTTGGCAAACGCCGTGAGGCGCCGCTTCCCATCGGTTCGGTAAAGACCAATATCGGCCACCTTGAGCCTGCCTCCGGACTGGCCGGGCTCGTCAAGTCGATGATGGCGCTGGAACATGACCGTTTTCCCGCGTCACTGCATTTCGAGACGCCGAACCCGGATATTCCCTTTGCCGATCTCAACCTGGCCGTCGCACGCGAAGCTGTCGCGCTGGAACGGACGGGCAAGTTGCGGCTTGCGGGCGTCAACTCCTTTGGTTTCGGTGGCACAAACGCCCATGTGGTGATCGCCGATCCCGACCCGGTGAGGGAAAGTGTGCCGCCGCGCGATGGCCCGCTTATTCTGTCGGCACGCAGCGAGGCCGCGCTCAAAGCGCTGGCGGCACGTTATGGCGACCATCTTGCCGCCTGCCGGCCGGAGGACCGCACCCGCATCGCAGCTTCCGCCGCTTATGCCCGAGATCCGCTGGAACATCGCCTCGTCGTTCTGGAGAAAGATCCGGAAGCTCGGGTGGAGGCCCTTAAGGCCTTTGCCGCAGACAAGCCCGTTTCCGGTGCGCGCGATGCCCTTGTGTCAGGCTCCGGCGCCGCTGGGGTGGAGCCGGTCGTCTTTGCCTATACGGGCAATGGCTCGCAATGGGCGGGCATGGGAACAGCAGCCTATCGCGACAACGCGGACTTCCGCGCGGCGTTCGACCGGCTGGACCGCAAGTTCATGAGCCTTTCCGGCTGGTCGCTGGTCTCCATGCTCTATTCCGCCGATCTGGAAAGCGAGATTGAGCGCACGGAGATAGCGCAGCCCCTGTTGTTTGCGGTCCAGATCGCGCTGACGGAAGCGCTGGCGGCAAAGGGTGTGACGCCGGATGCCGTACTTGGCCATTCGGTGGGTGAAGTGGCGGCCGCCTGGGCTGCCGGAATGATCGACCTCGACGCGGCGGTGCGGATCATTTACGCCCGCTCAACCCATCAGGAAATGACCCGGCATCTGGGCGGCATGGCCGCGCTCCTGTTGCCGCCTGAGGAAGCGCGCGCAGCACTCGATGCGGCTGGAGCCACCGACATCGAGATCGCGGCGATCAACAGCCCGCGTTCCGTCACCATTTCCGGCCCCGGCGAGAGCCTGGACGCCTTTGCCGCCCATGCGCGCAAGAAGCGCCTTGCGATGCGCAGGCTGGCACTCGATTACCCGTTCCACTGTCATCTTGTCGATCCGATCCATGACCCGCTGATGGAGAGCCTCCAAGGGCTGACGTCCTCCCCGGCGAAGTGTCGTTTCGTCTCCACCGTGGACCCCAAGCGCCAGGATTGTGTGCTCGATGCGCAGTATTGGTGGGACAATGTCCGTCAACCCGTTCTCTTTGCCGAAGCGCTCTCAACGCTGATTGGGGAAGGCTACAAGGTCGTTCTTGAAGTCGGCCCGATGCCGATCCTCGGTTCCTATGCGCGCGATGTGCTGCGCGAGGCCGGCCAGAGCGCGACCGTCCTCTCCACCCTTGAGAAGCCGAAGAAGCAAGGGCGAGGCAAAGAGAACGAAGACGACGCGCTGAAAGGCGAGAGCTTCGCGACAAAGCCTGATCCGATAGCCCCCATCGCGGCCTGCGTTGCCGCCCATGGCGGGGCGATCGATCTGGCGCGCTTTGTCGGACAGCGCCCGGACATCTTCACCGCACTGCCCAGCTACCCCTGGCAGAACAAGCGCTTCTACCCCGAGGCAACGGAAGAAAACGTCCATATCTTCACCGGCCGCCAGTGGCCGCTTCTGGGGTTCCGGCTGCGCTCGGACCAGAGCGAATGGATGGCGACAATCGATACCGATACCCATCCTTTCCTCGGGGATCACCAGATCGACGGTTCCATCCTGATGCCCGGCACCGGGATGATGGAAATGGCTCTTCGCGCCGCCCGGTTGTGGTTCGATACAAGCGCCGTGGAAGTCCGCGATTTCGATATTCTGCGCCCTATCGTTCTGGAAGAGGCGCATAGCCAGACGGTGCGTGTGCGCATCTCGCCCGATGACAAGGTTCTGGAAATCGAGAGCCGACCGCGGCTCGACGGAGCCGACTGGTCGTTGAACGTGCGCTGCACGATCGCGAAAGCGCCGAAAGCCGGTGCAGCCGCGCGTATGGAGCAAGGCCCCGCTACCGGCTCCATGTCCGGCGATGAGCTATACAAGTTGGCATTGCACTATGGCCTCGAATATGGCCCGAGCTTCCGCCGGGCGGCGCAGGTGGTGCTTCATGGACCGATGGAGGCGAGCGTCACGCTTGCGCCGTCGCTGGTGCAAGAGCTGGACTTCGCCGTCGATCCGATGCTGCTTGATTCCGGCTTCCACGGATTGATCACGCTCCTTCATGCGAGCGGCGTCATGGGGGCCGATGTCAGCTTCCTGCCGGTGCGCATCGGTCGGTTCCGGCTTTGTGGAACGAGCCAGCCAGCAAGCGCGCGGATAAAGGTCTCCAAGGCCAATGCCCGCTCGGTGGAGGCTGCCTTCGAGTTCCTCGATGCCGAGGGCGCGCTGGTCGCGCGGCTCACCCAGTGCCGCTTCCGTTCCGTGGCGCTGAACCGGGCCGATCAACCAGACGATCTCGTCTATCGCACCATCGCCAGCCCATTGCCGCTCTCAGGCGCGGCGAGTGCTGCGGGCTCGCTGAGCGACACGGAAACGCGACTTATCGATACGCCTGTCGGCGGAGCGCGGGAGCCGGAAGAAGCATTGCTGCTCGTGGAAGCTCTGGCGCGTGCCATCTCCTTCGAGACGATGCGAGGGTTTGCGGATGAGGAAGGCGTCGTCTGCCTAAAGACCCTTGAGGCAGAAGGCCGGATCGCGCAAAACGCCATCGTCCTTTGCCACCGCTTGCTGGGCAATCTGGAGGAAGCGGGGCTCGCAGAACGGCTCCCCGACACCAACCGCTGGGCTCTGCCCGTGACAGAGGACACGCCCAGCGCGGCGGATCTCCTTCGCACCATCGCGCTGGAAGCGCCAGAGCGGATCGCCGAGATCGCACTGCTGTCGCGCCTTGATACCGATCTTGCCCGTCATCTCAGAAACGGGTTGCCGGAAAGCGTCGAGGAAGCCTTTGCAGCGCCCCTGCTGCAACACTTCCTGACCGGCTCGCCAACCTATGCGCCGCTCGGTCAGAAGCTCGTCGACGCCCTCACGCACCTCAGCGCCGCATGGTCGAAGCATGACCCCATGCGCGTGTTGCTTGTGGGCGCCGTGGACGGGGCGCTTGTTGGACAGCTGGCCAACGCGCTCGACCCGTCGAACGCGAGCCTCACCGTGACGGATTCCGACGAAGCGCATCTCTCGCGCGGCCAGCTCAATTGGTCCGGCGCAACCCATGTCTTTCATCACCCCTTGCAGACAATCCTCGATGATGGTGAGGAAGCCCATCGTTTCGATGTGATCATTGGCGCAAGCCTTCTGACGAACCTTGCGCAGACCACCTTCAGCGAACTGGCGTCGCACCTCGCACCCGGTGCTGTGCTTTTCGTCACCGAACCGGCCCCCTCGCCGCTTCTGGACATGGTATTCGGCATCAGCTCTGACTGGTGGCGCGACACCGCGGAGCCGGATCAGCCGGTTTCACGCCCCCGCACCCTCGATGAATGGCGCGATGCGCTGGAAGCGGCAGGCCTTGTTGACGTGCAAGGTGCGGAGCTTATCGCCCCAGGCACTGAGGCCGTGGCGCTTCAGGCCCGCACCCGCATTGGCGCACCAAAGGCGGAAGCTCCGACAGAAGATGGAAAAGAAAGGGTGCCCCCCCTCATCGTCCTGCATGATGAGACGGACCTATCCCGCGATGTGGCGAACGCGATTGTCGACGTGCTTGAGCGCGCAGGTCGAAAACCCCTGCTTCTTTGCGATGGGGTGGGCACGCCACGCCAAGTCGCGGACCTTGGACAAGCCGTCGAGATCATCCATCTTTCGGGGGCGTTTGCTTCCCAAGGCGATGACAACACCCTTGTACAGGCACGCACGCAAGGACTGGTGGAGCTTCTGAAGACCGCAGGCGCAACGATTTCAGGCCTCTGGCTGGTCGCTCCCGATGCAATGCAGTCCTTTGCGGGCGCGCGCCGTCATAATGCGGTGCAGGCTGCGATCTGGGCCTTCGCGCGGGTGGCGATGAACGAATTCCCCGAAGCCGGGCTTCGGCTTCTGGACATTTCCGCCGTGCTTGCGCCCGGCGAATTCGCCACCAGACTTGCGGACGAAATTCTGAACCCGAGCGATGAATGCGAGATCCTGCGTAGCATGGACACCCGGTCCGGCCTGCGGCTCCTCCATGGCGGGCTCTTGAGAAGCGATACATCCCTTTCGCATGGAGCCGAACTCGCCGCCTATCTGGACATCCCACAGCAAGGCGCACTGGATGGGCTCTCCTGGCAGACGGTCGAACGCCGGGCTCCGTCTGCGGGCGAAGTCGAAATCGAGGTGAAGGCAAGCGGGCTCAATTTCCGCGATGTGATGTGGGCGCTGGGCCTTCTGCCGGAAGAGGCGCTGGAAGACGGCTTTGCCGGGCCGACGCTCGGGATGGAATGCGCGGGCGTCATCACCCGTGTCGGCGAAGGCGTCACGGCCTTTGCTCCCGGAGATGCCGTCATAACCTTCGCACCGGCCTGTTTTGCGAGCCACGTTACGGTGTCGCACACCGCAATGGCCCCCATGCCGCGCGCGGTCAGCTTCACCGAGGCCGCAACGATCCCGGTCCCGTTCCTCACCGCGTATTATGCGCTTCTTGAGCTCGCGCGCCTGCAGCCGGGCGAAACCGCGCTCATTCATGGCGGAGCCGGTGGTGTGGGGCTAGCTGCCCTTCAACTTGCCAAGTGGCGCGGGGCGACTGTCATTTCCACGGCAGGAACACCCGAAAAACGTAATTTCCTGCGCCTTCTGGGCGCTGATCACGTTTACGATTCCCGTTCACTCGATTTCGCCGAAGAAGTGTTGGATCTGACGGACGGCGAAGGCGTCGACGTGGTGTTGAACTCGCTCTTTGGCGAGCCGATGGAGCGCTCCATCGAGCTTCTGAAGCCCTTCGGGCGCTTCCTTGAGCTTGGCAAGCGTGACTATTACGGCAACACCCGCATCGGCCTGCGCCCGTTCCGCCAGAACCTCACCTATTTCGGCATTGATGCGGATCAGTTGCTGACCCGCCAGCCGGACCTAGCCAAGCGGCTCTTCGCCGATCTCGTGGCTCTTTTCGACGAGGGCGCGCTTGCACCCCTTCCCTATCGCCGGTTTGAGGCGGGCTCCGTTGTGGAAGCGTTCCGCGTGATGCAGCAGTCCGGCCATATCGGCAAGATCGTGCTTGGCCCACCGGCCGCACCTGACGCGCCACCTGCGCGCACAGAGCTCGATTTCTCGGGCGATAAGACGCAAGTCATCGTTGGCGGCTTCGGCGGCTTCGGCTCGCAACTGTTGCGCTGGCTGGCAGCCAACGGCGCGCGCCATCTGGCTGTGATCGGACGTTCGGGTGGTGCGAGCGAAGCGGCTCGCGACGTCATCGCAGCCCTTGAATCTGAGGGCGTCGAGGTTCGTGCGATTGCAGCTGATGCGACCGATCGCGATGCGGTGGCGCAAGCCCTTGACGGCGTTCGTGCCGACATGCCGCCCATTGCGGGTGTCTTCCACACCGCCATGGTGTTGCATGATACGCTGATCACCAATCTCGATGCCGACGGGATTTCCCGCGTCCTTGCGCCGAAAGTCGCCGCTGCTGATCATCTCGATGCGCTGACCGCCAATGACCCGGTGGAGGTCTTTGTGATGTTCTCCTCCGCAACGACGCTTGTGGGCAATCCGGGGCAGGCCAATTACGTGGCCGCGAACGGCTATCTGGAGGCGCTCGCGCGCAGACGCCGCGCCGATGGAAAGCCGGGCCTTGCGGTCGGCTGGGGCGCCATTTCCGATGCGGGCTATCTGGCGCGCAATGCGGATGTGAACGATCTGGTGGCCCGCAAGCTCGGCCGCCATGCGCTTGCAGCACACGAGGCGCTGGAAGGACTCGGTCAACTTCTGTCACTGCCGAAGGCCGATCAGCTGAATCCGGATTTGGCGGCTATCGGTTATGCGCGCATCGACTGGGCGCAGGCACGGCGCGATCTGGCGCTTCTGAACACCCCGCTTGTCTCCCGTCTTGGCCTCGGTTCGGGAGGCGACGGGCTGGAGGAAGGCGCAATCGACCTTGCAGCCATGCTGGAAGGACTTGATGCCGCAACAGCGGTCAAGACCGTCGGACGTTTGCTGTCTGTGGAAATCGGACGCATCCTGCGGATCGCGCCGGAAGAAATCGACACACACAAGCCGTTGTCCGATATCGGCATGGATTCGCTGATGGCGCTGGAATTGCGCATGGCGTGCGAGCGCCAGCTGGGCGTCGATATTCCGCTGATGTCGCTTGCAAACGGAGCGACGCTGAACGACCTTTCCGCGCGCATCGTCAAGCGGGTGCGCGGTGAGGATCTGGCGATTTCGGGGAATGTGGAATCTCTGGCCAGCCAGCATCTGGGGGGAGATGCGGAAGAACTGGACAGTGAGGCTGCCGCGGGACTGGCTGCGAAGGTGGAGGCTTCGGGCCGGAATGTCGGCAAGTTGCTGAACTAGGCCGGAGCGACAGCACCGGGGATGCAAGGACGACTTCCATGACGGACAAACGAGGCTTGGGCGGGCTATCCGGCGGTCAGCGTGACAAGCTCATGCAATCGCTGCGCGCAGGGCGCAAACAGCCCCAGGAAAGCCGCCCCGCCGCTCCCCGGCGCGTCCAGACTGCACCCGCTTTTGATTTCGGCACCCTTCCCGAGGTCAAGCAACTCAAAATGCAGCGCGCGGCCGCCGATATGATCGGGCTCGAGAACCCTTTCTTTCGTCCGCATGATGCAACCGCGGGGTCCACGACGCTCATCAACGGGCGGACCTTGGACAATTTCGCCTCCTACAACTATCTGGGCATGAGCGGGCACCCGCAGGTTCTGGAAGCCGCGAACGCGGCCATCGCGCGCTATGGCACCTCCGTTTCCGCGAGCCGCGTTGTGGCAGGCGAGCGCCCGCTGCACCGCGAACTTGAGGCCGCTCTTGCGCGCCTTCATGGCGTTGAGGACGCGGTGACCTTCGTTTCCGGTCATGCCACGAATGTCTCCACCATCGGACATATGATGGGAACCGAGGATCTCATCCTCTCCGACATGCTTATCCACAACTCCATTGCCGAAGGCGCGCGGCTATCAGGCGCGAAACGGCTGAACTTCGCCCATGGCGATCTCGACATGCTGGAACAGCAGCTCGCTTCCAACCGGCACCTGCACGATCACGTGCTGATCGCGGTGGAAGGGCTCTATTCCATGGATGGTGACTTCCCGGATCTGAAGCGGCTGATTGCGCTGAAGAACCGGTACGACGCCTGGCTGCTCGTGGATGAGGCGCATTCGCTGGGGGTGCTGGGTACGCATGGGCGTGGCATTGCGGAGGAGTTCGGGATCGATCCCACTTCCGTCGAAATGTGGATGGGAACGCTTTCCAAGACGCTCGCCTCCTGCGGAGGCTATATCGCTGGCTCCAGCACGCTTTGCGAATACCTCAAGGCGACAGCACCGGGCTTTGTCTATTCCGTCGGCATGGCCCCGCCGCTTGCTGCTGCCGCGCTTTCCTCCATCACCATAATGGAGCGTGAGACGGAACGTGTGGGGCGGCTGAAGGACAATGGCCACCATTTCCTGAAGGTCGCGAAAGCGGCAGGGCTCGATACCGGACCGTCCGCAGGCTATTCGGTCGTGCCGGTGATCGTGGGAGACAGCGTGCAGGCGGCGATGCTCGCCAATGCGCTTCTGGATGACGATATCAACGTGCTGCCGATCATCTTCCCAGCCGTAGCAGAGAAAGCGGCGCGGCTTCGCTTCTTCATCACCAGCGAACACACCCACGACCAGATCGACCGGGCTGTCGCGAAGACCGCAGAACGGCTCGCCACGATCCGCGCGGGCGGATCCGCCCTGAAGGCGCTGCTCAACAACGCACGCTGAACGATAGAGCGCCGGGGGCCAGACCAAGGGCAGACGCGTGTGGGGCCATCCTTCGGGATGCCCACTGAAGAGAAACGACAGGGCTCGTCTCGACGGAGAGGCGGCAGTCTCCCCCCTCGCCTTGCCAGCACTCGGGACGCCGAGCCCTTTGCCAAACGCCCGATTTAAGAAACTGATTCAACTCGCCGGAGAGGCGGAAGTGGCCCAATCTGCGTCAGATAAGTGATATTTGTTCCATATTACCGATATTGATAGGGCGCGAGGGCGTCAGAGATCGGCGCGTGGGTCTCTTTCGATGTCGGCCGACATGGGCATATAGAAGAGATCCGAGGCCCAGGGGGGCAGCAGCCGAGAGAGGCGGATGCCCAGCGCCAGCGGCCAGGGAAACGCACGGAATGGCAAGCCCCACTCCGCCGCACGCTTGATGATCCGCGCTGCCTTCGCCGCAGATATCTCGAAGGGCTTGGCGCCCATGTGGCGGGCCGACATGGGCGAAGTCACAAAGCCCGGACAGATGACGGTCACCCCCACCTTGAAGGGCCTGAGCCAACCGCGCAGGGATTCGCCATAGGCGATGACCGCGGCCTTGGTGGCGGAATAGGAGGGCATGTCCGGCAGGCCGCGCATGCCCGCAAGCGAGGACATCATCACGATCCGCCCCTTGCGCCGGGCACGCATGCGTTCCACCAGACCGGAGACCGTATGCACCACCCCCTTGTAGTTCACATCGGCCAACCATTCTGCATCCGCATCGCTCTCCCGGCTGCGATCCGGGCCGAGCCCGCAGGTAACACCGGAGTTGGCGATCAGCAGATCAACCGGATGGGCATCGTCATGGGCAGCGAGAAAAGCATGAAGCGCCTCACGGTCACGCACATCGATGCCCGCTATGGCGACCGATGCCCCCGCGCTGCGACAGACTTCCGCAAGCGGCTTCAACCGGCTTTCATCACGCGCAATCAGCGCCAGAGATACGCCCGGCGCGGCAAAAGCCTTGGCCAATTCCGTGCCGATGCCTCCGCTCGCGCCGGTTATGACGATGCTGCGATATGAGGCCATGAGATTGGGTCCATTTCTGTTCAATGTTTTCCTCGGATGGCCCGCATGTCCGCCGATCGGTTGGCAGATTGGTCCAACGCGCCTTGAGGAAATGATTCAACGATTGGGGAAACTGATTCCGAAAATCCACGTAAGGTCCTGTCCTACCGTACTTTTCCGAATCTCTTAAGAAACTGATTCACTCTCCCGCCACGGACTTATAGCGGCGCGCCGAGTGTGCGGGCGCGCTCCAGACGCGGCGGCGGATCGACGCGGCCCGCCGGTTCATTGAGCCTGTTTTCCAGAATGCGGACACTCATGGCCTCAACCGCGGCACCGAGCCCATCGTAACTGTGGATGGAGCCACGCGCCTGTACGGTGCCCGCCAGCGCCGTCATGAAGGCATCGACCAATGTGGCGTCGGGCACTTGGGGACCGTTCCAGAAATCGTCGAGCGGCTGGCTATCCGTCATCCCTTCAATATCGAAGATCGCGGGACACAGCGTCTTGACCGGAAGCCCTGCGCGCAAGGCTTCGAGGCCCGCGGAACTGTTCACGGTCACCATTCCGGCCGCGCCTTCCATCAGGCTATCCAGTCTTCCCCCGTCCACATAATCCACGCGCCAGCCAAGTCCCACTTCGCGCGCCATCTGCATGACGACACTCGGCCATTGCTCAAGGCCCGCATCGAGCGGATGGGATTTGACGACGAGCCGGGCCTTCTTCGGCGCATGGGTCGCAAACGAGGCAAAGATCATGCTCAGCGCCTTGGACATGCCCCCATACGGCGAATGATCACGAAGCTGAAAATCGCCTTCGAGCTGCATCGGCACCACGAACCATGGCCCTGCCCCGGTCGGACAGGCACCTGCCTTGAGCGTTGCGGCAAGGGCCGCGGCGGCCTCATCGCGCTTGCGTGCGCGCAGCAACCGGAGGCCAGCAGCCACATATTCCACCACCGGATTGTAGACCGTGTGTCGCCGGTAGTGGGGATAGAGGAACCATAGCGCAACATTGGCAAGGTTATAGGCGACATCCGGCGCGGCGACGAGCCAGAAGCTGTTGTGGAATTTCGGCGTGAAGTCGATCGGATCAAGCGATGCCGCAATCTCGCGGATCGTGTCCGGGTCATCCGGAAAATGCGAGCCGGTGGATGTCCCGTCCAGTTCGATGGTCATCCAGTCGGGACGGAGATAGCCAAGCTCGGTGGCGATCACCCGGATCCCTCGGGCGCGCGCCATCTGCCCCGCAATACGATGATAAAAGCGCCGGTCGCCATGAAGGATCACGTCGCTGACGCCCTCACGCACCATCAGATCGTCGATGTAGCGTTCCCAGGCCTGCGGTCGTCCCCGGTAATCATACGCGCCGCGCCGATGCCAGTAGAGACTGTCTCCGATACACAGATTGACGCGCAGCACCCGGTGTCCGGCGGCGGCGAGCGTATCGCCGATGCGCGAGAACAGGGGCGATAGCGGCCCTTGCAGAAACAAGAAGGTGCGGATTTCTTCCGCCAAGTCGTCAGCCCCATCCACTCTTGCGCCAGCATCGCACACACGAAGCAAACGGCACTATCGTACACCGCTCTGCCCTGCGCTAGGGGCTGACCTCTTCATGTGCCACCGCAAGCCCGCCTTGCGGCAACTGACGTCCGAAACAGTCGGCCGGTTGAAGTCCCCTTCGCAAGGCATCGGCCAACCGCGGCGGTGTTGGAACGTAGGCGCCGGGCTGATTGACCGTCCCGCGTGCAATGCGATCCGCTGCGGCCTTCGCTCCCGCCTGCTTGCCTTCGCGAGAATAGAAATTTCCGCGCACCTGGATCGTGTTCGCCATCACCGTGATCAAATCCTGAACAAGCTCCGGGTCCGGCTTTTCCGCCTTGGTCCAGAAAGCATCGAGCGGCCCCTGAAAGGTCAGGCCCGGCATGTCATAGACCGCGAAACCGAGTGTCTTGATCGGACACCCGGCCTTCATCGCATGAATTCCGACAGTGGAGTTGATCAGCACCGTGCCGCGGGCATGGAGAAGCTGCTCGCGCAGGTCGCCCGCCCGCACGAAGCGGACGCGGTCGCTCACGCCATAGCGCCGGGCCAGCCGGGCGATCCGCGACTTCCAGTGCGTCATGGCGTTGTCGAGCGGGTGCTGCTTGAAGAACAGAACCGTGTCCTTGGGAGCGCGGGTCGCAAACGAACGGATCACCAGCTTGACGGCTTCGGCCTGTCGCTTGAAAGGCGAGTTGGCGCGAAGCTGGTAGTCGGCGTCGATCTGGAGCGGAAAGAAATAGAACGGTTGCCCGGCATCCACCAGATCCTTGAGCACCGCGTGCGAGTGCTTCCTGTTGCGCCTGGTGGAGAAGATGCGCGGGAGATGACTGATATACTCAACAACCGGGTTGTAGAGCCGGTCGGCGCAATAGAACGGATAGGGCCCCCGCCCGAAATAGGCGAAGAGGTTGTAGACCACCTCGCAGAAGGCTTCCTTGGCATGGGGATAGGTGTAGAGGGCGCCCGGCTGCGGCGGCGTCATGTTGCGCGCAAGGGCGCGGATCTCGTCGGGATCGTTTGGGAAATGCGAATAGGCGGACATGCCGTCGCGCTCCAGCGTGATCCAGTCCGGCCTCAGATAACCGAATTCCAGAGCCGTGACGGCTACGCCGGCCTCACGTCCCACCTCCCCCGCGATCACATGATACGGCAATCGGTCGGCGTAGTAGACGATGTCTGTCACGCCGTGAATGGCGATGAACTTGGTGAGGTAGGAGCGCCAGTCGCGCAGACGCCCACGATAATTTACGGCACCACGCCGCCACCAGAACAGCCAATCCCCAAGATTGAGGTTTATTCGAAGAACCGAATGCCCTTGTTGCTCAAGCTCTCCCGCCAAGTCGCGCAGGAAAAACGAGGGCGGCCCCTGAAGCAGCAGCACTGTTCGTGGCTTCGTTTCTCTGACGTCCATCAATCCGCAGTCTTCTTTAAATCCCGGAGCGATTACCCCGGCCCGGACGCAAACGCCCCTTTTGCGCCCCAGTGTATCAGACCCTTAAAAAACGCCTGCCATGATGCTCGGCCAACGGCTCGGGCCACATGGCAGGGGAACACTGTCCATCAGATCATTTGTCCAGATCATCCGCGATGAGCTGCGAGGACCTCGCTGCAGCCAGGGCAGGCTGGATGATACGCAGGAACTTGCCCAACTCGGCGGTCGGATGGTTCGCGACATAGATCATGTCCTTGTCGCGCATGTGGAAATAACGCGCCACAAACCAAGCCTTGGCATCCCGCAGGTTCAGGCGGTAGATCACCGGAACCGGGAAATCGCTCAGCTTGTGCTGATCCTTCGGCGACAAGCGCGCCACCACTTCAGGTTCTTCAAAACGGAACAGGAAGACGGCGCTTGCATCCGCCGACAGATCATTGAGGCCGCCGACAAGCGCCAGCGCTTCGGCCATGGTCACCGTCTCGGTCGGGAAATGCTTGAGCGTCGTCTGCTTGACGGCGCCGAATGCGGTGAAACTGCGCGGCTTGGTCGTCAACAGGATATTGTCGCCCTTCACGAGGCGGACATTGTTGCGCGGCTGGTCGATCAGATCTGCCAGAAGCGTGCTGGCCTTGCGATCGCCGCGCTTGAGGGTAACCTCTGTCTCGTAGGCCTTGCCCCGTGCGCCGCCGGCTTCGGCGACAAGATCAAGCAGCCGCGTACCGGCCACGGAAATCGGATATTTGCCGGCCTTGTTCACATCCCCGACGACCACGGCGCTGTTGGTCTGATTGCCGGTGACAATGATCTGGACCTGCGGCTTCACCGCCTTGCCCACAAGTGCCTGCTCGACTGTTTCGCGCACGGCCTCAACGGAAAGCCCCGCGGCGCGTATGCGACCGGCGTAAGGCACGAAGATACGCCCGGTATCATCCACGCTGGTCTGCACGGTGGTCTTCTTGCCGTAGGACGTCGAGAAAATGCCCTTTTCGTCGGCTTCCCAGATATTGACGGACAGGACATCGCCCACGCCAATGCGCTGGCGCGGCTCTGTGCCCTTGATCCCGAAATAGTCCGCAAAACGGGTCGGCGTGAAGCGCCCCGCGATCTCGGCAACTTCCGGCGTTAGCTTGAAATTGAAGTAATCCTGGGAGTTGAGGCCGCCCTCTATGTCGCTCGCGCTCAACTCAGAGCTGGAGGGACCGCTGCCCGGCAGGGCCGCACAGCCCGCCAGCAAAGCTGCCACAAAGATCGCACTGACAGATTTCATCGCACTCAAGACTACTCGCCCCTTTATCAGCCCGAATCTCATAGCAGTTGTCGCAGCTTAATGACATGAAGGAAGCAGTGCCGGGGGGCCTACGTCAAATTCTGTTGCTGTCCGGCAACAGAATTTGAACGTTCAACACGCCGTCCATCACAACCAGAGAGGCAACACGTCCTTCAGGAGCTGCGCGACATTCAGCGGATGCGCTCACCGTGAGGGCGCGCAACCTTGATCCAAAGACCGCGTCCACCGTTAAACTTCGATTAAATCTGCAACAATCAAGACTCTTCGCTTCAAAGCCACCACGATGGACGCAAGCGGGTTCCGGCTCCTTGCAACCAGTCGCACTATCCCGAATCCACACATTGCTGGAACTTACTATCACGCCATGTGATCGCGAACACTTGCGACAATAAGACCGGATATCGCCCAGAAAAGGAACGCCGCCGCGAGCACCGTGATGGTCCAGCGCAGGCCCTGCGGATAGGATGCGAGATCCGGCAGCCTCGGCTGCACGAAAACCGCCAGATAGCGATTCTGACTGACCGCTTCCAGCCGTGCCTTTTCCAGGGACGCGAGTGAGGAGACATAAGCCCGTTCCGCAAATTCGCGTTCAGTCTCGAGCTCTTCGTACTGCGACAACTGCTGATTCAGGGTGCCTTCGCCTTTGCCATCGGTCTGGTTCGTCTGGTAACGAACGGCATTGATCTGCTTGGCGACGGCCTGGATCTGCGACTCGATCGATGTCAGCCGAGGCGAATTCGGGCTCATGGACACAACCGCGGATCGCTCGGTTTCCAGCATCGCCCGCTGACCTTCCAGCTCCGCAATGATCTTTTCGCGGGCCTTCGCGGTTTCAACCGGGTTTAACCGGCGCTCTTCGCCTCGAAACCGAGCGACAGCCCGCCTGGACAGTCGCAACCGGTTTTCCGCGCGCGCGACTTCGCTTTCGGCTTCCGAGACCGCATCTTCACGCGCCCGTCTGGACAGGTCGTTCACGAGAGCTTCGCTGAATCCGATCACTTTCTGGGCAACGACAACGGAATCTTTGGGACGAAATGCGCGCACGGTCAGCGTGATGATGCCGGAATACTTGTCGAACTCCGTGGTCACCATCGTGCGCCAGTACTCCACGAGATCCTCGATCGGCGCTTCGCGATCAACAGAGGCGAAGAAATCCGCCTCCGGTCGCGCATAGAGATGCCGCAGGTTCAGATCTTCATCGATCTTTCCGACCAGATCGCGCGAACCGATGAAGTTCTCGACGATATAGCTGTCGGACGTACTTGGAGCGGATCCCGTTATGCCGCTGAGCAGCGTCAGCCCATCCATGGATCCGCCGCCGGTTTCCTTCGAGCGAACGGCAAATTGGGCTTCGACCGCGTACTGATCGGAGGCTATGAACGCGAAATAGAGCCCGGTCACGAGCGTCGGCAGCAGCACCAACAGCACGAACGATATCTTGCCGATGCCGAAAGACCTGGCTTGAGCGATCAGAGAATGACGCGCCGAGTGCGCGGCGCGCGCGCGCGCATGATCCGGATAGCCGCCATGGCCGGGCTGCGCGATCGGCTTGCCGGCGCCGCGCCCTTCGGGCAAACGCACCACGGTGGGTTCTGGCGCCTCGCTCACAAGCCTCGCTCCGCCTTGCTGCATCTGAACGCCGCCGGCCGCACCTGCCTGCGCCCCCGGCTCACGTCGTGAATCCGGTGTCTTGGGACTATCTTGCATTACGCAAGCTCTCGATAGATTTCAGTCGCCTCGTCAATCGAATCATAGAAGCTGAGTTTCCCATTCTTCAAAATTGCTGCCATGTCGCAAAAACTCTTAACTGTTGCCGCCTGGTGAGAAACCATTATCACGTCTGCATTGTTCAGGCGCTGATCAAAGGCGTCTTTGCATTTTTGGCGAAAACGCGCATCGCCGACGGCCGTCAATTCATCGATGAGGTAACAATCGAACTGAATCGCCATACTCAGCCCGAAATTTACTTTCGCCCGCATGCCGGACGACAGCGTCCGCACCGGCATGTCGAAATAGGAGCCGATATCAGCGAATTCGCGCACCGTCTCCTCCACCATCCGCGGGTCGCTATTGTAGATTCGGGCAATGAAGCGTGAGTTTTCCATTGCGCTCAGGGCCGGATGAACCCCGGCACCCAGGCCGAGAGGCCATGAAATGCGGGTCTTGCGCCTCACCGTGCCGGAGGTTGGCGCTTCTGAACCGGCGATGAGCCGCATAAGGGTGGATTTGCCCGCGCCGTTCTTTCCCAGGATCGCGATATTTCGGCCACGGGGGAAATCGATTGAGATGCTGTCGAGCACACAATGATCGCCGGTCTTGACGCGGTAGTACTTCGACACATTGTCGAAATGCAGATGATGGCTCGCGACCTCCGACGCGGCAGTCGCACCTCTGCGATTATCGATCAGAGTGCTCGTGACACGACGCAGAATCGACCTGCCCATGTTGCGGCGCAATCCGGTCCCGTCTTGCGCTTCCCCGCTCCGGCTCAATTGGCCTATTCTCACTTAACCCCTCCGCCGACTTCGAGCATCATCCTGCATCTCCACGAGATCGCTTTCGCCACTTGCCAGATTCTGCCTGCCGCCGGAATGCACGAGAAACGTGCCCTCCTTGCCCTCAGATATCGAGGACACCCTGTTCATCTTGACTGCCTGTTTGAATTCTCCAGGCTTTTTTCCGTGCCGTGTACGCTGCATCCGTCCCGTTGAAGCCCTGTCCATCCCAGAACCGGCCTCACATGCAACCAACATCGAAGCGCTACAGAGATAACACTTTCGACACTTTATCGTAACAAAGCACGAGAGCTTTGGGACATTTTATCACAACCGGCACTTCAAAAGAACGCCCGGCAAAGACCGGACCCTTTGCTTTTAGCCAAAACGTGCAAGTTCCACCGGCTGAACGAGCCTGCCGATACGCCGGGGAAAATGACATAACAGCTCATAAATTCAAAATGTGATTTTCGAAATGGAAACGCTCGGGTGACCGAGTCTCCCGAGCGCTTCTCTGCAGGTCCTTTCCAAAGCCGCACAAAACCGACTGCGGCTCAGCTCAGTTCATATCCACAGAACCGCAAGCGTGATGGCCGGAAATGCCGTCAGAATCGCCACGCGGATCAAGTCCGACAGAACGAAGAAGATGACGCCCTTATAGGTCTGGGTCAGAGGCACGTCCGGAGCCATGGAGTTGATAATGAAGAGGTTCATCCCCACGGGCGGCGTTATCAACCCCACCTCCACGACGATCAGCACCAACACGCCGAACCAGATCGCGGTTTCTTCCGGCGACAGGCCGAAATCCAGCGTCATGACGATCGGAAAAAAGATGGGCACCGTGAGCAGAATCATCGACACGGAATCCATCACGCAGCCGAAGACAAGATAGGTCAGCAGGATACCGACAAGCACCAGCCAGGGGCTGTAGCCCGCATTGCCGACCCATTCCGCCATGGTCTGCGGCATCTGGGTGAAGGCGAGGAAGGAATTGAAGACCCCCGCTCCGAAGACGATAAAGAAGATCATGCCGGATGAAACGGCGGTCGCCAGAATACACTCGCCCAGAGACTTCCAGCCGAGCCGCCCACGGAAGAAGGCGACGAGGCCGGTCCCCGCGGTGCCAACGGCTGCGCCTTCGGTCGGCGTGAACCATCCCAGATAGATGCCGCCCACAACCAGAAGGAAGATCAGCACGACCGGCCAGACTTCCAGCATCGCCTCGATACGTTCGCGCCCTGTTGCCTTTTCGGCGGGCTTTGCAGCATCCGGGTCGAAGCGCATGAAGAGCGCGATGGTGATCACATAGCCGATGGCGGCAAGAATGCCGGGCACGAAGGCGGCTGCGAAGAGCTTTGCGATGTTCTGCTCTGCAAGGATCGCGTAAATCACCAGGACGAAAGATGGCGGGATCAGGATGCCCAGTGTGCCCCCCGCCGCAAGACAGGCGGTAGAAAGCGCCCCGTTATAGCCGTAACGGCGCATTTCCGGCAGGGCGACCTGCGCCATCGTGGCGGCGGTGGCGAGCGATGAGCCGCAGATCGCACCAAAGCCCGCACAACCGGCGACGGAGGCCATGGCGATGCCACCGCGCCGATGGCCGACCATGGCGGCAGCGGCACGGAAAAGCCCGCGCGACATGCCACTTCGGGTCGCGAACTGCCCCATCAGCAGGAAAAGTGGGACAATCGACAGCGAATAGCTGGAAAAGGTCTCGTAGGTGAGCGACTTCATCTGCGCCAGGATCGGGATCCAACTGTCGGTAACGATGACCGTTCCGCCGATCCCCACCACCAGCATAGCAAGGCCGATCGGAATGCGCAGAAAGATAAGCGCCAGCAGCACGACGAAGCTGAGGCCGGCGAGTTCCATATTGCCCATCAGGCGCGCTCCCCATCACCCAACATTTCATTGAGGCTGCGCCAGACGGTGAAGGCGGAGGCCAGAACGAAGACCCAGGCGCCGACGAGCGCCACCGCATAGCCCCACCAGACGGGCATCTGAAGAATGAAGGTCGTTTCCGAATAGGAGCGCTTGTCGATCAGCCCCTCGCCGAGCTTGACGGCGATCAGTAACGCACAAGCGGTCAGAATGACGTTGCCGACCAGAGACAGCCCGGCAAGCCCACGCGGGCCAAGCGGCTGGACAAAGATGTCCACCGTCACATGGCCGCGCCGCATCTGACACCATGGCAGGAAGGCAAAGATCGCGAAGGCGCATCCGGCCTCAACGAGCTCGAAATCCCCTTGAATGGGACCGAAAAACGGCACGTAACCCGACAATTCGCGCCCGATCACGCTCAGGCAGGTCACCGTTGTCAACGCAACAAGCGCCAGACCGCCGCCGATCGCGAGCCAACGCGTGATGAATTCAATAACGCGGCCGACGCGCTGCTCCAGCTGCGGCGCCAACCCCTTGGCCGGTTTGACCATTTCTCTCCCCCACTGCGAGGACGCCGGCTTTTGTGGACCCTTTGCGCGAAAGACCGTTCCTTGCGCGCCGTGTCAGTTTCACCGGACTTCCCGAATGCAGCGCGTCGGACACGTCTCCTCACGCACCAAACGACTGCGTATTCATATCTTGATTTCGGCCCGCTCCGGATCCGAATGAACCGGGCGACTTGCCTTCAGGGCGCTCTCCGGGGCGGCCGCAAAACCGCGACCGCCCCGGCTTGTTTCGGGTGTCTTTGAGATCAGAACTCGTAGACGGGTTTCTCATCGTCCACATAGGTGCCGATTGCCGCCTTGGCGTCCTCGACCAGCTTGGCGCCGTCAATTCCCTTGGCGTTCATCTCCGCGATCCATGCCGCCTCGATGTCCTTGGCAGCATCTTTCCAACGCTGCGTCTCCGCCTCATCAAGAATGGTCTGCTTGTCGCCCAACTTCTCAAGCGCCGGGGGACCGGCCATGTCGCCCTTGTCCATGGCAAGACCGGCAAGACGCGAGGCTTCGCGGCCGGAATTGTTATCGATGATTTTCTTCAGGTCGTCCGGCAGGCCTTCGTACCGGCTCTTGTTCATCGCAAAGACCATGAAGGCGGTGTACAGGCCACGAGAGCCAGAGAAGCCGGTGTGGTGGTGGACCAGCTCCGGAATGCGCAGCGGAACGGAAACCTCCCACGGTACGACCGCGCCATCGATGACGTGCTTGGACAGCGCCTCCGGAACGGCCGGAACCGGCATCCCGACCGGGATGGCACCGAGTTTTTCAAGCAGCATGTTGGCCATGCGCGTGGGACCGCGCAGCTTCAGGCCCTTCATGTCCTCAAGCTTCTCAACCGGCTTGTTCGCGTGAACCAGGCCGGGACCATGAACAAAGGCCGCGATAACGTTCACATCCTTGAACTCGTCGCGAAGGTTCTTGTCGTAATAGTCCCATGCGGCCTCGGAGGTCGCAGCCCCCTTGCCGGCGATAAAGGGAAGCTCAAAGGCCTCCGACTTCGGGAAACGGCCGGGCGTATATCCGGTCAGGGTCCAGACGATATCCACGACACCGTCGCGGGCCTGATCGTAGAGCGAGGGCGGCTTGCCGCCGAGCTGCATGGTGGGGAAAATCTGGACTTTGATGCGCCCACCGGATTCCTTTTCCACCTTCTCCGCCCACGGACCGATGAAGTATTTCGGAACTGGCGACTGCGGCGAAAGGAAGTGATGAACCTTGAGCGTCACGTCCTGCGCCTGTGCGGAAGCGGCGAGAGCGAACGCACCGACCGCAATGCAGCCCGCGATCGCGATTTTTCTGAACATGTTTTTCCTCCAGCTTCTCCACCGGGCTTGTCACCCGGGGCGGATCTCTCCCGCAACCGGCCTCATTACACCAACCGGCTGTTCTGAAGCGCATTGTCGGCAAAATCGGTGCTTTTGCCAGTATAAATTCGATAATTGAATTCTTTGTTCGCAGTGCAAACCAGATATTGTTTTTATTGAGTTTTTATATTTAAAAACTAGCCACCTATAGCCTGCGCTTATCACTTGAGGTGCAAGGTCCAAATTGACCTGAGCCAGAGCCGGGATTATTGCGAAAACCACCATCAGGTCAACACGTTAGATCGCCCCTCAAACGACGATCAGCACCTCGACATGGTGCGGATATCCCCGCGCGCCCATCCCCTCGCCTGTTCCACAGCGCCTCGACGCAGTCCCGCCAATTTCCGACGAGACTGCTCGACAGGTTGAGGCAGATGCAGTCTCGAAGCGAGAGGCGATCACGCGCCGGGGCTGTGATGCTCGTGCCAATGGCGAGCAATATCGATGCGTCGCGCGATCCAGACCTTGTGGTGGCCTTTCACATAATCGATGAAGCGGGCAAGCGCCGCGGCGCGACCGGGACGGCCGACAAGCCGGCAATGAAGCCCGATATTGAGCATCTTCGCCTGCCCCTCAATGCCCTCGGCATAGAGGGTGTCGAAACTGTCCTTCAGGTAGGAGAAGAACTGGTCGCCACAATTGAATCCCTGCGGGGTTGCAAAGCGCATGTCATTGGTATCGAGCGTGTAGGGCACAATGAGCTGCGGGCGATTGGGTCCAGCGATCCAATAAGGAAGATCGTCCGCATAGGCGTCGGAGAGATAGACGAAGCCTCCCTCCTCCATGGCCAGCGGAATGGTGTTTTCAGAGCTTCGGCCCTGATAGAAGCCGAGCGGACGTTCGCCGGTAACTTCCGTGTGGAGGCGGATCGCTTCTGCGATGCTGGCGCGTTCCTCCTCGATGGGCATGTCCTTAAACTCTACCCACTTGAGCCCGTGGGAGGCGATTTCCCAGTCGGCCTCCTTCATGGCGGCCACGGCTTCCGGATTGCGCTGGAGTGCGGTGGCGACGCCATAAACGGTGACCGGCACATTGCGCTGCGTGAACATGCGCCACAGCCGCCAGAACCCGGCACGCGAGCCGTATTCGTATATTGATTCCATGTTCATGTGGCGCTGACCAGGCCATGGCTGGGCACCGACGATTTCCGACAGGAAGGCCTCGGAGGCTGCGTCACCATGTAGGATGTTGTTCTCGCCGCCTTCCTCGCAGTTGATCACGAATTGCACGGCGATCCGCGCGCCATCGGGCCAGCGCGGATCGGGTGTGTGGCGCCCGTATCCAATCATGTCACGCGGATATTCGGTCATTTCAGTCTCACTCCGGAAAGGAAAATCAGGTCGGCTGGAGATGCGTCGGGGCAGAGGCACGCGAGGTTCACGCGAACGGACGCGACGGTATTCCCCTGCGTTCAGGCAAGCTTAAACGAGCGATAAAATCAACCGCTCGCCGCACCGCTCCCGCACAGGCCCGGCTCCCCCAAACGAGAAGCGAATCGCTCTACGTAGTCGTCACCAAGACGTCATATGTCAGATAGGCAGTAAAACAGATCAGAAACTGGCCCGAAACTGGCTAGAGAAAGGCACAGATGGCTGAGAGGCTTGGCCTTTAATCGTATGCAGCGCGTTTTTGCCGAGCAAATAGGCTGAACATGCCCCGATAGAGGCAGATGAAAGGGCAAGGAGACAGTGATGGTGACAATGCGACCCTCGCTCACTCTGGTCGACCAAACGGCGGATGCGCCGGAGGATGATACCGGGCTGGAGGACCATGACGTGAATTCGATCGACGCAGGGCTGCACAGCCGCCTGCGGGCCATGAGGCGGTTGCTGGACAATGCCCCTCAGGCAAGCGCCGCTGAAGCGCTCGCCATTCTGCGTCAGGCGTTTCCCGACGCAAATCTGAGCGACCGGCTACGGGCCCTGGGTTACCGCGAAGAGATGTAGGCCCTCACGATGTGGATGACGTCGAGGGCGGGGACGCTTCCCCGGCTCCATCGGCACCCTCTGCCTGGGTCGCCTGATCGACGGCTTCGGCATCGGCTTTTGCTCCGCCCCCTGCTCGCGCGGCATCTGCGCGCTCATACATGCGCCAGGAGCGTCCCGCGAAGGGAATGGAAACCAGATAGGCCACGGTCGCCAGTGCAAGCACCTGGAAGGGATAGCTTGCCCCCAGCGCCACCAACAGCACGGCCGCCACGAAGATCGGCAGCACGATGTCCTTGCGAATGCGCATGCCGATGCGCTTGCCGGAATAGGTGGGCAGGCGGGAAACCAGCAGGAATGCCACGATATAGGTATAGCCGACGGCGACGGGTGCAAACTCCGCCCAACGGTCCAGCACACCGAGCTGATGCAGATAGACCGGCAACAGGACAACCAGCGCGCCGGCGGGCGCAGGCGTGCCGGTGAAGAAGTTCGCCTGCCAAGCGGGCTTTTTCGGATCATCCAGCGCCACGTTGAAGCGCGCAAGGCGCAGGGCCATGGAAATGGCAAAGACCAGCGCCGTGATCCAGCCGAAGGACCCCAGCTCGTTCAGGATCCACATGTAGAGGATGATCGCGGGTGCGACGCCGAAATTCACGAAATCGGCGAGGCTGTCCAGCTCTGCGCCGAAACGCGAGGTGGAGCGCAGGAAGCGCGCGACGCGTCCATCCAACGCATCGAGAACGGCAGCCAGCACGATTGCACCAATCGCCATGTCCCAACGGGCCTCCACCGCCATTCGAATGGCGGTGAGGCCTGAGCAGAGCGCCAGCAGGGTCACCAGGTTCGGCAGGATCATCTTAAGGGGCACCCGCTGAAAGCGACGGGGGCGCCCGGAACGATGATTGGCGTTGCCGCTGGGGCCGGGTTCAAATGGGGCGAAGGGTGTGGACATGGGTCAGGCCACCCGCGTCACAGGCGCTGTGCCAGCAGGTACCGTAAGATCGGCGAGTACCGTTTCGCCTGCCACCATGGTCTGGCCAATCGCAACCCTGGGGGCCGTGCCTGCGGGGAGGTAGACATCCAGCCGCGAGCCGAAGCGGATGAGACCAAAGCGCTCGCCAGCCTGCAGGCTTTCGCCCTCATTCACAAAACACACGATGCGCCGCGCCACGAGACCTGCGATCTGGACGACACCAATGCGCCCTTCGGGGGAGTCGATCACCACACCATTGCGTTCATTGTCGTCAGACGCCTTCTCCAACTCCGCATTCAGGAACTTGCCCGCCCGATAGGCGACCCGGGTGACGGGCCCGGTAACCGGCGCCCGGTTCACGTGGCAGTTGAACACATTCATGAAGGTGCAGATGCGCATCATCGGCTCGGTGCCGAGATTGAGCTCCACCGGCGGAGTGGCCGGGCCGACCATGCAGACGATGCCGTCGGCCGGCGCAATGACGAGCCCGGGCACGACCGGCGTGACGCGCTTGGGATCGCGAAAGAAATAGGCGACCCATGCGGTCAGGATCAGACCAATCCAGAAGAGGAAGCTCGAAAACCAGCCCAGCACGAGCGTGGCCGCAGCCGCGATGGCGAGAAAGGGCCACCCTTCCCGATGAATGGGGACAGCCGTACGTTTGATGGTGTCGAACAGAGACATTGCGCCTACCTGAAAATGAATGCGGGCGGATGGATGCCGCGCCGATGAAGCGCCATGTTTGCACCATCACGGTGGTGAAGATCAACGGGCGATGACCAATGGCGCCTCAAAGTCGCGATCAAGCCTGTGCGAACACACGCCCCTAGTCTGCTCCCGCGGTCGCTTCCGCGCTCGGGCCACGGCGAACGATGAAGTCTCCATCCGCCTCCTGCACCGCACGCAGGCGCTCCTCCGCCTCGCTCGCCTCGCGCTGGCGCTCCCACATGGAAGCATAGAGCCCGTTTTTGGCAAGAAGTTGCGCATGGGTGCCGCGTTCCACCACTTCACCGGCCTCAAGCACGAGGATCATATCCGCATTGACCACAGTGGAGAGGCGGTGGGCGATGACGAGCGTGGTGCGGTTGCGCGAGACGACATCCAGCGCCGACTGGATCTCGCGCTCGGTGTGGGTGTCGAGCGCGGAGGTCGCCTCATCCAGAATGAGGATCGGCGGGGCCTTCAACAAGGTGCGTGCGATGGCGACACGCTGCTTCTCGCCGCCCGAGAGCTTCAGACCGCGCTCGCCCACCTCCGTATCGAAGCCCTGCGGCAGGGTTTTGATAAAATCAGCTATCTGCGCCATGTTCGCGGCTTCCACCACTTCCGCGTCTGTGGCGGACGGGCGACCGTAGCGGATGTTGTAGCGGATGGTGTCGTTGAAGAGCACGGTGTCCTGCGGGACCATGCCGATTTTTGCGCGCACGCTTTCCTGCAGCACCGAGCGCAGGTCCTGCCCGTCAATGGAGATCGAACCGGAGGTGACGTCGTAGAAGCGGAAGATCAAGCGCGAGATCGTGGACTTGCCCGCCCCCGACGGCCCGACGATGGCAACCGTGTTGCCACTCGGCACCTCGAATGACACGCCCTTCAGGATCGGACGTTCCGGATCATAGGCAAAACGCACGTCGTCGAAGCGGATCGTGCCGCCTTCAACCACAAGCGGTGCCGCATCCGGTGCATCGACGATTTCCGCATCCACCGCCAGCAGGTTGAACATGTCGGCAATATCGATCAGGCCCTGACGCAGTTCACGGTAGACGAAACCGATCATGTTGAGCGGGATGGAGAGCTGCATCAGCAGCGCATTGATCATCACGAAATCGCCGATGGTCTGCGTGCCGTTCATGACGGCGCGCGCCGACAGTGCCATGCAGACACCCATGCCGATGGTGAAGATCACCGTCTGGCCGAGGTTGAGCCAGGCGAGCGACGTCCATGTCTTCGTTGCAGCCCCCTCGTAACGGGCCATGGAGGCATCGAAACGGGAGGCCTCCATGCGCTCGTTGTTGAAGTATTTCACTGTCTCGTAGTTGAGCAGCGAGTCGATCGCCTTGGAATTGGCGTCGGTGTCGCTCTCGTTCATCACCTTGCGGATATCGATGCGCCAGTCGGATGCGCGCACGGTGAACCAGACATAGAGCCAGACCGTCACTGCGATAACACCGACATAGCTCCACGAGAACTGGTAGGCGATGACCGCAGCCATCAGCGCAAACTCTATGAGGGTCGGCAGCGAGTTGAGAATGGTGAAGCGGACAATGGTCTCGATCCCCTTCACACCACGCTCGATGATGCGCGACAGGCCGCCGGTGCGCCGCTGCAGGTGAAAGCGCAGCGAAAGCTCATGCATGTGCACGAAGGTCTTGTAGGCAAGCTGGCGCACCGCGTGCTGGCCGACGCGGGCAAACAGCGCATCGCGCATCTGGTTGAGCCCCACCATCAGGATGCGGCCGAGCACATAGACGCCCACCAGCATCATCGGCGCGACCATCCAGCCCGGCAGCCCCGCCCCTCCGACTTCGGCAGGTGCGGTCAGGGCGTCGGTCGCCCATTTGAAGCTGTAAGGCACCAGAACGGTGACGATTTTGGCCAGTACCAGCAGAACCAACGCCATCAAGACGCGGCGTTTCAGGTCAATCCGGTCGGCAGGCCAGATATAGGGCCACAGGTTCAGCACGGTATTGAGGGTGGAGGCCTCATCGACCGTCGCGCGGCGCTGGCCGGAGGCCTTCTTGTTGGTTCTTGTCTGGCTCATAAGGAGGCCTTCTCTTCAGTCTTGCAACAGGTCATCCCGGCAATCGGATCGACGATCAGGTCCAGCAGCGCCGCCGTGCCATCACCCAGCGCCTTGAGTGTCGCGCGGTCGAGACAGTAGCGAGACTTGCGGCCTTCCGTCTCTCCTCGGATCAGCCCCGCCTCACGCAGGATCTGAAGGTGCTGGGAAACGGTTGACTGGGCCAGAGGAAGGCGCCCCACGATGTCGCCACAGCAACAGCGTTCCTCTTGGGCGAGCGCGCGCAGAATTGCGAGCCGTGCCGGATGGCCCAGCGCCTTGAAACAGGCGGCAAGCCTGTCGTCATCAAAATCCGACATGGGATTTCCTGAAAAGAGGTGTTCCGCCCCATCGTCAAGCTCGAAGGAAATGGGGATCACGCCCGGTGTCCCAACGCCATAACGCCCCGCGCAAGGGCAGGCAGGGAGGCACAATGGCGGGTAGGGAGCGATTGATCCATCGTCGATATACGATGAATGTTCGATATGCAAGTGCTGGCGGCCAGAAAGTGCAAAACGGGACGTGCCGCAGCCCGCCCCGTTTCCGCAAAAATGCCAAATCTCTCAGTCGGTGGCCGCATCCTTTTCCCAGGCGTCATCGCCGACCGGGGTGAGGAAGACCTGACCAGGATAGATCAGATCCGGATTGCGGATCTGGCCCTGATTGGCCTGATAGATCGTGGTGTAGCGCATGCCCTTGCCGTAGAGCCTTCGGGAGATGGTCCACAGGTTGTCGCCCTTGCGGATGATCACATTGGGCAGACGGGCGGAGGCGGAAGCGCTCGCCCCTGTTCCCTTCCCGGCCTCGCCGGAGGCAACCACCTGCGTGAGGATCACAGCATCGGGCTGGCGGTCGAAGGTGACCTGCGCACGCGCGACGACAGCGCCACTGTCATCCTTGATCATGTCCGCTCGCACATCATGTTGCCCCGGATCGACGGGATGTTCCGTCTCCAGCAGCCAGCGGCCGTTCTGGTTCGTCCGCGTCTCCCCCAGATAGTCGGCCCCGAGATAGACCCGCAAGCGCGTATCGGCCTTGCTGGTGCCCGCCACGAAGAGCTTGCCCTTTTCGCTCTCCACCGCATCGACCGTCACCTGAGCGGCGCTTGCCGTTTTGGCAGGTTCGGGCTCTGCGGAGGCGGTGGCAACCGGCGTCGACACGCCGCTCGGTCCGGCATTGGTTTCAAGACCGGCCACAGAAGTGGTTTCTCCTGTCGCACCGGATACGGCAGGTGCAGCGCTATCTGCCGGTTTCGCGGAGCTGCCGGCGACGCTTGTGTTGCCGGGAACGTTCTCGCGCGCCGCGCCTGTTGCGCCAGACTTGGCGGCATCGGTTTCGACCTGGACCGCTCCGGTAGCCGGATCGGTTGCGCTCGCGCCATCTTCCTGTCCCGGCGTCGAGGCTTCGCGTGCAGTCTCACTGGAGGCAACAACGGTCGGCGCCGCGGGTGCGGCCAGGCCTGCCGGGCGTTGCAGGATGGTACTGGCCTCGCCTTCAGCATTCATCACCACAAGAACATCGCCGCCCGTCTTCTCGGACGGGATGGACACCGCCACGCGCTGGCTGGATTCAATCTGAACCCCGTTGGCCTGTTCAACGTGAATGGCGACGTCGTAATCTCCCGGCGCAAGCGGTTTGTCGAGGACGATGGCCCATTCGCCCGACGCGTTGGTTCTGGTCTTGCCGATGACCTTGCCATTGGCAACGAGCGCAACCGTGGCGTTGGGTTCGGCCAGACCGGCGACGACCGCATCGCCGGTCGGCTCCACGCGCACCACATCGAAGGTCGGTGCCATGGCGGGGGGGGTGGAAACGGCAGGCGCGGTCTCGGAAGGCTGTTGCGAAGAGGCGGATGCGTCATCAGCCTTGCTGCCGCGCGCGGCAGATGTCGTCGCCTCGTCAGACGAAACGGGTGCCCCCGTATCTTGCGTTGCAGGGGATTTCCGGAACCCGTCGAAGACGCCGGTCTGGACGCCGAAAACCGCGAGCAAAACCGCAACGACAATGCCAAACAGACCTGCGAAAACTACCTTGTTCATCGCGCCTTTTTGCTCCCTGAGCCTTCTGGAACCGGCAGATCCCCTCGCCGTTGGGCCCCATTATGCTGGGGCGGCCTTATCGGCTATTGACCCGCATCGTTATACACCTTTGCCGGTCGCGGCAAGCAAACCACCCCAACGCGCTCATGTCGCAGCGCTTTTCGCTCGCCCGCCAACATCGCCGGGATTTGCTAGGGGCTGATTCTATGTCGCAGCACCACAACGCGAACGTGCCTGGCGCGCGCAGCGTATTCTGTTTGCCTGACGCAAGCATGTTCGAAAAGACCCGGCAGCGCTGGATAATTGCATGCGAAGGAATGCGCACCGGACGCAGACGACTTGACCGAATGTCGCACGCGCGCCAACTATGCCATCATGAGACAGATAAAGAGCATTTGCGTTTATTGCGGCTCCGGAGCGGGCACCGACCCGGCCTATCGGGAGGCCGCGGCCGATCTGGGTCGCTATCTCGCTGAAGCGGGTATCCGGCTTATCTATGGCGGCGGGTCCGTCGGACTTATGGGCATTGTCGCCCGAACGGTTCTGGAGCATGGCGGCGACGTGACCGGCATCATTCCTCAGTTCCTGAAGGAACGCGAGGTGATGCTGGAAGCCGAGTGCGAGCTGATCGTCACTGAGGACATGCACCAGCGCAAGAAGCTGATGTTCGACAAGGCCGACGCCTTCGTGGCGTTGCCGGGAGGCATCGGTACGCTTGAGGAAACGGTCGAGATGCTGACATGGGCGCAGCTCGGCCGCCACGACAAGCCCGTATTGCTCGCCAATATCAAGGGCTTCTGGGAGCCTTTCCGCCAGCTTCTGGAGCATATGAGCCGCGACGGATTCATCCGCAACGGATTTGAAGTGCCCTATCATGTGGCTGACAGGGCAGAAGATATCGTGCCTCACATCCTGCACGTGGCCGCCGGCAAGACAGACATGTGCAAGGACGACGCGGTTCCGATCTCTCAGCTTTGAGGCGGCCCCGTCTGCGCAGGACCGCCCGCTCCTACGCGCGCTAGTCCACGACTTCGGTACCCGCGACAGCGGCGGCGTTCGCCTTTTGCGCCGCAACGGTTGCTGCGCGACGGTGCAGGAGATCCCGGGTAAAGACGACCAGCGACACCCAGATCAGCGCGAAGCTGATCAGTCGGCTCGGATCCAGCTTTTCGTCGAATACGAAGATCGCCAGCAGGAAGTTCAGTGAAGGCGCAAGGTATTGCAGGATGCCGATCGTGGAGAGCGGCAGGCCCTGAACTCCGCGCGCGAACAGGATCAACGGCACGGCGGTCACCACGCCCGAGGCGGCGATCAGCAGCATCATGGTGATATTGTCGCCGAGCATCAGGGTCCCGGAGAACGCGCACCAGCCCAGATAGGCGAGCGCGACCGGCAGCAGCACCGCCGCTTCCACAAGCAGCCCTGTCGCCGCGCCCACAACCACCGTCTTGCGCAGGAAGCCGTAGATGCCGAATGAAAAGGCAAGTGCCAGCGAGATCCAGGGGAAGCTGCCCAGCCCCCAGGCCTGAATGGCGATGGCGATGGCGGCAATGCCGACGGCGACGCATTGCCCCCGGCTTAGCCTCTCCCCGAGAAGCACGGTGCCCAGAGCGACCGAGACCAGCGGATTGATGAAATATCCGAAGGAAATCTCCAGCACCCTGTGCGCGTCGACGCCGACGATGAAAACCAGCCAGTTGAACGCGATGATGCAGGCGCTCATCGAAAGCCGAGAGATCACGCGCCGGTCCCGCAGCACCTCCATCACCAGATCCATCCGGCGGGCGAGGAAGAATGCCGTCCCCACCACCAACACGGACCAGACGATGCGCTGGGCGACGAGTTGGCCGGAGGGAACCGCGCTCACCAGCATGAAATAGAGAGGCAGGACGCCCCAAAGGCCATACGCCGCCACCGCATTGACATAGGCGACGGTTTCCGCGTCCGCAGGACGCCGGACGTCAGGATTGATTTTCATGAGAAACGAGGCACCGGCTAACGTGCGGATGCACTCCCCTTCATCAGACGGTAGGTGATAGAATCGATCAGAGCCTGGAACGAGGCGTCGACGATATTGGGCGAGACGCCGACCGTAAACCAGCGTTCGCCGGTGGTTTCATCCATGCTCTCGATCAGCACACGCGTGATGGCTTCCGTGCCACCATTGAGGATACGGACCTTGAAGTCCGCCAGCACAAGCCCCTCGATCTCACTCTGGTATTTGCCGAGATCCTTGCGCAGGGCAATGTCGAGCGCGTTGACCGGGCCGTTGCCTTCCGCCACCGACATCCGTTCCTCGCCATCGATGCACAGCTTCACCACGGCTTCTGAGATCGTCACAAGCTCGCCCACCGCGTTGTAGCGGCGCTCGACCATGACGCGAAAGCTCTTGACCTCGAAGAACTCGGGCACATGCCCCAGGTGGCGCAATGCCAGCAGCGAGAAGGAGGCATCGGCTGCCTCATAGGCATAGCCCAACGCCTCGCGCTCCTTCACCTCGCGCAGCAGGTTGTCGAGGCGTCGATCGGAGGGATCGACTTCGATGCCCAGCATCTCCAGCTGGCTGACAAGGTTCGACTTGCCCGCCTGGTCGGAGACCAGCACCTGCCGGCGATTGCCGACGCTTACAGGATCGACATGCTCATATGTCTTCGGGTCCTTCAGGATCGCGGAAGCATGGATGCCCGCCTTGGTCGCAAAGGCCGCGGAGCCGACATAAGCGGCATGACGGTCGGGCGCGCGGTTCAGCAGTTCATCGAAAGCGCGCGAGAACTGGGTGAGATGCGACAGGGATTCCTTGCTGACGCCGATTTCGAAGCGGTCCGCATATTCCGGCTTCAGCATCAGGGTCGGGATCAGCGTGATCAGGTTGGCATTGCCGCACCGCTCTCCAATGCCGTTGAGCGTTCCCTGAATCTGACGGACGCCCGCCTTCACCGCCGCTAGGGAATTGGCGACCGCGTGCTCGGTATCATTGTGGGTGTGGATGCCGAGATGATCGCCGGGCACAACGCTCATCACGTCCTTGACGATTGCCTCGATCTCGTCCGGCAGTGTGCCGCCATTGGTATCGCACAAGACCACCCAACGCGCCCCACCCTCATAGGCGGCCTTTGTACAAGCGAGCGCATAGTCCCGGTTGGCCTTGTAGCCGTCAAAGAAGTGCTCGCAATCAACCAGCGCCTCCTTGCCTGCCGCCACCGCCGCCTCCACCGACTGGCGGATACCGACGAGATTTTCCTCGTTGGTGGTGCCGAGCGCCACCTTCACATGGAAATCCCAGCTTTTGGCAACAAAGCAGATGGCGTCGGAGGCAGCGCCCAGCAGATCCTGAAGGCCCGGGTCGTTCCCAACCGAGCGACCGGCCCGCTTGGTCATGCCGAAGGCGGTGAAGGTGGACTTCTTCGTGCGCTTTTTCTCGAAGAAAGCGGTATCCAGCGGGTTCGCACCTGGATAACCGCCCTCCACATAGTCAATGCCGATCTTGTCGAGCATGTCCGCAATCGCAATCTTGTCCTCCAGCGTGAAATCGATGCCATTGGTCTGGGCACCGTCGCGCAAGGTGGTGTCGAAGAGATAGAGCCGCTCCTTGGCGGTTGTCTCAGCGGCATTCGCGGTATCGGACATGTCTCGTTTCCTGCCTTTGGCTGTTCAGGCGATTCAGTCTTACTTTGTTGAATGATCGCTGTTCTTTGCGAAGCGATCGGTTGCGCGGATGAGCTGATCGAGTATTCCCGGCTCGCTATAGGCGTGGCCAGCATCCTCGATCAGGTGGAATTCGGCTTCGGGCCAGGCCTTATGCAGGTCCCACGCCGTGCGCGCCGGCGTCGCCATGTCATAGCGTCCCTGCACGATCACGCCGGGAATGCCCTTGAGCTTGTGCGCGTCGCGAATGAGCTGGCCCTCCTCCATCCAGCCGCCATGGACGAAGTAGTGGTTTTCAATCCGGGCAAAGGCGAGCGCGAAGTGCCCGTCGCGGAATTTCTCCGAGGTGCCTTCGTCGGGGCACAGGGTCAGCGTCTCGCCTTCCCAGATCGCCCAGGCCTTGGCGGCTTCAAGCTTGGCGGCTTCGTCGTCGCCCACAAGACGGCGGCGGTAGGCAGCCATCATGTCATCGCGCTCGTTCTCGGGAATCGGCGCGAGATACCGCTCCCACTTCTCGGGATGAAGCATCGAGGCACCGTACTGGTAGTACCATTCCAGCTCGAAGCGGCGCAGCGTGAAGATGCCGCGCACGATCAGCTCGCTTACGCGTTCCGGGTGCGTCTCGGCATAGGCGAGCGCCAGCGCCGAGCCCCAAGACCCGCCGAAGACTTGCCACTTCTCGACGCCCACCATTTCACGCAGCCGCTCGATATCGGCGACGAGATGCCAGGTGGTGTTGGCTTCGAGTTCGGCGTGGGGGCGCGAGTGACCGCAGCCGCGTTGATCGAACAGGAGAATATCATAAAGCTCAGGGTTGAACTGGCGACGATTAGCGGGCGAGAACCCGCCACCGGGACCGCCATGCAGGAACACGACGGGCTTCGCCCCCTTCGTGCCGCAGCGCTCCCAGTAGATTTCATGACCATCGCCGACATCGAGATAGCCCGTCTCATAGGGCTCGATCGGAGGATAGAGGGTCGCCAGTTCGCTCATTTCATCTCCTTTGCGGATGGCCTGCTGTCCTCATCCAGGGGCGGCCAATCGCGCGTATCGTGATCGGGGTGCTGGTAGCACACCAGGTTTTCAATGATGTCGGCAATATCCGGGTCTTCTTCCGTCGTCATGCCGGGAAGACAGTGGAGCCGATCAACACAGGGAAGCTTTGATTCCGTCCCGAACTGGATGGTCGGAACGATGGTCTTCGGTTCGTCGAACGCGCCGATGGCGAGCGCGATGCCTTCGCTCGCGTCATAGGTCAGCGGCGTGCCGCAGTTTCCGCAAAAGCCGCGCCGCATGTCGCTTGAGGAGCGGAAATAGCGCGGCTGCCCGCGCGTCCACGCAAGCTGTTCGGCTGTCACGGAAACGAAAGGCGCAAAGAAGTTGCCAAGCGCCTTCTGGCACATGCGGCAATGGCAGATGGAGGCCTGACCAAGGGGGCCCGACACGGCGAAGCGCACGGCGCCGCACTGGCAACCACCGGTTCGGGCGCCAGTTCGGGCGTCAGTCAGACGGGATGCTTCGCTCATCTCCATGTCGTCCTCTCCTCGTTCGTAGCCGAAAAAAACATCGGCTGACTTCCATCCGTGTGGCCCATCCTTCGAGACGGGCCTGACGGCCCCCTCAGGATGACGTTGTGGGTGTGGCTTGCATGTTGTGAGAGGTTTCAACACCCACAACGTCATCCTGAGGAGCGCGCCACGGCGGGCGTCTCGAAGGATGGGACAAACACGCGATCCAACACGTGATCCAGCTCAGCCCGCTACTTCTTCAACTCCCATTTCGTTTCCATTTCGCCTGTTTGCGGGTTCTTGCCGTCCATCAGCACGATACCCTCAGCGACGAGCAGGTCGCGAATACGGTCCGATTCCGCCCAGTCCTTCGCAGCCCGCGCCGCGATGCGATCTGCAATCAGCCGCTCAACGCGCGCCGCCATCTCAGGATCGGCCTTTGCTGCCTCTTCGGACGCGGCCGTGGCGCCACGCCAGCTTTCCGGCATCAGACCGAGGAACGACGCAGCGGCTGCGAGCTTTGCCGCAGCTTCCGCATCACCGGACCGCGCCGCACGCGCAAAGCCGTGAAGTGCCGCAATGGCGCGCGGGGTGTTGATGTCGTCGCAAAGCGCCTCAATTACCTCTTCCGGCGGCGTGACATCGGCGGAAAGCTCGACATGGGCGATGAGCTTCGCCCAGCGCTCGATGAGCTTCTCGGCTTCCTCAAGTCCCTTCTGGGTGAAGTCGAGCGGCTGACGGTAATGGGCGGACATGAGTGTCAGGCGCACCACCGCTCCCGGCCATGTGCGCCCGCCTACCTTGTCGCTTTCCAGAAGCTCATGGACGGTGATGAAGTTGCCGAGCGACTTCGACATCTTCTCGCCTTCCACCTGCAGGAAGCCGTTGTGCATCCAGTAGCGCGCCATCTGCTCGGTGCCATGGGCGCAGCAGGACTGGGCGATCTCGTTTTCATGGTGCGGGAAGGTCAGATCGATGCCACCGCCATGGATGTCGAACACCTCACCCAAATGGCGCCCTGCCATGGCGGAGCACTCGATGTGCCAGCCGGGACGGCCCGCTTCCTCGATGCCGCAGGGGCTCGGCCAGGAGGGTTCGCCGGGTTTGGACGGCTTCCACAGCACGAAATCCATCGCATCGCGCTTGTAGGGCGCAACCTCGACCCGCGCTCCAGCCAGCATGTCATCCACCGAGCGACCGGACAGACGGCCGTAATCTGCCATCTTGGAGACCTCGAACAAGACGTGGCCTTCCGCGACATAGGCATATCCGCGCTCAACGAGCCGCTCGATCATCGCCTTCATGTCGTCAATATGTTCGGTGGCCCGCGGCTCGATGGTGGGCAGCATCGCGCCCAGTGCGGCCATGTCGGCGTGGTACTGGGCTGCCGTCGTTTCCGTCACCTCGCGGATGGTGCGGCCTTCCGCCTCAGCCCTTGCGTTGATCTTGTCGTCAACATCCGTGATGTTGCGCGCATAGGTGACGTGATCGGCGCCGTAAACATGACGCAAGAGCCTGTAAAGTAAATCAAAAACAACCACAGGACGTGCGTTGCCGATATGCGCGTAATCGTAGACGGTGGGCCCGCAAACGTACATCCGCACCCGCGCCGGATCCAACGGCGTGAATACTTCCTTAACACGCGAGAGCGTATTATAAATAACCAGATCCATAGGCACCCCGTTGAATTGCTGCTAGCGGGGCGCTAGCCGGGGCGTTCGTCTTGCAAATTCGGGCAGGAGGAAACGGCCACAGCCAGCACTCAAGCTAGCCGCAAATAATCTCGTCGCTAATGCGAATGATGATGACCGTGTTCATGGTTCAGCGGTGTAGGACGCATCGCCCTTCGGGTCAAGCCGGGCGATGAAACTGAATGACAGCTGAACGAAGAGGTCACGGCGGGTTCAGCCCGGATAGACGAGAACGAATGCGTTCGGAAACAGTCGCGAGTACCGGTCATGTCGAATATCAGTTTTTTCGGCGACGATAGCGGTCTGCAAGCTACAGCGCATCCTCGCCCCCCGCTCTCTGGTCGCCGTCGCTTTCGTCGGTGCGATGAGCTGACCGCCGCCGACAAGGTGAAGGCCGTTCTGGCCGGAATCCTGATCGGGTTGATGGTGGCAGCTCCGGTGTTTGCACTGGTCGCAGCGACGACAGGCAAGGCACCAGACATCTTCCACGAGGTTTCCCCGTGGTCCTTCGGAGGCCGCAAATAAGCCTGCGGCCTTCCCGAAAAAAAGAACTTTCCGTGCCAATGTCACGGGCAGTCTGGCACGGCTCAATCCTTTAAGAATTCACCGCACTTTGCTGGCATCTGATCGCCCCACGGCATGATCGGGACAGTGGAGGTGGAGTTCTTGGGCGACCCTTCCACCAGCTTGTCGGAATAGACCACATAGACCAGCACGTTGCGTTTGGCATCGCATCCACGCACGATCTGCATCTTCTTGAAGAACAGCGAGCGGCGCTGGCGGAACATGTCTTCGCCCTGCTCGAACTTGCCCTCAAACGAGATCGGCCCGACCTGACGGCAGGCGAGCGAGATGTCTGAGACCTCTTCCGCAACCCCCAGCCAGCCCGAAATACCGCCCTTTTCCGGCACCGTGAAATGGCAGGACACGCCCTTCGCGATCGGGTCGTCGATGGCGTAGGTGGCAAGCTTGTGGTCGGGGGTGAGAAACTTCCAGACGGTGGAGCGCTTGAAGATCAGTTCCGGCTGTTCGGCGGCCGTCGCAGTTCCTGCCACCATGGCAAGGGACAGGGCGAGCATGGCCTTGCCGAGAGTGAAGCGGAGCGGATTGCGCATGGTCTGGTTTCTCCTTGATGCCGGGCGCTGTCTCACACCATGTAGGCAGGCGCGTACAGATTTGCGAGTGCACAAAGACGCAAGGGCATCGCGATCACCGCCCGCGCCGTGAAAGATACCCCAGCAACTGCACGACGAAGGCCACACCTGCGAGGGCCAGAAAGGCCCATTTATAACCCGAAGTGCGGTTGAGCTCTTCCATAAGGCGGATCGACACGCCTTCGCCCTGCCCCAGAAGACGGAAGATGAGCACATTTTCCCAGGCATCGAAGGCGGCGGCGAGAAAGGGGGCGACGAGCAAAACCGAGCCGACGGCGGAGCGTACGCGCTTTCCCGCCGATTGCCTGCGCCGCATCTCCGCAATGGTCATGCGATCGGGCTCGCCGCGCAGCCAGACGATGGCACATCCAATGCCTGCGCCATAGGCCAGAACCAGCGCCATGTCGACCGGCACAAGAACAAACTGATACAGCGAGCGTCCATCTGCTCCAAGCGCGAGCATGATGTTGCGCAACTGGTCAAACGTCATGGAGGTGAAACGCGCATCGAAGGGCAGCATGCCCTCAGGCAACAGCGCGGGATAAAGCACGAGCCACAACAGCGCGAGCAGGAGCGCGGCGCTCGCGAGACCGGCCTTCGCAATCAGGGCTGTGGTGCGTCGTGTCATGTTCAAACCTGTGCCAAGACCGCACGGAATTTGCAACGCCATTTGTCCGCACCCCGCCACGCCCCCTTGTCCGTTCGGTCAGTGCGAAAGTGCGCATGCGGACGGCCGCCCCTCCTTCGAGAGGGAGCGATACGCCCCCACGCAATACCTCAGCAAACAGGACTTAGAGTGTGGCCGATCCTTCGAGACGCCCGCTTTCTCAAGCTCCTCGGGATGACGTTCCCGTGTTGATGGATTGAGGAAAGCCAACAACACGGGAACGTCATCCTGAGGAGGCCTGACAAGGCCGTCTCGAAGGATCGGCCACACGCGCAGGCCCGGCGCCCCCTCCCCGGCTGCTCCCGACTGCGCAAGCCCGCTCTCAGCTTCCGCGCTTTGCCTTGGCGAGCTCGATGGCCTGATCGAGCACCGCGAGATCGCCGACATGGTTGGTCAGCAGCAGCACCAGACGGGCGTTGAGATCTGCGCTCTGCTCCTCACTGAGCCCCCGATGGGCATCGACCAGCCGGTGATAGGCGGCATCCGGGTCGGGCAACTGAAGTGCGGTTATCAGATCACTCATGCTTGCCTCCTCACGCGGCCCTGTCCGATAGGCCCTTGGCCCGTGCGATGGCATTGGCCACCTTTGTCGCCTCAAAATGGCGGAACCGCGCGACCAGATGCTGGTCGGGCCGAATGACATAGGTCGCGCCCGGCGTCGCATCGAAACGGCGGCGGAACTGGCCGCTTTCATCCAGAAGCTCCCCGCCGATGATCCGCAAGGCCGCGCCCTCAACGGCGTTGGGGGCAGCCCCGTTGGCCACATGAAGGACCGTGAAGCCCTGACCGAGCTCATCATGAAGCCAGGTGGGCGAGCCGTCAGCGCGTTTGAAGGGAGCGTCCGGCACGGGCGCACCAAGGCGGGCCACGCCCGAAAAGGTCTCATCATCAGCGGTGGAGAGCGCCGTGTCATAGACGGTCGGCTTCGACAGACGGCCGGAATTCACCATGGAGCGGGCAAATTCGGTCTTGGCGGCGAGATCAAGCACGGCGTTGCGCAAGATGCGCTCCATCGGGCTCTTGGGCGCGATGAAATCGGTGGAACGCGTGCTGTGGCCAATATTCTCGTCCGCCGCAAAGGAACGCTCAGCGTCGTAGGTCTCCAGAAGCGAAGGCTCCGCTTCGTCCTTCAGGACGAGATCCAGCTTCCAGGCGAGATTTTCCGCATCCTGAACGCCGGAATTCGCTCCGCGCGCGCCGAAGGGCGAGACCTGATGGGCGCTATCGCCGCAAAAGATCACGCGGTCATGAACGAACCGGTCGATACGGCGGCACTGGAAGGAATAGAGCGAGACCCATTCCAGCTCGAAATTGTCATGGCCCAGCATGCGCGCGATGCGGGGAATGACGTTTTCCGGGCGCTGCTCGACCTCCGGGTCCGCATCGGGGCCCAGTTGCAGATCGATGCGCCAGACATCGTCAGGCTGCTTGTGAAGAAGGGCCGACTGACCCGCATGAAAGGGCGGATCGAACCAGAACCAGCGCTCTGCCGGATAGTCGGCGGCCATCTTCACGTCCGCTATCAGAAAGCGGTCGTCGAAGACCTCGCCGCGGAACTCCAGCCCCAACATGTCACGCAGCGGGGAACGAGCGCCATCGCAGGCGATCAGCCATTCGGCTGCAAGCCGATACGCCCCTTCGGGCGTTTCGATGGTAAGGCCGACGGGACCGCCTTCGCCCGAGCTGTCAATGGCCGTGACCTTGTTGTTCCAGCGCAGATCGATCAACGGCAGTTCGGCGATGCGCTCCACGAGGAACAACTCCGCGTAATACTGCTGGAGATTGATGAAGGCGGGCATCTTGTGGCCGTCTTCGGGAAGCAGATCGAACTTGTAGACGAGATCGTCGCGCAGGAAGTTCCTGCCAACCTGCCAGGTGATGCCCTTTTCGACCATCGGGGCGGCAACGCCGAGACGATCCCAGACCTCCAGCGTGCGCTGGGCAAAGCAGATCGCGCGCGAGCCCTCGCCGATGCGATCCGCATCATCCAGGATGATCACCGGCTGGCCACGCAGAGCCAGATCGACGGCAAGGGTCATGCCCACGGGCCCCGCGCCGACCACCACGACCGGGTGACGGACCGCTTCCCCGGTCCTGCCGAACGCATCCTGATCGCGCGAGCGCGCATAGCCGAACTGATAGAGCGCCTTGCGCGCGCCAGCGCCCATGGTCGCACCATCGGCGCCTTCCGACGCGCCCGGCCCTCCCGAACCCGTTATCGCCATGCTTGTCCTCCCCAGACCGATGCGGGATCACCCCTTCCCCTTGCGCTTCGTTGCCGCCTCCCAACGGCTCCGCGCATGGCTCAGGGATCAGTCCGCCTGAATTGCCCTTCTGTCCGCGTCATCTCAAATCCATTGCGACCTATTCCTCAGCCGCTGCTTCCTCTTCAATCGCCGCATCATCCGCGCCGCCCTGAAGCGCGTCCCACATCATGCGGTCGCGCTCGGCGGTCCAGATCTGGGGGTGATCGATGCCCTTGGCCTCGTCATAGGCGCGCGCAACGTTGAAGGGCAGGCAATGGTCATGGATGGCGAAATCGCCGAATTTCGGGTCCATCGCCGCGCGAGCGGCATCGAAGGCTTCCTTCAGGCTCCGCCCTTCTTCCACCGAAGCGGAGACCGACCCGTAAAGCGTGCTGAGAAAATCGCGGGTCAGCGCAATGCCGTCAGCGACCATGGCGGGCGAGGTCAACGCGTCGCCGCGACCGGGTACGATGGCCTGCGCGCCAAAGGCGGCCAGGCGGTCCAGCGTTTTAGGCCAGTCGCCGAAATGCGCATCGCCGCAATAGCAGGCGGAGTGATATTCCACGAGATCGCCGGAGAACATGACCTTCGCATCCGGCACCCAAACGACGATATCGCCCATCGTATGGCCGCGCCCCAGATGCATGATCCTGACTTCGCGACTGCCGAGCCAAACCGTCATGGACGAGCCGAAGGTGATTGTCGGCCAGGTCAGCCCCGGAATGCCGTCCGCGCCCTGAAAGAGCCTCGGGAACCGACCGTATTCGCTGTCCCAGTCCTGCTGGCCGCGTTCCACGATCATGCGATAGGTGAGATCGGAGGAGATGATCTCGCTCGCGCCGTAGGCGGAAGCACCCAGCACACGCACGGCGTGATAATGCGACAGCACCACATGCTTGATGGGCTTGTCGGTGACGGTGCGGATACGCTCGATGACCTGCTCGGCCATGGCGGGCGTCGCCTGCGTGTCGATCACCATGACGCTCTCGTCGCCAATGATCACACCGGTGTTGGGATCACCCTGCGCGGTGAAGGCATAGCAACCGGGTCCGATCTCGACGAAGGAAATGGTCTTTTCTTCAAGATCGCCGGCGGATGCGAATTGCTTGCTCATGGTGTACTCCCCAAATGGCCTTGTTCCGGGACGGCTCCGCATGGTGCGACGCATCCCCTCTCCCGCTCTTCTGCTTTCGCACCTGATCGGCCTTCATTTTGTAACCGTCAATCGAGCAGCGGGCTTTGTAGCAAAGGTTACACCGTCAGGATGGCGAACGGCAAAGCGCCTGCCGCACAACAGAAATGCCACCGCGCGGAGATGTCCAGCGGTGGCGTAACTATTTGATGCGCAAGGAACGAGGCGGCGGTGTCAGTCGCCGACTTTCTCCACAACCTGATCGATGGCTCCGAAGATGGAGTTGCCGGACGCATCCTTCATCTCGATGCGCACACGGTCGCCAAATTTCATGAAAGGCGTCTTCGGGGCCCCGTCCGTCAGTGTTTCCACCGTGCGCTTTTCCGCGATGCAGGAATAACCGACACCGCCCTCCTCCACTGTCTTGCCTGGCCCGCCGTCAAGCTTGTTGGACACAGTGCCGGAGCCGACGATGGTTCCAGGTCCCAGCGGACGCGTTCCCGCCGCATGCGCAATGAGGCGCGGGAGATCGAAGGTCATGTCGATATCGCAGCGTGCCTTGCCGAACAGCTTGCCGTTGTAGCTGACCAGCAGCGGCAGCGCGATGGTGCCGCCGGTCCAGGCATCCCCCAGTTCGTCCGGCGTCACGGCGACGGGGGCGAAGGACGAGGACGGCTTGGACTGAAAGAAACCAAAGCCCTTAGCGTACTCATTGGGGATGACGTTGCGAAGGGAGACGTCGTTCACCAGCATCAGGAGCTTGATGTGACCGCCCGCATTTTCCGGACTGATGCCCATGGGGACATCATCGGTAACGGCGGCGATTTCGCCTTCGAAATCGATACCCCAGTCCTCATTGGCGAGCCGGATCGGATTGCGTGGCGACAAGAACGCGTCGGAGCCACCCTGATACATCAGCGGATCAGTCCAGAAGCTCTCCGGCATGGGTGTCCCGCGCGCGCCACGCACAAGTTCCACATGGTTCACATAGGCTGACCCATCCGCCCACTGGTAGGCGCGCGGAAGCGGCGAGAGGCAAAGTTCCTCATCGAAGGGAGAGCCGGAAATCTGGCCGATATCGAGACGGGTGGAGAGATCGCGCAATCCCTCTTCGAGCGCCCCCCAGTTGTCGAGCGCCTCCTGCATCGTCGCAGCCACCGTGCCGGCGGGTGTGTAACGCGCAAGATCCCATGACACCACGACGAGTTGTCCGTCACGCGAGCCATCACGCAGCGTTGCTAGCTTCATGTATCAGTCCTCACCAAACGCTCGGCGGCCTGCGCCGAAAGTCCCCTGTCTTGCATTACCCTATCCATTGAAAATGCAACCGTCTGCGTTTTGCTGACACGCGCGTCAATGAGCCCGAATGCACATGTCGGCAGGCAATGGGAAAGCGCTCAACCTCAGCCGAAGTTCCCGCTTTCGGGAAAAGTCCCGATCCTCGGCGCGCCCCTTTGGCTGAAATGGCTGTGTCTCGGGCCCTTCTTGTGTCGCCCTGCCCTACGAAATCCGCATTCACCACCTAGTCGAAAACAAGGTGTTTTCGCTCCGGGACACGGTTTGCGCCGGTCAAAGCCTCAGCTAGGTTAGATTGGAGAAGGGCGCGTCAGGCGCCATCAGTCGAATCGTGGGCGCGTCGTCGGAGCAAGGCGCCGCGCAGGTTGTTCGGTGTGCAGCCCCGTCCGCCGGGGACCAACAAGAGAGTGTCGATGCGTCGTCGGTCCTTATCACTGCTGGCTATGCTGGGGGTTATTGCCCTGACGGGGATGTCGGGCGACGTGCGGGCGCAAGGACGTGACCGACGCTGTTATGCGCTGGAAGACGAGCTCGCCCGGCTTTCCAGCCTTTCGGACAATCGCAGCGGCGGCGCGGAAGTGCAGCAGTGGGATGAGGCTCTGCGCGAGGCGGCACGGCGGCTCGACGGTTTGGAACGGCGCTCCAAACGCGCGCGCTGCAATGGCGGGGGCTTTCTTTTTTCGTCGCCCGATCCGCGGATCTGTGTCCCGATTGATCGCGAGATCGCGGAAACACGCGAACGCATGGCCCGCCTTTCACGCAACCGCGCACAGGTCATGCGCCGCTCCGGCGGGGCGGCGAGCGAGAAGATCGCACAGGTTCGCCAGCAACTGATGGCGCTGCGCTGCAATGCGCCGACCCTACGCGCGAGATCGCGCGGTTCGGATCCGCGCTACCCGCAGGGCCGGACAGTCTATCAAGAGGATCGTGGCGGGCGCGTCTATGCGCGCCCAGCCCCGAACCGCAATGGCGTCATAGACGGGCGCGGAGCGGAAAGCGGATCGCGCGAGGGCGGGCTTTTCGGCATGCTGTTCGGCGGTAGCAACCGGGCACGGGAACAGGATTACTACACGCCACGTGAAGACCGCGCCTATAGGGGGGGCGGCACCTATCGCACCTTGTGTGTGCGCCGCTGCGACGGCTTTTTCTTCCCGATATCGTTTTCCACCACCGAGGATCAGTTTTACGCCGATGCGGACCAGTGTCAGACCATGTGCCCCGGCACGGAGGCCTCGCTCTATGTCTATCGCAACCCGGGCGAGGACGCCTCGGCCATGGTGAGCCTTGACGGCATCCCCTATTCGGAAATGGAAAACGCGTTCCGCTACCGCACCAAGTTCGACCCGACATGCAGCTGCAAGGCGGCAAACATGTCGGTCGCGGGCAACGGCAAACAGCCCTATAGCGGCAACATGACCCCGGTGACGGGCGAGCGTGGCGGCACGACGCTCAATTCAAGCGCTTCCGGGGGAACCGACTGGGGGCCGACGCCGGGTTACGACCCGAATGAGCCATGGGACCCGGATGCGCCGTGGGACGCAAACGCCGGTGGCGATCCGGATGATCCATGGGGCGGATACCGGGAGCCGACGAACCAGGCGCTTGTCACGGATACGACACCGATGGCGAAGCTTGCCGCTAGTGAAGACCCTGACACGATCCTGAACCAGCGCGGCTCCTATGTGCCAAAGCTCGCCAAGATCACGCCTCAGCGTACGGTGAGCGCAAAGGACACAGGGGCCGATGGCGAGGGCGGAACGCCCGTCCCCCGCACCGATACAGGACCTGTCAGACGAGTCGGTCCAGCGTATTTTGTCGCCCAATAAGCGGCAGCAGGCGGGCAAGTTCCGGACCGTGATCGAGGCCCGTCAGCGCCTTGCGAAGCGGCATGAAGAGCCCCTTTCCCTTGCGGCCCGTCTCCGCCTTCACCGCATTCGTCCATGCTTTCCATGTCTCGCCGTCCCACGGCTCGGCGGGCAAAACGGTTGCTGCCGTTTTCAGAAACTCGGCGTCGTCGGCCTCGATGACAGGCGTGAGCGGGCCTGAAACGACCTGCCACCAGTCTTTCGCATCCCCGAAACGCTCAAGATTGCCGGAAACCGCTGCCCAGAAGGCTTCGGTCTTGTCCGCCGACACGCCCAGCGCGACGAGACGGTCCCTCACCGCACCGGCCGGCAGATGGTGCAGCAGGCGGGCGTTCAGCGCAGGCAGGTCGGCCGGATCGAAGCGCGCAGGCGCGCGCGAAACCCCAGAGAGATCAAAGCCCGCCGCCAGCGCATCAAGGTCGGCCTTCGGCTCCACCGCCTCGGACGTTCCGATCAGAACGGCAAGGCTTGCCACCGTCATGGGCTCCAGCCCTTGTTCGCGCAACGACCCGATGGAGAGCGCGCCGGAGCGCTTGGAAAGCCCCTCACCGGAAGCGGTCGTCAGCAGGTTGTGATGGCCGAAAACGGGCGGCTCCGCCCCCAGCGCCCTGAAGATCGCGATCTGTACGGCGGTATTGGCCACATGATCCTCGCCTCGCACGACGTGGGTCATTGCGAGATCAATATCATCGACCACCGAGGGCAGTGTGTAGAGATAGGTGCCGTCCTCTCGCTGGAGCACCGGATCGGAGAGCGAGGCGAGATCGACCGCCTGTTCGCCGCGACACAGATCCATCCAGGTAACGTCGCTGCGCCGCGTCTCAAAAGGATCGCTTTGAAAATTCGGCAACAGGAAGCGCCAGTGCGGTTTCCGGCCTTCCGCTTCCAGCGCAGCGCGTTCCTCGCTGGTGAGCTTCAGCGCCGAGCGGTCATAGACCGGCGGCAGCCCACGGGCGCGGCGACGCTTGCGGCGGCGGTCAAGTTCGTCCGGCGTCTCGTAGCAGGGATAAAGGAGACCGGCCTTCTTGAGTTTTTCCGCAGCCGCGTCGTAAAGCGCGACGCGCGCGGACTGGCGCTCGATACGGACGGGCTCGATACCGAGCCAGCGAAGATCCGCAATAATCGCGTCGGCATATTCCTCGCGCGAACGCGCCGTATCCGTATCGTCGAGCCGCAGCACGAATTGCCCTTGGTTTTGCCGGGCCAGCAACGCGTTGAACAGTGCCGTTCTGGCGTTGCCGATATGGATGTGACCCGTGGGCGAAGGGGCGAAGCGGACGGTTACGGTCATGCTTTTCGCTGGTTGCCTTTGTTTGCAGTTTCCCCGCGCGGTGGCGCGGCGGCAAGGTGATCAAGCCGTGTGAGCTTCTACTCCGGTTTGCCTGCCACGCCAATGTGGGCCGGTGGATTAGTTGGCGATGCGGCGGCGATACCGGGCGGGTTTGGAGGTTGTGGCCCATCCTTCGAGACAGCCGCTTTGCGGCTTCCTCAGGATGACGTTGAGGATTGGGCAGGCCTCTTCAAAACCGCCCACACCCACCAACGTCATCCTGAGGAGGTCGCATCAGCGACCGTCTCGAAGGATGGGCTACAGACTCAAACGCCCCTCACCGTTTGTCGCGGAACCTGTTGGTGATCGGGTAGCGCCGGTCGCGGCCGAAATTGCGGCTGGTGACCTTCACCCCCGGAGGCGCTTGCCTGCGCTTGTACTCCGCCACATAGAGAAGGTTCTGGATTCGGTTGACCAGCGCCTCGTCGTGACCGCGGGCTGCGATTTCGGAAACGCCCATTTCGCGCTCAACGAGGCATTCGAGAATGTCGTCAAGCTCATCATAGGGCGGCAATGAATCCTGGTCGGTCTGGTCGGGACGCAATTCCGCGGAAGGCGGCTTGGTGATGATGCGCACCGGAATGACTTCACCATCCGGGCCCAGCGCATCGGCGGGCCGGTTGGTGTTGCGCCATGCCGCCAGCTTGAAGACTTCCGTCTTGTAGATGTCCTTGATCGGGTTGAAACCGCCGTTCATGTCGCCGTAAAGCGTGGCGTAGCCGACCGACATTTCCGACTTGTTGCCGGTGGTAACCACCATTGGGCCAAACTTGTTGGAGAGCGCCATCAGGATGACGCCGCGTGTGCGCGCCTGGATGTTCTCTTCCGTCACATCGGGCGTCAGCCCCTCAAACATCGGCTTCAGCGCAGTCTCCATCCCGGCAACGGCGGGTTCAATCGGCACCACGTCGTAGGCGACACCCAGCGCGCGGGCGCAGGCCTCTGCGTCCTCAAGGCTTTCCGAAGCGGTGTAGCGATAAGGCAGCATCACGCAGCGCACCTTGTCGGCGCCCAGCGCATCCACCGCCATGGCCGCACAGATGGCAGAATCGATACCGCCGGACAGGCCCAGAATGACGCCCGGAAACCCGTTTTTGGTGACGTAGTCGCGAAGACCCATGACACAGGCGCGCCACTGCGCCTCCGCCAAGCCTGGTGTGGCGACGCGCGTGCCGTCCACGCATTTCCATGTCTCGCCCTCCCGTTTCCACGTGAAGGTGGCGACCGCCTCTTCGAACTGCGGCAACTGAATGGAAAGGGTGCGGTCGGCCTCAAGCGCGAAGGAGGCGCCGTCAAAAATCAGCTCGTCCTGTCCGCCCATCTGGTTGACGTAAACCAGCGGAAGTCCGGTCTCCACGACGCGGGCGACCTCAACCTGAATGCGCTCCTCCACCCTATCGGCCCAGTAGGGAGAGCCGTTCGGCACGATCAGGATTTCCGCGCCCGTCTCCGCCAGGCACTCGCAGACCTCATCGCTCCATGTGTCCTCGCAGATCGGCACGCCGAGGCGCACTCCGCGAAAATCGACGGGACCCGGCAACGGGCCGGACTGGAAGACACGCTTTTCGTCGAACGGACCGTAATTGGGCAGGTCGACCTTGGAGCGCACGGCCTGCACCTTGCCCTCATCAAGCAGGCAGACAACGTTGTGCAGTTCGTCGCCAACCATCCACGGCGCGCCGATGAGGATTGCCGGGCCACCATCGGCGGTCTCGGCAGCCAGATCTTCCACCACCTGCCGACAGGCGCGGATGAAGGCGGGCTTCAGGACAAGGTCCTCGGGCGGATAGCCACAGATGAAAAGCTCGGAGGTGACCATCAGGTCCGCCCCCTCGGCGGTCGCGCGCGCACGCGCGTCACGCAGCTTTGCGGCGTTGCCGAGAAGATCGCCCATCGTCGGGTTGAGTTGAACGAGAGCGAGACGCAGCGTGTCGGTGATCGGTGTCATGATGGCGGATCGGCCCGGTCTGCTAATTGGGTTGGTACAAGCCAATTAGCCTCCCTCAGAGCAAAAGGCCAGAGGGCCACCTCTCAAAGACTGCAATCTGTGAAAGTTCAGGACTGCGCCGCGAAGATCAGGCCGCGCGCGTCGCCTCGCCGCCGATTTCGGCCTGTGCCTCGACCTCGGCATCCACCGCCATGTGCCGGGCATCCGCCTCTTCCTCGGCGCGCTCCCGGGCGCGCCTTTGTGCGATCTCACGCAGCTTGGCACCATCTATGCCGGCGGCGCGCGGCAGCGGCCCGAAGTAGCCCGGCACGCGAATGAAGGGCCGGTCTTCGGTGACAATGCGCTCGATTCGGCGCGCCAGAGAACCCGGCGTCAGCGGCTTCTGGATGAACTCGTTCACACCAAGGCGTGCGGCGGTCAGCGCATGATCGCGCCCCGAAAACGAGGTCAGCATGATGACGGGAAGCGTTGCGATGGACGATGTGGGATCGCCGCGCAGACTGCGCATGAAATCCTCGCCGCCCATGGGTTTCATCAGCCAGTCGCAGATGATGATGTCCGGGGCATCCCAGGCGATCTGCTCAAGGGCCTGACCGCCGTCGGAGGCTTCCGTGACCCGTCGTGTTCCAAGTTCCGCAAGCACCGTCTTGACGGCGTTGCGCATGAACGCGCTGTCGTCGACAACGAGGAAACTCAAACCAGCCAGATCTATTCCGCAACGCATGGCGCAGCGCACTCCAACGCGAATTACTCTACCACGCGTTGTTTTGACCCGACTTGCCTTGAAAAGGGGTTAATCCGTCAGCGCCTTCGTGTCATCACGCATGATGCGTGGCCTGCATCCCACCCGCTGGAACGCAAAAGGCCCACCGCCGCCATGCGATGGGCCTTTCGTGATTTGAATACCCCGCGCATTTGCGCGGGGTCACCTTCAGGCGATCAGGAAACGGCAGCAGCGCTCGCGTTGCGCTCCTCACGTTCCTTCTTGATGTTCTCCGCCACCAGGAAGGCCAGCTCCAGCGCCTGATCGGCGTTGAGGCGGGGATCGCAATGCGTGTGGTAGCGTGCGGACAGTTCGTCCTCGGAGATGGCCCGTGCACCACCGGTGCATTCGGTCACCGCCTTGCCGGTCATCTCGATATGGATGCCGCCGGGATGCGAACCTTCGGCCCGGTGCACGGCAAAGAAGGCTTCTACCTCCTCCAGAATGCGATCGAAGGGACGGGTCTTGAAGCCGGTCGCAGCCTTGATCGTGTTGCCGTGCATGGGATCGCAGGACCACACCACCTTGCGGCCTTCGCCTTCAACAGCCCGAACGAGCTTGGGCAGGTGGTCATAGACCTTGTCTGCGCCGTAACGCGCGATCAGGGTCAACCGGCCCGCCTCGTTGGTCGGGTTCAGCGTATCGATCAGGCGCAGGAGGTTGTCCGGCTCCATGGAGGGGCCGCATTTCAGGCCGATCGGGTTCTTGATGCCACGGCAGAATTCCACGTGGGCATGGTCCGGCTGGCGGGTGCGGTCGCCGATCCAGACCATGTGGCCGGTGGTGGCGTACCAGTCGCCGGAGGTGGAATCGATGCGCGTCAGCGCCTCTTCGTAACCCAGAAGCAGCGCCTCGTGGCTGGTGAAGAAGTCGGTGGACCGCAGCTGCGGGGCACTGTCGGGATCGACGCCACAGGCGCGCATGAAATTGAGTGCTTCGGAGATCCGATCAGCGATGTCCTGATAGCGCGAAGCCTGCGGGCTGTCCTTGACGAAGCCCAGCATCCACTGATGCACGTGGTCGAGATTGGCGAAACCACCCTGAGCGAAGGCGCGCAGCAGGTTCAGCGTGGCGGCCGACTGCCGATAGGCCATCTCAAGACGCGCCGGGTCAGGCATGCGATCGGCTTCGGTGAAGTCGATGCCATTGACGATATCACCGCGGTAGCTCGGCAACTCCACGTCGCCGATCTTTTCAGTCGGCGAGGAGCGCGGCTTGGCGAACTGTCCGGCAATGCGGCCCACCTTCACCACCGGCGAGGAGGCGGCGTAGGTCAGGACAACCGCCATCTGCAGGAAGACGCGGAAGAAATCTCGGATATTGTCAGCGCGGTGCTCGGCAAAGCTCTCGGCGCAATCGCCGCCCTGAAGCAGGAAAGCACGGCCCTCGGCCACTTCGGCGAGCTGCTTCTTGAGCTTGCGCGCCTCGCCTGCAAAAACAAGCGGCGGAAAGGTCGCAAGCTTCGCCTCGACGGCTTCCAGAGCCGCCTTGTCGGGATAATCGGGCACCTGCTGAATCGGCTTGGACCGCCAGGTCTCCGGTGTCCACTTCTCCGCCATAATCCACTCCTGATCTTCCTTCGATCGGCGACGGGGCCCTCCCTGCCGATCCAGTGGCCCCGCAACGGGGCCTCTCCCATGGTGCGCTGCCGGGCGACCCAGGCTGGCCAACCTTTGGCGCAACGCCTTACGATGCGGCAAGTTTGTTGCTTCTTCGCGCGGCAGAGCCGCGTTATACACGCCACAGGCGGTTAAATCCAACGCTTAACCGCCCCCACACGGCAACCGCGAGGCGGGCGACGCGATGCAACTTGAACACGACCACTCCCCCAAGGCAATCGCCGAACGGCTGGGAGAAGGCCCGAACGTCAACTACTTGCGCGACTGGGTCTATGGCGGGATCGACGGGGCCGTAACCACCTTCGCAATCGTCGCCGGCGTGATCGGGGCAGAACTTTCGGCCTCGATCGTGCTCATTCTGGGGCTGGCGAACCTGCTGGCGGACGGTTTTTCCATGGCAGCCGCCAACTATTCCGGGACCAAGACCGAGGTCGACGATTACCAGCGCCTGCACGCCATGGAGGAACGGCATATTGCCGTCGACCCGATGGGGGAGCGCGAGGAAATCCGCCAGATCTTTCATGCCAAAGGTTATGAGGGAGATGATCTTGAGATGATGGTCGACCTCATCACCTCGCGCCGCCAGACATGGATCGACACCATGCTGTCGGAGGAATTCGGCCTTGCCACAACGCTGCGCTCGCCCTTGCGCGCGGCTCTGACCACGTTCGCCGCCTTCGTGATCTTCGGCTCCGTGCCGCTCATGCCATTCGTGTTCGCGAGCGGCGCAGGCCTGGCGGAGCTTTCGCTCGCCATGACGGCGGTGGTGTTCTTCGCCATCGGCTCCATGAAAAGCCGCTGGTCGACACAGAGCTGGTACGCATCGGGGCTTGAAACGCTGAGCATTGGCCTTGCGGCCGCAGGCATTGCCTGGGTAATCGGCTACTCGCTGCAGGGCTTTGCCGCTTGAGACGCCATGCTCGCGACGTCTGGCGCGCCCCGTTGAACTGACGCGGATGCGGCAAGTTCCGTTCGCTTGACCTTTCGAGGACCAACCGGCACACTGCCTGCGTGTCGTGATCGGCCCCGACAGGTTCGCGCGCGCCGAACGACACGTTTTCCCCTTTCATGAAACCTTGAGGATGGCACATGTGTGACCATTTGTTTGTCGTGACCGGCGGGCCCGGTTCCGGCAAGAGCAGCCTTATCGAGGCTCTGGGCAGGCGCGGTGTGCAAAGCATGCCGGAGGCAGGCCGGGCCATCATTCGCGACCAGGTCCAGATCGGCGGGACGGCGCTGCCCTGGGACGATCGCTCCGCCTTTGCGCAGCTCATGCTCGGCTGGGAATTGCGATCCCATCACGAGGCTGCAGCCATGCCGGGTCCCGTGGTCATGGATCGCGGCGTTCCCGATGTCGTGGGCTACCTCACGCTGTGCGGCCTGCCTGTTCCGGACTATGTCGAGACGGCAGCACGACTTTTCGCCTACAACAAGCGCGTATTCCTGGCCCCCTTCTGGAGCGAGATCTTCACGCAGGACGCGGAGCGCAAACAAGACAGACAGGAGGCGGAAGCGACCTGCAAAGTCATGGCCGACACCTATGCTCGACTGGGCTACGAGCTGATCGAACTTCCTTTCCTCGACATCGAAGCGCGCGCGGATTTCGTCATGCGACACCTCCGGCTTTGAGGGGCGAACGACGGCTCGTTCCATCTCCGCCCTGCGCTCAAAGCCAGCACGCGCCGCCCTTGCGCAAGACATCGTCGAAAAGCGCTTGGGTTTGCGTGTCGATTTTCACCGCACGCGGATAGAGCGGCTCATCCCGATCGGGCAGGATCGGCACATGCCAGCCGCATGTTGTCTCCACGAACTCGCGCACGCCCGCCTCGCCCCAATACTTGAAGAAACCCGCCAGCACGCAATCGACATAGGATTGCAGGATCGGATGATCCGCATCGCCCCATCGATAGTGTTCGGCGCGCGCGGTGTAAACGAAGCCCGCCATCGGAGGGAGGCTCGGATTGTCCGGGCGGAAAGCCCCGGCTGCGAGTTCGCAGCGCTCATAGCGCCATTCGCGTTCATCAAGGTCTGGAAGACCGCTTGCGTCTTCGCGCACCATCAGCCCGGCCACCTCGCGCGACACATCGGGGCGCACAGTCAGCGAACAGACGCCAAAATTGCCCATCCTGCCCGCGATGCGCCACTCCCGCCGCCAGCCGGAAAGACGCCCTGGCACAGCCACGCCATTTGCGGGCCGGGTGCTGTCATTCACCAGCGAACCGTATCCGAAATAGGAAATCGTGTCGGTCATGCCCCGAAAGATGCCTACATAACAAGACAAGGACAAGGGGCAAGTCGAGCCTTGCCATGGCCTTGCGAGCTTGTAGTCTCGCTATCTCCATTTTCGCGAAAGGGCTCTTCCGGATGTCTTTGGATATCGATCGACTGCGCGCCGACACGCCTGGCTGCGCCCACGTGCTTCATTTCAACAATGCCGGTTCATCGTTACCCCCAAACCCTGCCCTTGAAGCGGTGATGGGGCATCTGAGGCGCGAAGCGGAGATCGGCGGCTATGAGGCAGCAGCCGAAGCAGCAGAGGCCTTGGACGATTTCTACGATGCAGCGGCAGCCCTCATCGGTGGCGCGCGGCACGAAATCGCCTTTATCGAGAACGCAACACGGGCCTGGGACATGGCCTTCTATTCCATTCCCTTTCGCCCCGGTGAGCGGGTCATCACCACGCAGGCCGAATATGTTTCCAACTACGTGGCCCTCTTGCAGATGAAAGCGCGGGCGGGGATCGAGATCGACATAATCGGGAATGATGCGAGCGGACAGGTGGACCTTGCCGCACTGGAAGCCGCCATCACGCCAAAGACCCGTCTGATCTCGCTGACCCATATTCCGACGCAAGGCGGGCTCGTGAACCCCGCCGCGGAAGTTGGTGAGATCGCCCGGCGCAACGGCATTCTCTATCTGCTCGATGCCTGTCAGGCGGTTGGACAACTGGCGCTCAACGTGGAGGAGATCGGCTGTCACATGCTCTCGGCCACGGGGCGCAAATATCTGCGCGCCCCCCGCGGCACCGGTTTTCTGTGGGTGTCAGAGGACATACTCGGCGATCTTGAACCGCCCTTTGTCGACCTGCAGGCAAGCGACTGGCTGTCGTCGCGCGAATACCATCTGAAACCCGATGCGACACGGTTCGAGACCTGGGAACGGTTTGCCGCCGGGCAGATCGGGCTTGCGGTCGCGATCCGCTATGCGCTTTCTCTGGACATGGAGAAGATCGAGGCGCGGGTGAAGCATCTGGCGGATTTGCTGCGCCGCGAACTGTCAGGCCTCGGCGGCGTGCATGTTCATGATCTGGGCAAGGAGAAGTGCGGGATCGTGACGTTCCTGAAAGACGGGGAGAGCCCGCTTGAGCTGCGCAAGAGGTTGCGCGCCGAGGAAATCAACATCACCCACACGCAGGCCAGCTCTTCCCGGCTCGACCTGCCCGTGCGCGGCCTGGACGCGCTCGCACGCGCCTCAGTTCATTACTACAACACCGAAGAAGAGATCGCCCGTTTCTGCGCGGCGGTGGCGGATGGGCAGGCAAGCTGAGGCCAGATTGTGGAGCCCATCCTTCGAGACGCCTGCTCGCGCAGGCTTCTCAGAATGACCTTGGGTGTGAGGTTGGTTCTTCGGGATATAACAACACGATAACGTCATTCTGAGGAGCGCTCGTCAGAGTGCATCTTCAAGGATCGGCGACCTGCTGGGACGCTGCCGCCCCCCTCCCGGAATGACACACTGCACACACGAAAAAGGGCGCAAGATGCGCCCTCCCCCACGGCTTTCCGGCCCTTCGATTTCGCTCGCCTATTCGGCAGCTGCGCGACGATGCTGCTTTGACGGCGAACGCATGGTGACGAGTTCCTCCGCCGCAGTCGGATGCACGGCCATGGTCGCATCGAAATCGGCCTTGGTCGCGCCCATCTTCAAAGCAATGCCGAGCACCTGCGAAAGCTCGCCCGCATCGGGACCCAGCACATGCACGCCGAGGACGCGGTCGGTATCGGCGTCAACGAGGATCTTCATCAGCATCCGCTCATCGCGGCCCGAGATCGTGTTGCGCATCGGGCGGAAGGTGGAGCTGTAGACATCCACATTCGGATAGGCTGCCAGCGCCTCCGTCTCGGTCAGACCGACTGTGCCGATTTCCGGCTGTGAGAAGACCGCCGTCGGGATCAGGGAATGATCGACGGTACGCGGGTTCTTGCCGAACACGCTGTCCGCAAAGGCATGGCCTTCGCGAATGGCCACCGGGGTCAGGTTCACGCGGTCCGTCACATCGCCCACCGCGTAGATGGACGGCACATTGGTGCGCGAGGTGTCATCGACGCGGATCTCGCCCTTGGTGCCGACCTCCACGCCGGCGCTTTCCAGCCCCAATCCCTCGGTGTTGGGAATGCGGCCGATGGCGAACATGATCTGATCGACACTCATGGTCTCGCCGGAGGCCAGGTGTCCCTTGAGCCCGCCCTCTTCCAGCTTCTCGATACGCGTGAAGACCTCGCCGCACAGAACGCGGATGCCCTTCTTTTCAATTTCGGTGCGAACGGCATCGCGCAGGTCGTCATCGAAACCGCGCAGGATCTGCTCGCCGCGATAGACCAAGGTCGTCTCCACGCCGAGACCGGCGAAGATGCAGGCAAACTCCACCGCGATGTAGCCGCCGCCGGAAATGGCGACACGCTGGGGGAGTTCTTCAAGATGGAAGACCTCGTCGGAGGAAATGACGTGCTCAATACCCTCAATGCGCGGATCCAGGTTCGGCCGCCCGCCAGTGGCGATGAGGATGGTCTTGGCAGTAACCGTGCGATCCTGTGCCTTCAGATAGACGGAATTCGGGCCCGCGATCACCGCGCGGGTGTCGTACAACTCGACGTCGGAATTCTCCAGATTTCGGCGGTAGATGCCTTCCAGGCGGGCAATTTCCTTGTCCTTGGCGGCGATGAGCGCCTTCCAGTCGAACGAGGTTTCACCGATGCTCCAGCCAAAGCCGCGCGCGTCCTCAAAGGCCTCTGAATACTGGGATGCGTAGACCAGCAGCTTCTTGGGAACGCAACCGCGGATGACACAGGTGCCGCCATAGCGGTATTCCTCGGCGATCGCCACGCGCGCGCCATGGGTTGCCGCGATGCGGGCGGCACGAACGCCGCCGGATCCAGCTCCGATAACGAAAAGGTCGTAGTCAAAATCGGCCATCTCGGGCTCCGTTCCTATCGATATGCGCCGATGACCACCCCAGCCCCGACGCCTTCCCCACCGCCAGGAGCAAAAGAACCGGCCAGAAGCCGGTTCTCTCGCGCCAGAAACAGCTAAAAGACAAGTGGAACGCGCCCCATCTTGATCGGAAAAACCAGCCCTTGCGGACTGGTCCTTCACCTCAGGACATGACGCCTATTCACGATTACTAGGATCTGACACTCAGAACTGGTAACCACGCTTGTTCAACTCTTCGCGAACACGGGTCACCATTTCCGTGGAGATGATATCTCCCCACTGCTTCGCCGCGCCGATGGAAAGCGCGGTCAGTTCGGGGCCAAGCTTGGCGAACTTGCTGCCGACCGGGGAGCGGTAGAACTCGGCAATCTCGTTCAGCTCTTCGGTGGTGAAGCGGCGCGCCCAGACTTCCATGATGGTCTTGTCCAGCTCGGGACGGCGATTTGCCAGCTGCAGGGCAACCTCGTTCGTCACTTCATCAATCACCGCAGTGGCGGAAGGATTGGTGCGGATGAACAGGGTGCGGGTCTTGTCGGCGATGACCGGCAGGATGTCGTCGAAGGAACGGAAGGCGTTACCACCCTCGATCGCGGCACGGGCGGCTGCGAGATGCTCCTTGGAGAAGGTCTCTTCGCTGCCACCGTTCTGGCCGGCAGTCTGAGCCTGCACCATGGCAGGGCCTGCCAGCGTCAGGCCCGTGGCGAGCGTGACGACGGCGAGACCGCCTGTCAGGCAGGAATAGATCGAACGTGTCATGTCTTTCTCCGTTACTTCGTCTCTTTTGCCTCTGCGGGGCTGCTCTCAGGCCGCCGCGGGCGAAATCTTTCGTACTCCGGCCGGGCCCGCCACATAGGCGGCTTTCGCCAAGCCGATAAACAATCCGTGTTCGACAACGCCGGGAATAGCGGCGAGCCGGTCAGCAAGAGACACGGCGTCGGGAATCCGTCCCCAGTGGCCATCCAGGATGTAGTGGCCGCCATCGGTGACGAGCGGCGCGCCGTCCGTCCCCATGCGCAGCTTCACTTCGCCAGACAGCGCAAGCGCGTCCGCAACCTTCACCACCGCGCGCCGCGTCGATTCCAGCCCGAAGGGCATCACTTCGATGGGGAGCGGGAATTGGCCAAGCGTCTCGACGACCTTGCTCTCATCGGCAATGACAACCATGCGGGTGGAGGCTGCCGCCACGATCTTCTCGCGCAGCAGGGCCGCGCCACCTCCCTTGATGAGCTGAAGTTCAGCATCCAGTTCGTCAGCACCGTCAATCGTCAGGTCGAGTTCGGGGGTTTCGTCCAGTGTCGTCAGTGGGACACCGAGTTCCTTGCAGAGCGCGGCGGTGCGCTCAGACGTCGGAACGCCGATCACATCCAGTCCTGCCGCAACCTTGTCTGCAAGAGCGCGCACGAAAAACTCGGCCGTGGAGCCAGTGCCGATACCCAGCTTCATGCCGGACCGCACTTCCTCTAGCGCGGCCTCTGCCGATGCGCGCTTCAACTCGTCACTCATTCCACCTCCTCGGCGTCCGCTTCTTGCGGCGGACAACTTCAAAGCGAGCCCGCTCGGGGCGCAAGAATTCTACATAACTACCCACGCGGGCAAGTCGGATAATCGAAGACTCGTACCCGAGCGCGATCTCGCTTGCCGGTCGCGTTCGGGTGAAGCCGGATTCTGGCTTTTTGACGACCCTTTTTACAAAGCCCGGCCACAGCGCAGGCGGCTGAATAGCATGGCAGGCCCGGTCAGGCCACAGTTTGCCTCCGTTTGCCCGTACTTGGTCCGCGGCTGTGCAAATCCCGATGGGCCTGCGGCCGCCAAGCGCCTTGCACCCAACAACGCAATTCCGGCGAGGAAAAGGCGCAACCTGAACGGACACCGGTGATGCTACAGCCCTGCCCGCGCGGTTAAGGGATCGACAGAACCGGGGCAATGGAAGCAAACGCGCTCCAGTCCTCCCCCGCTCACCGCAAATCCAAGTCCGGAACGACCCAGAAGAACCCCGCACCCGCACAATTAACAAATCAATTAATAGACTCGTTTTACTTATCAAACATAACATATTCCGTTGTTCGGCCGTAGCTCGGCCTTCGAGGCGAAAAGCACCCTTCATGCTTTGGAAAGCTTTCATGCGTTTCATATCCACATCTTGATTGACTTCTTATTGCGTCTATTCCCTCGGGGAGAAATCCATGGCTGCCCACGCCTTCGCGCTAGCGAACTTTGCGCGCAAATTGACGAAACGCGAGGAACCAGTCGCCCAGCCGCCGGTCCAGATCGAGACCGTTGAGACCGCCGACCCGGCACGATCCGGGTCGCAGGACAAGGATATCGGCGAAGCATTCGATCTCATCGAAGCCGATCTCGCCGTGTCGGCGCGCGAAATCCTTGAGAGCGCGACGGCGGTCAATGAGCAGCTTGCCACGCAAGGCCGCATCATTTCCGCCATTCGGGCAGATACGCAGCAGCTTTCCAAGCGCAGCACGGAAGCAACGGACAATGCCGCACAGCTTGCCGAGGCTCTTGAGGAATTGACCCTCACGAGCCGTGAGATCGGGGAGCGGGTGTCCTCCACGACGGCGCTCGCCGACAGGGCGGGCGGCATTGCGTCGGAAGCCAATGACGGCGTGAACGAATTGCGCGACGCGGTGCAGAAGATCGCGGAAGTGGTGCTCATGATTTCCGCGGTTGCCAAGCAGACCAACCTGCTTGCGCTGAACGCCACGATTGAAGCGGCGCGCGCAGGAGAAGCCGGCAAGGGGTTCGCCGTCGTCGCCAACGAAGTGAAGCAGCTGTCGGAGCAGACACAGCGAGCCACCGACGAGATCAGCAGCAATATCGAGCGGCTTCAGGTGACGGCAGAAGGTTCAATCGGCGCGGTGAACCGGATCATCGAGGCCATCGACGAAATCCGCCCGAGCTTCGTCTCGGTTGCTGGCGCGGTGGAACAACAAGTCGCCACCACAGACGAAATCGGTCGGAGTGCGCGCCAGACCGCAGATTTCGTGCGCGAGGTCGGAGAACGCGTCAACACGATCTCCGCCGCGACTGACGAGGCAGAGGGGGCTGGCGAGGCAATCACCAAGGCCAGCACCCACATGACGGACCTGACTGGCGCGCTCGGAACGCGTTTCACCATGCTGATCCGCCAGACGTCGGCGGGCAACCGGCGCCAGCACGACCGCTATCCCGTCGACTTGCGGGGCCAGCTTGAAATCGAAGGCAAGGTCGAGCCTGTCCATGTCCTCGACATTTCCATGGGCGGGACGCTGATGAAACCCGAAAGCGAGGGGCTGAAGCTGCGAACGGGCACGCAGGGGACGCTTGATCTTGGACGGCTTGGGCGCTTTCCGATCTCGATCACAGGCACCAGCTCACTCGGACTGCACTCCTCCTTCCGTGATCTGGACGAAGCCTCGAAGACATCTCTCCAGAGGCAGATCGAAGCGGTTCAAGCTGAAAATCACGGCTTCATCGAGACGGCGAAGCAAGCCGGACGACAGATCGAGGCAGCAATGGAGGCCGCGCTCGATTCCGGCCAGATCGACGTCGCGAGCCTGTTTGATACGGATTACAAACCCGTCTCCGGCAGCGATCCGCAGCAGTTTACGAACAAGGCGCTCCCGGTTTTGGAACGTATCCTGCCAGAGGTTCAGGAACCGTTGCTGGCAGCATCTCGCACCAAGGGCATGACATTCTGTGCCGCGGTCGACCGCAATGGCTACCTGCCTGTCCACAACCGGGTTTATTCGCAGCCACAAAAGCCAGACGACCCGTCGTGGAACGGCGCAAATTGCCGCAACAAGCGGATTTTCGACGACCGTGCAGGCCTTTCCGCGGCTCGCAACACCCGCCCGTTCCTCATACAGTCCTATCCGCGCGACATGGGCAACGGGGAAACTGTCTGGATGCGCGAGATCGACGTGCCGATCACGGTCAACGGACGCCACTGGGGTGGTTTCAGAACCGCTTACAAAGTCTGAGGGGCAAAGCGGCGCAGCCGCGGACCGCGATGACTACAAAGTGAAACGGCCCGTTCGTGGGCCGCTTTGCCTTGCCTTTGGCGTCTTCAAACAGCCCGCACGCATTGGCCCGCCCTGCCTGCCCCTTGCCACCTGCCATCAAACCGGATAGCCCGGAACAAGCTTTCCTTCCTGCAGATGGAGTGGCCTGCTTGTCTCGCCCTGTTCTCGTTTTCGATCTCGACGGCACGCTGGTGGATACCGCGCCGGATCTTCTCAATTCGCTCAATGTGATCCTGCAGGAGGAAGGTCTTCCGACCATTCCTCTGGAGGGCGTGAACCGACTTGTCGGACAGGGAGCGCGGGTGATGCTGCAAAAAGGCTTCAAGGAAGCCGGGCAGACGCTGGAAGGCGAGCATCTGGAAAAACTCTTCGCGCGCTATCTGGAGCATTACTCAGCCAATATCGCGGTCGAAAGCCGCCCGTTTCCTGGCGTGGAGACGGCGCTTGACCGCTTTGCCGATGCCGGCTGGACGCTTGCCGTGTGCACCAACAAACTGGAAGGACTGGCGCGCGATCTGCTCGGCCAGCTCGACATGACGCGCCGATTTGCGTCCATTGTCGGCGGCGACACGTTCGAAAAGCCAAAGCCCGACGCGATGCCGATTCTTGGCGCGATCGAGCGTAGCGGCGGCGTTGCAAGCGCCTCGGTGATGGTCGGCGACTCGATTACCGATATCAACGCGGCCCGCGCAGCCGCCATTCCCGTCGTGGCGGTCGACTTCGGCTACACGCCCGTGCCTGTCACCGAGCTGGGGCCGGATCGCGTGATCTCCCATTTCGATGCCTTGTGGCAGGCAGTCGAAGAGATCGCCAAACCGGCAACCGCCTAGAGCGCGCCGCACCGTCGGCTTACGCTCCTTTCACTCGCGCCCCCAGCTCCTGCAATGTCTGTCGCAGGGTATGGTAGTCGAACGGCTTCTGCAGAACCCGCGTGTCAGGGAATTTCTGCTGCAGGTTCTCCGCCTCGCCATAACCGGTCGCAAAGAGAAACGGCTTGCCGGCCGCGACGAGATCCACGGCGAAATCCTCGCTCGTCTCGTCGCCCAGATTGACGTCGAGGATAAAAAGATCGATGTCGTTTTCAGCAACAAGCCGGCGCGCCTCGCTTTTGCCAGGCGCCACATAGACAGTCTCCACACCGAGTTCGCCAAGGATGTCCTCCATGTCGAGCGCGATGATCATGTTGTCTTCCAGAATCAGGGCGCTGCGCACGCGGAACGGGTCCGGATGCTCGCCCCCCTCGCTCTGGCCGCTCTGCGCCAGCGATGCAATGGCAGACGTATCGCCGCCACTGTCTGCCTGCGCCCGAGGTTCGATGAACCCGGCCACGCATGCGGGCGGCAAGCGGAAACGCGCCCGCACCCCAAGCATCTCGAAGTGGATCTCCGCCTCGCCACCGAGTTCGAAAGGGATCGACTGCTCGATAACGGTTGAACCGAAACCACGTCGTTTCGGCGGTTGGACGGCAGGTCCACCGGACTCACGCCAATCAATGCCCAATCGTCCGTCCGGCTCTTCTGAAAGGGTGACGTGGATACGCCCCCCGCTCGCACAAAGAGCGCCATATTTCACGGAGTTTGTCATCATTTCATGCATGACCAGTGAAAGGGTGACGAAGGCACGCGGCTCAACCAGCACGTCTGGCCCGTCGATGATGACCCGTCCGTCGCGCCCGCCGGTGACATAGGCGTCGACTTCCGTCTCGATCAGACTGCGGAGGGAGCTTGGCCCCCATTTGCCGCCGGTCAACTGATCATGCGCGAGCGAGAGCGCGTGAATGCGGTCACCGACGATGCGGGTGAATTCGTCAATCGAGGCCGCTTCTGTGCCACTTTGGGTGACGAGCCCACGGATAAGGCTCAGGATATTGCGCACGCGGTGGTTCAGTTCCGCAATCAGAAGCTCCTGATGATCATTGGCGCGAAGCCGTTCCTTCATCATGGCTTCTGTCAGGCGCAGCACCACCTCAAGCAGGGTCACACGCAGCGATTCCGCAATGGTGAGTTCCGCATCACTCCATTCGGCGGAGCGCCCGTGCACCACCTCCTGCCAGGCCTCGAAGCTCTTGCGCGGGGTGAGACGGACACCGTTGGGACCCGTTTCCATCGCCTTCTCGGGATTGCCCGCCCATTTCACCGTTCGCGCCACCTCGCGACGGAAGAGAACGATATAATCGCGCGGGGTGCGCGAAACCGGCAGCGCAAGAAGGCCCGCGGCGCGCTCGATGAAGTCTTCGGCCGGCTTGTAAATGGCGGCCAGATGCTCCGTGGCGAAGACACGGCTGACCGCTGTGGTGTTGAGGAACCGCGCGAGACCGGCAAACTCCTCCTGCGTGGGCGTTGTGCCTTCAGCGTGGAATTCGCCGTCGATCCAGCCGACCACACCGTCATACTCGATGATATTGTCGAGCATTTCCGCGATCATGTCGAAGTTTTGCGAAAGCGATGCGCCATCGGCCAGCTGCGCCATCAGTCTGTCGTGCAGCCGTTTTGCACGGGCTTGCTGGTCGCGTTCCAGATCGCTTTCCTTCTGGTCCAACACCAGCGCGAAAAGCTGGCCGAACAGCTCGCAGGCTGAGCGCACCTGAAACGACAGCACCAGCGGATCGTAATGGTGGCAGGCAAAGAGGCCCCACAACTTGCCGCGCACGATGATGGAGACCGACATGGACGCCTTCACGCCCATGTTGCGCAGATATTCCAGATGGATCGGGGAAACCGCCCGCAAGGTGCTGAGCGACAGATCGAGCGGCGAGCCGTCCGGCCCACAGGCGGGATGGATGGGACTGACGATGGCGTCAACGTCGGAAATGATGCGCAGCAGGTTACGCTTGTAGAGTTCCCGGGCCTGACGGGGAATATCGGACGCCGGATAGTGCAGGCCCAGATAGGATTCCAGCCCGCCGCGACGCGCCTCTGCAACCACTTCGCCTGACCCGTCACGGGCGAAGCGATAGACCATGATACGGTCGAAACCCGTCAGCGCGCGCAGGTGTCTTGCAGCCTTGCGGCAGAGGTCTTCCACCGTCTCACTGTCTTCGATCCGCCCGATCAGCGGCCGCACGTGCTGGACATAGGTGTCCTCGCCATTAGCAGGCACGGCCTCAATCTCGATGACGATCGTATCGCCGGAACGATGCAGCGCGAGATCATATCGTCGCGTCTCGACATCGTCGCTCCCCGACCGGGAAAGCGGAACATTGAAAAGCCGCTCGCTGTCGTCTTCCTGCAAGAGCTGAAGTCGCGAACGCATACGCGCGATCGACTTGTCGCAGAACAAGTCAGCAAGCGGGCGTCCGATAATCTCGCGCGCGTCCATTTCGAACCATTCGCGCAAGTTCAGCGAAGCGTGGGTGACAATCCAGTCCGCCGAAACACCGATCAAACAACCAAAAGGTTGGACGTGGCCGGGAATATGGATGGGTTCGCGATCACAATTCGTGAGATCGACGCCCTGCCCAGTGGGCGCATTGAACGCATCGGACATATACGAGACTTTCCTTCCCATGGAATGCCAAGTCCCACCGCGACGCGCGACCTGAACACCTGCACCAAGCTCTTGACGATTCCCATCTGCCTGCTTTCGGCAGAAAAACGATGGACACAGCCTTGCCCGAACGGCAAGGCGGCGCACAATTACTCAAACCGTTTTCCAAGCCAATTGTCATTCTCGTCATGGAAAGGAACAGGCTTTACGATTTCCGCGTCCATTACTCACCTCCAGCCGCCCTCCAGGGCACTGTCAGGCGGTTTTTCAGACATTATCAAGCCGCGAAGAACTGGAAAGTTCCCCTCGCCGACAAGATTTGGTCGTCGCGTGGCGAACCGGCGCCCCGCCCCTCCTGTTTGCCGCGACTTGGTGCGCTTTCCCCAGAACATTCCTGAACAAGGACGTTTTCCCCCTTGCTTCGCGCGATGATCTCTCATAAAAACCCGCCACGCACGACGTGCGGCCACGCCACATACGGCGCAGGGGCGATTAGCTCAGCGGGAGAGCGTTCCGTTCACACCGGAAAGGTCACTGGTTCAATCCCAGTATCGCCCACCATCTCATTTCCTTGAAGTTTCCTATCCCTTCCCTTGAAACTGCTTGCACTGATCCGCTGTCGCAACGCGGCTGGCGAAGTGCATTCCGGTTCCTGAAGATTGGTTCAGCGCAAGGCTGCCATATGGCGCCTTCGGCAATAGGTTTCCGGCCCCGTCAAGATGACAGGATCGATTGTTATTTATACCTATTTTAATATACTTATTTGAGACTCTTGCGAATCGTCGAGGCCGTTCCGCGCGACGGATCTTCCGCTTCAAGTCATGCCGGGTTTCTTCGCTGACTATCACCTATTCGAGAGAAAAATCGAGAGGACCCAATGAGCAAGCCGACAATGATCGAATGCCCCTCATGCGAACACAAGGTGAGCGTTAGCGCCAATTCCTGCCCGCAGTGTGGCGCGGTACTGCGCAAGCCGAAGCGCGGCATATTCGGAAAGATCGTAATCTTCGCTTTTTGGGCCTTCAACCTGTTGATGGTTGTCTGGATTTGGGGGGGCACACAAAGCGCCGTCGAATCCTCAAAAGGCCTGTCGGGAGCGGAAGCAGCTGGAGCGGCTATCGGCACGGGCCTGGGAATTACGCTTCTCGTTATCATCTGGCTCATCGGCGCTATCCTGCTGGGTCTAATGGCGCTCCTCACGCGTCCCAAATAAATGGCTGGATCACCGTCCTACTGGATTTGCTCCTGCCAGAAAGCAAATCTGAACGCAGCCAAACGATGCGCGTCATGCGGCAAGCGCAGGCGCTTGTCGTGGCGATTTTGGACTGGCTCCGTTGTGATATCACTTCTCGTTGCAAGCGCTCTATTTGGCGGCAACGAGCAGACCTCGGAAGAGGCGCGGCGACCTGCGGACCAGGTCGCGTTTGTCGAACGCATCTTGAGAGCGAAGAACGATATCCAGGACGCGCCCAACCGTTTGGCAGCCTTCCATGCACTGGCGGCCAGAGATTCGTTTGGCCCCGCCCTTCCTCACGTGGAAAACTGGCGCGGCAAGATCCTCGGCATTCAGGAGATGCAGGGGAACGCCGCAGTCAGCATTGACGCTGGCAGCTTTGAAGTGGTCGCAGGCGTTCATCTGTCCTACGGGCTAGACACTCTGATCAGCCCACGCAACACCCACCTGCACGCGCCTCTTCTGGTACTGAAGGCCGGAGATGCTGTCACGTTTTCCGGAAATTTCATGAAAATGAAAGGCGCTCTAGTGGAGTTGAGCTACACAAACAGCGGCTCCACAGAATTCCCGCGCTACCTGTTTGCATTCGACACAATAACGCCGGCGCAATAACAAGCCTCATCAGCGCGGTTATTTTCCGTTTCGGTCCGACTTTGGATAACAGGGATCGCTGGAGGTGCCCACCTTCACGCACATTCCATGCAGGCATCACCAGGTGCGGCGACGACCGTTGTCGATGTGATAGTGGCCGCCGGGATAGTATTTGTAGCCGCCCACTTCCCGCTGGGCCTTCAGGAAGGCGATCACCTTGCGCGGATTGCCGCGCACGTTGAAATCGACCGCTTCGCAGCTGCGGTGCTTGGAGTGCGGGGCACCGCCCTTCCACCAGTTCTCAAGCCACCAGCGCTTGGTGGAGGTGACGGTCACATGGCCGAAACGCTCCGACACGCGCACCACGACCCGCTTCAACGCCCCCGGAACACACCACTTGGTGTCGTTCCACGTGACGTTGGATCGATCGAGCCACCCAAAACCGGGAATGGATGAACATCCAGCAACGCTTGCGGCGAGGACCAGTGCCAACGCAACGGCGCGCAGACGTCTTGGGGATCGTTCGGAGTTTCGGTTGGGATACGCCATTACTTAACCTTCGCGAATAGCCGCGGAACGCCCCCCGTTCCTTCCCGCTCGCCTTCATGCCCCCGAATGATTGCCAGTCAGGCGGGATGCTGCGCCCGAACCGTTAAAACTTTAAGGACAAGCATGGTTAATGCTTCACCTTGTCCCGCGCCCTGCGGACACGCCCCACCGCCTCTTGACAGCTGCCCCGAAGGAGACGGAGCCGACCATCCTCTGCCCGGCAGTTTCCAATGAAAAAGCCCCTTTCCCGGGTCACCGGAAAAGGGGCCTTCAAAGCATGATCTGCGAGGCGTACGCCCGGATCCTAGACCCAGGGACGGGTCTCTTCCATCTTTGTCTCAAAGGAAGCGATGGTATCGGCGCGCTGCATTGTCTGACCGATATCGTCGAGACCTTCCAGCAGGCAGTGCTTCAGGTGCGGATCGATTTCGAAGGAGATGGCACCGCCATCCGGGCCCTTGATCTCCTGCGCTTCCAGATCGACCGTCAGCGTGGCGTTGGAACCGCGCTCAGCATCATCCATCAGCTTTTCAAGCTCATCCTCGGAGACCTTGATCGGCAGGATGCCGTTCTTGAAGCAGTTGTTGTAGAAAATGTCGGCGAACGAGGTGGAAATCACGCAGCGAATGCCGAAATCCAGCAGCGCCCAGGGGGCATGCTCGCGCGAGGAACCGCAGCCGAAATTGTCGCCGACCACAAGGATCTGCGCATCGCGGTAGGCGGGCTTGTTCAGGATGAAGTCCGGGTTCTCCGAACCGTCTTCCTTGGTGCGCATCTCGTGGAAGAGCGCAGTGCCGAGGCCGGTGCGCTTGATCGTCTTCAGGAACTGCTTGGGAATGATCATATCGGTATCGATATTGACCCAGGGCAGCGGCGCGGCAACGCCGGTCAAGGTGGTGAACTTTTCCATTTCGTCCTCTTCAATCGCTCCTGAAACCCGCGTTCGCTCAGGCGGCGAGGCTTGCGCGCTCGTCGCAACCAAGCAACAGATTCATGTTTTGCACGGCCGCACCAGATGCGCCCTTGCCGAGATTGTCATAGACGGCAACCAGGACGGCCTGCCGCCGCGCATTGTTGCCAAACACGTGTAGCCGCATGCCGTTGGTGCCGTTGAAGGTGCGCGGATCGAGCTCCGGCAGCTTGTCGACCTCGGCGTAATCGGCCACCTCCACGAAACCGCCCGGCTTGAACCAGCCGCGGATCGCATCATGCAGGACCTTTGCGGTGGTGGCACTGTCGAGCGTACCCAGCTGCAGCGGGACCATGGTCACCATTCCTTGCGCATAGTTGCCGACCGACGGCATGAACAGGGGATCGATGTCCATCTTGGAATAGGCGCGCATCTCCGGCAGGTGCTTGTGGCCAAAGGTCAGGCCGTAAGGCGCGAAGGGCGAGGCGTCCGGATTGGCCTCATACGCTTCGATCATCTTGCGCCCGCCGCCGGAATAGCCGGAAATCGCGCTGACCGTGAAGGGAAAGTCCGCCGGAACGAGCCCCGCCTCGATGAGCGGACGCACGGTCGCAATCACGCCTTGCGGGTAACATCCCGGATTGGCGACGCGCCTGGACTTCGCGATCGCGTCGGCCTGACCCGGCGCCATTTCGGCAAAACCGTAGACCCATGCGGGATCGACCCGGTGTGCGGTAGAGGCATCGACCACCCGCGTGGTGTCATTCTCGATCAATGACACGGATTCCCGCGCGGCATCGTCGGGAAGGCACAGGATGGCCACATCGGCCGCATTCAGGAGCTCAGCCCGCGCGGCCTTCTCCTTGCGGCGCGCCTCCGGCACGGAGAGAAGCTCGATATCGCGGCGCGCGGCCAGGCGCTCGCGGATCTGGAGACCCGTTGTGCCGGCTTCGCCATCGATAAAGACCTTCGCGACCATCTCATCCTCACTCGTCTGTCATTTCCGCACAAACGCGGAAGCTACAATGAATTCTGGCGGCCTAGATACACGGAACAGGCGGCGCTGTCATCTTCCCTAGGGCGCCTTTCCCACCAACGCCCTGCTTTCCCGCGCCCCTTCCAATCCTACACCCTCCCCAGGGCGCCCATCAGGCTGCGACCCGATACAAATGCCCGGCTTTCATTGCCCTCTCCTCGTGACTTCGAGGCTTCAGCGAGGGAGGCGATTGTGACGGATCTATTCTGGCTGTCCGATGAAGCCGGAAACAGGATCGCCCCTCGCCTCCCGCATGGCAAACCCGGCAAGCGCATGTGGCTGAACGCTGGCGGCGTGCGGTGCCATGACCGAGAGCGCCGCAGGTTTCGCATCCCGCAAGAGCTCTATCCGCGCATGCCGCGCTTTTCCTTGCCCTTTGGCATGCGAATTGCTGTCAGAAAGAGCAGGAATGCCAGTCAACAAAGCGCACGACGACGGTATGGAGCCGTCAAGCCCGCGTTAGAAAATGCCAGGAGGTATCAATGGTAAACGCTCTGAGCGCATATACGCGCGGCTTTCTCACGCAAACGAATTTCTCTCGAACAGATGAAGCCGGAGAGAAAAGCGCAAAGCTCCCGGAAAAATCAGATCATGCGCGCGGCACGGTCATTAAAGATACGGTGGAAATTTCTGCCGAGGCAAGAAAGCTGGCGCAGGCCGAACAGGCAAAAAATGCCCTCCGGGACGCAAAGGTCTCCTATTTCGAACAATTCAGACCGACGCGTGAAGGGTTTTCTTCCCGCAATCTGGCTTTGGGCATCGTCGACCCAAGCGCGCAACCATTTTCGCAAAACCGCCCCTTCGATGAAGTCGCGCAAGCTGCTCGTGAAAATATGGACAGCAAGTATCAACAGATGCGCGAAAGCGGCGAACCCTATGGTACGGACAATTTCGAAGGAAAAGAGACGTATTCTCTTATGGGAGATTTGGACCGCCGCGCTCTTTATGCCGTCGCCAGCAATGAAGGCGGCCATTTTTCCAAAGAAGAACAACAGACCGCCAAAGATCTCATGCTGGGCCAGCAAGGCATGGCTATGGGGCTTTATAACGGCCCGACCCGTTTGGACGGAGTTTATACAATTCCGCAAGCGACCTCAAATGCAGATCACATGCAAAAATATGCTGCCGGCATCCAGTATATGGATCAAGTCAGCACAGAAGAGAAAGCAACAAGCGTTGACTGGGCGCAGCAACGGGGAAGAATGCAATATAACTACGAACGTCTCTCACGGGATAGCGGGATAACACCTCAAAATCATAATATCTATCATCCGGCTGCGAATTTCATTTTCGGAGCACTGGAGTCGTATTTCGGTTTCGCGAATGATGCGGATATCGGCAGCCGAAAGGACTTGCTCAATGAGCCATGGTTTGAAGGCTATCGGGATCGCCTTGGCAGCGTAATGGCCGAAACACGAGACTTGTACGGGTTGAATGACCTCTAGACTGAGGCCTCATCCGATCCTGCCAATGATCAAGGCCAAACGAAGCCGTTTCGCCGTCCATCCGGTTTTGGCCGAGCGATCCGGCTTCGTCGTTGCGTCCCCCCCCTTGAAAACCATGTGGTTTCCTGCGGGCTTGCGCCTGGCATCCGAACCGCTCAACCAAACCGTTCCGGCCTCATTTATGAGGCTTGGCCTTAACGCGCCATGGAATGGTACTCGTCATTGGGACGCATATCGGTGGCAGCCGCCACGCGGTTCGACATGTTGAAGAAACCCGCGATGGTGGAAATGTCCCAGATGTCTCGATCGGAAAAGCCAGCATCACGCAAGTGCTGCCGGTCGTCTTCCATCATTTCATGCGGGCGCTCGGTCAGCTTGACCGCAAAATCGAGCATGGCGCGCTGGCGCGGGCTCAGGTCCGCCACCCGGTAGTTCATCACCATCAATTCGCCCAGTACCGGATCGCCGGAATATTCGCGCACCGCCGCACCATGCGCCGTCAGGCAATAGAAGCACCGGTTCACCGCTGAGACCGCCACGGCGATCATTTCGCGCTCCAGCTTCGACAGGCCGGACGGGCCGAGCATCAGGTCATTGTACATGTCGGTGAAGGCCCGCAGCTTCACATCATCGAAGGCGTAGGCCTTCAACACATTGGGTACGATACCGAGCTTCTCTTCACATTTCGCGAAGTAGCGGGTCGTCGCTTCGCTCAAAGGCTCATTGCCCGTATCAAGCGCGATGACGCGTTCGTCAACGGCAGACGCCGACGGCTGTTTCGCCGCGGTTTCCTTGGTCATTCTCATCCTCCCTCGCCGGAGCTTCGCGGCTCCGGCCTTGTATTCCTCACCCCACGCCTGTCTTGCGCAGGCTCGCCCGAGCATGCCCAAATCCAACCATCTCGGCAATCCAAAGCGCGCCTTGCGCCCCCAATGCCCCTTGAAGCGCAATGATATTTTTATAATTCAGCATGTTAGCTTGGGGCCCACGGGTTGACCCAGCATCACTGGCAGGCTCATTCTCAGCGAACCTGCATCGAACAACTGCAAGGAACGCCGCCCGGCGTCCTGAAGGAAGGACTTGCGATGACGGATCCCAAGGAAACGCACAAGAGCCAGCTTCTGGACGCCATGAACCAGCAGCTTACCACCGGCGCCTCGCCGGGCGGCCTTGCGCATTACGCAAGCAAGCTCTTTGCCCATGCCGCCGCCGAGGACATTGTCGCCTATGCCCCGGCAGAACTCGCAGACTTCGCCCGCAACTCATGGTCGCGCTTTGCCAACCGCGCACCGCACAAGCCGCTCATCAAGGTTTTCAACCCCACATTCGAGACCGAGGCGACGCGACATCATCATGTGACGGTGATTGAGGTCATCAACGACAACATGCCGTTCCTGGTCGATTCCATCATGGGAGAGGTTCAGGACAGCGGCCTCGACGTCCAGTTGATGGTGCATCCGATCTTCAACGTGGAGCGCGATGAGGCAGGGGTCCTCATCTCCAGCGAGGCTGAGGGCGAGGACACGAGCCGCGAGAGTATTGTTCACGTTCATGTCTCACGTATCGTTTCGGCTGAGGCGCGCGCGGAATTGGCGGACCGTCTGGAAGACGTGGTGCACAATGTCCGTCTGGCCGTCAAAGACTGGAAGCCCATGTGCACCCGGCTTGCGGAGACGGTGGAGGGCTATCGCAAGAACCCGCCCGCAGGCGTGGGCGAGGCGGAGATGGCGGAAGCGGTCGAGTTCCTCGACTGGCTGCTCAGGGACAATTTCACGTTCCTCGGCATGCGGGTCTATCGTTTCGAGGGTGGCGCGGAAGACGGAACTCTGATGCGCGAAAGCGGCACGGGGCTCGGCGTTCTCACAGATCCCGATGTCTACTTGCTGCGTCGCGGGCGCGAATTCGTTGTGATGACGCCGGAAATCCGCGAATTCCTGATGGAGCCGAAGCCGCTCATCATTTCCAAGGCCAACGTCAAGAGCAAGGTCCACCGCCGGACCCACATGGACTATGTGGGGGTCAAACTCTTTGAGGAAGACGGCAGCCTTGCGGGAGAGCTGCGCATCGTCGGGCTGTTCGCCTCCACGGTCTACAATGAATCCGTGCGCAACGTCCCCTATCTGCGCAACAAGGTGGATCGCTTCCTGCAGGCCTCCGGCTATGACAGCCACAGCCATTCCGGTCGGGCGCTCGCCAATATCATGGAAGCCTATCCGCGCGACGAGCTGTTTCAGGTCGGCGATGCGCTTTTGCGCGAAAACGCCGAAGCCATCCTTCAGCTTCTTGAGCGTCCGCGCATTCGCATCCTGCCGAGACGCGACGAGTTCGACCGGTTCGTCTCCATCCTCGCCTTCCTGCCGCGCGACCGCTACAACACCGACGTACGCATCCAGATCGGCAACTACCTCGCCGAGGTCTATGAAGGACGAGTTTCCGCCTGGTACATCACCTATCCGGAAGGCCCGCTGGTTCGCGTCCACTTCATCATCGGCCGCTATGAGGGCGCAACACCCGATCCCGACCGAGAAGAGCTGGAATCCCGCATCGGCGATATCGTGCGCACATGGGCGGACGATCTTCTGGCCGCGCTGGAAAAGCGCTACGAACCGGAAGAGGCCCGGATCGCGGCGCATCGCTATGCCGACGCTTTCCAGGCCGGCTACAAGGAAGCCTTTGATGCAGAAACCGCGATCCGCGACATCGCCATTGTCGAGGCCCTGAACAGCGAGCAGCATACGGCCATCGACTTCTACCGCCTCGACGGCGACAGCGACCATAAGGTCTCGCTCAAGGTCTATCACCACGAAACCCCCATCCCGCTCTCCGCCCGTGTACCGATGCTGGAAAACATGGGCTTCAAGGTGATCAACGAACGCACCTACCGCATCACCCCCGAGGGCGAGGCGGAGGCCTATCTGCACGATCTCACGCTGCAATCCAGCTTCGAGACCCCGCTGATGCTCGATGAAAACCTGATGCCGCGGCTGGAAGCGCTGTTCATGGCCGTCTGGCATGGGGCGGCGGAAAACGACGGCTACAATGCGCTGGCGCTGGCCACCGACCTCGACTGGCGCGACATCGCAATGCTGCGCGGGCTCTCGCGCTATTTGCGCCAGATCCGCGTCCGCTACTCCGAGGACTACATGTGGGGCACATTGTGCCGCTATCCGGGCGTCGCGGAGAAGCTTGCGCAACTCTTCCACGTGCGTTTCGACCCGCAATTTGCAGGCGAGGACGCCGCCCTTTCCGCCGCGCGGCTGGAGCAGGAGATCCTGACCTCTCTGGACGAGGTTTCCAGCCTCGATGACGACCGGATCCTGCGCCACTTCCTCGGTGTCATCACCGCGATGCTTCGCACCAACATGTACCAGGCCCCTGCCCTGCGCGAACCGCAGGACAAGGAGCCGCCGGTCTTTGCCTTCAAGTTCGATCCGCACCGCATCGAGGATATGCCGCAGCCGCGTCCGTTCCGCGAAATCTTCGTCTACAGCCCACGCGTGGAAGGCGTGCACCTGCGTTTTGGCAAGGTCGCGCGCGGTGGCTTGCGTTGGTCCGACCGTCCGCAGGATTTCCGCACCGAGGTTCTGGGCCTGGTGAAGGCCCAGCAGGTGAAAAACGCGGTCATCGTTCCGGTGGGCGCCAAGGGGGGATTCATACCCAAATGGCTCCCCCAGGGCGGCACACGTGAGGAAGTGTTCGCGGAAGGGACAGAGGCCTACAAGATCTTCGTCTCGACCCTGCTCGACATTACCGACAATCTGGACGGCGACGCGATCCTGCGCCCCGAACACGTGATCCGTCACGATGACGAGGATCCCTATCTCGTCGTTGCCGCGGACAAGGGCACGGCGACCTTTTCCGATACCGCCAACGCCATTTCCGAGGCGCATGACTTCTGGCTGGGCGATGCCTTCGCTTCGGGAGGCTCTGCCGGTTACGACCACAAGAAGATGGGCATCACCGCGCGCGGTGCCTGGGAAGCGGTGAAGCGGCATTTCCGCGAGATGGATATCGACATCCAGACCACGCCTTTCACGGTGGTTGGCGTGGGCGACATGTCGGGCGACGTCTTTGGCAACGGCATGTTGCTTTCCAGGCAGATCCGCCTGCTCGCCGCCTTCGATCACCGCGATATCTTCATCGATCCCGATCCCGACCCCGCAACCAGTTTCGAGGAGCGCAAGCGCCTTTTCGACATGGGGCGTTCCTCGTGGAAGGATTACGATACTTCCAAGATTTCCGCCGGTGGCGGGGTGTTCTCGCGGCAGGTGAAATCCATTGATCTGTCGCCGGAAATCCAGGCGCTGCTGAGGATCAGCAAGCCGCGGGCAGCGCCTGCGGAAATCATGAGCGCGATCCTGCGCGCGCAGGCGGACCTTCTCTGGTTCGGCGGCATCGGCACCTATATTCGGGCCGCCACGGAGACGGATGCGGATGCGGGCGACCGCGCCAACGACATGATCCGCATCACCGCCAAGGAACTGAACTGCAAGGTCATCGGCGAAGGCGCCAACCTCGGCATGACGCAGAAGGCCCGCATCGAATATGCCCGCAAGGGCGGACGCTGCAATTCCGATGCGATCGACAATTCCGCGGGCGTGAACTCCTCCGACATGGAGGTGAATATCAAGATCGCGCTGGGGGCCGCGGTGCGCTCCAACCGCCTGACAACCGAAAGCCGCAACACCTTGCTGGCCTCCATGACCGACGAGGTGGCGGGGCTCGTTCTGCGCAACAATTATGTCCAGACGCTCGCGCTTTCCATCGCCGCGCGCCGGGGCATGGAGGATTTCGGCTATCAGGCCCGCATGATGCGCCAGCTTGAGGCGCAGGGGCTGTTGAACCGTGCCGTCGAATACCTGCCGGATGACCTGACGCTTGAGGACATGGGTAAGACCGGCACGACGCTGAGCCGCCCGGAACTGGGCGTGTTGCTGGCCTATGCCAAGCTCACGCTCTACGACGTGTTGCTCGCCTCGCGGGTTCCCGACGACGCCTATCTGGGCAAGGAGCTGTTCCGCTACTTCCCGAAGGCGATGCAGGAGAACTATCACAACGAAATCGCCGGCCATCGCCTGCGCCGCGAGATCATCTCCACCATGCTCGCCAACTCCATCATCAATCGCGGCGGCCCCACCTTCCTGACCCGTATCGGCGATCAGACGGGCGCCTCAGCGGCTGAAATCGCGCAGACATTCGCTGCGGTACGCGGCTCCTACAAGCTGATCTCCCTGCATGGCGAGATCGACGCCCTCGACAATGAGATCCCGGGTGAAACCCAGCTGGAGCTCTATTCCGCGGTGCAGGACCTCACCCTCGACCAGACCGTATGGTTCCTGCGCGAAGTGTCGTTCGCCGAAGGCATTGAAGCCGTGATCGAGCGATTCCAGACGGGTATCTCGCGGCTTTCGCCGCAGATGCCGGATATCCTGCCGGATGCGCTGCGCACACTCGTTGCGAAACAGGGACGGGAATGGACTGAGGCCGGGGTACCCGCCTCCCTTGCGAACCGCATCGCACGGCTGGCAGTGGATGTGATGATCCCGAACATCATTCTGATCGCCGAAAGTGTGGAACGTTCTCCCGAAGAGGTCGCGCCTGTTTTCTTCGACGTCTCAAGCACCTTCCGCATCGGCCGGATCGATGCGCTGGCGCGCGATCTTCATATCTCCGATTACTATGATGGGCTGGCGCTTGACCGGGCCCGCTCCACCCTTGCCGATGCACATCGCAAGATTACGGCGCAGGTCCTTCGCACCGCCACCGGCAAGCTGGATGGCGCCATGGACAGTTGGGTCGCTGCCAACCGCGAAGACGTCAGCCGAACGACGCGCGCCGTGACGGAAATAACCGAGACCGATGCGTTGACCGTCTCGAAATTCTCCGTCGCCGCCAGCTTGCTGGCGGATCTCGCTCGGGGCTGAACAGCCCCGTATCGTTTGTCGAGGCAGGTCGAAACACGGCGCGCGGCGTAAAACCGCGCGCCTTTTCTCGCTCGGTTTTCCATTTCTTCTTCATCGCCAAGCACCCCGCACCGGGCCCGCGGAGGTATTTCCCGGATACCGAACTTTTTTCTTGGCATGTCATCTATCTGCTACAAAGTCCTGTATCTTTCGACTTGAGACAGCTTGCAGGGGGCCAGCTTCCCTGCGCCCCCGATTGGCATCGCCTGTCCCTGGACTGGCCGCCCTCCCCTCTGGTCGTTACTTTTTTCTGCAGGAGACTTGATGACACCAATCAACCTCGGCGAAATTCTCAATGAGATCGAGGCATTACGCTCAACGATCGTGACCGACTCGAAAACGATCGCCCACCGTTGGGCCGGCTGGATCGAGGATGACTCGTTTCATGCCAGCGCGATGAACTTCAGCCACTATCTCGCGTTGCGCCGTCAGGACATCCGCCCTCTGCAAGAGCGCATGAGCCGATGCGGTCTGTCGTCTCTGGGGCGTGCGGAAGGGCGCGTCATCCCCACGCTTGATGCGGTGGCGAACCTGTTGCGCGTCGCAACCGGCCAAAGGCCCCACCTTGTTCCGCTGAATGACGATTTTTATGCGGGCGCGGCCCGGATCTCGGCGCGCAGCGAACAACTCTTCGGCAGGCTCTCCCCCCATAGCCCGGTTTCGCTGCTGGTAACGCTGCCAAGCGAAGCGGCGGAAGACCCGGACTTCGCCCTGCGTCTCGCCGGGCTTGGCGTGGAGGCGGTGCGCATCAACTGCGCACATGACAATGAAGCTGCCTGGGACCGGATGATCGCCAACGTGGAAAAGGCGGCGGAGAAGAGCAACTGGCGAATGAAGGTGCTGATGGACCTGGCGGGCCCCAAGCTTCGCACTGGCGCCCTGCGCGAGGTGAAAGGCGGCAAGCGGATCTGGAGCGGCGATGAACTCGCGATCACCCTGCCCGGAGAACTCAAGTCCGCGCCCGAGCATGTTCTGGCAATCGAATGCACGAATCCGCGGGCGTTAAGGTCGGTGGAAACCGGCAATCGCGTTCTCATCGATGACGGAAAAGTCGTATCAGAAATCACGCAATGTCTTCCCTGGGGCGTCATGGTGCGGATCGTGACCGCGCCGAAGAACAAGGGTTACAAGCTGAAATCGGAAAAGGGGCTGAATTTTCCCGACACCGATCTGGAAATCGATGCCCTCACGCCGTGCGATATCGAGGCGCTCTCCTTCATCGCCCATCGCGCGGACGGGGTGGAGTATTCCTTTGTCCAGACGCCCGAGGACGTGGCCCTGCTTCAAAGCCACCTTGCGCGCGAACGCCCGCATGACTGGCAGAAACTTGGCCTCGTCCTCAAGATCGAGACGGAGCAGGCCATCCGCAACCTGCCGGACATGATTGTGCGAGCGGCCGGACGCCAGCCGACTGCCGTCATGATCGCGCGCGGCGATCTGGCAGCGGAAATCGGCTTTGCCCGTCTTGCGGAGATGCAGGAGGAAATCCTGTGGCTGTGCGAGGCGGCACAGGTGCCCGTGATCTGGGCGACGCAGGTGCTGGAAGGCTTTGTGAAGACCGGCATTCCCTCGCGCGGCGAGATGACGGACGCCGCCATGGCCGCGCGCGCAGAATGCGTGATGCTGAACAAGGGACCGCATCTGTTCGAGGTCATCAGCGAGCTGGACAAGCTGATCGCGCGCATGAGCGAGCATATGCAGAAAAAGTCGCCGCAGCTGCGCCCGCTCAAAAGCTGGTGACCGGCGCAAGGCGCAACCGCTCCTCGGCTCACCAAGGACAACAGAACAAACAAGGGCCTGCCGGATCTCCGGCAGGCCCTTGTTTTCATTCCAAGACGGCCGCCAAGGATCAAGCAGCTCCGGGGTGGGGCGCGCAAGACGATTTGCAGGCTTGAGCGAGGCACCAACCTTTCCGGCCGCCATCCCGCGAGGCCTCCAGCCCATAAGCACACGCTTATACGACGCGATTTCAGCGTATCTCCCATCCACAGGCACCAGAAGCTCACGCATATCGGGATCAGGTTCGGCCAGTCAGGCCGGCCTCAGACAGATTGAAAGGCATCCCCGATGAACAAGCTTCTGATCGCCGCCGTCTTCGCTTTCGCTCCCCTTGCGGCCAATGCCATGCCGGCGGTGGGCGACATGGTCGGCATGGATCCTGCGCAAGCAAAGGCGGCCCTTGAGAAGGCCGGTTGTCTGGAGCCGGACTTCGAAGCTGAAGACGGCCGCATTGAAGCCAAATGCCACGATGCCGACATGAAGCGCTGGGAGGTCTATATCGACCCGGCCACCGGCAAGGTCGTCAAGGTGAAGGCCAATGATTGATCCCGCCTTCGAGGATGAGACGGGGGGCGCTGTTGCGCCGCCCGACCCCTGGGATCCGCTTGTGCGCATCACCCACTGGCTGGTGGCGGCCGCCGTTCTGGTGAACGGCCTGATCGACAAGCCCGGCGGCATCACGCATGTGTGGATCGGCTGGGGCGTTCTGGCCGTTCTGGCGACACGGCTGGCATGGGGGTTCATCGGACCGGCGGAGGCGCGTTTCTCCTCCTTCCCGCCCTCGCCGCGCGCCGCCCTCGCCCATCTTCGGGATCTCCGCCAGGGCAAGCCGAAAGAGCACCGCTCGCACAATCCGGCAGGCACGCTGATGGTCTACGCATTGTGGGCGAGCCTTGCCATCGTGGTCGTCACAGGCCTCGTCATGACAGAGGCAAAAAGCCCGGTGACAATAGCGCAGGAGAAGATCGCGGTCGCCGCCGGCGACTGGTCGATGCTTGCCGCAGCGTCGGAAAGGGACGAGGATAACGAGCTGAAGGACGTGGCCGAGGAGGTGCATGGCGCGTTCGCCAACCTGCTTCTGATCCTCGCGGCCTTTCACGTTGGCGGTGTCGTTGTTGAAAGCCGGGCATTACGTCGGAACCTCGTGCGGCCGATGCTGTATGGAAAACGCAAGAGATGAAAAGCAGCGAGCAACGCGGCAAGGCACATACGACGTCGGTGGTCCTTGCCGCCCTTCTGGTGTTTCAGATGACGGCGGCGATCTTTTTCGTTGCCGACGCTCTCGCCGACCTCATCAATGCGCCAGCCTCCCCCGAAAGCGCGCTCGAAGCCCTGGTGTCCGTGGCTCTTGGCGTCGGCGTCGCGATGGGCATCTGGCAATTGCGACTGACACTAAGGCGCATGCGCGCGCAGGATCGGGCGCTCGACAGTGCGCGCGGCTCCCTCGCCCAGGTGATCGACACCCAGTTTTCGCAGTGGCGATTGACGCCCGCAGAACAGGACGTGGGTTTGCTGGCCCTTAAGGGGCTCGATGTGGCGCAGATTGCGGAGATCCGAGGCGCCGCCTCTGGGACCGTGCGTGCGCAGCTCACCAGTATCTACGCGAAGGCCGGGGTTTCAGGACGCGCGCAGTTCGCGGCATGGTTCGTCGAGGACCTGCTGGAACCCAACAGCGATATGCGCGAACTCGCCCGAAGGAGCGCATCGCCGAAGCAAACGCCCGGAACCCCGGATAATCGGCGCGCGGCAAACTGAACCGACGCAAGGTTCCAGAGGGAATCAATCGGCCAGGAGACCGTGCCCGGTCTCAACGCCCCTCCCCACCTCGCCTGAGCCATGACTGCGATTGCTGTCAGGACCTTGTTTTGTCGAGAGAGGCCCCGCAGGTGCCAACCTCAGGCTTCTATCATTTCCGACAGAACTTTCTTCGTCGCTTCCAAAGCAGCCAATTGCCCGTCGATCTTTGCAAGGTGTTCGGTGATTTTCGCCTTCAGGGCATCGCATGGAGGATGTTTGTCGGTCTTGGAACGCACACATGTCAGGAGACCGGAGACGCTGGCCAGCGGGATCCCCACATTGTTGAGGGTCAAAACCCGATCCACAGTATCGACGTCGTTCATTCCATAGCTTCGATATCCCGACGGCGTGCGAGGTGGGTTCAAGAGCCCCTGCGCCTCATAGTACCGCAACATCCGGACACTCACGCCCGTCCTTTTCGATAGCTCGCCAATGCGCATCTCGAATTCCAACCTTGACCCTGACATCGCTGGCAGGGTGTAGAGCAGGCGTCACCCAAACGAAAGGTGTCAGATGCTCAAGATGATCACATGTATCAAGAAACTGCCGGAACTCAGCCTGGCTGACTTCTACTCCCATTGGGATAGCCGCCATGCAGCGCTGATCCGCAAACATGCGGAGGTCCTGGGGATCCGCCATTATGTCCAGAACGCCCCTTACGGCGATGGATCCGCCCAGAAGGCTCTTGAATTCGGGCGAAGCGCGCCTTCATTCGGCTTCGACGGATGTGCGGAGTTGTGGTGGGACGACCTAGAAAGTCATCTGTCAGCACGCAAGACATGCGTCGGCAAAAAGGCTCTTCAGGAAATCATCGAAGACGAAAAGCGCTTTGTGGATCTGGAAAGCTCCCTGCTTTGGTATTGCAGCGAGCGTCCCATTTTTCAGACAGGGACCGCCTTCTGACACAGGCAACGCATGGCGCCGCTGCCACGTTCGCTCTGTCGCGGACCACTTTGCCTCTCATCATACAATGAGGGCCCCCCCCTTCTCTTTCCTTACGTCACACCGTAAAACCGGTTGCCGCATTCTTCCGACTTGGGAACCCATGCCCTGACGAATGATCCCGCCACCCCTCGCGCCTCGCCTGCCGCACTCGCTTCTTGGGCGCTGTTCGACTGGGCGGCGCAGCCCTATTTCACGCTGATCACCACATTCGTCTTTGCGCCCTATTTCGCCTCGCATCTCGCGGCCAGTCCGGTTGAGGGGCAGGCCCTGTGGGGCTATGCGGCGGGCGCTGCGGGCTTCGTCATCGCGCTCACGTCCCCCATTCTGGGCGCGATCGCAGATGCTGCGGGACGGCGCAAACCATGGATCGCCGCCTTCTCCGTCATGCTGATGGCAGGATCGGCGGCCCTGTGGTTCGCCGCGCCGGGATCGTCGGGGGCGGTTGTCTTCGCGCTCGTGGCCTACGCGGTTGCGACGCTTGGCGCGGAATATGCCACCGTCTTCAACAACGCCATGATGCCCGACCTCGTGAGCCCGAAACACCTTGGGCGGCTTTCCGGCATGGGCTGGGCGATGGGGTATATGGGCGGGCTCGCCAGTCTGGTCATCGTGCTGGGCTTCCTGGCAGCCGATGCCGAAACTGGGCGTACCATCCTCGGGTTTGCGCCCGCCTTCGGGCTTGATCCAGCCACACATGAAGGCGACCGGGCAGCCGGACCGCTGACCGCCATCTGGTACATGGTATTCGTGCTGCCACTCTTTTTCTTCGTGCCCGACACCCCGCTGCGCATCCCCGTGAGACGCGCCATACGGCTCGGGATCGCAAATCTCCAGGTGAGCGTCCGCCATGCGCGGCAGGAAAGGTCTCTGTGGATGTTCCTTGCCGCTTCCATGGCCTATCGCGATGCGCTGACAGCACTTTTCGCCTTTGGCGGGATTTTCGCAGCCGGGCAACTGGGCTGGCAAACGCTCCAGATAGGGCTTTTCGGCATCCTGCTGACGGTAACGGGAACGCTGGGGGCGTTGCTCGGCGGGTTTCTCGACGACCGGCTCGGCCCGAAGCCGGTGCTGATCGGATCCGTGGCGATCCTGACCGCTTGCTGTATCGCCATCGTTTCCATTGACCGCGAGACGGTGCTTTTCATCATTCATATTGCCCAACCGGAGACGGGCGGGCTCTTCGCCTCGCTGCCCGAACAGCTCTATCTCGTACTTGGCGGATTGATCGGGGCGGCGGCGGGGCCCCTTCAGGCGGCCTCCCGCACACTTCTGGTGCGGCTTTCCCAACCAGATCGGATGACGGAGGCCTTCGGGCTTTATGCACTGGCGGGGAAGGCAACGAGTTTCATCGGGCCCGTTGCAGTTGCCTTCGTGACGAGCGTTAGCGGCAGTCAACGGATCGGCATTTCCGCGATCATCGCGCTTTTTGTTTTGGGCGGAGTGATGCTTGCGAAGGTCCCTGTGCGACAGGGCTGAGGTTTTGCTCAAACGAAGTTTTGATAAATATAGGCAGTATTTCGAGGGGGCTTATCCCGGGACTACGACACACCGATCGGGCGCGCCAGAGCGAAGGTGAGGTGCTATCCCAACAGGGACTTCCATTCGACCTATTGGAGGGAAGTTTCGCGCCAGCAGGACTGTGTGCGCAAAACCGGTCGCGTTTGCAAATAGCGAGAGAAGAAAAGAAAGCGGGCCTTCCAGTGTCGCCACCTGAAAGGCCCGCCCTGGATTGTCAGGCGACGTCACGCACACCTGAGATGAAGATGTCCACTTCTTCCTTCAATCGGCCCGCCTCGCCGCTCAGGACATGGGCGACCGAACCGACCTGACGCGCCGCACTTCCGGTTTCCATGGCAGACTTTGAAACGGAGACGATGTTGCGGGCAACTTCCTGTGTGCCATTGGAGGCTTCCTGGATGTTGCGGGCAATTTCCTGCGTCGCCGCGCCCTGCTGCTCGACCGAGGCCTGAATGCTGGCAGCAATCTCGTTCATCTGCTCGATCGTGTGAGAGATGCTCTGGATCGCGTCCACAGAGCCTGCGGTTTCTTCCTGAACCGACTGGATCTGCGTGGAGATTTCCTCCGTCGCCCGGGCGGTCTGGTTGGCGAGTTCCTTCACTTCCGCGGCAACGACCGCAAAGCCCTTGCCAGCCTCGCCCGCACGCGCCGCCTCGATGGTGGCGTTAAGCGCGAGCAGGTTCGTCTGCTCGGCGATCTCGTTGATCAGCTTCAGAACCTCGCTGATGCGGTTGGCCGCAAGCGCCAGTCCTTCGATCTTGCTGTTGGTCGCCTCCGCCTGCTGCACGGCCTGCATGGCGATGTCGGTGGAGGCGGCCATCTGACGGCTGATCTCGTCGACCGAGGCCAGCAGTTCTTCAGCCGCGGACGCCACTGTCTCCACATTCGTGGAGGCTTCTTCCGATGCCGCCGCGACGTTGGAGCTTTGCTGACTTGTCTGGTCCGCTTCGTTCGACAGGGTCTGCGCGGCTCCGTTCAACTCGCCCACCTGAGACGACACGGTGGCGACCAGATGCGAGACCTTCTGGTCGAATTCCGCCGACATGCGGGCAATTTTCTCAGCGCGGGCAAGCTGACGCTTCTGCTCTTCCGCCTGCTGCTCCGCCAGAGCATCGGCTTCCGAAAGCTTGTCGCGGAAGACGTTCAGCGCCTTGTTGATCTCGCCGATTTCATCGCCACGCTCCGTGCCGGAGATCGGCTGATCGTAGCGACGGTCGATGAGGCCCTGAATGTTGTTGACGACGGCTTCGAGCGGACGGCGCACGATCCGGTTGCCAAGAAGGAAAATGGACAGGCCCGCGACCAGCAACAGCACGACACCAACCCCGACGATCATCATGACGATGTCCCAAGAGGCCTCTTGGAGGGTTGCCGTCGGCACACTCACCACAACCGCCAGTGTCGTGCCGGTCTCGCCGACAGACACCGGCATGACGATACGCTCGACGTCTGTTCCAAGGGTCTTGGAATAACCGGGATAGAGATAAGTCTGCCCGCGCGAAATCGCGTCGAGTACGGCCCCTGTTTCTGCCGCATCCTGCGGTGAACGTCCTTCCGACCAGTTCTTGCCGAGAAGGGTTTCATCCGTGTGCGAAATCAGCATGCCTTGTTGCGACAGCAAGTATACGGACCCTGTGCCGAGCGGCTTCAGCTTGCTCAGTGCCTCCGACAGCGGGCGAAGCATCAGGTCGACACCGGTGACACCCACCACTTTGCTGCCGTCGCGGACAGGGACGGAAAAGGAAACGCCCATGACCGTCTTGCCGCCAGCTTCCCAGCTGTAGGGTTCGGTCACGAAGGCCTTGCCGCTTCGGAAGGGCGCATAGAACCAACCATCTTCCGCACCCAGATCAGTAAGGGGGCGATAGCCAAGCTTGCCATCGCTGTCACGGAAGAAATACGGAGACCAACGTCCCTGGTGGTATTGTCCATCGCTTGCGAAGTCCGCATCGCGACCGTCCAGATCATCGTTGATCACAGTCCCCCACGAACCAGAAAGCTGAGGACTGATTTCCGCAACCGTTTTAACGGCGGCCGTCCACCCCTCACGCGTGGTGACACCGGAGGCCTTCATGCCGGAAAGGCTGCCCGCAAGGATGAGCGCGGTATCCAGCCCGTTTTCCATCGTGCGCCGAACCATTTCAGCCTGCTCGCGGGCAACGGCTTTCGCTTCGTTGAGTGCAAGCTCATGCGTGACATCGGATGCACGCCATCCGATAACCCCGATCCCGACCATCAGGACAAACGCCAAGAGAGGGATGCTTATCACGATCAGCTTGGTCGTGAGTTTTGCCCGATTGAACATTCAGTATCTCCGCAATTCTACCAAGCCTATACCGGCACGGTCAGATATCTTCGGAGAAGAAGGTAACCTCTATTCGTTAAATATATTTCTATTCTAGACTATTATTATAGGCATTTATTACAATGTTCTATAAAAAATATATCCTCTACTGCATGTGTTCGAGCGCTTATTATCGCTATATACGCATTATTACTATAGTTCGCCTTTATACCTACCCCCCCTTTCCGATCTGCCGCAGGAAAGGGAGGGATACATTTCAGATGTGGCGTATTCGAAAGCGTCTCAAATCAGTGACGGAAGTGGCGCATGCCCGTCATGACCATGGCGAGGCCCGCTTCATCAGCCGCCTTGATGACTTCATCGTCGCGCATCGAGCCGCCTGGCTGAATGACCGCCGTCGCGCCCGCTTCAGCGGCAGACAGGAGACCGTCGGCGAAGGGGAAGAAGGCGTCGGACGCGACCACGCAACCCTTGGTGAGCGGCTCGGCAAGCCCTGCGGCTTCTGCAGCGTCCTCAGCCTTGCGCGCAGCAATCCGGGCGCTGTCCACGCGGCTCATCTGGCCGGCGCCGACCCCCACGGTCGCCCCGTCCTTCACGTAGACGATGGCGTTGGACTTGACGTGCTTTGCGACGCGGAAGGCGAATTTGAGGTCGGCCAGTTCCTGCGCGCTCGGCGCACGCTTGGTGACGACTTTCAGATCGAGATCATCGATGCTGCCATTGTCGCGCGACTGTACCAGCATGCCACCGGAGACGGACTTGAAGAAAGTGCCCTCCGCACGCGGATCCGGCAGGCCGCCGGTCAGCAGCAGACGCAGGTTCTTCTTGGCGGCGATGATCTCAACCGCTGCATCGTCCGCATCGGGAGCAATGATCACCTCGGTGAACACCTTGACGATCTCGGAGGCCGCTTCCGCATCCAGTTTGCGGTTCAGCGCGACGATACCGCCAAATGCCGAAACCGGATCGCAGGCCAGCGCCTTGCGATAGGCATCCACCAGCGTTTCCCCCTCGGCCACGCCGCACGGATTGGCGTGCTTGATGATGGCGACGGCCGCGGTGCGGGCAGGATCGAACTCCGCGACCAGCTCGAAGGCGGCGTCGGTGTCGTTGATGTTGTTGTAGGAGAGCTGCTTGCCCTGGAGCTGACGCGCGGTTGCGACACCAGGACGGTTGTCGCCATTGAGGTAGAAACCCGCCCTCTGGTGCGGATTCTCGCCGTAGCGCATCACTTCCTTCAGCTTGCCGCCAAAGGCGCGATAGTCGGGCGTGGCGTCGCCAAGTTCACCGGCGAACCAGCCGGAGACGGCGGCATCATAGGCCCCGGTGCGCGAAAAGGCTTTCGCGGCCAGCTTGCGGCGCACATGGAGCGGCACCTTGCCGTCATGGGCATTGAGCGCCTCGATAACGGCCCCATAATCCGCCGGGTCGACGACCACGGACACATAGGCGTGGTTCTTGGCACCCGCGCGGATCATGGCCGGGCCGCCGATATCGATATTCTCGATGATGGTAGCGGCATCGGCGCCTGCGGCGACAGTTTCCTCGAAGGGATAGAGATTGACGACCAGCAGGTCGATACGCTCGATGGCGTGATCTTCCATCGCCTTTGCATGCTCGGTGTCGTCACGAATAGCCAGAAGGCCACCGTGGACCTTCGGATGCAGCGTCTTCACGCGACCATCCATGATCTCCGGAAAACCGGTGACCTCAGAGATATCGATGACCGGAATACCTGCATCGGCGATCGCCTTGCGCGTACCACCGGTGGATACCAGTTCGATACCCTTGCCGGAGAGCGCGCGGGCAAAGTCGATCAGCCCGGTCTTGTCGGAAACGGAGAGCAGAGCCCGCTTGACGGTCACCAATTCGGGAACCGGAACGGCCTTGGACACGACGGTCATGGAAGAAGCCTCGTGGAAAAGTGCGACATGGAATTGGAATGGTCGCGCTCTAGCACGAATGCGCGACCACCGGAAGGTCGCGGAGCGGCTTTCGCTCCAACGATGGGAAAGAAACCAAGTCGACCCTATCCGCACGCCCCCGCCATGGCGCGGGAAATCCGTCAGATCAGCATGTCGGCTGCGTCGTCATCAAGGCTGGAACGGCGGCGCACGGGCCTTGCGGCCGCGGTGCGGCGGAACACCCAGGGCACCTCGCGGCGATGGCGTAGACGCTCATGGATGACAATCTGCTCGGTGTGACGGTGGCCATGAACGTCGGACAGATAGATGGATTCTTCCAGCGAAACCTGCGCATCGGGCGCGGTGAACTCCCACGCCTCTCCGTCTGCGCACATCAGCAGAACCGCGCCGCCCCCGCGCACAAGGCTCGCCTTGACGCCCGGATGCAGGTGAAAGCGGACGACATAGCGGTCCTGATCGCCCACCGGGGCAGAACCGGTCGGTTCGACCCTGTCACGGCCTTCCAGAACAGTGCCGTCATTGGAAAGCCGGACGCTACGCTCATGGCGAATGCGAAGCGATGCGTAACCATTGTGACTGGCATTGATGTGAATGCCTGCGTCATCTTCCTCACGCAGCACCGGCACGACGCTCGGGCCGGAGACGATGAGCGACCCCAGCCAGCGGGTGAGCTGGCCCGCCGCCATGAAGCGGCAAGACGAGGTGGAATTGTATTCCAGCGTGGAATGGGCCGCTGTGGAGCGCGCCACCTTGCGCCAGGTCTCATGCCCCTTCCCCGACACGCCGCAATTGACGACGATCGGATTGCGACCGGAGGACATTTCAAAGCTCAGACACCCCGCATGCGCCAGCTGGCTGAGCGGTGGCGGCGGCGGGCGACCGGTATCCATTACCAGGAGCGTGTCTCCGGCGACAAGCCGCTGATATCCGGAATGGGCCGCATCTGCGGGGGGGGTTCCGCGTGCGTCGTCATAGGCGAGCACCGTCGCGACAAGATCTCCCGACGTCGCGCCCATACCATTGAAATGCGCGAAAGAGCCATCCCCCATGCGGAAGAACCGGATCATCGGCATCATCCGGTCGACTGCATCCATCATCGCCTGACTGGGCGCGACGCCCTGACTGGTGAAAGCCTGGCGAATGGGCAGAAGATCGGCGAGGATATCCAGAACCGCGCCGGGATTGCGCGACACGTGACCGCCGTCAGGCAGGATCTGCCGGGTGAGTTCGTGGTCGAGGTTTTTCAGGCTCTGCCGGGCGAAACGCCCCTGCCCCGACATGGAAATGGAGGCGGCCGCGACCGCCATGGTGACCACCAGACGCGGCATGCCGTCAGGCGCTTCGTTCATGGTCTTGCGCAGGTAGCGGACCTGACGGGCAAGCGATTTCAGGAAGCGGCGATAGAACTCGCGGTCGCAGTTTTCAAGCAGCAGCGGCGACTGGGAAAGCCAGGACAGGACGCGCCGAGCCACGACCGAAGGTTCCCAGGCAATCGCGTTGCGCCGCCCGACAAGGCGGATCCATTCGTCAATAAGGGCGCGGGCATTGGAACGCGCCATGGCGGTTTCCGCGGCGCGCAGATGACGCAGCCAGCCGAAACCGTGCAAGGCACGGGCCCAGTCGGGTGACGGGGGAATGACCTCAAAGGGCGACTGACCGCCCGCTTCGACGAAATGCCCGGCAAAGACGAAGCGACCGGCATAGATATCGACCGCGATGGTGGGATCGGCCGTGCGCAGATCCTGCGGCGCGATCAGCAGGCGGTTGGGAACCGCGCCGAGGGTCCCCAGGAGTGAGGAGGGGCCGCCGTGAACCTTGCGCAGCAGCCAGCGCCAGGCGTGCGAAGCCAGCAGTCGCCAAATCCGTGCCTGATCGGACATGGATTCGAGCGCCATCGCCGAACTGCCTCCTGTCACGTTTTCCGCCAAACGGGCATCCCCAAAACTTCGCGGCACCAACATCAATGCCCCGATCCGCCGACAAGACCGATCATGCCGCCTACGGAACGAGACGTCCTTCATGAGGGCTGCAACCTGACGTACCGTCAGAACCCACTACCGTCATCATGTAAAAATGAAGACATCACATTAAATTATACTTAACCATGCCAGCGCGACGGCATTCGTGCGTACGCCAGTTTACAAACTGGGACCGGCACCTGCCGAACGCGGGCACAACGCCACATGCGCGCATGCCCTCGCGATGGTCGACAGGCCTTGCGATCACCGGCGGAGACGGCCAGAACGAACGGAAGGCGCAGACTGATGCGCTGCGCCTTCCGGTTCCATCGATTTTCGTGACGATTGCCGCGTTCAGCTGACGCGTCTCAAACGGCATGCAAAGAAACCGTCGAGCCCACCCATCCGATGTTCTTCAGAAGCCCACAGGTTCGGCAGAGTGCGCAGATCGCCGGCCTCTGTGAGGAGCCCGTCCAGTCCGGCAAACTCGGTTGCAGAGATCGGCGCGCGTTCGACGGGCAAGTCCTCTGAGAGAAGGGTTTCGATCTGCCTCTCCCCTTCTTCCGGCTCCAGAGAGCAGGTGCAGTAGACGAGCACGCCGCCGGGCTTCAGCCACTGGATCGCGCGACGCAGGAAACGGCCCTGCATTTCCGCCAGAACGGCAATATCGGTTTCACGCTTGAGCCACGGCATGTCCGGGTGTCGGCGCGCTGTGCCGGTCGCAGAGCATGGTGCATCGAGCAGGATCGCATCGAAGGGCTCATCCGGCTCCCATGTGCCAAGATCGGCCTCCAGCGTCCGCGCCTTCAGCTTCAGCCGCTTCAGGTTCCGAGTGACGCGGTTCAGGCGTGTTGAGGAAATATCAAGTGCAACGACATCCCCCCCAGCTGCGGCCAGCTGTGCGGTCTTGCCACCCGGTGCAGCACAAAGATCGGCCACCTTGAGGCCGCTCACATCGCCCAGCAGGCGGGCGGGCAAGGCGGCGGCAGCATCCTGCACCCACCATGCGCCCTCATCGTAGCCCGCAAGTTCTTCCACCCGGCCAGGTTCGGCGATGCGCAGCGATCCGGTCGGCATGACCTTCGCGTTGAGCTTCTCAGCCCATTCCCCGACATCGAGCCCCGGCTTGAGGGTGATATCGAGACCCGGCTCAGCCACATGCGCGGCGGCAATGCTGCGTGCCGTTTCAGCGCCATAGGACGCCGTCCAGCGCGTCATGAGCCATTCGGGTGTGTTCAGGAAGAGCGGGTCAAGGCCTGCCTGAAGCTCTTCGCGCTCACGGATCAAGCGGCGTAGAACCGCGTTAATGAGCCCCTTGTAGGGCCGGGCCTTCTTGTCCGCTCCCGCATTTTCCACCGCCAGCGAAACGGCAGCATGGTCGGCGACATCCATGAACAGGATCTGGGTGATCGCCACATGAAGGATATCGAGAACGCGCCCAGTCTTTTCAGGCACTGGCCGGTCGAGCAGGCGCTCCAGAAGGGCCGCGATCTCGCCGCGCCGACGCAGCGCGAGGCCAAGGATGGCACGCACCAGCGCCTTGTCGTTGTTGGCGAGCTCTCCATAATGCGGATTGCGCGTGGGGCCCTCCAGTTCAGCGGCGAGCATGTTCCCCTGATGGACGACATTGCCGAGAATGGTAACCGCCGTGCGCCGCGCGGGCAATCCCGGCGCCTCACGCCGCCGGGGGCGAGAACCGCCCTCGCCGCCAGACTTTTTGCCGGGCTTTCCGCCAGCTGAACGAGCGCCCTTGCCTGTCGGCCCTTTTCCGCTCCAGCGGTTGCCAGAGGGCTTGCCATCTCGGGACTTGCCATCACGGGGCTTACCACCCCCGGGTCCGCTTCCATTGCCTGTTCCGCGGGGCCCCTTGCCAGCCTGGCCCTTGCCGTCTCCGGCGCTCAATGTGTCATATCCGTATCAAAGCCTGTCTTCGTCCGTGTGGGCCCAGCCGCAGCCTTCTTGCAAGGCTCAGCCCCAAGGGCCGCGCGGCCCTCTATCATCATCGGCGCGCCCCCACGGGCCCGCGTCCTCGCTGGCATCTCCCCACGGGCGCACCGCTGACGGCTCATCATAGCCATATGCCGGGTTCGCCTGCGCGCGTCCACGTCCGCGTCCCCCCATCTCGCGGTCGATTTCCTGCAACGCCGCGATGCGGTTCTGCGTCGCCGGATGGGTGGAGAACAGATTGTCCATCTTCTCGCCCGACAGCGGGTTGATGATGAACATATGCGCCGTTGCAGGCGCATGCTCCGCATCCCGGTTGCGAATATGGGAAACGCCGCCGGCAATCTTGTTCAGAGCGGAGGCAAGTGCAAGCGGCTGACCACAAATTTCCGCGCCCATCCGGTCAGCGGCATATTCGCGGGTCCGGCTGATCGCCATCTGAACGAGCATCGCCGCCATGGGCGCGACGATCATGGCGACCAGAACACCCACGATTCCCAAGGGATTGTTTCGGTTGCCGCCGAAGAAGAAGGCGAAGTTGCCGAGCATGGAGATCGCGCCGGCAATGGTGGCGGTGATCGTCATGGTCAGCGTGTCGCGGTTCTTCACATGGGCAAGTTCGTGCGCCATCACGCCAGCAACCTCGTCCGCATTCAGTGTGCGCAGCAAGCCGGTGGTCGCCGCGACGGCGGCGTTTTCGGGGTTGCGGCCCGTTGCGAAAGCGTTCGGCTGGTCGTTGTTGACGATATAGACCTTGGGCATCGGCAGGTTCGCATTGCGCGCCAACCGTTCCACGAGGCGGTAATATTCGGGCGCGCTGCGTTCATCCACTTCCTGGGCGTGGTGCATGCGCAGCACCATCTTGTCCGCGTTCCAGTAGCTGAAGAAGTTCATGGCGAGCGCGATCAGGAAGGCGATCATCATGCCGCCGGTGCCACCGATCAGAAAGCCCATGCCCATGAACAGGGCCGTCATGGCGGCAAGCAGCATTGCGGTGCGAATAAAGTTCATGTTCTGGCTGCCCGTGTTTGAAACTGCCGGTGCGCGAGAGGCTGCACACGGCGATTGGCTGCGCTATATGATGGGAATGCACAGGCCCGGCTGCAAGACAGGCCTGCGTTCCACATGCAGTTTCCGCTCAATCTGCCGATAGGCGGAAACCTCGGCGAAGAAAAGACGGTTGAATTCATGAGCGATCCGAATCCCACCTCCCCCGCGCCAGCAGATGCCAACCGCACGAGCGAGATCCGGGCGACCGAGATCCGCAAGAGCGGCGAAACGGACGCGCAATCGGAGCCGCCGCGCCGCCGGTTCGAAGACCTGCCGCCTGCCGCCCAGCGCGCACTGATGGAAGCGGAGGAACGCCGCCGCAACGCCAAGCCGCTTGATTTGCCAAAGGAAATTGACGGCCGCAACGGCCCGGAACCCGTCCGCTATGGCGACTGGGAGAAAAAAGGCATCGCCAGCGATTTCTGATCCAGGCGGCTCAGCGGGGCCAGCTGCCCCCTCAGGATCAAGCGAGCAGAGGCCGCCCCTTGGTTAATGGGGGTTTAACCTCTACCGGGCTAGTTTTAGGGATCAATGATCCAACATGTGCGCCCGGTTCGACAATGACTTCAGCCAAGGCAGCTCCCCAGCGCGGGACCGATCCCGAATCGGCCACCGCCTTCGAGCGTCTCAACATCCTTCTTGCCGGTCTCGAACCCGGACAGGACCCGATCGTGCTCACCGTCGGCGAGCCGCGACACGCCTTGCCCGATTTCGTGGCCCCGACCCTTGCCGCGAACGTCGATGATTTTCGGCGCTACCCGGCGATCCGTGGCACGGATGCCTTCCGGCAGACGATCGCGAAGTGGCTGAACAAGCGCTTCGATCTGGGTGGGCTGATCGACCCGAATATCCATATTCTGCCGCTCAACGGCTCACGCGAAGGGCTATTCAACGCGACATTCATCGCCTGCGACATGACGGGCAAGGAAAACCCGGTCGCGCTGCTGCCCAACCCCTATTACCACCCATACTCGTTGGGCGCCGCGCGCGCAGGCGCTCAGGCGATCTATCTCGATGCGCCGGAGAAAAACGGTTTCCTGCCGGATCTCGACGCACTGGATTCCGCAACCCTCGATCGCACGGTGGCATTTTTCTTCGCCTCGCCCGCCAATCCGCAAGGCGCAGTTGCCCCGCTCGACTATTGGCAGCGGCTGATCGAGCTGGCCCGCAAGCACGATTTCTATCTCTTTGCCGACGAGTGCTACTCGGAGATCTACCGCCACACACCGCCGACCGGCGTTCTGGAAGCGGCCAAGGCGATGGGCGGGGATCTGTCCCACATCGTCGCGTTCAACTCGCTTTCGAAGCGATCAAATCTCGCCGGGCTTCGTTGCGGGTTCGCCGCGGGCGATCCGGACTTCATGGCCACGTGGACCACGTTCCGCAATTCCGCTGCCCCGCAGGTCCCCATGCCGATACAGGCCGTGGGCGTCGCCGCCTTTTCCGATGAGGCGCATGTGGAAGAAAACCGCCGCCTCTACAACGAGAAATTCGATCTGGCGGAACGGGTCTTGAGCAATTCCTTCGGCTTTACCCGGCCTGAGGGCGGGTTCTTCGTCTGGCTGGACGCCTCCCGCTTCGGCGGTGGGGTGGAGATGGCGAAACGGCTGTGGCTGGAACAGGGCGTGAAGGTCGTGCCGGGCGCTTATCTTGCTCATACGCAGGCCGACGGGTCCAATCCGGGCGACAACTACATCCGCCTCGCCATGGTGGAAGACATCGACACGACACGACGTGCCCTTGAACGTATCGCCGCTCTCGGCGACGAAAGGGGCGCAGGGGAATAAAGCATGCGAACCACACGAGCCTCCGTCGGATTCGTTGAGCCGGAAGACCGCATCCGCCGTCTCCTGAAGCGCAACATTGCGGGTGCAAGCGGGCTTCTGCTGATCGCGGGCGCCGCGGCCATGGCCGCTGCACTTGCCACATGGTCGGTAGAAGATCCCTCTCTCTCGCATGCCACGGACGCCACCGTTCGCAACGCGCTCGGCACCCCTGGTGCGATCATCGCCGATCTCGTCATGCAGATGATCGGGCTTTCCTCCGCCATTTTCCTGTTTCCCGTTGTGCTCTGGGGCTGGCGACTGGTCGCGGGCAAGAGCCTCGGCATCCGTCGCAAACGGATCTTCACCTGGATGGGCGGCACCTTCCTCGCTGCGGGCGCCCTGGCCGCCCTGCCCGTGCCCGAAAGCTGGCCACTGCCGACAGGCCTTGGTGGCGTTCTTGGAGATCTTCTCGATATCGTGCCCCAGGCGCTTTCCGCTTTTGTGCCGGAGAGCCTTGCCGGGCTGATTGGCGCCCTTGGCTTCGGCGTTCCCGCGCTGGTGCTGATGCTCCACGCCTCCGGCTGGATCGACCAGCGCCGCGGCGAAACCCAATTCGAAAACAACGTCACCGCCCCCCTCTATGAAGACGAGGAAGACGATTACGAGGATGAAGATGACGGCGACAGCCGGCTCTCGACCTTCTTCGGTCACGTTGCCCATTGGGGCTATATGGCGGGGGCACTGCTGCGCCGGGTTGCCGGTCGCAAGCGCCGTCAGGAGAGCTGGCAGGATCGCGGACAGGAGTATGGGCATGACCGCATCTCCGATCATTGGGATGACGAGGATGACGACGTGCGCCCGCGCCGCTCCTGGCGCCGCTGGATCGTCGACAGACTTCTGGGCGAAGAAACCGACCATTACGACCACGACGCCCGACGGGAGCCGCGCGGTGGACTGAGCGAAGCCTTGGCGCGTGCCGATGCCGCTTTCGACTATGACGATGAGGACGAAGACGAGGGCGACACCCGGTTCCAGACCTATGAGGACGACGAGGACGATTACGACGGTTACGACGCGCCGCCCGCCCATCAGGGTGCGCGTCAGCCTGTCGGCATTGCCGGTCCCGTGGTTGAGGCGAGCCGTCGCGTGGCCTCTCCTGCCCCGCGTCCGCGTCCGGGCAAGCGGGTGGTGCGCGAGGCGCAGCCGTCGCTCCTCGGCGTAGAAAGCTACGAGTTGCCGCCTTTGGCGTTGCTGGCGGAACCCAAGGCACCCGGCAAGAACCAGACGATCTCAACCGATGCCCTGGAACAGAACGCCCGCATCCTCGAAGGGGTTCTGGAGGATTTCGGCGTGCGCGGCGAGATCGTGCATGTGCGCCCCGGCCCCGTAGTCACGCTCTACGAACTGGAACCCGCACCGGGTATCAAGTCCTCGCGCGTCATCGGTCTGGCGGATGACATCGCACGCTCCATGTCGGCGATTTCCGCGCGTGTCGCGGTCATTCCGGGCAAGAACGCCATCGGCATCGAACTGCCGAACCAACGCCGCGAGACCGTATTCCTGCGCGAGCTTCTCGCGTCGCACGACTATGAGAATTCCAAGGCGAAGCTCGGACTGACGCTTGGCAAGACCATCGGCGGTGAACCGGTGATCGCGGATCTGGCGCGCATGCCGCATCTGTTGGTCGCAGGCACCACCGGCTCGGGCAAGTCCGTCGCCATTAACACCATGATCCTGTCGCTGCTCTACAAACTGAACCCCGAGCAGTGCAAGCTGATCATGATCGACCCGAAAATGCTGGAACTCTCCGTCTATGACGGGATCCCGCACCTGCTGACCCCGGTCGTCACGGATCCCAAGAAGGCGGTCGTCGCCCTGAAGTGGACCGTGCGCGAGATGGAGCAGCGCTACAAGAACATGTCGAAGCTCGGTGTGCGCAACATCGACGGCTTCAACACCCGTGTGGCCCAGGCTGCCAAGAAGGGCGAAATCATTCGCCGCACCGTTCAGACCGGCTTTGACCGCGAAACCGGTGAGGCGATCTTCGAGGAAGAAGAGCTGAACCTGGAGCCGATGCCCTATATCATTGTCGTGGTCGACGAGATGGCCGACCTGATGATGGTGGCGGGCAAGGACATCGAAGGCGCGATCCAGCGTCTGGCGCAGATGGCGCGTGCCGCCGGTATCCACATCATCATGGCGACCCAGCGTCCTTCCGTTGACGTCATCACCGGCACGATCAAGGCGAACTTCCCGACCCGTATCTCCTTCCAGGTGACGTCCAAGATTGACAGCCGCACGATCCTTGGCGAACAAGGCGCGGAGCAGCTTCTGGGTATGGGCGACATGCTCTACATGGCCGGTGGCGGCCGCATTCAGCGCGTCCACGGACCCTTCGTCTCCGATGGCGAGGTGGAAGACATCGTCGCCCACCTGAAGACCCAAGGCACGCCGCAGTATCTGGACAACATCACCGAGGACGACGGCGAGGGCGAAGGCAGCTATGACATGCTTTCCGGTGGCGGCTCAGGAGATGAATCCAACGAGCTTTACGACAAGGCCGTGGCCATCGTGATCCGCGACAAGAAGGCTTCCACCAGCTACATCCAGCGTCGCCTTTCCATCGGCTACAACCGGGCCGCCTCGCTGATCGAGCGCATGGAAGACGAAGGCGTGATTTCCAGCGCCAACCATGCGGGCAAGCGCGAGGTTCTTGTGGGCGGCGAAGAGACCATCTGAGGCGTGACGGTGCAGGGGCCGCTGGAGCGGCCCCTTGTCTCGACGTTGGGCAAGCCGCACAACAACCCGTTTTCTCAGGGAGGATCGGGAAGACAGGATCGTCACAACACGTCAAACTTGAACACGCCGCGCCCCAGATTCGCCACAGCCAACTGATAGCGGCCAGAGATGGGTGTTGTCAGATAACGGACACCACAAGCATACGCAGCGTCTCGTTCACCCCCGGACGCAGATGGAGAGACTATTGATGGCATTCCGGTCAACGCGGACCCAGACAGCAAAAGCCCGTCCGGCCCGGGTATCGCGCAGGTTGAGCCTTGGCATAATCGCCGCGACGCTTACCCTCGCTTTCGGCTTTATCGCAGTGCCGGCCGCCGACGCGAGCACGCAGCTCAACGCCAAGCAGCGCGAGACGCTGGAAGAAATCAACCGCTACTTCAACGGTATCAGCACCATGGCGGGCGACTTCGTCCAGTTCGGCCCCAATGGCGAGCGCGCGGAAGGCCAGTTCTACCTTTCGCGACCGGGCAAGATCCGCTTCCACTACAAGCCCCCTGCCCGTATCGACATCATCGCCGACGGCAAATCCGTCTCGGTGAAGGACCGCAAGCTCCAGACGCAGGATATCTGGCCGCTCTCCAAGACCCCGCTGCGCTTCCTGCTGTCGGACAATATCAACCTGACGAGCGACGCGAATGTTACCTCCGTTTCCGTGGAACCGGATCTGGTGACAGTGATCATCACCGAGGACGGCACCTTCGTTCAGGGCAAGCTCACGCTCATCTTCGATGCGCAGACCCAGGATCTGAAGCAGTGGACGGTGACTGACGAACAGGGCCTCGACACGTCTGTGGCAATCTACAACGTCAATACGGGCGTGGCAGTGAACAACAAGATGTTCGTCATCGACTATCTCGCCAATGCCCGGCAGAGCCGCGAATAGCACAAATGGCTGTCCGCCATAGGGCGGCACGTACCAAACGCAAAAGGGCGACTGGCCAACGGCCAGTCGCCCTTTTTGTTTTCTGTCCGTCTCGCCGCGGGCAGCGGCGCACCAATTACTTGATGCGATCGCGCTTGGCGAGGGTACGCAGCCGCAGGGCGTTCAGCTTGATGAAGCCGGCGGCATCCTTCTGGTCGTAGGCGCCCTGATCGTCCTCGAAAGTGACGAGCTCTTCGGAATAGAGCGAATAGGGCGAAGCGCGGCCGGTCACGATGACATTGCCCTTGTAGAGCTTCATCTTGACGGTGCCGGTGACGTTTTCCTGCGACTTGTCGATGGCCGCCTGAAGCATTTCGCGCTCCGGCGAGAACCAGAAGCCGTTATAGATCAGCTCCGCGTAGCGGGGCATCAGCTCGTCCTTCAGGTGGCCTGCGCCACGGTCGAGCGTGATGGATTCGATGGCGCGGTGTGCCTGGAGCAGGATCGTGCCACCCGGGGTCTCGTAGACGCCGCGCGACTTCATGCCGACGAAACGGTTTTCGACGAGATCGATACGGCCGATGCCGTTATCGCGGCCATAGTCGTTGAGCTTGGCAAAGAGCGTCGCGGGCGACATGGCCTTGCCGTTCAGCGAAACCGCATCGCCCTTCTCGAACCCGATCTCGATCTCGGTCGCCACGTCCGGCGCATCCATCGGGGAGACGGTGCGCTGGTAGACATAGGCGGGCGGCTCCTCGGCCGGATCTTCCAGAACCTTGCCCTCGGAAGACGAGTGCAGCATGTTCGCATCGACGGAGAACGGGGCCTCGCCGCGCTTGTCGTGCGGAACCGGGATCTGCCACTTTTCGGCGAACTCGATCAGATCGGTGCGGGACTTGAAGGTCCAGTCACGCCAGGGCGCGATCACCTTGATGTCGGGATCAAGCGCATAGGCCGACAGCTCGAAGCGAACCTGATCGTTGCCCTTGCCGGTCGCGCCATGTGCGATGGCGTCGGCGCCGGTCTCATGCGCGATCTCAATGAGACGCTTGGAGATCAGCGGGCGGGCAATGGAGGTGCCAAGCAGATAGACGCCTTCATAGACAGCATTGGCGCGGAACATCGGGAACACGAAGTCCTTGATGAATTCCTCGCGCAGGTCGTCGATGTAGATTTCCTTGATGCCAAGCATCTCGGCCTTGGCCCGTGCGGGCTCAAGCTCTTCGCCCTGACCGAGATCGGCGGTGAAGGTCACCACCTCGCAGCCATATTCGGTCTGCAGCCACTTCAGGATGATGGAAGTGTCGAGACCGCCCGAATAGGCCAGCACAACCTTCTTGATATCGCCCTTTTTCTTTTCTTCAAGCGCCATGGGTAACGTCCAATCTGATGAAGGGCGCAAGCTGCCGCCCCCTTTGGAAAATTCCGCCGCACTGTAGCCAAGCGTGGCTGTGGCGCAAGGGGGCAACGAAAGCTATGGAAAAGCCCGTCACCGCAATTGGCGCGGGCCGGCCCGGCCGCACAGGCCTCGATCCTGCAAGAATTGCCTGAACAGGCGCAACAAAGCCTAGCCGCTGCCTTGCTGGAGCCATTATGCCTGCGTTTTTCTTGCTGACGACAATCCCTCTCGGTGGCGTATCCTCCGGCCGCCCTCCCTGTTCGAGATATCTTCCATGCTTCGCATCCTGACAGCCCTCGCCCTTGTCGCCTGCACAGCACACGCGCAGGCAAGCGCGCCATCACTCAAGCTCGGCCCGCCCGCGCCATTCAGTTTCGACACCGTGATCGCTCAAGCCCGCGCGCTCGCTGCAAAGCCCTACGAGGCCTCTAAGGTTCGCGCCTCGGAAACGCTGGAAAAGATCGACTACGACGCCCACTGGCAGATCCGCTTCAAGCCAACCGAGACGATCTTTGTTTCGCCCGACGCCCCGGTACAGTTTTTCCATCCCGGGCGCTATTTCAAGGACCCGGTGCAGCTCTACAAGGTGGTGGGCGAGGAGGCGCACGAGGTGCTTTTTTCGCCCGATGCCTTCGAGATGCCAGCAGACAGCCCTGCCCGCGCGTTGCCCGATGACATCGGGTTTGCCGGTTTCCGCATCATGCGCGCGGACCTCAAGACAGACTGGATCTCCTATCTGGGCGCCAGCTATTTCAGAACCGACGGCCAGTCGCATCAGTATGGTCAGTCCAGCCGAGGGCTTGCCATCGATACCGGTCTTGCCACACCGGAGGAATTCCCCCGTTTTTCCGCCTTCTGGCTCGCGCCGCCGGAAAAGGACGGCCAGACCATCGTCATTTATGCGCTGCTCAATTCGCCTTCGGTCACCGGGGCCTACAAAATGGCGCTGACCAACAAGGACGGCACAGGCCAGATCATCGACGTGGACAGCCGGTTGTTTTTCCGCAAGAGCGTGGAGCGGCTGGGCATCGCCCCTCTGACTTCCATGTACTGGTATTCGGAGACCAACCGTGCGACCGCCCTTGACTGGCGGCCAGAGGTTCACGACACGGACGGGCTGGCAATCGTTGCCGGCAATGGCGAGCGCATCTGGCGTCCGCTCAACAATCCCGTCACGGTTCGCACCTCGACCTTCTCCACACCCGATGTGAAAGGCTTCGGCCTTGCCCAACGGGACCGGGATTTTGCCAACTATCAGGATGACGGCGTCTTCTACGACAAGCGTCCCTCGGTGTGGATCGAGCCGCTGCGTCCCTTCGGTGCGGGCGCGGTGCAGCTTGTCGAAATCCCCACAGACGACGAGATCTTCGACAATATCGTCGCCTACTGGACCCCGGCTGAGATGCCCGAGGCGGGAAGCGAGCTTTCGCTCGCCTACCGCATGACATGGGCCGACCGCCATCCGACACCCGAAAACGGCTCGCGGGTCGTTGCCACGCGCGTCGGCCAAGGCGGCGTGCCCGGCCAACCGCGGCCCAAAGACCAGATCAAGGTCGTTATCGATTTCGAAGGTCCCGCAATAAAGGACCTGACCCAGAACTCAGGCGTCAAACCCGTCGTGGAGTTGTCCACGGGCGAGCCGAGCAATGCCTATGCACTGCCCATCGTCGGGACAGGTCGCTGGCGGCTGGTTTTCGATGCCCGTGCACCGGAGCACGACCCCGTGGAGGCGCGTGTTTATCTGCGTCGCGGCGCTGACGTGATCAGCGAGACCTGGCTTGGCCAGCTCACCCACGATCTGGTAACGCGATAACGCCCAGTCAAGGAAAGCCCCTAGTCGGGCTTCTTTCCGGGCTCCCACCCGTCAGCGGCAAGCTCGAAGCCGTCGAATTCGAAGCCGGGGGCGACGGTGCACCCGACCAGTGTCCAGGTTCCGAGCGTTTCCGCTTGCTGCCAGATCCCTTCGGGAACAACGGCCTGCGGCTGTTGGCAGGCAGCTATGTTCGGCCCAAGCGTGATCTCCTGCTTGGTTTTGCCGTCCGAGAGGCTGAGCGTCAGCGGGGCACCGGCATAGTAGTGCCAGACCTCCACCGCATCGACCTTGTGCCAGTGTGTGATGATGCCTGAGGGGACCAGGAAATAGATTGCGGTTGAGCGGGCCCGACCTTGCAAAGAGACCGCGTCCCGGAAGGTCTCGCGATAGAAGCCCCCCTCGGGATGCGGCTTCAGGTTCAGTTGCCGCACCACGTCTTCCACACTCAGGTCCAGGTTGGATCCGGCCATCGCGTCATTCCTCCGCTTTGGGCCCCCTGCATGGTTCGTATGAAACCATGCACTGCTCGGCCAGGGAAACCTAGAAGCTGTCCTTGCGTCTGCGAACCTCGGCAAAAACTTCGGTCGCTGGTGCGCCCGCCAGACCAACCGCTTCCTGAAGCTCCGCGTCCTTTACACGCAGAAAGGGATTTGTCTGCATCTCGAGAGCCAGAGTGGTTGGAAGCGTCGGCTTGCCCGCTGCGCGCAGGGCTTCCACTTCCGCCAGCCTGTCCGCCAGCGCCGCATTGGCCGGATCGACCGACACCGCAAAGCGCGCATTGGCAAGCGTATATTCATGACCGCAATAGATACGGGTGTCCGAGGGAAGCTTGTTGATGAGCTTTTCCAGCGAAGCCCACATCACCTCAGCCGAACCTTCAAGCAGCCGCCCGCATCCCATTGCGAAAAGCGTATCGCCGGTGAAGGCGACACCTGCGTCCGGCAGCCAGTAGGAAATCTCGTCGAGCGTGTGGCCCGGAGTGGCGATGCAGTGGATTTTATCGCTGCCAAAGGGCACGACGTCGCCATCATCGACGCTTTGATCGAAGCGCCCTACGCGATCCGCTGATTTTGCTGGACCGATGACGAAGGCCCCCGTTTGCGCCTTCAGCGCCGCCAGACCTTGCGTGTGATCGGCGTGGTGGTGGGTGATCAGGATATGCGTAAGCTTCCAGCCCGCAGCATCGAGTTCGGCCATGACCGCATTCGCATCAGGGACATCGACAGCGAAGGTGGCCCCTGTCTCGGGATCATGCGCAAGCACACCGAAATTGTCGTTGAGGCACATGAACTGGCGGATTTCCAGCGAACCCATATTCGCTCTCCCTCGTTGGACGTCCAAGATTTCGTTTCCTGCGACATGCAGGAAATGACCACACTCCGCCCATTTTGCAAGGGCATGCGATTGCAATCGGGATGCCGAAACCCGCAACCGGTCGTAAGGTTACAGGATATTCGACCATTGAGTATTGCGACGCTTTCGCCCAACAAAACAATTGCCAACAAGCAGTGATTGCATGTGCGGGCACAAGTCGGTTCAATCGGCGCCGAGTGAACCGGGAAAACGGAATCAGACCCGGCGGCGACATGTTTTGGCGACAGGCACACGCGCCTGTCGAGCCTGGCGGTGACCCTGATGTATCTCGACGTGCTCGACATGAAACGGTTTTACGAGCAACCGCTCGGCCAGCTCGTACGGACGATCGTCGGCGATGCCGTTCACACACAGTGGCCGAACCTGAGTGGAATGCGCGTCTTGTCGCTTGGTTTCCCGCAACCTTACATCGACCCCTATATTGGTCAGGCGGAACGCCTGCTCGCCGCAATGCCGGCCCCGCAAGGTGTCATGCAATGGCCCCTCGGCGCCCCCAACCAGGCCCTTCTGGTCGATGAATGCAGTCTGCCGCTTCCCGATGCCTGCATCGATCGCGCACTGCTTGTTCATACGCTCGACCTGTCGAACGATTCCATCGCGGTGCTGCGTGAAACCTGGCGGGTGCTCGTGCCCGGCGGACGCATTCTGGTGGTCGTGCCGAACCGCCGCTCGCTCTGGTCTCAGCTTGAAACGACGCCCTTCGGATATGGCAGGCCCTTTTCCAAGGGCCAGCTTTCAGCTTTCCTGCGCGAAACCCGTTTCCGCCCGACAGCCGCCACCAGCGCGCTGCATGTGCCGCCACTGCGCTCCCGTGTGCTTTTGCGCTCCGCCAGCGGCCTTGAACGCATCGGTCGCCAGCTCTGGCCCGCCTTTGCCGGAGTTCTCGTGGTCGAGGCTGAGAAACAGATCTATCAGACGATCCCGAAAGGCGCCCGCAAGGCTGCGCACATCCTGCGCCCGGTCTTCGTTTCCGACAGCTCACCGACAGGCACGGCCGGCACCTCGCGGCATACGCCGCAAGCGCCTCTGACCCGCCCAGAGCGGGACTGACCTCACTTTCTGAGGAGAAACACCGCCTGTTCGCCGATCAGGTTCCACAGCCACCAGGGAGCCTTGAGCGGGATGCGCTGGCCATTGCCATTGAGCGCCACGGCCTGTTCCACCGTGCAACCCAGCTCCCGCGTCAACTCCACGAAATCACGGATGGTGCAGAAGTGGATGTTCGGCGTGTCATACCAGGAATAGGGCAAGTAGTCGGTAACCGGCATCCTGCCCTTGAAGAGCAGATGCAGCCGGTTCTGCCAGTAACCGAAATTCGGGAATGACACGATGACGTGGCCGCCAATGCGCAGGAGGTGGCTCACGACTTCCTTCGGGTCCCAGGTCGCCTGAAGCGTCTGGCTGAGAATGACATAGTCGAAGGAACCGTCGGGATAGGCTGGCAGATCCTCATCAGCATCGCCCTGAATGACGGAAAGCCCGCGCGCAACGCAGGAATTCACGCCCGCATGCGAGATTTCGATGCCACGGGCATCCGCCCCCTTGGTCGTCGCCAGCAACTGAAGCAGCGCGCCGTCACCGCAGCCGACATCGAGCACACGCGAGTTCGGCTTCACCAGTTCCGCGATCACCTTGTGATCGACGCGGGTTTCGGTCATGGGTGCATCAGCCATCTGCCTTGACCTCCCCGCATTGCGGCGCGGGCGCACATGCCCCCAACTCCGCCCCGCTGTCTGGCCCCGGCGCAGGAATGCCCCGCGCACCGGCGGCCCCTTTCAGAAAGCCGCGCACCATGTTGAAAAGCTCCGGCTCATCCAGCAGGAAAGCGTCATGGCCGCGCGGGCTGTCGATCTCCACGAAAGAGACACTACCAGCCACCGCGTTCAGCGCATGAACCACAGCGCGGCTTTCTGACGTCGGAAACAGCCAGTCGCTGTTGACTGACGCGATGCAGAAACGCGTGCTGGAGCCGCGGAAAACATCGGCCAGCACGCCATTGCACTCCCCGGCCAGATCGAAATAGTCCATCGCGCGCGTCACATAGAGATACGAATTGGCATCGAAACGGTCGACGAAGGTCATGCCCTGATGGCGCAGATAGCTCTCGATCTGGAAATCGGCGTCGAAACCGAAGGTGATCTCATCGCGATCCTGAAGGGAACGGCCGAATTTCCGGTGAAGCGACTGGTCGGACATATAGGTGACATGTGCCGCCATGCGCGCGATCGCCAACCCATGCGTCGGGCGCGCGCCGAATTCCAGATAACTGCCGCGGCGCCAGTCGGGGTCGGCCATGATCGCCTGTCGGCCGACCTCGTGAAAGGCGATGTTCTGCGAGGAATGGCGAGCTCCGGCGCACAGGCAAGCGGCGGAGAAGACCCGCTCGGGATAGCTCGCTGCCCATTGCAACACCTGCATGCCGCCCATGGAACCGCCGATCACCGCGAAGAGCGTGTCGATACCCAGCGCGTCGACGAGCATGGCCTGCGAACGCACCATGTCGCGGATCGTCACCAACGGCATGTCGAGCGCCCAGGCCTTGCCGGTCTCCGGATTGGTGGAGGCAGGGCCCGTGGTTCCCATACAGCCGCCCAGAACGTTGGCGCAGATGACGAAATAGCGATCCGTATCAACAGGCTTGCCGGGACCGACCATCATCGACCACCAACCGGGTTTGCCGGTCAACGGATTGGTGGAGGCCACATACTGATCGCCGGTCAGGGCATGACAGATGAGGATTGCGTTGGACTTGTCAGCGTTGAGCGTACCGTAGGTCTGGTACGCGATCTGCCAGGGGGCAAGGTCAACGCCGGCATCGAGCCGCAACGGTTTGTCCTTGCCAAACCGCATCACCGGGCTCGACGGTTCGTCCGCCTCGCGCAGCCGCGCCGCGTCGGAAATGGCCTCGCCGTCTTGCGATGTCATTTTCGTAATGGATCCCGCTTTGCGATACTGGAAAACACCGGCTTCAAGCTGGTGTTTCCAACTGGATTGACGGTCGATTACCTAGGCTGCGCCAGTTCGCGGTGTCAATATAGGGGCTCACGCGAATCTGGCGGCGCAAGCGGTTGGCACCCAGATGGAGGGATGCGTATGTTGCGGCGCACTTGTCTTGTCACAAGTTGCAGACATAACACTATTGGCATACATGCGCGACCCCCTGCCCCGCGAGCCGCTTCAAACCTCCGCCGCCTTGCCGTTTTCCTTTTGATTTCGTACGCCGCCTTGCCTATGAAGAACCCTTCCGAATGGCATGGAAGACTGCGGCTCACACCGTCCGACGACCTCAGACGTCCAGCCCCGCATGGAAGCGGGCGAGGCGGCGGCGTGATGACGGACAAGCAGTTTTCAGCCCGACGGTGAAGAATGGCGGGCAAGCCCGGGGACGGGTGTGCCACGCTGAGGGAGGGAGACGCCAGCGAAGACTGGTACAAGGGGTGACAGCGCCCTATTTCGGAGTGCGCGAGCGCATACCGACGAGAACGACCAGACAGCCTTTTTCTTCCGACAACAAGACACGAACACCGGACCGCCTCATGCCTTCAGGACCGACGACCGAACACGACAAGCTGGCCGAACTGCGCGCGCGCATTGATGTGATCGATGCCGATATTCACGGCCTGCTTATGGAGCGCTCAACGATCATCGATGCGCTGGTCGCGGCAAAGGGGACCCAGTCTGGCGCGGATTCCACGCCGACCGGCGCTGCGTTCCGCCCCCTCCGCGAAGCCGATATGATGCGTCGTCTGGTGGAGCGCCATGAGGGCACACTGCCGATCATCACGGTTGAGAATATCTGGCGCGTGATCATCTCCACCTTCACCCGCCTTCAGGCCGATTATGTCGTGCATCTGGACGGCAGCGCCGATCCGTTGGCGATGCGCGACACGGCCCGTTTCTATTTCGGCTTCTCACTCGATCTCATCGATGCGGATGACCCGGAATCGGTTATCGCGGCTATTGCAGAATCCACGACGGATCTGGGTGTCGTCGCGCTGAACCGCAATGCGCTCACGCCGTGGTGGCGCACGCTTGGCGGCGCAGGCCCGCGGATTCTGGCGCGCCTTCCCTTCCTGCAGCAGACGGGCCGCCCGGCGGACCTGCCCGCGCTTGTGATCTCGCCGAAGGTCAGCGAACCCGGCGAACCGGACATCGCCGTCTATGACGCAAGCTGGGCCGTGAGCGGCCATCGTGCAGAAAACGCACTCACAGAGGCCGGCATCGAGATCCTCGCCCGACATATCGGGGAAGGCACCGACGCGCTGATCGCGGTGCCTTCCGACATGGATGCTGCATCCGTCACCTCCCTTCTGGAACAGGCCGGCGTCGAGCCTGGCCGTTTGCGTGAAGTGGGCGGCTATGCCGCCGCCATCGACCTCGATGACGATGGAGACGACGACTTTTAGAGAGTGTTCCGGCAGATCCGGCCTTTGAGCACCGGACTGTCCGGCCACGGCCCGCACGACGCGGCGCTTCCGGAGCTAGACTAGACATGACGACCGCCGAAAATTCTGCACAGACCGCCAATCTTCGCCCCACCCCCCGTACCGGCGTTCTCGATATCGCGCCCTACAAGGCGGGCGCGCACAAGGGAACGGGCACTGGCCCCACCTACAAGCTGTCCTCAAACGAAACCCCGTTGGGCCCGAGCCCGAACGCGGTGGAGGCCTTCAGGCTGGAGGCCGACCGGCTGGCGATCTATCCCGATGGAAGCGCCACCGCGTTGCGTGAAGCCATTGGGTCCATCCACGGCATCAATCCCGACCGCATCGTGTGCGGCGCGGGCTCCGACGAGATCCTGAACCTTCTGGCACAGGCCTATCTGGCTGACGGCGACGAAGCGATCTATTGCGAGCACGGCTTCCTCGTCTACCCGATTGCGATCAAGTCCTGCGGTGCGACGCCGGTCGTGGTGCCGGAAAAGGATCTGACCAACGATGTGGACGCCATTCTGGCAGCCGTCACCGAGAAGACCCGGATGGTGTTCATCGCCAATCCGAGCAATCCGACCGGCACCTACCTGCCGTTTGACGAAGTACGCCGCCTGCACGCGGGCCTTCCGGGCAACGTGATCCTGGTGCTCGATGCGGCTTACGCGGAATATTGCCGCCGCAACGACTATGCGGCGGGAATGGAGCTTGCAGCGACGGCCGAGAATGTCGTCATGGCGCGCACATTTTCCAAGGTCTATGGCCTTGCAGCGCTGCGTCTTGGCTGGTGCTATGGCCCCGCGGCCATCATCGAAGTCCTGAACCGCATCCGCGGGCCCTTCAACGTGTCGGCCGCCGCCATGGCGGCAGGCATCGCCGCGGTGGAAGACCGCGCGTTCCTGGAAAAGGCGCTCGATCACAACGACACCTGGCTGCCGTGGGTAAGCGAACAGATGGAGGCGTTGGGGCTGACGGTGACGCCGAGCGTCGCCAATTTCATTCTGATCCACTTCCCCGATGTACCGGGCAAGCGGGCGGCGGAAGCCGATGCGTTCCTGCTCCAGCGCGGCTGTGTGCTGCGCCGGGTGGACAACTATGGCCTGCCCAACGCCCTGCGCATGACCATCGGCTCGGAAGAAGCCAATCGGGTTGTGATCGAGAACCTGAAGGAATTTCTCGCCTGAGCCAACAGGCTCATGCCGATACCCCGAAGTCAGGACCGCACGTGCAGATCGTGTGCGGTCCTTTTTAAATTCCCGGACCCGTTCATTTATTCAGACTGAGCCTAGCCATGCGCTCCGTCCCCGTTTAAGAGCCTATGCTCACGCCCACCAACCGGTGGGCGGAGACACTAGCTCAAACGAACGGAACCATGACGACCCCCTTCAAACGCCTTACCCTGATCGGCATCGGCCTGATCGGTTCATCCATTGCCCTGGCGGCGCGCCGCAAGGAACTCGCACAGGAGATCGTCATTTCGACGCGCTCCGAGGCGACCCTTGAGCGCGCAAAAGCACTAGGACTTGGCGACCGATATTATCTGGATGCAGGGCAAGCGGTTGAAGGCGCGGATCTGGTCATCCTGTGCGTACCGGTGGGCGCGTGTGGCGCGGTGGCGAAGTGGATCGCTCCCTCGCTCGCGCCCGGCGCGATCCTATCCGATGTCGGATCGGTCAAGGAAGCTGTGGTGAAGAGCGTCAAGCCGCATGTGCCGGACGGCGTGCATTTCATCCCCGCCCACCCGATCGCGGGCACCGAGCAGTCCGGCCCCGACGCCGGTTTCGCAGAGCTCTTCGAAAACCGCTGGTGCCTGATCACCCCGCTTCCCGGCAGCGATCCGGAGGCGGTTGCTCGCCTTCGCGGCTTCTGGGAGGGACTGGGCAGCGATATCGATGAGATGGACGCACAGCGCCACGATCGTGTGCTCGCCATCACCTCGCATCTGCCGCACCTCATCGCCTTCAATCTTGTGGGCACCGCGCGGGATCTGGAAACGGTGACACAGTCGGAAGTAATCAAGTATTCCGCCGGTGGCTTTCGCGATTCCACCCGCCTTGCGGCGTCCGATCCAACCATGTGGCGCGACGTCTTCCTGAACAACAAGGAAGCTGTCCTGGAGATGCTTGGACGTTTCACCGAAGAGCTTGCCGCTCTCCAGCGCGCCGTGCGCTGGGGTGACGGGGATGCGCTGTTCAAGGCGTTTGAACGCACGCGCTATATCCGCCGCAACATCATCGAGGCCGGCCAGGAAACGGATGCCCCCGATTTCGGCCGTCACGCGAAAGAGCCTGGCGAGTAACAGGTTATGGGACGGCGCGGCCCCTGCCCGCGCCGTCCTCCTGCTCTTTGGGCGCCGGCCACACTCTGGTCAACCGCTTGCGGCCCGCTGCGGCGCGCCAGCCTCTTGCGCCCTTGCCCGAGCCTTGCTATCGCCGATCCTGACCGGTGCGCGCACCACTCTAGCCACCGCCCGGATAGCTCCTGAACCTCTCCTCTCGGGCGGCCAAGCCGCCAAGCCCCCGACCGATCGACGTCCGAACGCCGCCATCGGAAATGACCCCGGATTAGGATCCAGCCCGAATGGCGCACTCCGCTCCTTCCGAAGGCGATGCCTCAACTCCTGCCGATGCGGAGCCCCATCCCAAACCGGCTCGTGTGCGCGACTGGGCACGTCTCACCGCCCTGACGCTCGCCATCGTCGTGGTGCTGGAGTTGCTGGGGCTTCCAGCCTCGATCCTTCTCGGAGCCATGGTCGCAGCGATCATCATCGCCCTTCGTTTCGGGCAGATCGCCATGCCGCGCCTGCCCTATATGGCGGCCCAGGCGCTGATCGGCTGCATGATCGCCCACGCGCTGTCCCTGTCGGTGATGCTGGAAGTTGCCGACGACTGGCCAATCTTCGTCTTCGGCGTTGTTTCGGTACTTGCCGCCTCGCTTTTTCTCGGCTGGTCGCTTGCCCGCATGAAGACCCTGCCCGGCACGACCGCCATCTGGGGATCATCACCGGGGGCCGCGCAGGTCATGACGCTGATGTCGGAGGAGTTCGGCGCAGACATCCGCCTTGTCGCCTTCATGCAATATACCCGCGTGATCATCGTGGCAGGGCTCGCCGCCGTCGTTGCGCGGATATGGGCGGACCTGGGCGACGCGTCGACCGGTGCGAGCACATGGTTTGCCCTCCCCGATCCGGCCGGACTTGCCGGAACGCTCGGGCTCGTTGCGGCCACGATCATTGTCCACCGCATTGTACGGCTGCCCTCGATCTCGTTCATGTTTCCGATGGTCGCGGGCGCGGCGCTTCTCGAAGCCGGATGGCTGACGCTCGAACTGCCGCCACTGCTGCTGGCGGCTGCCTATGTGGCGATCGGCTGGACGATCGGCCTGCGCTTTGATGCAACGGTTCTCCGGCACGCCGCACGCGCGACGCCGCGCATCCTCATCGCGATCGTGATCCTTGTCGGCCTGTGCGGGGCGCTTTCGGCCATTCTTGTGGTCATGACCGGCATTGATCCTCTGACGGCTTACCTCGCAATGAGCCCCGGCGGAGCCGATACCATTGCCATCATCACCGCCTCCGCCCCGGCCAACATCAATGTGCCTTTCGTCATGGCCATGCAGATGGCCCGCTTCCTGGCGATCATGCTGACGGGGCCCTTCACCGCGCAGCTCGTCTCGCGTTGGATGAACCGCTAAACACGCCGCAACGTCAGGCATGGCGGGCAAGAACACGCCATGCGGCGGAAATGCTTAGCCGAAGGGCTAGCTTTCAAATACACATTTTAAGATTGACAAAGCCCCGGGGCGAGGCGCAGAACAGGCCTTGTAGCTGACATTTGCGCACTTGGATTTCCCAAGCCCCACCCAAGAAAGCTGGGGCCACCGCCTTTTCGCGACTTCCGCGTCCTGCGCAATCGGTTCTCGTCGTTGCCCCCTGGATGGGTACACCCGCGGACGTCTCCGCTGACCCTGCCGCCCAAATCAGGCCTGCGGGGCCGTACCCCCGTTTGAGATTGCGCGTTGACATGCCAAACCGGACGTCATCCCGGCACTCCCTCGTGCCGAAGCTCATCATCTGTATGCGCGAAGGCTACTCGCTTTCGTCTCTGCGCGCCGACATCATCGCCGGGCTGACGGTTGCCATCGTGGCCTTGCCGCTGGCCATGGCGCTTGCCATTGCGTCCGGAGCGACGCCCGACAAGGGGCTCATCACGGCGGTCATCGCCGGGTTCCTGATCTCCGCGCTCGGCGGATCGCGCTTTCAGATTGGCGGCCCGACCGGGGCCTTCGTGGTGGTTGTCTTCAACGTCATCGCGACCCATGGTTATAGCGGGCTTGTCCTGGCAACGCTGATGGCAGGCCTGATCCTGATTATCGCCGGGCTCGCCCGGCTCGGCTCGCTGGTCAAGTACATTCCCGAAACGGTTGTCACCGGCTTCACCGCCGGGATTGCCGTGATCATTTTCACCAGCCAGATCGCCGACATCCTGGGATTGACGCTCGCGCAGCACACCGGGGGCTTTATCGGGACGCTGGAAGATATCCGGGCATCGCTGGGCACGGTTTCCACCGCCAGCATCATCGTCTCTTTCGCAGCGCTCACGTTGATCGTTCTGGTTCGGCGCTTCCGTCCCAAGTGGCCCGCCTTTCTCATTGCGGTGACCATGGCCTCGCTCGTTGCTTGGACCCTCGCGTTGCCGGTTGAGACCATCGGCTCCAAATTCGGTGGCATCACCAGCGCGCTGCCCATGCCGGAGCTTCCCCAGGTCACACTGGCGCGGCTGCACGAGCTGCTGCCCAGCGCCCTCACCATCGCTTTCCTCGCCGGTGTGGAAAGCCTGCTTTCCGCTGTCGTGGCCGACGGCATGACCGGGCGGCGTCATCGCTCCGATTGCGAGCTGATCGCGCAAGGCATCGCCAATATGGGCTCAGCCCTTTTCGGCGGCCTGCCCGCCACGGGCGCCATTGCCCGCACAGCCACCAATGTGCGGACCGGCGCACGGACGCCTCTTGCGGGCATGTTCCACGCCGTCTTCGTGCTCGCCTTCATGATGTTCCTCGCCCCGCTAGCGAATTACATTCCGCTGGCAAGCCTCGCTGCCGTTCTGGTCGTGGTCGCATGGAACATGAGCGAGGCCGACAAGGTGCGCCACCTGTTGCGCGCCCCCTTCGAAGAGCGGATCATTCTCTTGGTGACGCTCGCCCTGACCGTGCTGGTCGATCTTACCGTCGCCATCGAGGTCGGCGTGGTGATGGCCGCGCTCGCCTTCATGCACCGCATGTCCAAGGCGGTCGCGGTGACCAACGACGGTGAGGACGACGATCCGGATGCGATCCCCTTCACCGGAACGGTGCCAGCGACAGATCAGCGTCTGGCGCTTTCGGAAAACACGGAAGTGTTCAAACTGCGTGGGCCTTTGTTCTTCGGGGCGGCGACACGGCTCGACGAGGCGCTGAACCGCGCGGGCCCGACACCGGCAGTCTTCATCCTGCGCATGCGCGAGGTGCCGCTGATCGACGCTACGGGCGTGGGAGCTCTCGCTCATTTCGTCGATCGCTGCGAGGCGCGTGGCACGCGTGTCATCGTATCCGCCGTTCAGGAACAGCCGCGGGCGATCCTGGAAAAGATGGGTCTGGCCAAGCGACTGGAGTTTGCCGACACCTATACGGGGGCAACGATTCGCGCGCGCAACCTGTCGCCGGTGACCAACACCTCGGCGGGCGGTTCAGAAAAACCGAAACGCAGTCATTCTGTGGCCGGCTGACAACATATGCCCACAATTCCGGCGGCCACAAAAATGTGACCACAATCCAGGCTTGCACTGTCGACGCGCTGTTTACAAGATCGCAACCGTAATCCCCTTAGCGTTGCGTCATCCGTTTCATTGTGTGCACGGGCTTTCCTGCCTTGCCGGACGGGGAAGCCGCGAGCGGGCATGGCCCGGTCAGTCATATCGCCGGAAACCGGCGGTAGGAGAGCGGTGATCGCATGCGCTTTAACGGAACTCGGCAGCTAGATGCTGTGCTTGGCTAACGCCTCGGATTCACCCTTACATGGGTCCGTCGGCCTCTCAAAACGTGATATTTCGAAGGGAAAACGAGATGCGGAAGCTTCTCACGATCGCGGCGACAATACTGGTCGGCGGCGCGTTGGCAGCCCCGGCTGCATCGGCAAATACAAAGATCTTCGACCCGGCGACCCGTACGTGGATGAAGATCGGAGCTGGCGCGCATAGCGGAAAGTCACCGATCGCCAAAAAGGTCGTCTCCTATGACGGCGGACACCAGCCGGGCACCGTCATCATCGACACGTCGGAGCGTCGTCTCTACTACGTGATGCCCGGTGGACGGGCGATGAAATACGGCATCGGCGTGGGTCGCGAGGGCTTCCAGTGGGCGGGCCAGAAGCGGATCACGCGCAAGGCGGAATGGCCGGGCTGGACCCCGCCGCCGCAGATGATTGCGCGCGAACGCCGCAAGGGACGCAAGCTGCCGGCCTACATGGAAGGCGGCCCGAACAATCCGCTTGGCGCGCGCGCCATGTATCTGGGCTCCTCGCTCTATCGCATTCACGGTTCCAACGAGCCCTGGACCATCGGCCAGGCGGTTTCCTCCGGCTGCATCCGGATGGCCAATGACGATGTGATCGACCTCTACGACCGTGTGGATGTCGGCGCCAAGGTCATCGTCAAGCGCTAGGGCCCTTGATCGCCGCCACGACATGGCGGAGACTGGCAAACACTGACAAAAGTCGGCCCCGCTGCGGGCCGGCTTTTCTTCTGCCCCCACGCCTCTCCCTGACCGAGACATTCGCCATGCACCAGTATCTGATCGAGCTATTCTCCGTGATGGCTGTGTTTTCCTTCGCCATCGTGGCCCCCGGTGCGGACACGGCCATGGTGATGCGGCAGGCGGTGATGCATGGGCGGCGCGCGGCGATCCTGACGAGTTTCGGCATCGGCACGTCACTCCTGTTCCATGTCTCCTATACGATCCTTGGGCTGGGGCTGGTGATCTCCAAGTCGATCCTGCTGTTCAACCTGATCAAGTGGGCGGGCGTTGCATATCTGGTCTTTATCGGCATCCAGTCTCTAAGGGCCGGCCCAACGGTTCTGCCGAAGGGCGCGAACGGAGAAAAGACCGGTCAGACGGAGCAGAGCGCGCGCAAGGCATTTCTGCTGGGCTTCCTCGCCAATGCGCTGAACCCCAAGCCGGTCTTTTTCTTTCTCTCCATCTTCTCCACACTGATCAGCCACGAGACACCCGCGCTTATCAAGGCGGGCTATGGGCTCGTCATGGCGAGCTGCCTGATCGCATGGTTTGTGGGGGTATCGTATTTCCTGACCGTGCCGACGATGCGGGCGGGATTCGAGCGCGCGGGCAAATGGATCAACCGCACCAGCGGCGCGATCTTTATCGGCTTCGGTTTGAAGCTCGCCGCCGAAAAGGCCGGTTGAGACAGGCGACCGGCGGCACAGGGCTCACCCTTTGCCGTCCTCACCGCGGTCTGACGGCCAATCCTCCAGCACAAAGCGACTGCGCAGGGAAACGCGCCGAGGCTGCTCCAGCGGCACCTCCTCAAGAACCGCGCCTTGCGACGAGGGAATTTCGCCTGCCTTGCCGGACAGCGTCCCGTCGGTTTCAATTTCCGCCTCAGCGTCGCTTGCGTCTTCGCCCGCCCCCTCAAGGGGCGTCATGGATTGATTGGCGATGGAGGCTGCTTCCGTCCCTTCAAGCGCCAGAGCCTTGTCGTCCACGCCCTCGACATCCTCACCGCCTTCGCCGGGGGTTTCGGCATCCAGCCCGGAAAAGCCCTTACCGACCTGCCAACGGGTGATGACCGCGCGCGCGGCCTCGCCAGCGCCGGTGAAATCGGTGTCATAGTCGTTCAGACCATCAATGCAGGCAAAGACGGGATCAGACCGCCACAGTTGGCGCATGGCCGCCGTCTTCAACGCGCCGGGAACGCCCTTGCGAAAAAAGACGCTCATGTCCGTGTTGACCCCGATGGTCTCCAGATCGACGGCTTCGGCGGCCTGCCGATTGGCTTCGGCCTCTTCATCGGGCTCGGGGCCTTCTTCCGGCATCGTGTCGGTCGGGGGGGCATTGTCCGCATCGAGCGGCGCAAGCGCGGCACGCGATGCTTCCGCCTCCTCGCCGTCCTCAGCTATGCCAGCCTGAGCGGCATTCTTACGTCTTGCCCAGCGCGAAAGGAACCGTTCCTCAGCCATTGCACCCCTCATCGTCAGAAGGGGGCGTACTGCCCGCATGACCGGGCAGGCGGCCGGATTGCATCCGAACGGCCTGATGATGGGAAGATTGAACGAAAATCGGTTCCTTGCCGAATTGCAGATCCTCGATCTTCACCTCATCACGGCGACGCTTGCGGAACTCCTCCGGCGCAGGATGGCCACGGACGAATTCCACCAGAAGCGCCAGCAGGTCTTCGGGCATCGGCACCTGCTCCAGAATGCCCTCGCCGCTGTCGGCCATATCCTGCGCATCATAGGGGCTGACGGTGATCTGCGAGAGCTGCCAGGGCATTGCGGCAGAGGGATCGGCGGCATCCAGCATGATCCAGAGACTGGGCACATCCAATGCCAGGTTGATGCGATAGGCTTCGACGAGCTTCCTGTGCAGCGTCACCAGCGTCGTGCCGGCATGATAGCGGGTGGTATCGCCCTCGCTCACCATAACGTGCCAGTCTTCCAGAGCGGGAGGCTCGACGACCGCAGCCACGGGACGCCACGACCAGTCCGCCCAGGGATGATCCACGCGCCGTCTCTCCACGATCGCGCCAACGGGGATCGAAATCTCGTTTTTCAGCGCGCCCATGTCTTCCTGTCGGTTTTTGCCGTCCTCGCGTGCGGTCATGGCGGCCTCCCTCCTTGGCGTGCCTGGCGGGTTGCAATCCCGCGCGGCAACTCGAAATGGTTGGAAAAGAATGTAGACGTGCCTAAAACGGATGTCACAATAAAGAATTGTGTTCAGGCACGACAAGATTACCGGTGCACACGTTGCGCCATGCGCCGTGGAGGAAGCCCCAATGATGGTCAAGGGCCGCAAGGTTCTCATTTGCAACTGCGAAGAGACGATGGATCTGGATGCCCGCAAGCTCTGCGCTGGCGGCGATATGCCCACGATCCACCGCCATCTTTGCAGGGCAGGTATAGCGGCCTACGAGAATGCGCTTTCGGGAGGCGAGCCGCTGTTGGTGGCCTGCACACAGGAAGCGCCGCTCTTCACGGAGATCGCCGAAGAGGTCGATGCCGGCGACCGTGTTTCCTTCGTCAACATCCGCGAACGCGCGGGCTGGACAAGCCGGGGACAGGACCCGCACGCCAAGATTGCCGCTCTCCTGGAGGAGGCCGTCCTGGAGCCGACACCGACAGGCCTCAAGACCATCGAAAGCTCCGGACTTTGCCTGGTCTATGGCGCGGGACAACAGGCGCTCGATGCGGCCTTGCTGCTCAACAACCGACTGTCGGTTACGCTGCTTCTGTCGGACGCCAGCGATCTGATCCTGCCTTCGGTGATGGAAGTTCCGCTCTATAGCGGACGCATCCGCGGTCTGACGGGCTCACTCGGGCACTTCTGCGTGTCGGTGGACGGCTATGCTCCGCTCATGCCGTCCTCGCGCGCCGATGCACAATTTCTGATGGCGCGTGATGGCGCACAATCGGAGTGCGCGGTGATCGTCGACATTTCCGGCGGCGCGCCGTTGGTCACGGGCGCGGACAAACGCGACGGCTATTTCCGCGCCGATCCGAAGGATCCGGCAGCCGTCGCCCGCATCCTGCTGGAAGCGGGCGAGATGGTCGGCACCTTCGAAAAGCCCCTTTACGTCTCTTACGATGCCGAGATCTGCGCTCACTCGCGTTCCGGGCGCAGCGGGTGCTCAAATTGCCTGGACACCTGCCCGGCGGGCGCGATTACCGATGCGGGCGACAAAGTTCATTACGATCACGGCATTTGTGCCGGCTGCGGTTCCTGCGCCGCCTCCTGCCCGACGGGCGCCGTTTCCTATGCCTATCCCCGTCGCGAGGATCTGATCACCCGGATCCAGACGCTCATTGCAACCTATCGCGATGCGGGCGGCAAACGCCCTGCCCTACTGATCCATGATGAGGCGTCCGGTAGCGACCTCATTGCCGCCATGGCGCGCATGGGGCGCGGACTGCCCGGACATGTACTGCCGCTCAGCCTGCATTCGGTGCATCAAACGGGTCATGAGGTGATCCTGGCGGCGATGCTTGCGGGTGCCGAGCATGTGGTCTGGCTCTGCGATCCACGCAAGGTGCCGGAACGGCCGCCGCTGGAAGCCCAAATCGCGCTGGCGGAAGCGTTCCTGACAGGACTGAGCCACGATGGCGAAGGACGCCTGCACATTGTGGAAACGGGCGATCCGGGTGTGCTGGAGGATGCGCTGTACGATCTGCGCGCGCGCGCCTGGGCCTCTCCGCGTCGCATCGCAGCTGTTGGCGGGAAGCGCGATGTCGCGCGTGCGGTCCTGAGCGAACTGCGAGCCACGGGCCACAATCCCGCGGATATTATAGAACTGCCGGCCGGCGCGCCCTATGGGCGTATCTCCATCGACACGGAAGGCTGCACACTTTGTCTGTCCTGCGTCTCCGCCTGTCCGGTGGGCGCGCTTGGCGACAATGAGGAACGTCCGCAGGTGCGCTTCACGGAAGCGGCTTGCGTCCAATGTGGCCTGTGCGCCGATACCTGCCCGGAAAAGGTGATCTCGCTGGAGCCACGTTACGACTTTTCCGCGGACGCCATGACCGGACGCGTCCTAAACGAGGAAGAGCCGGCAACCTGCATCAGTTGCGGCAAACCCTTCGGGACGCAATCGACAATCAACCGCATCACCGAAAAGCTCTCCGGCAACCACTGGATGTTCCGCTCCACCGACCAGATCAAACTCATCCAGATGTGTGACGACTGCCGGGTGGTCGCGCAATGGACCATGCCGGACAGCCCCTTGCGTCTGGGCGAGCGTCCCTCGCCACGCACGACCGCGGACTACCTGGAGGCAGACAAGGCAGGACTTTCGATCGACGACTTCCTCAAGCGCAACTGAGATCCGTCTTGCACGACAGCCAGACCGAGACCGGAGCTATCCAAGCTCCGGATCGGCCAGGTGCTGACGCAGCATGTCCCGGTATTCATTGACCATCGTCTCCACGTATTGCTCGTGGCTTTCAACGTTCAATACCGCCTTGGCGACATGCGCATTGTATCGCGCCGCCGCGAACAGGAACGCCATATGCAGCTGGGTTGCGTCGACCTTCCGGTTTTCCCGGTTCGCCTGGTCGATGAACCGCCCGACAAGCGCCAGAAATCCCGTCGTATCCAGCCGCCCATCCGCACGCCCGGCACGACGCTCATTGCGATTTCCACCCTCCATGGTGCCCCCGTTCTAACTGTCCCCACCTTCCGATCGCCCATATGACGATGATACCAACAATACACACTTCCGTTCTTAGCCGAAAATCAAACCGCCGCGCTTGCTCATCTGTCAATAATAACGATAAATACTTCACCCCCAATCAGCACACATACGTCATATAACCAAGTTAACGCTACGTTTGTTTCGCGTTTTCGTAATGCCACCTCATCATTTTACTTCACTTTAAGCCTTTTATCCCAACCTTCAAAATAATTGGAATGCGACTGCGAGCTTGAGGCACACGTGCATTGGGGACGTTTTCCATTTGCCAGACACGGAAGCCTCTCCGTTTTGGCAGCGAAGCGCCGGTAATTGCGAAACGGTTTCTTCGAAATCTCGAGTTGGCACCGCAACAAACCGCATTCAAACGTCAGCTTTCAGCCGACCGAGATGCCATGAGGTCTTGATGACTACCCCTGTTTCCGCCCGTTTTTCTCCCAAATCGGTATCGACAAAAATCCTTCTCATTGTCGAGTTCGTCACGGCCTTCACGATTATCGTCGCCGCCCTTGCGATCTTCCAGATGTCGAAGATTGGCGCGGAGATCACGGCGATCGCCGAGCATGACATTCCACTGACCAGGGAACTCAACAGCGTCACCGTTGGGCAGCTTGAACAGGCGATCCTGTTGGAGCGCATGTTACGGGCGGGCAAGATTGGCTCCCTCGATGACGATGAGCTTTACCGGGAAAGCCGCGACGCCTTCATGAAGCTGTCCGCCAAGGTCGACGAGGCCATCGTGAGCAGCCGGACGATTGCGGAAAGCGGCCTTGGCGCGGCGAAGACGCCTGCTGCCGTGGAAGAGTTTCGCGCGGTTCTCGATCAGATCGCGGAGATCGAGAAAACCCACAAGACCTTCGCCCAGCATGTGGAGGAAGCTGCCTCCCTGATCGAGGCGGGCAAAGTCGATGAGGCGATCCATTTGGGAGAGACGATAGAGGCGGAAGAAGAGAGACTTGATCAGCGTCTGATCTCGACACTCAACACCATTGAGTCCTTCACTGCGAATGCGGCGACCAACGCTGAAAACCACGAACACGAGGCCCTGATGCAACTGATCGCCGTGTCGGTTGTCTCCGTCATTCTCGGGGCGTCCCTGGCGATCTTCTTCGCCCGTCGGGGGATCGCTGCGCCGCTGCGTTCGGTTGCTGGCGCGCTGACCGCGCTGGCGCGCGGCGACACGACGGCCAATGTCGACGTCAACAGCCGCGACGAGGTCGGGCAGGTCGCAGGTGCTTTTGGGACGTTCCGCGAAAACCTGATCGAGATGGAACGTCTGCGCGAGCAGGCCGCGGAAGAAGAAGCGCGCGTCGAGCAGGAAAAACGCGATGCGATGATGCGCCTTGCCGACGAGCTTGAGAGAACCGTCAAGACAATCGCCATGCAGCTTTCCTCCGCGGTGGAGGAGCTTTCGACGGTCGCAACCTCCATGGCGGAAAACGCCAACCAGACCCGCGAACGCGCCTCAACCGTTGCTGCGGCGTCTGAACAGGCCTCCTCCAACATCCAGACGGTGGCAGCGGCCTCTGAAGAACTGTCAGCCTCCATCGCCGAAATCAGCCGACAGGTGACCAAGGCTCTGGACCTGTCCGCCCATTCCACCGATCAGGCGCGCACCTCCAACGAAACCGTGGAAGGGCTATCGGCCTCCACCGCACGTATCGATGAAGTGATCAAGCTCATTTCCGACATCGCCGACCAGACCAATCTCCTCGCGCTCAACGCCACCATCGAGGCCGCGCGGGCGGGTGAAGCGGGCAAGGGCTTCGCCGTCGTCGCTTCCGAGGTCAAGAACCTCGCCAATCAGACGGGCCGCGCCACGGAGGATATCGGCAACCACATCCAGCAGATGCAGTCGGGCTCAAAGCTCACCGCAGAAGCGATTGTCGGTGTCGTGCAGGCCATCGCGTCCATCGACGAGCAGATTGCAGGCATCGCCTCAGCCATTGAGGAACAGAACGCCGTGACCTCGGAAATCGCCCGCAACGCCAGCGAGGTCGCAGACGGCTCCACGAGCATTTCCTCAAATATCGCCGATGTCAGCAACGACACGCTGAATTCAAGCGCCTCGGCGGACCAGATCCGCGCAACGGTTCAAAGCCTCGGCGAACAATCGAGCCTGCTGACATCTGAGCTGGATCGCTTCCTGACGACCATTCGCGCAGCCTGACCGGCCCGACCGGATCGAGCCGAAACGACATGATGGGCGGCTGGGGCGCACCCGTCCCGCCGCCCTTTCGTCATTCAGTGCTTTTGCGCTGCGGCGCGGGCCGCCACGGCGCGTTCTCGCAGGAACGCATAGACGCCGGTGGCGATCAGGATGCCGCTGCCTGTCAGGGTCTGCCAGTCAGGAACATCATTCCAGACGACAAGACCGATGATCATGGCCCAGATCACGATGGAATAACGGAACGGGGCGACGACCACCATGTCACCGGTGCGCACCGCGATGATGATAAAGACGAAGCCAACCAGCAAGAAAGCGGCAGCGGCCACCAGAAGGGAGAATTGCTGGACATCGGGCATGTGCCAGGTCTCGAAGAAGGCCATGCCTGGCCCGACCAGGCAGGTCATCACCAGGACACTCATCAGCGCCGCGCCGAAGGAATTGACCTCAAGGGGGATATGGCGGGTAACGAGATCGCGCCCGGACATGAAAACCACGCCCACAAGCGCCGACAAGGACCAGACGCTGAACCCGGAAAAGCCCGGCCGCACGATCAGCAGAACGCCGCAAAAGCCCACAAGCACCGCGCCCCAGCGCCGCCAGCCGACCTGCTCGCCCAGAAAAAGAGCCGAAGCGGCCACGATCAGCAGCGGCAGGGCCTGAAGAATGGAGGTCGCGTTGGCGATAGGCAGGTGGGCGAGCGCCGCAAGGTAGAAGATGCTGGCAAAGGTCTCGCATAATGCCCGCATGATCACGGCGGGATGCAACAGCAGGCGCGGGCGTTCAAGCGCACCGGTCATCCATGCAATGGCTCCAACGAAAAGACAGGCGAAAAACCCGCGCAAGAAGATGATCTGGCCGAGCGGCAGATCGGTGGAGACGAATTTCACCATGGAATCGTTGACGATGAACCCGGCCGAGGCCAGCAACATCGCCGCAATTCCGCGCCCGTTCTCCTTGAAATCCGCCATGCATATCCCTTTACGACAACCCCAGTCTCGCACTGACAAGAGCCGACGTTTATAGAGCCGCACGCTCAAAGGAAAGACGGCATTGAAGCCGCACCCCATGCCGCAACGTCACAGGAGCAACCCGCGCGCACAGGGGGAGAACGAAGCGCAAGCCGCTCTCGGCGTTGTTGGGAAACGCCAATAACCGCGAGCACTTAAAACAAACATCAAGCTTCCGCTTCGGGTGCCGAAGACGGAACGCACATGGATTTGCGCAAGACCCAGCCAGGATGATCCTTGAGCCATCGCTGCGCTTCCGGCTCGCCATATCGAGCGCATTGCGATGCGGGAACGTGCTCGGCAAAGAACGGAAGTTGAACCACCTTGCAGTTTGCGGGGGCCTGGGCGAGGCAGACGGAAAGCGCGAGGATCAGCATGTGAGGGCACCTCTTTGGTCGGGCTCAAATCCTTCTTACGAAACTCACTCTCTACAAACGAACCATCAGATGCTCTTTTCGAGCCTGTCGGCTGGCACGCAGCGCCATTTCTTGACCTGCCATCCCGGATGGGTGAGATGCCATTTGGCGACCTCAGGCTGACCGAAACGCATACACTGCATCGGGGTTGCGTATTCGGCAAGGTAGGTCAGATTGACCTCCTTGCAGGTGGCGGGGGTGGTGGCGAGGCAGACGGATAGGGCAAGTACGAGCATATCAGTATTCCGGAGCTTGCCTTGCAGGAAGGCAGGTTTGCGTTCAGGCGCTCTCCCCTTGGGCATGCATCCCGTCTTTCGGCTGCCTGGGCAGCTCTCTTTCATGCCACCTGACCAGTGAACCGCAATAAGCGCGCCAGAACCATCCGCCCGACTACGCTCGTATCGGAAACATCCGTTAAAACACTTTGATATATTGAATGATATGCCTCTCGGGCCCAATATCCGCTGCTGCCTGTGGCAAGAAATGCTTTGCCTTGACGCCTAGTCCGCCCGTTTCAGCGGCAGATTGGTCAACAGGTTCTGTGGCTTGACCTTGAGACGTCGATCCGGGGTCATGGCGAGCCCGATCCAGACCGGCTTGCCACGCATGGTTTCGATCAGATCTTCGCTGTTTTCAAAATCCATTCTGAAAAGCGCGACAATACGGGCCAGAGCTTCCGGCTCCAGCGGCGTCTGCTGATAAAGGGCATTGAGAATCCGGCTGGCCTCAGCATCGAGCCCCACATGCCATGTCCAGCGTTCATCGCGGATCGAGCGCTGCGGCTGAATGCGCACGGTTATCCCGTGAAAATGCCTCACCCAGGCTTCAAGAACGCGTGCAAAGGCATCGAGCGCCGGCTGGGTGAAGCGAAAATCGATGGCGGTGTCGAAGCGGTCGGATCGTTCCCAGTAAACCGCCTTGTTGTCCTCGTCGAGCACATCGAGCGCGATCTCGCGCATCGGTGTTCCCGCTTCCACCAGCAAGGCACCGAGACCGCCGAAACCGCCTGTCTCCGCCCGCATCTCCACGATCTCCGCATCGGCGAGCATGAGCTGTTCGTTCTCGGTGGAGATGGTCTGTTCGCGAAAAAGCAATTCACCAGCCTTCACCCGCATGGGATCACTCGCGTCCTCCAGGATGTTGCGGGTGATGAGATGGACCATCTGGTCGACGATCATGGCGGGCAGATGCGGGGCGTCGCCTGCAAAGAGCGCAGCATATGCACCTTCTACCGTGCGGTGATGGACGAGGAAGTCGCGAAACCCCAGGATGAAGCGGTAATTGTCCGCTGCATCCTCGTCCTGGATGGCGGCAATCTCGTTCGGCGACACGTCCGCGCGTGGGCTCGCCATCAGCTTCTCGAAAAGCGCGTTTTCCGCCGCACAGGATTCCGCCACGGGGTGGATCTCGGGGCGCGTGTAATAGGCGCGGAGGTAATCGTCCGTTACTGCAAGCCAGCCGGCCTCGGTGCGCTCGACAAGATGTCGACCGGCCGACTTCCAGAAATCAGGCATTCCCGTCCTCCACCACGTCCCACACAAGTGCATGTTGCGCCGATGCGGGAGACGGCATCACCCGAAACTCCTCCCGGATGCCGCCAGCATCATCATGGGCGCGGCTGACCGACAACAGCGTGTTGGGGGGCTGACCTTGCGCCAATTCCGCCGCGAAATCTATCTCCCCGCGCGCCACGGGCAAGGCTGCGGCCAGGTCGGGCGCGCCATAGACGCTTACGAAATGCATCGCCAGCGCCTGCACCAGCGCTTCCAGCTCGTTTTCCGCAATCTCCGCCACCATCACCAAGGTGGATCGGCCAAAGCTCTCAAGCGACAGGAAGCCGTTAGCGAAGGCCTGCCGCGTCTTGCCGCGGATCTCGTCGGGCTCTAGCTCGCAGAACTCGAAACCGCCGGGCACCGCCCATTCGCCCGGCCCGGCCGCCGCCTCGAAAATCTGGCTGTCAGAGGTGTCGAGACGAATGGTACGCAGGAAACTCGGCATGAGGGAATCCGTCGGAGTTGTCGTGGTGGGCAGCCGGCCTCACAAGGCCGGTTCGGTGGCTCCCGCCACACTACGCGATCATCGGTAAAATGGAATGAATGGCGTGGGGCAATTTCCTCAAATCCGGATGCAACGGTGCGATTTTCCCCAATCCGCACCGCGCCCTCTCCCCCGGAGATTGCACATTGAGGGGGATCAGAGCTCAAGAAGGACGCTTCCCGCATCCCCCTCCAGCAAAAGCCCGCCGCGATCATCAAGACCGCGCACACGACCGCGATAAAGTGTGCCATCGCGTTCTATCTCGGCCTCGCCATCCTCCCGTCCTCGTGCACGGAAGGTCCATGCCTCTCGCACCGGCGCAAATCCGTCCTGCTGCCACGTATCGATCCATGTCAGCAGGTGCCGCGCCCAGGCGGAGATCAGATCTTCCGCTGCGATCTCACCGCAACCCTCGTCATAGAGCGTTGTGCGGTCCGGCGTGAGACCCGGCTCGACTCCCTCGCCGACATTCGCGTGCAAGGCAACCCTGAGACCGAGCACCAGCCAGTCTGGCGCGCCCGCACCGTCGAACGTCTCGCTCATTTCCAGGCTGACATGTCCCACGATCCCGTCATTGGCCCGAAGCGTCGACGGCCAGTCCCAGGTTATGCCGACCTCAGGGGGAATGAGCGCGCCGATCGCATCGGCGGCCGCCACCATTCCGACTAAGAGCATCTGGCGGCAGAGCTCCGGTGTAACTTCCGGTTCCAGCACCAGGGCCATGGCGACGCCCTCCGCGGTCGCCTGCCAAACGAGATCGCCCGCGCCATAGTGCCCGGCCTCGGCGCCCAGACGCGCAGCCTCTTCGGGCGACGTTGCAGAAACGGCGGCATGGGCAGTCAGAAGTGGCGGCAAGCACAGGGCCGATGATGACATCATGTGATTTCTCTTACGGACAGAGTGGCCGCTCACGAAGCATCGTATGCGGTCTTTCGCAGGCCCACCCAATGTACTGTCTGGAAGCGGTCCTGTCGCAATGGAGCGTGGCGAGACTGGGCAGGTTTCTCGCATCACGGGCGCACGGCTTAGGGGCCATGCGCAGGGCGTGTCGCGTCCATAAACTGTGGGCGGGTCTCAGTGCTCCCCCGGCCGCAGCCCCATGCCGGGATCGAGGCGGACGGAGCCCGTGTCGCTGGTGTAGACGGTGGCGGAGGACATATCGAGGGTGGTGTCCAGGATCAGCGCCGCGCTGATGGCGATCAGCACGCCAAGCGATATGCCGCTCAAGAAGGCCTTCATTACGACATGTCCTCACTTCACTCAGGGACCCATTGATACGGGCTCTTTGCAACAAGAGCCCAGGTCGCAACAGGTTCCCGCCTCAGATTTCCAGTTCTCCGGATGGACCGGCAGGGGCGCGCACTCAATCAGGCACGCGCCTCGGCGGTCTCCTTGCGGGCCTCTTCCGCCTCGCGGGCCTGCGCCTCCTCAACCTCCTTCACCCAGAGGTTGTGATGCTCCTTCGCCCAATTGAGATCGACCTCGCCGGTGCCCATCGCCTCGAACGCGCCCTCCATTCCCAGGGAACCGATATAGACATGCGCGATGATGATGCAGATCAGCGCGATGGCAATGATCGCGTGCCAGAGCTGGGCGAGTTGCTGTTCGTGAATGGGCGCAAGACCGGTCGGCAATGAGGTGCCAAAGATCGCGTTCACCACTTCGAACGTCGCGGAAAACAGGTGCGTGGTGAACGGAAAGATCATCGACCAACCCGATATGGAAGCTGACAGCCCTGCCAGCATCACCGACCAGAAGATGAGTTTCTGCCCCGCATTGAACTTGCGCGCGTCCACATGGAGGCCCTTCGTGAACAGCCCCCCGCCCTTCATCAACCAGATCAGATCGATGTAGCGCGGAATATTGTATTTCACCCACATCACGAAGAGCACGGTCAGCCCCGTCATGAAGGCGAAGGCCATGTAATTGTGCATGAGCTTGCCGACATGGGTGATCGCCGCGAAGGCCTCCTTGCCAATGACCGGCTCCAACACATAGCGGCCGTAGAGCAGGTTCAGGCCCGTCAGCGCCATGACGATGAAGGACGACGCCGCCAGCCAGTGGCCGGTGCGCTCGATAAAGGTGAAGCGGGTGATGGTCTTGCCGGAACGACCGTTTTCGATACGAATGCGCCCGCGGATCGCAAAGAAGAGCGCCACGACGATCACCATGCCCAGCATGGCCCACACGCCGTAGGTCGACAGCGGACCGTTGCGGAAAGCGCGCCAGTTGTCACCCTCCGACTGGATCAGCGTTGCCGCCTTCTTGTCGGGGATGGAGACCTTGCCTTCCGCCGAACCATTCCGGATCGCCCGCCACAGATCGGCATCGGATTTCGTCCCCAGCGCATCGCCCGGCACATGACCGTCGACGGGGTTCTGACGAAGTTCCGGAGCACCAACGGGCTGCGCCAAAGCCGATGACACGCCCACACCCGGCACGAAAGTGACAGCGAAAGCAGCCAGAAGGAAAGCCATGGCGAGGCCGGCCAGGCGCGCGCAAAGGACATCGGCGAACCGACGCCCGCCATGCCGCGACCACCCTTCCTTGCTGTAATCTCGCCCCATCAACTCTCTCCCTGCTGCCGACATGCCCTGGTTTTCCCGCATGCTCGGATCAGTTCTTCTGCTTGAGGACGCGCAGTTGAAGCGCACGTTCCTGCTGCGCGGTGAGCGGAGTGTCCTTTTTCCCGCCATACTCGCCATGAACGTAGTGCAGCGGACGGCCCTGCTCTTCCTCACGGCACGATGCGAGCCCCGCGGCGAACACAACGAGCGCCAGCACTTTCAAAACGGTCGAGAAACCAGCCGACACAGCAACTCCCTTCACACATCCTTTGCCGGGATAGTGGGCGCATCCTTTCAAGGACGCCCCGCTCAATCCCGACCTCTCAGATCGGGTCTCTGGCACGAGAATGGCCGGACCACCTGTCGCGTCCAGCCATCCTGCCTGTCCGTGAGAGCAGCAACGCCTCCGCGCCTGTCTCTCCAAACCCTGATGCGGGCCTGCCTGAAAGTGCGCGCCTTAAAGCGAGCCCGCCTTTTTCTCGTAGGCCGTCCCCCAGCCCCAAGCGCCGGAGCCGAAACCGCGGGCGACAATACGCTCGCGATAGATCTGGGAAACCACGTTACCGTCACCGGCCAGAAGCGCCTTGGTGGAACACATTTCCGCACAAAGCGGCAGCTTGCCTTCCGCCAGACGGTTGCTCCCGTATTTCTGGAACTCGGCCGCGGAATTGTCTTTCTCCGGACCACCACCGCAGAAGGTGCACTTGTCCATCTTGCCGCGCGAGCCGTAATTACCAGCCTGCGGATATTGCGGCGCTCCGAAGGGACAGGCGTAGAAGCAGTAACCACAACCGATGCAGAGGTCCTTGGAGTGGAGAACCACCCCTTCCTCGGTCTGGTAGAAGCAGTCCACCGGACACACCGCCATGCAGGGCGCATCCGAGCAGTGCATGCAGGCCACCGAGATCGAGCGCTCGCCGGGCTTGCCGTCCTGAATGGTGACGACCCGTCGGCGGTTCACGCCCCAGGGAACCTCGTTCTCGTTCTTGCAGGCCGTGACGCAGGCGTTGCACTCGATGCAGCGTTCGGCGTCACACAGGAATTTCATTCGTGCCATTGGTCAAATCCCCCTCAAGCCCGCTCGATCCGGCAGAGCGTCGCCTTGGTTTCCTGCATCTGGGTGACGGAGTCGTAGCCGTAGGTCTGGGCCGTGTTCGTGGATTCGCCCAGTACATAAGGATCAGCGCCGCTCGGGTATTTTGAACGAAGATCCTCGCCCTGATACCAGCCACCGAAGTGGAAGGGCATGAAGGCCACGCCCTTGCCCACGCGCTCGGTGATCATCGCCTTGACTTTCACCTTGCCGCCTTCCGGACCGTGGACCCAGATCATCTCACCGTCGCGTACGCCGACATTGTTGGCGTCCATCGGGTTGATCTCGCAGAACATGTCCTGCTGAAGCTCGGCGAGCCACGGGTTGGAGCGCGTCTCGTCGCCGCCGCCCTCATATTCGACCAGCCGGCCCGAGGTCAGGATGATCGGGAAATCCTTCGAGAAGTCATTCTCCTGGATCGACTTGTAGAGCGTGGGCAAGCGCCAGAAGGTCTTGTCCTCATAGGTCGCGTATTTGTCGAGCAGATCGCGCCGGTTGGTGTAGAGCGGCTCGCGGTGCAGCGGGATCGGATCCGGGAAGGTCCAGACCACCGCACGCGCCTTGGCGTTGCCGAAGGGTGCGCAGCCGTGCTTGATCGCGACGCGCTGGATGCCACCGGACAGATCCGTCTTCCAGTTCACGCCACCGACCTTGGTGTCGTAATCGGACGGAATGTCGCCAGTCTGCGAGGTCTCACCAACCTCTGCATCGTCCGGACGGGCTTCGAGGAGGCCGGCCACCCATTCGATCATCCTGCGCTCGTAGGGCGTCAGGTCCTTGTCCCAGCCGAGCTTAATCAGCATGGCCATGGTGAATTCCGGGTAGCCGTCCTCGATCTCCGAGCCGACGGGCCAGGAGCCTTCCGCCAGCAGGTTCTCGCCGTTGCGCTCCACGCCGAAACGGGCGCGGAAGCAAAGGCCGCCTTCCGCCACAGGGATGGAGGTGTCATAGAGGTTGGCGGTGCCGGGATGGCCCATTTCCGCCGTGCCCCATGACGGCCACGGCAAACCGTAGAAATCGCCGTCGCAGGGACCGCCATTCGCCCTGAGCGTGGTGCGGTCGAAGGTGTATTGATTTTCCATGTGGAGCTTCAGACGCTCCGGTGACTGGCCGGTATAGCCGATGGTCCACATGCCCTTGTTGAACTCGCGGGTGAGGTCTTCCACCAGCGGCTCGCCGTCCTTGACCTCGATATGCTTGAACATCTCGTCCGCGAAGCCGAACTTCTCGGCGAACATGTGCATGATCGTGTGGTCGGGCTTGGATTCAAACAGCGGCTCCACGATCTTCTGGCGCCACTGAAGGGATCGGTTCGACGCGGTGACGGACCCATAGGTCTCGAACTGGGTCGTCGCGGGAAGCAGGTAGACGCCATCGGTGCGATCCGACAGGATCGCCGAAACGGTGGGATAGGGATCGATCACCACGAGGATGTCGAGCTTCTCCATCGCCTTTTTCATGTCCGGCAGACGCGTCTGCGAGTTCGGCGCATGCCCCCAGAAGACCATGCCCTTCACGTTGTCCGGCTGCTCGATGTTTTCCTTGGCTTCCAGAACGCCGTCGAACCAGCGCGAGACCGGGATGCCGGTGGCGTTGATCATCGACTTGTCTTTGCCGTCGGCGTCCTTCTCGCCACTCAGCGCGAAGCGGCCATAGAGATAATCGAAATCGACGTCCCAGACGCGCGCCCAGTGCTTCCAAGCGCCGTTGCTCAGGCCGTAATAGCCGGGCAACGTGTCGGCGAGAACGCCCAGATCGGTCGCGCCCTGCACGTTGTCATGGCCGCGGAAGATGTTGGTGCCCCCACCGGCCTTGCCCATATTGCCCAGCGCAAGCTGCAGGATACAGTAGGCGCGGGTGTTGTTGTTGCCGTTGGTGTGCTGGGTGCCGCCCATGCACCAGATGACGGTGCCGGGACGGTTGTTGACCAGTGTGCGCGCAACACGCTTGAGCTGGGAACCGGGAACGCCGGTGACGCGCTCGGTCTCTTCCGGGGTCCACTTCTTGATCTCGTTCTTGACCTCGTCCATGCCCCAGACGCGCTGGCGGATGAACTCCCGGTCTTCCCAACCGTTTTCAAAAATGTGCCAAAGGAGGCCCCAGACCAGCGCCACGTCGGAACCGGGACGGAACCGGACATATTCGGTGGCATGCGCCGCGGTACGGGTGAAGCGCGGGTCGCAGACGATCAACGGCGCGTTGTTCTCTTCCTTGCACTTCAGCAGGTGCAACAGCGAGACCGGATGGGCCTCGGCCGGGTTGCCGCCGATGACGAAAATCGCCTTCGAATTGTGGATGTCGTTGTAGGAGTTCGTCATCGCGCCATAGCCCCAGGTGTTGGCGACACCTGCGACCGTGGTGGAGTGACAGATACGGGCCTGATGGTCGACATTGTTCGTGCCCCAGAAGGCCGCGAACTTGCGCATCAGGTAGGCTTGCTCGTTGGAGTGTTTGGCCGAGCCCAGCCAGTAGACGCTGTCGGGACCGGAGCTTTCGCGGATCTCAAGCAGCTTGTCGCCGACTTCGGCGATCGCCTCGTCCCACGAGATACGCTGCCACTTGCCGTTGACGAGCTTGGTCGGATATTTCAGACGTCGCTCACCGTGGGCATGCTCGCGCACCGAGGCCCCCTTGGCGCAGTGCGAGCCGAGATTGAAGGGGCTGTCGAAGCCAGGCTCCTGCCCGGTCCAAACACCGTCCTGAACCTCTGCCAGAACCGTGCAGCCGACCGAGCAGTGTGTGCAGACCGTCTTCAGGGTCTTTGTGTCGCCGGAGGAAGGCTCTGCCGCCTCAGCCTTGCGAACCATGCCGCTGGACAGGCCGGATACCGCGGCCAGACCGCCGACGGTCAGACCGGAGCGCTTGAGGAAACTGCGGCGATCGATGGCTCCAGCAGCCACATCGCGCAGGGCGGTCGCCAGTGGCGCGCGCTCGGCTGTGCCGTTTACCTTCTTCCTGAGCATTGTCTTCTCCCTGACAATCATGAGGCGCGGCCATCTGGCGACAACAAGCCCGGATCAACCGATCCGGGCGGGCACTGACCCGCGCAATTTTCTTTTCGGGGCGGGCTCCTAGAAGCGGGCCGTCTCGTAGGCGCGCTTGACGTGTTCAGTCACCCGGTAGCCACCGGGACGGCCCTCTTCCACGGCCTCGGCAGCCCCCGCATCCGCGCCCGTAATCACCGCCGCGCCACCGGCCAGGGTTCCAAGGCTGGCAAGCTTGAGGAAGCCACGACGATCCGTCCGCGCCGCGTTGTCGTCGATTTCATTCGCGTCCAGCTTTTTCGAACCATCCACGGACATGACGTCCTCCTTGTTCACAAACCGTTCTTTACGTCTTGTCATTGACGGCGCTTGCGCGCCTTGTTTTCCGGGCGGGGCGCACTTGCGCCACCTATAGGACCAGCCCCGAAGCCTCCCCAGGATGTTCAGTCAACCATCTCGAACCCAGATTGTTCGATGCCGAGGAACACGCGCCCCAGCGTTCCAAGCGGCGCGTAAAAGTGCGCGGCTTGAGCTTTTTCGAGATCGCGGAAAAAGTAAGGCCCCCAGTCAGCCAGATGCGCCGTGAAGAAGGCTTTCTGGGTGGCGAGGTCGGCAGGATTTCCGAACCGGCCGACAATCAGCCCGGCCATCATGTCCAGAATGGCGGCCATGTGATCTTCCGGCTCACGCACTGAAGGATCCCGCTCAATGCCGAGCTCCTTCATTCGGGCGCGAAGGCGGGCCAGCGGCTTTTCGTTCAAGAACCCGGTGAGATAGTAGGACGCATAGGGAAGCAGCTCACCACGCCCCAGACCAATGAAGAGATCATGGTATTCGCGCGCCAAACGGTCGCTCGCCTGCTCGTTTGGCGACAGCGCATCCGGCGAGCATTCGCGCGCCAAAGCGGCCATCACCCCAAGCGGACGCCCCAGATCGCTCGCATCGCCTGTCAGGCGCGCAAGGTCGGCAAGCATCGCGGTGTCAGGCGGCGCGGAAAGCAAACGCGCGACGAGCCCGTAGAGACGAGCGCGCATTGCGTCCTCTTCCCCCAAGGGAATCTCGTTCGGCGCAGGTGTTATCCGCGCAGGGCTCGCTGTCATGTTCTAATTCTCCCAATTCCAATTCTAGGCAGGAGACCACTCGACAGCAACCGGAAAATATATTGCAACGCAAACACTTACGCGAAAATAGCACGACTGGTTTAACATGCATTCGTTCCGGTATTTAGACAAAATCCGGAACGGAAATCACAGAAAAACACATTTCACATAGCGCTGCGCAAGCGAGGCTGTCACCGGGACACCCAGCGCCAGTATTTCCACGGAAGGGCTTGCGCATGCACTGGCGCTCAGTCGGACCGGCTGGGTGCCGGTCCGATTCGAGATATCGCGTATTTGAGGGATGCCCCGTGAACGTGAGGGGTCAGTCGAACACAATGGCAGGGGCGGCCTGCGCGCCGTCCTGCCTGTTTCGTGCAACCTCTTCCCAGACCTTGGTCGCAATCTCGCGATAGAGCGCGGCATGCGGACCGTCGGGCTCGGATACGACAACAGGGGTGCCCGCGTCCGAGCGCGCCCGGATTTCCATGTGAAGCGGAACCTCACCAAGGAACGGGACACCCAGTTTTTCGGCCTCGGCGCGCGCGCCGCCATGACCGAATATGTCGGACCGCTCACCGCAGGAAGGGCACAGGAAGTAACTCATGTTCTCCACGATACCGAGGACAGGCACATCGACCTTTCGGAACATGTTGAGGCCCTTGCGGGCATCGATCAGCGCCAAATCCTGCGGCGTGGAGACGATGACGGCGCCGGCCAGCGGCACCTGCTGAGCCATGGTGAGCTGAGCATCGCCGGTTCCAGGAGGCATGTCGACGACAAGCGCGTCAAGCTCGCCCCACGCGACCTCGCGCAACATCTGCGTGAGAGCCGACATGACCATGGGCCCGCGCCAGATCATCGGGGTTTCCTCCTCCACGAGGAACCCCATGGACATGACCTTCAAACCGTAGCCCTCAAGCGGCTTGAGAACGCGGCCCGATACGGGCTCTGGGCGACCGGTGAGATGAAGAAGGCGCGGCAACGAGGGGCCGTAGATATCGGCATCGAGAATGCCGACCTTGAGGCCGTTCGCCTTCAGCGCAAGCGCCAGATTGACAGCGGTGGTGGATTTGCCCACGCCGCCCTTGCCGGATGCGACGGCAATGATCGCACCAACACCGGGAACGCCCGGCTTCTCAGAATTGCCTTGTGCGGCCGGCCCACTCCTTCCGGCCATCGGCGGCGGCACGCTGCCGGCCTGCGCGGCGGAAGGCGCGGGGCGCACCGGCGCTGCGGCGGGAGCCGGCGACGGCGAGCCCGGTTTCTTCTCAGCCGTCAATGCCACCATGACCTTGCCGACACCCGGGATCTCGGAAACGATCCGCTCTGCGGCCTGACGCAGCGGCTCCAGTTCCTGAGCGCGCTCGGAGGGAACGGTGATGGAGAAGATCACCCGCCCATCGGAAATGAAAATGTCGGAGACCAGACCGAGCGAGACGATGTCGCTTTCCAGATCCGGCCCCTTCACCATGGAAAGCCGTTGCAGCACTGCTTCCTTGGTCACGTCAGCCATAAGCGGTTACCCCATTTCATTCGAAGCCAGCCCCGGCATCGGGGCGTGGAAATCCTGCGGCGTAAACTAGCTCGGTCTTTCGCCGGGTCAATCGGAACGCGGGGTCTATTCGGGAACTGTTGAAGACGGAACGCCGCGAGCGGCCCTCACGGCGGGAGGACCTATTCGCCAAGAAAACGACGCATCGCGGCAAGGGTCCCGGCAGAAACATGGTGCTCCATTCCCTCGGAATCGATGCGCGCGGTATCGGGATCGACACCAAGGGCCAGCAGGAAGCGTTCCACGATCTCGTGGCGAAGGCGAGACGCATCCGCCATGGCGCGCCCTCTTTCGGTCAGGAATATGCCGCGATAGCGTCGGGTCTCCAAAAGGCCTTCTTCAGCAAGACGACGCAGCATCTTGGCAACTGTCGGCTGGGTCACCCCGAGACGCGCGGCGATATCAACCTGCCGCGCTTCGCCCTGATGGGTCAGAAGGTCATCGATCAGTTCGATGTAATCTTCGGCCAACTCGCTGCGGCGCGCGGCGCGGACCTTGCAAAACCCCGCCCGATGCTTGGCTTCGTCGACGAGAACCTTTCCGCCATCGTTCACGTGCGAGTTTGCAGCCATTGCTCCTGTTTCCCGATATGTGCGCGTTTTCGCCCTACCCAGCGCTTAGCCACGCTCGCCCCCGCATTGGTGCCAGAAAAGATGCTCGCCCGGCAAGATGCCTCCGCCTGGCTGAGACCCCATTCGCGAAGCGGCCGCAACGAGGGAAGTTGGCCGCAGCCGATGCCCCACCACCCCCTGGCGGGAACACAACCGCGACCAACCCTCTCCCACCTTCAGTACTTCCACACAAACTTTGTATTGGCAAACTAATATAGCAAAGGCTATATTTACGGTAGGTTCACTCCCGTCCCGTCGATAAAATCAGCGACCCGAACAGGGCGCGGACTGGAACTGCACCAATCCTAAAACGAAAGCCAAGAAGCCCTTCCCCGCTCACGCCCGAGCCCTCCATACGCGAACCGGACCATTTCCTGCGCAAGTTGTCCATAAGATCCAGTGTGTGCCCATGAGCAAAAACATGAACCTCTCCCAGCGCACCACGGAAGACATTCGCGCGGCCCTTTCGGGTGAAAAGCGCGGCTCTGCGCTCTTGTTTGCCGGACCGGCCATCATCGCCTCCATCGCCTACATGGATCCGGGCAATTTCGCCACGAACATCCAGGCCGGCGCACGGTACGGCTACGCGCTTTTGTGGGTGGTTCTGGCGGCGAACCTGATTGCCATGCTGTTCCAGTCGTTGTCGGCCAAACTCGGCATTGCCACGGGATTGAACCTGGCGGAAATCTGCCGTGCGCGGTTTCCCCGACCCGTCGTCTGGTTCATGTGGGGGGCCAGCGAAATCGCGGCGATGGCGACGGATCTCGCGGAGTTCCTCGGCGGCGCCATCGGGCTGGCGCTGCTGGTCAACATGCCGCTGATCTGGGGCATGGTGGTGACCGCAATCGTGACCTATGCGATCCTGCTGTTCGAACGCTCGGGCTTTCGCACCATGGAACTGATCATCGGTTCGCTGGTGACCCTGATCGGAGCCTGCTACGTGGTCGAACTGTTCATTGCCCCCGTGCAATGGGGATCGGCGGCGAGCGGGATCGTAAGCTTCCAGATCCCGGACGCCTTTGCGCTGACAATCGCCGTCGGCATCGTCGGCGCGACAGTGATGCCACACGCGCTGTTCCTGCATTCGGGCCTGACACAGCACCGCGCAGGCCGCGTGACGGTGGAGCAGAAACGCAAGCTTTTGCGGTTCTCAAACCGCGAGGTGATCATTGCGTTGGCAATTGCCGGGCTGGTGAACATGGCGATGGTGATCATGGCGGCCGCCGCTTTTCACCTCGGCCATTCAGATGTGGCCGAAATCGAAACCGCCTATCACACCCTGACACCGCTTTTGGGTGCGGCGGCAGCCGCCGTCTTCCTGATTTCCCTGATCGCATCGGGCATTTCCAGCTCGGTGGTCGGCACGATGGCGGGCCAATTGATCATGCAGGGCTTCACAGGAATGCGCATTCCGGTCTGGCTCAGACGATTGATTACCATGGTGCCCGCCTTCGTCATCATCGCGATGGGCGCCGATGCCACGATGGCGCTGGTGGTCAGTCAGGTGATCCTGTCACTGGTGCTGCCCATTCCGATGGTCGCTCTGGTTCTTGTCACCGGAAAACGCTCCGTGATGGGAGAATTCCGCAACAGCCGGCTTACACAAGGCGCGGCAATCGCCGGAACATTGCTCGTCCTCTCGCTCAATGCGATCTTGCTGACGCAGATATTTGGATTGCCGATCCCGTTTCTGGACTGAAAAGCATCCGGCGGCCACACGTCAGATCAGTATATTCACCAAGAAGTATCGACGCATCGACCTATCAATGAACATGGGTCAAAGACCGCAAGAAATTGAAAAAGACACATTCAAGCCAACTTTATGGCAACTATACTGATGTCAAAAACTGGACCATTCTGCATACTGCCTGATCTCGAATCGCGAGACCAAACTTCCGACACTCCGAGCTCAAATGAACACATTCTTCAAAGTCCTTGCCGCCGCCATACGACCGTCCACACTGGCCCCTGCTCCGAAGATGAAACGGAAGCGGCAATATGCGGCGCTGCCGGTGCGTATGAAGGATGGAAAGCTCGAAGTTCTCCTGATCACAAGCCGAGGCACCGGTCGGTGGATCATCCCCAAGGGATGGCCGAAGAAACAACGCTCTCCCCACAAGCTGGCGCTGCTTGAGGCCTACGAGGAAGCGGGCATTCGCGGCAAGATCGAGCGTCTGGAGATCGGACACTACGACTATATCAAGTGGATCGACGAGCATCACAGCGTGGCGTGCCGAGTCGGCGTCTTCGTGATGAAAGTCCGCGACATGCTCGACAAATGGCCCGAGATGAACGAACGCAAACGTCGCTGGGTCTCTCCCGAGGAGGCCTCAGACTTGGTCGATGAGCCGCAATTGTCGGCGCTTCTGGCGAGCCTTCATGCGCAGAAAATCACACAAAAGCCACTTAAGTCGGCGTGACTTTTTAACGCCGAGCGCACAGAAGCATTGTCATAAAACTGTCATCCGCCTATGACCGGGCGCTGTAACGGTGTATTGGGGCCGCGCGAACACGCGCCATGCGTGTGCGCTCGTTCCCCGACACAGGCATTTTTCCCAAGACCGGCAACGAAGACAGGCTGATCAGGATGACCGTGAAAGGCCAAGGTTCGCAGCGCGAGACAGCGATGCGCAAGACCTCTCTCGACAAGGATCTAAACAAGTTTCTGACCCTGGACATCGCCCGGCGGTCGGTTTCCTCCCGTCTGACGGCTCCGGGTGTCGCGATCCTTTTCATCGTGGTTGTCGGCCTTTATGCCGGCCTGACACTGGGCATCTCCGATACCACGCTGTTCATCATGATCGCCGCGATGCTGGGCGGCTACATGGCCCTGACCATTGGCGCGAATGATGTGGCCAACAATGTGGGCCCGGCCGTGGGCGCTCGCGCCCTGACGCTTGTCGGCGCGTTGATCATTGCCGCCATCTGCGAAACCGCGGGGGCGCTGCTGGCCGGTGGCGACGTCGTGGCGACCATATCCAAGGGTATCATTGATCCTGTTGCCGTAGCCGACAGGAACATCTTCATGTGGGCGATGATGGCGGCACTGTTTTCGTCCGCCGTGTGGGTCCATCTGGCAACATGGATCGGGGCCCCCGTCTCCACGACGCATTCTGTTGTTGGCGGCGTCATGGGCGCAGGTGTCGCAGCCGTCGGCTTTTCCGCGGTCAACTGGGCCACGATGAGCGCCATCGTGGCGAGCTGGGTGATCTCTCCGCTCATGGGCGGCGTCATCGCGGCCCTGTTTCTGGCCGTCATCAAGATCAACATCGTCTATCAGGACGACAAGATTGCGGCGGCGCGCAAATGGGTGCCGTTGCTCATGGCCGTCATGGCCGGCGCCTTCACCAGCTATCTTTGCATGAAGGGCCTGCGCAAGATTTGGCACCCCACCACCTATGAAATCGTCGGGATCTCCTTCTCCGTTCTGGTGTTGACCTATATCGCTTCCAAGCCGTGGGTCTATTACCAATCGCAGGGGATGGAGAACCGCAACCAGTCGCTGCGCAAGCTCTTCCATGTCCCACTGATCGCTGCAGCCGCCCTGCTCTCCTTCGCGCATGGCGCCAATGATGTCGCCAATGCCGTCGGCCCGCTGGCGGCCATCGTCCATACGATCCAGTTTGGCGACGTATCCTCCAAGGTGCACATCCCGATCTGGATCATGGTGCTGGGCGGGATGGGTATTTCGCTGGGGCTATTGCTGTATGGGCCGCGCATCATCCGCATGGTCGGCGAGCAGATCACCAAGATGAACCCCATGCGCGCCTATTGCGTGTCGCTGTCGGCGGCAACCACAGTGATCGTGGCTTCCGCGCTGGGCCTGCCGGTTTCCTCCACCCATATCGCGGTTGGGGCGGTTTTCGGGGTCGGCTTCTTCCGTGAGTATTACACCGCCCACAGCAAGCGGCGGCGGGAATATGTCCGCAAGAAGGGCCGCGGCGGATCGGATCTGTGGGACGAAAAGCTCGCCTCGCCGGACGAGTTGCAGCGCCGCAAGCTGGTGCGCCGCGCGCATTTCACCACCATCATCGCCGCGTGGGTGATCACCGTCCCCGCAGCCGCCGCCCTTTCCGCCTCCATCTATTACCTGTCGCTGCTGATCCGCTGAGCCGGCCTTCGCGCGACTTGGCAATTCAAGCCAGGCTAGGCTATGCAACTGGGACGCATTCGGCGCGGGGTCTCTCCGCGCCGCCTCCCCCTTATGCTCACCAGACCGGCCCGACCATGATCGCGATCACCGACAAAATCGCCATCGAAGATGACGAGATCGAGGAAGTCTTCATCAGATCCGCGGGACCGGGCGGCCAGAACGTCAACAAGGTTTCAAGCGCGGTGCAGCTGCGCTTCGACATCCGCCATTCCCCCTCACTTCCAGACTATGTGAAGAGCAAGGCGGAAACGCTTGCCGGATCGCGGCTGACCAAGGATGGGGTGATCGTCATTCAGGCCATGCGCTTCCGCACACAAGAGCAGAACCGCGCCGACGCGATGGAGCGGCTTGTGGAGCTTCTGCAAAAGGCGGCGGAACGTCAGGCCTATCGGGTCAAGACCAAGCCCACGCGCGCCTCAAAGAAGCGTCGTATGGACAGCAAGACAAAGCGTGGGGCGGTGAAGAAACTAAGGTCCGGCAAGATCGGCACGGACTGAGATGGGGGCGATGCCGCCGATGGCGGCGGCATCGCATCTTATAGTCCGTGATCAGGCGCCATATTGTTCGCGCGCGAAGGCCGCAAGGCCAGCGGCCTCAAGCTTCGACATCGGAGCAAGGAAGGTCACCTGGACGACACCCGGCTCGCGGCCGATTTCGATGGCGCCGTTGATCGTGGCGCGGTTCATCACCTCTGCAACCGTCATGTCGAGAAGCCGGGCCGCGCGGTTGAGACCGCAGGTCGTGGCCGCATTCAGGTCCGGGCCGGTGCCGATGACGGAGATCGGCGCGCTTTCCTCAACCTTATCGACGCCCCAGCGCTTGGCCAGACCACGGGCCTTGACCTTTTCCGCCTCCGAGAAAGGCCTTGCGAGCGGCGGCAGATCCTCAACCAGCGGGAACAGCACCGGGCCTTCAAGCGTGCGACCCTTCACCACTTCCACCTGCATGGTGACGGAGCCGGCGACATCCATCGTATGGCCAGCAATCTCGCCGTCGCCCTGCGCGGCGTGCATGTCGCCGATATAGATGCCACCACCGGCTGTCTTGACCGGCACGACAAGGATGGAGCCGGCGCGCACGGCGTCGATGTCCATGTGACCGTCGGTCCGATGCTGGGCGAGTTCCTCCGCCGTCAGCGCATAGGGATGCGGCGCGCCGATGAGGGCAGAGCCGAAATCGCCCGCGTTGTGGCTGTCAGGCATGGCCTTGGACGGTGTGGACCCGAGCTGACCGAGGAAGGGCCGCATGCGGATCATCACGCCGGCCATGTCGGAGGGCGCAAAGGTCAGGACCGGGTGCTGGGCCGAATTGTCCGGCAGCGCCGCGTAGTGCGGAGCCTCATGGGCGATCTCGTCGGCCGCCTTTTTCGGCAGGGTCAGGCCCACGGCACGCGTATCGTCAAAGGCGACCGTGTAGCCATGCTCGAACTGGAAGGGGGTCACCGGGTTGCCGCAGGTATCGCAGATGACCGACTTCTGTCCGATGCCCTCAACATGGGTTTCCGGCCAGAGCTTGTCGCAGGTGGGGCAGCGGGCGGCGACGTATGGGTCGCCCAGGAAGTAGCCCTCAGGCGAGCTGTCATGGCCAGACGCGGTGGCGAGCGAGGTCACGGTGATATCGCGGATCCTGAGAGCGATGGCATCGCCGGGCTCGGCGCCCTCCACCGCCACCGGGCGGGTGACCTCGTGGCCGCCGCGCAGGCGCGGGGTGATCATCGGCCCCCAGCAGCCTGGCGCGGTATTGGCGATGATGGTGCCGCCGTCCTGGACGGGGCCCAGCATCGGCTGCTCGGGATCGAGGACACCATTGGTGAAGGTGTCGACCATCACGCTGCGCTTGGCCGGCGCTGCTGCGGAAACGTCGCGTTCGACTGCTGCCATCTTATTCTCCATTTTGGGTTCTACCCGTATGTCACCGCGGAAAGGCGGCGGTGTTCGTTCATGTCGAAGCCGGCTTGAGGCCGACTTTCATCCCCCCCGCATCGGCGGCACCAGCGCAAGCGGCTCATCGGCTGGGACCACCTCATCCTCGCCGAGCACACGTTCACCTGAGATGAGCAGACAGCCAGCCAGCACGTCGCCGAGTTCGGGACGCGCTTCGGCAATGCCGGCGCGCAGGGCGGCGACACTTGGGACTGCTGGGATTGGAATGTCGAGAAAGGGCGCTCCGGCATGCTCAGCCAGGCTCGCGCGTAACCTGACACGCCGAAATTCGACAGGAGGGTGCAGTTTCGTCTCGGACAAGGCGTGGCTCCCTTCTCAACCTCAAGTGGAATATATATCAAATAATTATTCGACAAGATGCAGAGGGCCTCGGGACTTGCTTTCCCTCCCCCTGTCCGGTCCTCACACCTGCAGGAACCGCCTTGCGCCGTAGGGCGCCGGATCAATGATGGTGGGCGTTCCTGTCATCATTTCCGCGAGCAACCGTCCTGATATCGGTCCCGTTGTGAAGCCGATATGGCCGTGGCCAAAATCGAGCCACAGATTTTCGTGGCGCGGCGAGCGGGAGATGATCGGCAGGCTGTCAGCGAAACAGGGGCGCGAGCCCATCCACGGCTCGCTATCCACTTCCACGTCGATCGGGAAGAGCTTTTCGGCATAGGCCTTCGTCCGCGCGATCTGCACCGGCGTGGGCGGAGCATCCCGGTCGGCAAACTCGATCCCCGTGGTCAGCCGCACACCGCGCTCCATTGGCGTGATGACATAGCCATTGTCCCTGTCGAGCACGGGGCGATTGAGATACGCGCCGCCCAGCGGACGATAGTGGATGTGATAGCCACGCTTGACCAGCAATGGGAAATCGTAACCCAGCGGCTTCAACACGTCCGGCGACCACGGCCCCAGCGCGACAACCGCATGATCGGCCCAGAACTTTCCCTCGCGCGTCGTCACCATCCAGCCGCCCGAATTGGCCTCAAGGCTCGTGGCATCGCCGATCACGAAGCGCCCGCCACCGCGACGGAACAGGCCCGCATAGGCCTTGGTGACATCGCCGGGACTGGAGACGGATTCCGTATCCTGCCAGTGAATTGCCTTGTGGATGGCGCCCATCAGATGAGGCTCCAGATCACGAAGGGCCTCGCGCTCCAGCACCTCATAGCCCGCTCCGAAAATTCGAGCATAGTGCAGTTCGAGATCGGTTTCGGCGAAGCTTGCCGCCGAGCGATAGAGATGCAGCCAGCCATTTGAGCGGAAGTAACGGCTTGCTTGCGCCTCGCGGCTCAAAGCGTGGTGCTCGCGCACGGCGTGGCGTTCAAGCTGATCGACGGCACGGGCGAAGCGATCGATTGCGATGGAATCCGAATTAGCGCGCAATTGCAAAAGCCAGGGCATCGCCTTTCGCAACTCGGAAGGATGATAATGCGCCTCCGGGGACCGATTGAGCGCATATCGGATGAGTTTACGCAGCGAATCGGGGAATGTGATGGGTACGAACCCGTCACGCTCGATCACCCCGGCATTGCCGTGAGAGGTCTCCTCCCCCGGCTCCTTGCGGTCGACGAGCACGACGTTTCTGCCACGTTTCGCCAGGTGCAATGCCGCTGACACGCCAACGATACCGGCGCCAAGCACAAGCACATCAACCTTCTGCACCATCGGGAATCCCATCGAACGAACGGAAGCGAGGCGATAGTGTGCGCAAACGCCTGCCGAGAGCAAGATCAACATGTTAGGTGTGTCGACACATGTCCCTCAAGTTGATTTCTGAACTCCTTTGCATCCCGCGAGCAGGCCTCGGCTTTCTTGGCCGACAAGGCACGCGCGCCGTCGCGGCAAGCGCGATTGCAGGGCTCATGTTGCCCGCCTTTTCCGAAATCCTGCGCCCATGGATCCCGCACGCGATCTTTGCGCTGGTGGTACTGGCTTTCCTGCGCGTTGAACCTGCTGAAGTCGCGCGGCGCTTCAAACGTCCCTTGTTGATCGCGGTGGTGGTTGCGTGGATCATGGCCGCGGTCCCCTTTGCCGCCGGTCTCGCCGCCCATGCTTTCGGGCTGGAAGCGTGGTCGCCTGGCTTGATGCTCGCGCTCTTCATCGTGACAGCTGCCCCGCCGGTCATGTCCGCCCCAGCCTTCGCCTTTCTGATGGGTCTCGACGGCGCGCTCAGCCTTGCGGTGATGATTTCCTGCGTGCTGGTAGTTCCTCTTTCCGCCCCCTTCGTTGCCGGCTTTCTGCTTCAGGATGCGCTGCCGCTGGAACCCTTGATGCTGGCCCGCAACCTGGCGGGCCTGCTTGTCGGTGCGATGGCGGCGGCCTGGGCGATCCGCAAGCTTGCGGGGCCAGGCCGGCTGGAAGCCGCGCGGGTGGAGATCGACGGTTTCAATGTCGTGCTGCTGTTCATCTTCATGATTGCGGCAATGGATGGCGTGGTCGCGCGGATCTGGAGTGATCCGCTGCTCGTCATCGCCATCACCGCGCTCAGCTTCGCGGTCGCCGGCCTTCAGATCGTGCTGGCATATCTGGTGTTTGCCAGGCTGGGGCGGGCAGATGCCTTCACGGTCGCCCTGGCAACCGGCAACCGGAACATGGGGCTGATCGTTGCGGCGCTGGGCGGCGTGGTGCCCGATGTGACCTGGCTCTATTTCGCGCTCGGCCAATTTCCGATCTACATGTTGCCAATGATCCTGAAACCGGTCGCGCGGCGAATGGCGACAGGCGCGCCCGCCCTGTGATGTTCCGGTTCGAAAGCCGGGAAAGACGCCCCATTCCTGCGACCAGGTCGCGCAACGGCGCGTGGTGGCGATTGCCTCTCGCACGCCTTCGTGCTAGCGGGCAATCATCCACGTTCCGACAAGGCTGCGACCCATGACCTCCACGCTGATCGCCCCCTCCATGCTCGCTTCGGATTTCTCGCGTCTTCGCGACGAGATCAAGGCCGTGGAGGGCGCTGGAGCCGACTGGATTCATCTCGATGTGATGGATGGCCATTTCGTGCCCAACATCACGTTTGGGCCGGATGTCATCGCCGCCATGCGCCCGCATACCGACAAGGTGTTCGATACCCACCTGATGATCGCGCCGTGCGATGCCTATCTTGAGGCCTTCGCCAAGGCAGGCTCCGACATCATCACCGTGCATGCCGAAGCCGGGCCGCATCTCGATCGCTCGCTTCAGGCGATCCGCAATCTCGGCAAGAAGGCGGGCGTCTCGCTCAATCCCGGAACCCCGGAAGGCGTTCTGGAATATGTGCTCGACCGGATAGACCTCATTCTCGTGATGAGCGTCAATCCCGGCTTCGGCGGCCAAAAGTTCATTCCCGCTGTGATTGACAAGATCGCCCGCATCCGCGCCATGATCGGCGACCGTCCCATCGATATCGAGGTGGATGGTGGCGTGACGGCTGAAACCGCGCCGCTTGTTTCCGCCGTCGGCGCCAACGTTCTGGTGGCAGGCTCCGCCGTCTTCAAGGGCGGCTCGCCGGAACGCGCGGAAGTCTACGAGCGCCACATCCGGGCGATCCGTGCGACCGCCAACGCCGCGCGCGTCTGAAAGCACGAGACTTGCCAAGTCCGGCTGAGCGGGCTACCGTCGATGTTCTTGTTTTGTACGAGATGGACGGAGCCCGTTTTCCCCATGACGGCGGCAGTCGATACAGGTTCGGCGGATCCCTCGCCCGGTTCCGGCTGGTGCAGCTTCGAGACGCCCATCGGGCGCTGTCGTATGGGCTGGAGCGCCAAAGGTCTGACACGGCTTTGTCTGCCTGAACACACGCCCACCCGCGCCATCCCGCGTCCCGACGACGCCCCGGTTTTCGTGCGCGAGGCCCTTTCGCGGCTGGAGCGTTATTTCGCGGGCGAGCGGGAGGACTTTTCTGGAATTCCGCTTGATCTCGACGGCGTGGAACCGGCCCGGCAGACGCTTTACGCCGCCCTTTGCCGGATCGGCTGGGGCGAGACGGAAACCTATGGCTCGCTCGCCGCGATACTCGGGCAGCCGGGCGCTGCGCGCGCTGTCGGCCGCGCGATGGGGGCGAACCCGATCCCGGTGATCATTCCCTGCCACCGCATTCTGGCCGCAGGCGGGCGCATGGGCGGGTTCTCCGCACCGCAAGGGCTGACCACCAAGGCGGAGCTTCTGGCACTGGAGGGCGTCGTGCCGGAGGAAACGCGGCAACTCGGTTTTGGGTTCTAGATTTCGCCCATCGAAGAAATGCGGATTAGCTCTTCCTTAAGCCAGGCTGTCGTAGCGCTGGAACATGCTCAGATCATTCATCTTTGCTGCAGGAATATTTCTGTCCGTCAACGGCGCGGCAGCATCCTCCCACGTGCCATTGCGCAACATTCTCGATATCCACGACTGCCCGCGCATCGAGGATCTGGAAATCCGCTTCGGCTGCCTGCACTTTCGCACGCAGGGCACGACCAAGATCGCATCCAACAGATGCGGGGTGGAAATCCGCCAGCCCAATTGCGTGCTGAGCGGACCGGCGGACAATCCCGCCACCTGCATAGCGGCAGACGGGTATCCGGCAGCGTCTGCGATGCTGAAGGCAGGCGACGAATTCAGATATCCGGCGACGGAAAAGCGACGCTTCTGGCCCTATAGCTGCCGTCAGGCGCCGATGATCTGACGAGCCATGTCCACAAAAGCCGATCCAACGCACCTGCTTGCCCATGACCGCCCCCTCGTGATGTCATGTCGGGCAGGAAAGACCGCCAGCCTCCACTTAAACGACAGCCGATTGAGGGCCTGATGTTCGACCGACTGCATGCCACTTGCCTCTCATGGGCCGGCGCAATGGCGCTTGCCATAGGCGCGACCGTTGTTGCTGGCGAAGGCGGCCAGGCCCGGGCCGCCGATGCGGCTGAGCGCGCCATCATCGGCTTTTCCCCCGACGGGGCCTATTTCGCCTTCGAGCAATACGGCATTCAGGATGGGTCCGGCTTTCCCTATTCCGATGTTTTTGTTCTGGAAACAGCGACGGATAGCTGGGTGCGGGGCACCCCGGCGCGCGAGCTGGTCCGCAACGAGGCAGTGAGCGTCGATCAGGTTCGCCAGACCGCCCGCAAACGTATCGATCCCTATCTTTGGCGGCTGAATATCGGGGTGAACGGCAAGACGCTGGTTTCCGACCGGGCGGCGGATGCGCGCGATGCGGCCCGGTTCCTGCCCTTCACACTGGCCGATGACGGCGACAAACTGGGCCTTGGAACGGTCCGGCTCCGGTTGACCGAGATCGCCATGCCAAAGGAAGATTGCACAGCACTCGGCGTCAGCCCCCATGGCTACGCGCTCGTTTTGGAAAACGAAGCGGGCGAGCCCCTGCGCATCCTGCATGAGGACACCTCCATTCCCGCCTCGCGCGGCTGCCCGGTGCACTATGGGTTGTCGGATATCATCGTCTATCCGCGATCCGGCGAAGGACCGGTTCTGGTGGTACTGCTCTCCATCTACCAGTTCGGCTTCGAGGGGCTGGACCGGCGGTTTCTCGCGCTCTCAACCACCTTCGACACCAATCCAAGCACACAGTAAAAGCCGCGCGGTTCAAGGATGCCGTACTTCTTTCCACTCGCAGAATCGTGCCGCTTGATGTTAAAACCCGTCACATGAGTTGGAAACAGGGCGGGCGCGGATATCATCACGGCAATCTGAGGGAGGCGCTCATGCGCGCGGCGCTCGATCTCATTGCCGAAAAGGGCCCCTCCGGCTTCACCGTGGCGGAGGCCGCGCGCTCGGCAGGCGTCAGCCCGGCAGCGCCCTATCGGCATTTCCGTGACCGCGACGAGCTAATGATCGACGTGGCCCAGCAGGGTTTCGAACTCTTCGCCGAAACGCTGGAGACGGCCTGGAACAGAGGCAAGCCCGATGTGCGTGCCGCCTTCGAGCGGTTGGGGCGTGCCTATCTGGGCTTTGCGCGGTCCGAGCCGGCCTATTTCGCCACCATGTTCGAAGCCGGCTTGTCGCATGGTGCGTCGCCGGGACTGCGGGAGGCGGCGGACCGGGCCTATGGTGTGCTTCGCGAAGCGTCCGAGGCGCTTGTCGCGGAGTTTCCCGCCACGCGGCGTCCACCCGCTTCCATGGTCAGCTATCATATCTGGGCGATGTCGCATGGCATTGCCTCACTCTTTGCGCGCAACGACGAGGGACGGCGGAAGCTGCCCATGGCGCCGGAAGAGCTTCTGGAAGCGGGCATGCTGATCTACCTGGACGGTCTGACGCCCAAGGCAGACTGAGTGAACCTCGCAAAACCGAAGTCCCACATAGCGGCACATCCCCCTTTCTTGATGAGGAAAAACGCGGGGCTGCCACGTTTACCCGCCTGCTGCGCGCACGCGGCTTGGCCTTTGACGGTTTGCCGATCGCTCAAAACCGACAAGCCGCCCCCGCCCCGCTCTCACCGTTTTTCTCAAATCCTCAATGACTTACCCGTTTCAGGGCCAATGTTAATGCCCCTTGCAGGCGTCCCGCGCCGAAATTTCGATGCCTGCACCTTGCGCAAACCCGCGCAATTCCCCACGTCATAGCTTGTCGTAACGCTCTTGACAGGGCTCCATCCACGGGCCATGTTAATGTTATTCACATTTACACGAGGTCAATCATGACGGCAGCAGCATCTGTTGCGAACAAGCTTGACGAGATGGGGCGGCCCGCCTGGATCGCCGCCATGATCTTGGGCTTCATCATTTTCTGGCCGCTGGGACTGGCGGTCCTGGCCTACATGTTCTGGAGTGGACGGATGGGATGTTACGCACGCGGCAGTGACCGTTTCGAACGCAAGATGCACCGCATGCAGGAAAAGATGGATCGCATGCGTGCCCGGATGCGCGGCGAGGACCACTGGGATGCGACGCCTTCCAGCGGCAATTCGGCCTTCGACGAGTACAAGGCGGAAACGCTGCGCAGGCTGGAAGAGGAACAGGAAGCCTTCCATGACTTCCTCGAACAGCTTCGCAAGTCCAAGGACCGGGCCGAGTTCGACCAGTTCATGGCCGACCGTCGCCGCAAGGCGGATGCGCAAGAGGAAACCGCCGAACAGGCATCCGCCTGACGGCTCGGGACAGCGCTCCAAGCCCGCCCCTTCTCCATAATCCGCATCCCCCGCGATGCCCCCAATGCTGAAAACGCCCGCTGTCAAAAGCGGGCGTTTTTTTGCGTTCATTCGCGCGATATGCCCCTGCCCCCTTGCCCGCCAGTTGCGAGGAAGGCGAAAGTGGCTTTACGCTGCGTATCGTTTTCAAGCAGCGCTTTGCCAGTATTCCTTTCATGACGGGCGCCAGTCTTCCTTTCACGACGGGCAAATGCCCGATCACCGGAGATCTGACGGGTGAGCACGATCCATCTCCACCAGTTGATGCTGGTTTTCGCCGCTTATGTGATCACGGTGGCCAGCCCCGGTCCTTCGAACATGGCGATCATGGGGGTCGCCATGAACCACGGGCGACGCTCCGCCGTGGCGCTTGCGTTCGGCGTCGTGACGGGCAGCCAGTGCTGGGCGGTTCTGGCCGCCACCGGGCTTTCCGCCGTGCTTGCGACCTATGCAGAGGCGCTTTTCGTCATCAAGATTGCGGGCGGGCTCTATCTGCTCTGGCTCGCCTGCAAGGCCGCGAAATCAGCAATGACCGCACAGCCGTCGCAGGCTGTGGCGACCGGCCCGGGGTCCAGCCTGCTGAGGCATTACCGGCGCGGTCTGCTGATGCATCTCACCAATCCCAAGGCGGTTCTGGGCTGGATTGCGATCATGGCGCTGGGCCTGCACCCGGATGCCCCCGCCTATACGCTTCCCGCAATCCTCGCCGGGTGTCTGTTGCTGGGCATTCTCATTTTCGTCGGCTATGCGCTGGTTTTCTCCACCCGCCCCATGGTGCGCGCCTATCAGAAGGCGCGGCGCTGGATCGAGGGGGCGCTGGCCATGGTCTTTGGCTATGCGGGCCTGCGCCTGCTGCTTTCGCGCAGCTAGGCAGGCTCTGAACCGTCTGAAATGATGACTGCATGACGCTCACGATCCGAAACGCCGATGCCCGCCGCCTGCTGATCGACCTGCAAGGGCTTTCCATGCAGCCGCGCAACCGGCTCTCGCCCGATCAGCTTTACGCACTCATCGAGAAACTGGGCTTCGTGCAGCTCGACAGCATCCAGACCGTGGAGCGCGCGCATCACCACATTCTCCATTCGCGAAGCCAGTGCTACCGGCCCGCAGATCTCAAGCGGCTGCACGAGCGGGAGGGCCGCCTGTTCGAGAACTGGACCCATGACGCATCGGTGATCCCGGCTCCGTTCTATGGCTACTGGAAGCATCGCTTCGCGCGCGACGGGGCACGGCTCATGGAGCGTTTCACGCGCTGGCAGCGTGATGAATTCGCCCATGTGCTGGAAGACGTGCGCGCTCACATCGAGGCAAACGGCCCGACCATGGCGCGCGATCTCGGCAACGACAGCGGCCCGAAGAAGCGCAACGAGGGCTGGTGGGAGTGGCATCCGACCAAGACGGCGCTGGAATATCTGTGGCGTACGGGCGATCTCGCCGTCGTCCGGCGTCAGGGGTTCCAGAAAGTCTATGACCTGAGCGAACGCGCCATTCCGGCGGAGCATTTCGGCGCGCAAGTGTCGCACGAGGCCTTCGTGGACTGGGCATGTGCCAGCGCCATCGACCGGCTGGGCTTCGCCACACCTTCCGAGATTGCCGGTTTCTGGGACCTCATCGAACTCGATGAGGCGCGAAAATGGTGCGCCCGGGCACTGGAGCGGAGAGACCTTATCGAGGTTGGCGTGGAGAATGCCGATGGATCGGTGCGCGGCGCGCTTGCCCGCCCGGATATCGAGGCGGCGATTGCCGCTCCCCCTGAGCCGCCTTCGCGGCTTCGGGTTCTGAGCCCCTTCGATCCGCTCATCCGCGACCGGGCGCGCACTGAGCGGCTTTTCGGATATCGCTATCGCATCGAGATCTTCGTGCCAGAACCCAAGCGCGAATATGGCTATTATGTTTTCCCGCTCATGGAAGGCGATCGACTGGTCGGGCGCATCGACATGAAACACCATCGCAAGGAGGGCGAATTGCGCGTCGCTGGGCTGTGGTGGGAGCCGGGTATGCGCAAATCGGTCGGGCGTGCGGACAAACTGGAAGCGGAACTCGACCGCATCCGGGCGCTCACGGGGGCGGAACAGGTGACCTTCGCCGACACTGTCGGCACCTGAGGCACCACTGCCCCGCCCATTTTTTCGTGGACCGCGACTACTTCTGAACCATCGCATCCATGGCTGCCGGATAACGCCCACCCGCGATCTGATCCGGCGCGAAGGTGCGCGTCAGTAGATCGCGTTCCTCGGCCGTCAATTCAATGTCGGCGGCGGCGACGTTCTGTTCCAGATGCGCGATCCGCCGGGCGCCCGGAATCGGCACGATCGTGTCGCCCTGCCCGAGCACCCAGGCCAGAGCGACCTGTGCCGCCGTCACACCTTTGCGTCCGGCAATTTCCTCGATGACGCCGACGAGCTGACGGTTGGCTTCCGCGTTTTCCGCCTGGAAGCGAGGAAGCGTACGGCGGAAGTCCTTTTCGCCCAGCCCTTGCGTGGAGGTGACGGTGCCGGTCAGGAAGCCGCGCCCGAGCGGGCTGAAGGGCACGAAGCCGATGCCCAACTCCCGGCAGGTCTCAAGCACACCGTTTGTTTCCACGTCGCGCGTCCAGAGGGAATATTCACTCTGGAGAGCGGAAATGGGATGAACGGCATGGGCCTTTTTCAAGGTTTCCGCCGAGACTTCCGAAAGCCCGAGCGCGCGCACCTTGCCCTGGGCCACCAGATCCGCCATCGCGCCGACAGTGTCCTCGATCGGCACGTTCGGGTCGGCGCGGTGGAGGTAGTAGAGATCAATCACCTCGATTCCCAGTCGCTTGAGCGACGCCTCGGCCACTTCACGGGCATGTTCGGGACGCCCGTTCATTCCTGCGATCGCCCCCCAATCGGCATCGTCGGCGCTCAGTCTGAAGCCGAACTTGGTCGCAATCGTCACCTTGTCGCGAAACGGTGCCAGCGCCTTGCCGACCAGGATCTCGTTCTCGAACGGACCGTAGACTTCGGCAGTATCGAATAGCGTGACACCGAGATCGACGGCGCGGTGAAGGGTATCGATTGCAGCGCCGTGATCGTAGCCGCCATAGGCATGGCTCAACCCCATGCAGCCGAAGCCGACCGCCGAGACCTGCAACGTGGATCCAAGGTTTCTTGTTTTCATCATCTCAATCCTTTCGCGGAAATTCCATTCGCTCCCATGACGACATGAACCGCAAGATAAGCGCCTTCGCTGATTAGATAAGTCGTGCAAATGAGATCGGGCTGTTCTATTTTTTCGCACAATGAACCGGACACGCCTCCCCCAGCTCCTCGTTTTCGCGACCGTTGCCCGCTCCGGCAGTTTCCGCGCCGCCGCGCGCCAGCTCGGCATCGCGCCCTCCGCCGTCAGCCACGCCGTTTCGGCGCTCGAAGCCTCGCTCGCTACAAGATTGCTGGCGCGCACCACACGCAGCACGCAACTGACCGAGGAAGGTCAGCGGCTGCTCGCACGGGTCGACGAGCCGCTGGCGGAAATCGAGGCAGGGTTTTCGGAACTGATCGACAAGGAGCGCGCGCCCGCTGGGCCGTTGCGGCTCACCATGCCCGCTCTCATCGCCGAAGACATGATCATGCCGCGTCTGAGCGCCTTCCTTGACCGCTATCCGGCGATCGAACTCGACATCCGCACCAACGATGCGTTCGAGGATCTGGTCGAGACCGGTTGCGATGCCGGGTTGCGGCTCGGCGAGCATCTCTCCCCCGACATGATCGCGGTCAGGGCCAGCGGCCCGCGTCGCGGGTGGGTCGTCGGGTCTCCGGATTATCTGGAGCGGTACGGCACGCCCAAACATCCGCGGGACCTTGCCGCGCATCGCTGCATCCGTCGTCGCTTTTCAAGCGGCCAGATCTATCGCTGGGAACTGGAAAAGGACGGGCAGGAACTGACCGTTTCGGTCTCCGGCCCGCTGATCCTGCCGCGTCAGGATCTGATCCGGCAGGCGGCGGTGGACGGCATCGGCCTCGCCTTTATCTTTGAAGAGGCGGCAGTGAAGGATATCGCGGCCGGACGCCTTGTCAGCGTCATGGAAGACTGGTGTGCGCCTTTCGACGGCGTCTACATCTATACGCCTTCGCGCAAATATATGCGCCCCGCCCTTCGTGCCTTCATCGACTTCTATCGCGTTCGCGGCTGAAGAGCCCTCGCACCGGATCATCGTGCCCGAACCCAAGAGCGAATATGGCTGTTACGTTTTCCCGCTCGTGGAAGGCGATCGACTGGTCACCTGCATCGACATGAAACACCATCGCAAGGAGGGCGAATTGCGCGTCGCTGGGCTGTGGTGGGAGCCGGGTTTGTGCAAATCGACCGGGCGTGGGGACAAACTGGAGGCGGAACTCGACCGCATCCGGGCGTTCAAGGGGGCGGAACGGGTAGAGTTCCAGAGCGCAGACCTGTCAGGCCCCTGCTTGCGCCCGGTGCATTTCAAATCTATCAAAAACGCGATTGATACTTATCGCGTTTTCTCCGGAGACCTCCGCTCGTCATGCGCATTCTGATCGTATTCGCCGTATCGCTCCTGCTTGCGTCTTGCGCGGGTACCAAGGTTGCAGAACTATCAGAACGGGGCACCCAGCTGAATATCCAACCGGGACGTCCCTATATCGCCACCTTCTTTCGCGCCAACGGCCCGACGCTTGGCGACTTCAAAAGAGAGAGAATCTACCACTTTTGCCCTGTCGGGGAAGACGGCAGCTTCGAAGGATGCCGCGAAAAAAACGGGTTTGCATTTGAGCCCCTCACTGCCGAAAAAATGGCATTTACCAAAAGCGTACCCGTTGCCGGAATGCCGGGTTGGCGGATGTTCCTGCTGATCGGAAAGATGAACGGAACCGGGCTTCATGCCTTCACCAATCGAAGGACGATCCCCGGAACCCTGCCCAATCGGAACGAGAGGGTCGGCACGTTCAGCTATACGGCACACTTTGCGCCAGACAGAATTGTCGTCATTCCGCCCTCGGGCACCAAGATCGATTGGGCGGCCAAAGCTCGGGAAAGCCTTATGGCCGGACTTGGCAGCAAGGTCAGCGAGTTGGAGTTCGTGCAGGCCGAACGCGTCTCGATCGAATGCAAAGACGTCAAGAGCATCTTCGGTCTCGACGCCCCGGGCGTCGTCGAATGCAAGATCATCGACTAGAGAACACAGGCCAGCGGACCGAGACTGACGCCCTCGCGCCCAATCTCGGCCCTCGCCCCCCCCCAAACAATCGCAACGGTTTCTAGAGGCTTTTCCTGCTAGAACTGAAACATGACCGCCCAGCCGAGCCATCCTGTCAGGCCGTTTGTCGAACGTCGCCGCACTGACCGGCGCAAGCCGCGTGTGCCGGTTGCGCGGCTCATCGGCAAGCTCGTGACTATTGCAGGGGCATGGGGCGCAGCGATGGTCCTCATCGCTTTCTCCCGGCTCTACGGCGAGGCGCAGGCCGTTGACGGGCGCATGGCCGTCATTCTCGCGATCTTCTTTGCAGGCGGTGTCATCGGCGCGCTGACGGGCTTCCCGACAGCCGTCATCCTCGTCATGCGCAGGCCGCAAAAATCGGCCCGCTTTGCGGCCATGGTGGTGTCGCTGACGCTCGGCACGGTAGGGTTCACCGGTTTTCTCTTCTACCTGCATTTCAATCGCTACTACGCGGCATGGCATGCGGAACCGTTTACGACCGAGTGGTTCTGGCAAACGTTTTTCACAGGCGCGCAGGCGGTCTACATTTTTGCGGTCAACGGGCTGCCCTTGCTCTTTCCCGCCGGTATTCCGCTGCTTTTTGCAGCCGGACTGATGTTCTCCCGCACCGACGGACGGCGCGGCGCGGGGCGGGACCGACGCGGCACGCCCGCAGATCGCAGGCCAGAACCGGCAAGCCAGCAATTGTGATCGGCCCGGATTCCTGCTAGACGGCGCGCAAATCCCCCTTCTTCAAGATGAGGCCCGCGCCGATGATCCCGCGCTATTCCCGCTCCGACATGACGTCTATCTGGTCGCCGGAGGCCAAGTTCCGCATCTGGTTCGAGATCGAGGCGCATGCCGCAGACGCGCTGGCCGAACTCGGCGTCATCCCGAAGGAGGCTGCGGCAACCATCTGGGCCAAGGCCAAGGATGCCGAATTCGATATCGAGCGCATTGACGAGATCGAGCGCGAGACCAAGCACGACGTCATCGCCTTCCTGACGCATCTGGCGGAGATCGTCGGGCCGGAAGCGCGCTTCGTCCATCAGGGAATGACCTCCTCCGACGTTCTGGACACCTGCCTCGCCGTGCAGCTGGCGCGCGCCGCCGACCTTCTGATTGCCGATCTCGACAAGCTGCTTGAGGCCATCAAGCGCCGCGCGATCGAGCACAAGGACACCGTCACCATCGGTCGTTCGCACGGCATTCACGCCGAGCCGGTGACCTTCGGCCTCAAACTCGCCCAGGCCTATGCCGAGTTCGAGCGCAACCGCGAACGCCTCGTCGCCGCCCGCAAGGACGTTGCGACCTGTGCCATCTCCGGCGCCGTCGGCACATTCGCCAATATCGATCCGCGCGTGGAAGAGCATGTCGCGGAAAAGCTCGGCCTTTCGGTGGAGCCGGTTTCCACGCAGGTGATCCCGCGCGACCGTCACGCCATGTTCTTCGCGACGCTCGGTGTCATCGCCTCGTCCGTGGAACGGCTTGCCATCGAGGTCCGTCACCTGCAGCGTACGGAAGTTCTGGAAGCGGAAGAGTATTTCTCGCCCGGCCAGAAGGGTTCCTCCGCCATGCCGCACAAGCGCAACCCGGTGCTGACGGAAAACCTCACCGGCCTTGCCCGCATGGTGCGTTCCTACGCCCTTCCTGCGATGGAAAACGTCGCCCTGTGGCACGAGCGCGATATCTCGCACTCTTCCGTGGAGCGCATGATCGGCCCGGATGCGACCGTCACGCTGGACTTCGCGCTGGTGCGCCTGACCGGTGTCATCGACAAGCTGGTCGTCTATCCCGAACGCATGGTCGGCAACATGGACCGTCTCGGCGGGCTCGTACATTCCCAGCGCATCCTGCTGGCGCTGACGCAGGCCGGTTGCTCGCGCGAGGACGCCTATCGCCTTGTCCAGCGCAACGCCATGAAGGTGTGGGACAGCTACCACGTCTCCGGTTCGGCCACGGTCGATTTCCTCGAACAGCTTCTGGCCGATGAGGACGTGCGCTCCCACCTTTCGGAAGAAGAAATTCGCGAGCGGTTCGATCTCGGCTACCACACCAAGCATGTGGATACGATCTTCAAGCGGGTCTTCGGCGAAGCCTGACCTTCAAACAGGAGGCGAGCGTCTTCCATGAAAGCGTCCCAAGCAGATATTCTCATCATCCCGGGTCTCGGCAATTCCGGACCCGACCACTGGCAGACGCGTTGGCAGGCCAAGCTTTCCACCGCCCGCCGGGTGGAGATGGGAAACTGGGACCGGCCGCACCTGACGGACTGGGTGGAGAGGCTGACACGAGCCGTCAACACGGCAAAGAAGCCGGTCATCCTGGTCGCCCACTCGCTGGGTGTGGTGACCGTCGCCCATGCGGCCCCGCAATTCGATGAGGGCAAGGTGGCGGGGGCCTATCTCGTCGCAATGCCCGACATCGAAGACGCAAGCCTTCTGCCGGATGCGCTCAAGGGGTTCGCCACCGACCCAATCCCGCGCGCGCCCCTGCCCTTCCCCAGTGTGCTCGTCGCCAGCCGCACGGATCCTTATGCTGCCTGGACGAAAGCGGAGACGATCGCTCATGCGTGGGGTGCGCAATTTCAGGATGCGGGCGATGCCGGGCACATCAATGCCGAAAGCGGTCAGGGCCCGTGGCCGGAGGGCCTGCTGTCCTTTGCGAAGTTCATGTCGCGGCTCGGCTGAAGCTGCCGCACCCGTTGGCAAGTTTCCGGCTTGTCAGCCTGTATCAAACGCGGCCGCGGCGGCGCCTTTGGGTGTCTGATCATTCTGCGGCTGCGAGATGATGTCCTCTTGAAGAGCATGGAACCCGGGTTTAGGTACCCCTTGGAAGCGTCTTCCTTCCTCTCCCGCTCTTCCGGCAGCAGCTTCCTGCCTTGACTACGCAAAGAAAAGATCATGCATAAGAACAAACTTGTTGTCGTCGGCGTCGGACACGTCGGCTCCTATGTGCTTGCCGACGCCATGAAGCTCGGGCTCTTTGCGGAAATCGGCGTCATCGACGTTCTGGAAAACGTCGCCTATGGCGAGGCGCTGGACCAGGCGCAGGCCACCGCGCTCACCTACATGAACAATGTGACCGTGAGCTCAGGCGGATACGAGCAATGCACGGATGCGGACGTCATCATCGTTGCCGCGGGCCCCAGCGTCATTCCGGATCCGGACGATCCCACAGCCGAACCAGATCGCACGCTTTTGACAAAGACCAACTGCGCCGTGATCCGTGATGTCATGGCCGGGATCACCCAGCACACCAGGGATGCCATCGTCATCCTGATCACCAATCCGCTGGATACGATGGTCTATATCGCGGAAAACGAATTCGGATACCCGAGGGGCCGCGTTTTTGGCACCGGAACCATGCTGGATTCCGCGCGGCTGCGCAGGCTCATCGCAGAAACCTATGACGTCGATCCCAAGTCGGTCACCGGCTACATGATGGGCGAACATGGCAGCACGGCCTTCCCAGTGCTGAGCCATGTCAACGTGGCGGGCATCCCCTTTGCCAAGCTCGACGCCTATTTCACGCCCAGCCAGAACATTCAGGATCCGGAGATCGTGAAGGCCAAGATCATCAGCGCGGCCTACGAGGTCTTCAACGGCAAGGGCTGGACCAATGCCGGTGTTGCCCAGTCAGCTGTTACCATGGCCAAGGCGGTCCTGCTGGACGAGCGCAGCGTCTATCCGGCCTGCACCACGTTGCGTGGCCAGTATGGTCATGACGGGGACGTGGCGCTGAGCATGCCGTGCATCATCGGCCGCGAGGGTATCCTCAAGCAGCTGCCGGTCACGCTGAACGCGTGGGAGAGCGAAAAGATGAAGGCCTCGATAGCCTTCATCCAAGGCACCATGCGCGATGCAAAGACAGGGCCTGATACCACACACTGACCGGCCCATATCCGCTCAAAAGAAAAGCGATCCGCAAACACATATCTGCGGATCGCTTTTTTGTTCGGGTCCGCCTTACCCACTCACCCGATGGCGTTGAGCTCAGCCATCACATCGTCGGGCAGGTCCAGACCCGCGGCCTCGATGTTCTCACGCAAATGCGCGCGCGACGACGTTCCGGGGATAAGCACCATGTTCGGCGCACGGCGCAGCAGCCATGCCAGCGCCACCTGCATCGGCGTCGCCTCCAGCTTTGCGGCAACCGCATCCAGCGTGTCGGACTGAAGCGGGGTGAAGCCGCCGAGCGGGAAATAGGGCACGAAGGCCGTGCCGTGCTCCGCCAGTTCATCGATCAGCGGATCATCCTTGCGGCTGGCAACATTGTACATGTTCTGCACACAGACGATTTCGCAGATCCCCCGCCCTTCCGCCACCTGCCGCGCAGTGGCATGGCTGAGGCCGATGTGCTTGATGAGCCCCTTGGCCTGAAGCTCGGCGAGAGCCGTCAGAGGTTCCTCGATGGGCCCTTCGGCAGGCGCATGAGGATCGAACATGAGACGAAGGTTCACCACCTCCAGCACGTCCAGAGCCAGGTTCTTGAGGTTGTCGTGGACAGCCTGTGTCAGTGCCTGTGGCGAAAACGCCGGTTTCCAGGAGGCATCCGTCCCGCGTACAGCACCGACCTTGGTGACGATGACCAGATCGTCGCGATAGGGATGCAACGCTTCGCGGATGATCTCATTGGTGACGTGAGGCCCGTAGAAGTCGCTGGTGTCGATGTGATCGACACCGAGCTCAACCGCCTCGCGCAGCACGGCAAGTGCCTCCGCGCGGTCCTTGGGCGGGCCAAAGACGCCCGGACCCGCAAGCTGCATCGCGCCATAACCGATCCGCTTCACCGGACGATCGCCCAAGGTGAAGGTGCCAGCCTTGTCAATCACGCTCATGAGAAACTCCTGATGCCTTGCGGCCTGCCCTCAGGTCGCCACAAGCAAGACAAAATAGGACACAAGAAACCGATTGCCCGCGATAAATCGGGCCAAGACTCAGAAATTTCTCATCCCGCCCTTCCGGGCAGCGCTCAGGCCGGATGCCCACCGCGTGGATTGAGCAATCCGCTGAGCCGCCGGGCGACAAAATAGCTTGCCGGCACGGCGATGATCACCCCGCATAGAACAGCCAGCAGGACCGCGCGAAAATCAATCTCTCCGACCCCGAAAACCGACAAGGGGATCAGAGCGCCGATGCCCGCAAGCGTCGGAGCGGCAATGATGAAAATGATAATGGCGAGCTTCCACATGACCCGAATTCCTCCTGAGTTCGGAACAGGGCCCGGATATCGTTCCCGGACCCGCAGATCGTGGCCCACACGCGAAGCCTCTTTGCCCCGCTCCCCGTGCAGCCGCCGCATGCCCTAGAGTATCTCGCGCTCTTTAAATGAGTTCAACGCGATTTTTCGACACACAACACCATACTCACTTAAATTCTCGCCTTTTTAAAACCGCTTCTCCACGAATTAATATTATTCATATTAAACACACACTTGACCGAAGTGCAGAAACGCGGATCTCACACGCATCAGCTTGCCCAACTCATGCGCAAGGGGTCAGGCCCGCGTTCATCTCGCAGGCCTGCAATGACCAATCAGCGATGGCTGGGACCAATCAGTTATGGCTGGCTCGTTGTGTTTGCCGAGCGCTGGCTCAGCCTTCGGCGAATGGATCGTGCAACGCGGAGACACCGGCGCGAATGATGGCCTGGTCGCTCGCCCAGGAAATGAAGGTGAAGCCCATGTCGCGGGCCCTGCGAGCATCCTTGAGGGTGTTGCAATAAATGCCCGCAATCTTGCCGACCCGGATTGCAGCTGCGGCGATCCGGCCTGCGGCCTGCTGCACCTCCTCGCCGCTCGGCTCGCAGCGCGCGCCATCCGACAGGGCAATGGAGAGATCCGCCGGACCGACAAAGACGCCATCCAGCCCATCCACGGCAAGAATATCGTCCACCGCCTCCAGAGCAGCGCGCGTCTCTATCATGCCGAGGCCAAGCGTTTCGGCGTCCGCACTCATCAAATATGCCTGCCCCTCAGCCACGCCCTGCAATTCCATTGCCCGCCCCGGCCCCCAGCTACGGGTGCCAGCGGGGGGATACTTGATCTGGGAGACAAAGGCGGTCGCATCCTCCACAGATCCGATCATCGGCGCGATGATCGCCTGCGCGCCGGCGTCAAGCAGGCGCGATGCTGTCGCATAGTCGCCAACAGGCACCCGCGCGACCGGGTGCCCACCCGCATGCACGACAGCGGCGATGGACTGAACGACCGACGCGAAATCGTGCATCCCGTGCTGCATGTCCAGGGTCACGGCCTGATATCCCGCCCGAACGAGTACCTCCGGCAATACAGGCCCGGCCAGCGTCGACCATGCGGTGGCGATCGTCTCTCCGGCACGCAACCGGTTTGCCAAGGTCATTGCGGGTTCAATCATGGTCGTTCCTCATACTATGCCGATCTCGTAAGCCGACGAAAATGCAGCAATGGCAGCTGACGCATATCGTGCACAGCATCGCCGCCGTCAATTGGACCAGTCCGTGAGCGGTCGCCCCGCCTTGAACTTGAGTTTCTCCATATCCGCTGGAGCTGCAACAGTTTTTCGCGATGAGACCAATCCAAATAAAAAGGCCGCAGCGAGTATACCCGCTGCGGCCCCCAGAATTTTCAGACTGTGTCCGGCCTATTCGCCGGCCTTGACCTGTCGGACGGCCTCTTCCATGAGCTCGGCCATGACGCGGCGGATCTGATGATCCGACTGTTCGACCTTGCCGGCGTCGAAATCCGCACGAATCTTGGCGAACACATCCTCCTCGCCAGGCTCGTCGAAATCGGTGCGAACGATGGAGAGCGAATACTCCTTCGCTTGCTCGCCTGTCATGCCGAGTTTTTCGGCAGCCCATTCTCCCAACAGCCGGTTTCGACGCGCTGCGGCGCGAAACTGAAGCTCTTCGCTAATGGCGTACCCCTGTACAAAGGAATCCTTGCGATCATCAAACGTGCTCATGGTCTTCTCCTGCCCTGAGACCGGCCGCGAGCGTTGCGGCGGGGCAGCCCTTTGAGGGGCCACATTCCGTTCCTTAAATATGGCAATTCAAGACCTTGATAGCAACGCCTTTGCCACAATGCGGCTACTGAATAGCTATCGCTGCCGCCTAAATCAATGGCGCTGAAAACTGGTCGCGCCCCCGCCCGGCACCATCCCCATGTTTCGCTTCCCGGACGGGGGCAAAACTCCGCTCGCAGAGCCATGTCTGCCGATTGTACTTTGAACCCATTTCAGGTAGGTTCCAGCCTCACTCGCGGGAGAAACGTCACGATTCCAGTGCCGCCGGCAACGCAGCCATCGCGACAGGGAACGGAAAACGGAGTATCCATCGCAAATGGATTTCCTTAACAAACCACGGTACATACCCATGAATCGCCGCCGGCGCATCTATGAAGGCAAGGCCAAGATCCTCTATGAGGGACCGGAGCCCGGCACGCTCATCCAGCATTTCAAGGACGACGCGACCGCCTTCAACGCCAAGAAACACGAAGTCATCGACGGAAAAGGTGTGCTGAACAATCGCATCTCCGAATTCGTGTTCTCCAATCTGAACGCGATCGGTGTGCCGACCCACTTCATCCGCCGTCTCAACATGCGCGAACAGCTCATCCGCGAAGTGGAGATCATTCCGCTGGAGGTGGTCGTGCGCAACGTGGCGGCCGGCTCGCTGGCCAAGCGTCTCGGCCTTGAAGAAGGCATGCAGCTGCCGCGCTCGATCATCGAGTTCTACTACAAGAACGATGAACTCGACGACCCGATGGTCTCCGAAGAGCACATCACGGCCTTTGGCTGGGCTACGCCGCAGGAAATCGACGATGTGATGGCGCTGGCCATCCGCATCAACGACTTCCTCTCCGGCCTGTTCCTCGGCGCCGGCATCCGGCTTGTCGATTTCAAGATCGAATGCGGTCGCCTTTGGGAAGGCGAGATGATGCGCATCGTTCTTGCCGACGAGATTTCCCCCGACTCATGCCGTCTGTGGGACATCAAGACCAATGACAAGCTCGACAAGGACCGGTTCCGCCGCGACATGGGAGGCCTCGTGGAGGCCTATCAGGAAGTCGCGCGCCGTCTCGGCATCCTGATCGAGAACGACCGGCCGCACGGCTCCGGTCCGGTGCTTGTGAAGTAGCGCCGCTATGATGTAATTCGAACGCCCGTGCAACGAACCGGCACGGGCGTTTTTGTTTTGGCCGACCTATCGCATCAGGACGAAAAATGAAGGCACGTGTCACCGTCACGCTCAAGAATGGCGTACTCGACCCCCAGGGCAAGGCAATCGAGGGTGCGCTTGGCGCGCTCGGCTTCGCAGGCGTGGGAGGGGTTCGCCAGGGCAAGGTGTTCGACATCGAACTGGAAGGTGCCGATCAGGCCAAAGCCCGCGCGGATCTCGAAGCCATGTGCGAGAAGCTTCTCGCCAACACGGTGATCGAGAACTACGCGATCGAGCTTTCCTGATCCCGAGACCTGCCGCTCCGCCCGCGTCTGCCACTGGCGCGGCGTACGGAATTATCTCCGGAAAACCGCCTCAGGGGCAAAATGCCCAATGCGGCGGATACACCTACAGGAGGCCGGCGATGGCCAACAACAGCAACAAGAATAACGACCCAGAGCGGAACGCGATGCTCATGCGCCTGCTGCTGCTCAAGGTCACGATGTTTTTCATCATGCCCGTGGTCATCGGCGTCATTGCCCTCTACTTTCTGGTCTAGCTACTCGCACAAAGTGTAAAACCCATGAAATCAGCCGTTGTCGTCTTTCCCGGTTCCAATCGTGACCGCGATATGCTGCACGCCCTGGAGCTTGTCACCGGCAAGAAGCCCGTCGCCATCTGGCATCAGGATACAGAAATGCCGGATGTGGACCTTGTCGTCCTGCCTGGCGGGTTCTCCTATGGCGACTATCTGCGCTGCGGGGCCATTGCCGGGCGTTCGCCTGTCATGGCGGAAGTCTCGCGCATGGCGGAGCGCGGACGGCTGGTTCTGGGCGTTTGCAACGGCTTCCAAATCCTCACCGAAACCGGGCTCCTGCCCGGCGCGCTGATGCGCAATGCGGATCTGAAATTCGTCTGCAAGGACGTGATGCTCAAGACCGTGAACACCGACACAGCCTTCTCAGGCGCTTTCGAGAAGGATCAGGTCTGGCGCTGCCCGGTCGCACATCATGACGGCAACTATTTCGCCGATCAGGACACACTGAAAGAGCTTGAAGACGGGGGGCGCGTGGTTTTCCGCTATGCGCAAGACACCAACCCGAACGGCTCGATCAACGACATTGCCGGCATCGTCAACAAGGCGGGCAACGTGCTCGGCATGATGCCCCACCCTGAAAATCTGGTGGAGCCCGCACAGGGCGGCACGGATGGGCGCCGTCTCTTCGAGAGCGTGATACAGGCGCTCAGCGTGGCGTAAGCGCGGTGATCATCGGCGCAACAGCGATCCTCGCGACGCTTGCGGCGGGCATCTTCCTGATGCTGCCGCAGGTAGCAGGACGGGTCCGCTGGCGCGCCATTGCCACGCCGCTTGCCTCCATCATCGGTTCCGGCTTTCTCGTTACCGTGCCGATCCTGCGCGAAATGGCGGGCGCCTGGGCGATCATGCCCATGGCCGGGCTTTTGGTGCTCGCCTACCTGATCGGTGGCGCGATCCGCCACAATATCCGCCATGTGGAACCGATCTTCGAGGATGGCAGTGCACCGCTCGGTCTTTCCTCGCTGGAGCGGCTGTCTCATCTCGTTCTCGCCTTCGCCTATTTCGTCTCCGTCACCTACTATCTTGTCCTCTTCGCCTCGTTCGGGTTGAAGCCGTTCGGCATCGTCGATGAAACCGCAGTGAAGATTGTCGTCACGATCTGCCTCGCGCTTATCGCGGGGGTCGGTTTCACGCGGGGATTTTCCGCCGTGGAGCGGGTGGAGGTTTATACCGTCTCGCTGAAACTCGCGATCATCGCAGGGCTTATCGCGGGACTTGCTGTCTTTGGCCTCGGCGAACTCGCCACCGGCACGATCACGACCATTCCCGGCCATCTCGAAACGAAGAACGTGCCCGTCTTCCTTGGCCTGTTGATCGTCGTGCAGGGCTTTGAGACCTCGCGCTTTCTCGGCAATGCCTACGACACGCAGATGCGTATCAGCACCATGAAGCAGGCGCAGATCCTGGCCGGGATCATCTATCTCGCCTTCTTCTTCGCGATGATCCCGCTTCTGGCCATTGACGTCACCGGCGCAGGCATCGCCGCCATCGTCGACATGTTGAAGCCGGTATCGATCGTCCTGCCTGCACTGATCATGATCGGTGCGCTCGCCAGCCAGTCGAGCGCGGCGATCGCCGATACACTCGGCGCTGGCGGCCTTTTGCACGACATCACCGGAGGCCGCGTGCGGGTCAACTACGCCTACCCGCTGATCGCCGTCATCGCTGCACTCATCACCTGGGAAACGAATATCTATTCGCTGATCACGCTGGCCTCACGCTGCTTTGCGCTTTTCTATGCGCTGCAATGCCTGATCGCCTCACTCAGCGCGATCAGGCGGCACGAGATCCGCGGCGCAGTCCTTTATGCGCTGCTTGGCGTGATCTGCGCAGCCGTTGTCGCCTTCGGAGCACCAGTGGAAGGGGAATAAGCGCGTCCCCCAACGCACTTTTTGCATCAACGCACCGAGTAATAGCCGCCTTCGCCTGTGCGGGCGTTCTGGTGATAGTAGCCTTTGCCATCCTGGAAGATCTTGAGGCGCAGGTTGATGTCACCCGTCATCACCAGCAATCCGCTTTTCGTGATGGAATAGCGCCCCTTCTGACCAGACTTGTTCGTCCAGGTGCCGTTGGCCTTGTAGGTGGTCTGGTGCGAACGTGAAGTCGCGGTATGACCGACATATGCCTTGCGGACCTCCGCCTGCGTGAGCTGACGGCGCTTGCCGGCAACGAGCGTTACCGTCGCGTCGAGCTGAGGTGTGGCGGACGTATTGAGAGGAAGAGCGGAGGCAGCGAACGAGGAGACCAAAACGAACGCGGCAGCCATGGCAGACAGAAGAAGACGTGTCATGCTGATGATTTCCCATCGAACCAAGTGAATGTTGTCATGCAATGGTTTTTGTTTGAATTTATCGCCTGACCACTACCCGCGGCTCAAGTCTTTTTTGTCAAACGCGCATTTGGCACGCGGCCCGCGTTTTTCTTTCTGAGAAACACGATAGCCCCATCGCCGAACGCGTCGCCGGTCTTGGCATCTGTTCGCAACTTTCATCGATCGCTGCGCCGAATAGCACGCGCATCACCTCACTTTGACGCGAACGGAGTCCTCGTAGATTTCCACACGTATCCAGCAGTTGTCGTTGACCACACGCCAGCCCGCATTGCCATCAATGAAGCCTTTCAGAACCATGCGTTCCATGCGAGCGCGATTTGCGGCAGACGCGAAGAAGCGGTCGCCCTCGTCGCCGCGATCCCGAATGCCGAAACGGTGGTAGTTCGCCCGGTCCTGCCTGATCACTTGCCAGGGCTCGGATAGCCGCTGACCGCGCGAATTGTAATGATCATCCGGCCCCAGATAGGCGACGTAGACCTCCAGCAGCCGACCTTGCGCGAAGGCAGAAAAGTCGAATGTCGATGCGCAGACAAGAACCGCAAAGGCGGCGAGGAATCTTGAAGCCAGTTTCATCCTGTCCCCCATTTCTCAGATACGATTAGAAACATTCTGCCTGAAAATGGGGAAGACCGCTGCGTGAATTCGCAATGACCAATGGTCACTTCGGGGCAGCCGCTTCAAAGCGCGCGGATTTCGCCATACCACGCGTACCCTCGATAAAGCGGCGCCGTGCGCACCGCTCCACCTTCGGCTTCCGCGATGTCACAAAGCGCCTGGAACAGATCTGGCCTTGGCGTAACGTGGAAGCTCTTGAGCCACACGAACAGCATCGCCCGAAAGACGCGCGGCAAGCGTTCTTGCTGACCAAAGTCGACAACATGCAGTCGACCGCCCGGCGCGAGGGCTGCGGCCGCGCATTCCAACGCCGTTCGCCAGGGCGGAACCATGGAGAGCGAATAGGAGAAGAACACCCGATCGAAAGAGACACGGCCGAAAATGGCCGCAGGATCGAAAGCCGCCGCATCGCCGCGCGCCAGCGTGATCCGGTCGCTCAGCCCCGCCCGTTCGATATTGGCCCGCGCCGTCGCCAGCATTTCCGACGAGATATCGAGGCCGTAAAAGCGCGCGCGCGGATAGGCACGGGCGGCCGCGATGAGATTGCGGCCCGTGCCACAGCCGATCTCCAGCACATGCCCTCGCTCCGGCGGGTTGAGCGAGGCGATGAGATGATCGCGCCCCAGGAGATAGTACTTTCGGGTCAGATCGTAGATGTGTCGCTGATAGCGGTAGACCCGATCCATCAGATCCCCGCTGTGCGGGGCGGCAATATCGGACATGGCGATGCGGACCGCGCGTCGGCCCTTCCCGGTCTGTTGAGGCTGTGAATGTCAGTTGAGCGTGTAGAGGTGGAAGCCGCCATAGATGGAGGAACGGTCGCGCGCGTGGAGGACGCGGCTTTCCTCCTCCCGGTAAGTCCAGCGCGCAAGCGTCGCCTCATCCACGCGACCGGGCAGAAGGGTCGGCTCGGCGGCAGTGCGGAAGATCACCCGTGCGCCCTTGCGCGCGGTTCGGGTGATCTCGCTCCACAGGGCATTGAGCTGGGCGTCGGTCATCCAGTCCTGCGCATCGAGCAGCACGTAGGCGTCGAGAGATCCGGCTTCCTGCTGGCCGAGATGCTCGGTGAAGGAGCGGTTGACCACGGCCACACGATCCGCGCGCGCGCGGATCTCATCGAAATGACGGGCCTTGAGGTAGGGCGGCAGGGGACCGGCGGGACCGGACGACCCCTTGCCGTCGCCCAGGGGCGCATAGCCGCGGGAAAAGGCCTGCCACGCGAAGTAGTTTTCCGACATGGGAAAGTCGCAGGCGAGCTTTTCCAGTCGCTGGCGCAGCACCCCCGCCATGTCGCCGCCACCGGCGGAGGCAAGCGCCTCGTACTGGGCAGGCGGAATGCCGAGGCCATAGAGCGACATCTTCTTCGAGGTCGCCCAGCGCACGAGCCGCTTGTCGAAGATCGGCGCAAGCGCCGTATCGAAGAAGGTGCGCTGTTCATCCATCGAGCGGGCGCGCAGCATGTCCTTGGGGTCGATGCCATAAAGGCGCGCCACGAAGTGCCCCGCCCCGATGAAGTAGCCCAGAAGGCCGTGATCATAGAGATCGCGGGAAAAGAGCGTGATGCGGCGGCGCCCCCAGCCGGACAGGCTGCGTCCTTGCCAGTAGCCGCGCGTCTCCGGGTCGAGCCGGTCTTTCAAAAACCTATGATAGGCCGCGATATTGGCCTTTTCGTCCGCCTCACCAAAGAAGCGATAGAAGGCTTCGTATCCGGGCATGTGCTTTGCTGCCGCGAGCTTCAGCCGGGTCAGCGCCACATGGGCGCGATTGAGATCGACGGCGACGATCTCGGCCGGATTGGCGGTCAGATAGCTCAGCACGTTACAACCGCCCGACGCGATGGTGACCATCCGGCTTTCCAACCCCAGCTGCAGCGCCTCCATATCCACTTCCGGGTCTTCCCAGATCTGCGGATAGACCAGCCCCTTGAAGGCGAAGGTGAACATGCGCTCCAGAAAACCTTCGCGCGTCCCGGCCGCGGAACGGTGCACCGCCTCCTTCAGACGCCGGGAAGATTCGTTCAGGGCTTGATCTGCCATCGCCTCGTCTCCGCTCTTTCAGCGCGCCTGTTGCTGCCGGTTCGTGCACGGCAAGCGCAACCATTTCGCGAGACTTACCCAGAGTTGGCGACAGTTTGGTGACGCGGACGCCCTCGTTTGACGCTCCCGGCCACATTTTACGGTAGCAGGCGACAGGTTCCAGGCGCAGGAGCGTGGACCTCGCCCATATTTCCTTAGCCGGGCAGACCGTAATGCTGCGTATTAACAACGAAATTTACTTGAATTTTACCCGAGCCCCCAAGACTTGGACGATCTGGAAGGTGAGACGCTCAAGCGAGGGTGTATGAGCGGCTCGGGAGAAGCGTTCAAGGCGCATGCCGCGCGAGGAGGGAACCATGAGCCTCTACCAGATTTGCTATCGCAGCCGAATCAAGTCGGAAATGGACGCGAGCGGCGTGGGGGCGGAAATCGAAGGCACCGTCCGCCAGATCCGCCAGATGAACGCGCTCAATGGTATTACCGGTGCACTCATTCTCACCGACACCCACATCTTTCATCTCATGGAAGGCCCGGTCGACTTCGTGTCCGACGCGCTGGAACGCGCCCTTGCCGATCCGCGCCATCAGGACGTGACCATCCTGTCGCGCAAGGCCGTCGAATACAGGCTCTTCCACGACAGCTGGCTCTATTTCGCAGATCTCCGCCTCGATCACGGCAGAGAATTGCCCGGGCAGCTTTCCATGATCATGCCGCGCCCGCAGACTGCGACCGCAGAAGACGTGCTCGCCCTGATGGCCTATATCGCGGGCGATCTGGCAGAGGCTCAGCTTACGAATCGCCTGCTCCAGATCTGAACGCGCGTTCTCCACATGCGTCCATCGGCTCAGGCAGACGCGCACGGCCGGATCTCGGCCTTGCGTCTGCCCTCTTGAGCGATCCGGTTTCGTTGGCCGGAAAATCCCTTTATACGCGACACAAACCGTTCTTGACGCGCAGGCGTTGCATGGGCTGGGCTAGCAGAGCCTATTTCGACCCGCAAACAGCCGCGCGAACCTATCCGGGAGTGACGCATGAGTAACGAGGCGCAGGACCGACCGATGGTGGTTGGCTGCATTCTGGCCGGTGGGCTGGCGCGCCGCATGGGCGGCTGCGACAAGCCGCTGCTGCCGCTGGGCGACAAGACGCTGATGGCGCATCTGATTGCCGCGCTCGATCCGCAGGTCGATATGGTGATGCTCAACGCCAACGGCGATCCGGAGCGATTTTCCCGGTTCAACCTGCCGATTGCCGCCGATCCGGTGGAGGGATTCGTGGGGCCGCTGGCGGGTGTTCTGGCGGGCATGCGCTGGGCGCAGGCAAATGCTCCCAAGGCGCAATACGTCGTGTCGGCAGCCTCCGATACGCCATTCTTTCCCGATGATCTTGTTGCCCGTCTTGTTGATGGCCTCGGCGATGAACCGGGCATCGCAATTGCAGCTTCGGGTGGAAACCGGCATTCCGTTTTCGGACTTTGGCCGGTAGATTTGGCGGACGATTTGGCCGCATGGCTTTCCGGCGACAACCCGCGCAAGGTACTCGCCTGGGCTGAAAGGCACCGCAACCTCTTCGTGGACTTCCCCCTTCGCGATGGAGCCGACCCGTTCTTCAACATCAATACGCCGGAGGATCTGGCGATCGCGGAACGGATGCTTTCCGACAAGACCCCACAGGGGCCCGACGCAGGCAAGCCCAACGAAAACAAAGAGACTTCCGCATGACGCAAACCGTCTTCGGTATCACCGGCTGGAAGAATTCGGGCAAGACGACCCTCGTGGAGCGGCTGGTGAGCGAGTTGACCCGGCGCGGCTACCGGGTTTCCACGGTCAAGCATGCCCATCACCAATTCGATATCGACAAGCCGGGCACAGACAGCCATCGCCACCGCGAGGCAGGCGCCATCGAGGTGGCTCTGGTTTCCGGCCATCGCTGGGCGCTGATGCACGAGCTGCGTGGCGACGACGCGCCCCCACTTGAGGCCGTCCTCAGCCGCCTGTCGCCCTGCGACCTGGTGCTGGTGGAAGGCTACAAGCGCGAGGCGCATGCCAAGATCGAGGCGCGACGCCTTGGATCGTCCAAGGACGCCCCGCTCACGCCCGACGACCCGGCGATCGTGGCCATCGCTTCCGACCACGAGGTTAGCGGGGAAAGCGTGCCGGTTCTCGATCTGAACGACATCCCCGCGATCGCCGACTTCATCGTCAACCACTGCGGATTGGCGGAACGCAATGACATCTGACACCCCCCTCCCCCTCAGGACGCGCAAGCTCGTCGACGACTGTTTCCTTCATGACAGCGACCGGCTGCGGCATGACGAGGCCATCGCGTTGCTGCGCGAGCGGGTGAGCGCCGTCGCCGAAAATGAAAGCGTTGCGTTGGAGGAGGCGGCCGGACGCATTCTGGCGGAGCCCGTCATCGCCCCACGCAATGTGCCGCTCACCGACAATTCCGCCATGGACGGCTACGCCTTTGCCCATGGCGCTTATGACGCGACGGGCGGCTTCTTTCCCATCGACCAGCGCATTCCCGCCGGTCACCCCGCCCCGGAACCGCTGTTGCCGGGTCGCGCGGCGCGCATCTTCACCGGGGCCGTCATGCCGGTTGGCGCGGATACGGTCGCCATGCAGGAAGATTGCGAGACGCACGAGCAGGACGATGCGCCCTTCGTGATCATTCCTCCGGGCCTGAAAAAGGGCGCGAATGTGCGCCTTGCGGGCGAGGACGTGGCCGAAGGTGCTGAGCTCATTCCCGCGGGCAGCCGCCTGCGCCCGCAAGAAATTGCAGCCATCGCCTCCATCGGGCAGGACCGGGTCACCGTTGCGCGCAAGCTGAAGGTGGCGATCCTGTCGACGGGCGACGAGATCGTGCGTCCGGGCGCGCCCATTGCGCCGGGCCAGGTCTATGATTCCAACGTCTATCTTCTGCGCGCACTTCTGGAGAGTGTCGGCGTGGAGGTGACCGATCTCGGTGTATTGCCGGATGAGCCGGAGACGATCCGGGCCACGATCCGCAAGGCAAGCGAAACCCATCAGGCGATCCTGTCTTCCGGCGGCGCGAGCCGGGGGGAGGAAGATCATCTCGTCGCCGCGCTCGATGCGCTGGGCACCCGCCATATGTGGCAGCTCGCCATCAAGCCGGGCCGACCGATGAATTTCGGTCAGATCGACGACTGCATCATGCTGGGCCTGCCCGGCAACCCGGTGGCCGCCATGGTGTGCTTCCTGTTCTACGTGCGTCCGGTTCTCGTCGCCATGTCGGGCGCGCCCTGGCCCGAGCCTGTACGGCTGCCGCTTCCCGCCGCCTTCGAGATCAAGAAAAAAAAGACAGGACGCCGCGAGTTTTCGCGTGGCTGGCTGACCCGCGACGACGAGGGACGGCTGGTTGTCGACAAGTTCGAACGCGACGGATCGGGCCTGATCACGGGCTTGCGTGAGGCGGATGGTCTGATCGAGATCGCAGAGGACACCACCGGCATCAAACGCGGCGATATCGTGAGCTTCATCCCGTTTACCGAATTCGGGCTGCCGGGCAAATAGCAGCCCTGACGCTGCCTGATCGCTCATCGTGATGTGGCAAATCTGACGCCACCTCCTGCTCACGATGTAATCGTGCAAAAAAAACTTGCTTGCACGACACCTTCCCGGCGCGAAGACGGTTGCGTTGCCTTGTTTTTTAATGGGAATATGAGTTTGGGTGAAGGGTTGCATTCTCCAGCCCGTCCACCTGGTTTCGGCGCATTGGCCGTAACCGGGCAATAAATCCGACCAGGCAACAAATTCACAGCCAGAGGACTATCATGCGTTTTATCATTCGCGCAGCAGCAATTGCCGCGCTGTCCATCGCCGCAGCCGCAACGGCTAATGCCGAAACCGTCCGCATTGGTACGGAAGGCGCCTATCCTCCGTTCAACTACCTGACTGCCGACAATGAACTCGTGGGCTTCGACATCGAAATCTCCAAGGCCCTTTGCGAGGAAATGAAGGTCGAGTGCGAATTCGTAACCCAGGACTGGGACGGCATGATCCCGGCGCTTCTCGCCAACAAGTACGATGCGATCATCGCGTCGATGTCGATCACCGACGAGCGCAAGAAGAAGGTCGATTTCACCGGCAAGTATTACGGTACGCAGCCGGTCATCGCCGTGCCGAAGGATTCCGACCTGAAGGGCGTCACCCCGGCAGACCTCGCCGGCAAGACCATTGGTGCGCAGTCGTCCACGACGCATTCCAACTTCGCTGAAGGCACCTTCACCGACTCCGACGTCAAGCTCTACCCGACCGCGGAAGAGTACAAGCTCGATATTGTGAACGGCCGTCTCGACGCCGTCATCGACAACCGCATCGTGATGAGCGAATGGCTCAAGAGCGACGACGGCGCCTGCTGCAAGATCCTCGGCAGCCTGAAGGCCGACCCGGCCTATTACGGCGAGGGTATCGGCATCGCGATCCGCAAGGGTGACGACGAGCTGCGCGAGAAGTTCAACAAGGCAATCATTGCTATCCGTGAAAACGGAATTTACAAGAAGATCAACGACAAGTACTTCGATTTCGACGTCTATGGCGACTGATCGACAGACGTAAGCTGACGCCGGGTGGGGAGACGCAACATACGCATCTCTCCGCTTCGGACCCAGCGCTAAAGCCGGCGGAGCTCCGCTTCGCCGGCGTGTTTTATTTTAACTGCACAGCTTTGGCCAACTCATGGACTATGTCCTCACCCTGCTCTCCTTCGGCAGCGAAGGATGGGGCGACCAGATCTTACAGGGGATGGCGCTCACCATCGCCCTTGCGCTGGCAACCTTGCCGCTCGGCCTCCTTCAGGGTTTCCTGCTGGCACTGGCGAAACATTCCAACGACCCCAATCTCAACAGGGCCGCAGACATCTACACCACGATCTTTCGCGGTTTGCCCGAGCTCATGACCCTGTTTCTCGTCTATTACGGCGTACAGATTGGCCTGCAGTCGCTTATCGGACTGTTCCATGAGGACTTCTATTTCGAGATCAACAGCTTCGTGGCGGGCATGGTGGCGCTCGGCGTGGTGTTTTCCTCCTATGCCAGCGAAGTGTTTCTGTCCGCCTTCAAGGGCATCCCGCAGGGGCAGTATGAGGGCGGTCACGCGCTGGGGCTGTCCAACTACCAGACGATGCGGCTGATCATCTTTCCGCAACTGATCCGTCTTGCCTTGCCGGGCCTTTCCAATCTGTGGCTTGTGCTTTTGAAGGATACCGCGCTGGTTTCGGTGATCGGCCTTTCGGACCTGCTCCGCATGTCCGGTATCGCGGCGCGCGTGTCCAAGGAACCGTTTCTGTTCTACGGCTTGGCGTGTGCGCTCTATCTGGCTCTCTCGCTCATCTCGTCTGTGGGACTGGTCCGCATCGAGTCCTGGGCGCGGCGCGGGGAGGCCAAGCGATGAGCATGGAAACCGCCGCCGACATGCCGCCGCCCGAAGTCAAGACAGCCCGTCCCTGGACCTTCCTGCGCATTGTCGGATATGCGCTGATGGCCTTCTGGATTCTCGGGGGCCTGGGCGTCATCGCCTTCCTCTACAACTCCTATGATCAGGAGTTCATGGACAAGTACGGCCAGAAGTTCATCGATGGTACGATCGTCACGATCCAACTGGTCATTCTGTCCGTGGTCCTGGGGGCCCTTGTGTCCCTGCCCATCGCCTTCGGTCGTCTGACAACGAACCGCTATATCGGCGGTCTGACCTACGGCTATGTCTACTTCTTTCGCGGAACGCCGCTGATCGCGCAGGTCTTTCTGATCTATTATGGCGTCGGCTCCTTCCGCCCCTTCTTTCAGGATATCGGGCTTTGGTGGTTCCTGCGCGATGCCTGGTATTGCGCGCTGCTGGCCTTCACGCTGAACACGGCCGCCTATCAGGCCGAGATCCTTGCCGGTGCGATCCGCAACGTGCCTGAAGGACAGAGCGAAGCCGCCCGGGCACTGGGCCTGCCGCGCCCTGTCATGTTCTTCAAGATCATCCTGCCCCAGGCGCTGATCACCGCACTGAGGCCTTATGGCAACGAAATTGTGCTGATGCTGAAAGGCTCGGCGATCGTCTCCATCATCACGGTCTACGACCTGATGGGCGAGACACGGCGGATGTTCGCGCGCACCTACGATTTCCAGGCATATTTGTGGGCGGCGATCATCTACATTATCGTTGTGGAAGGGTTGCGCCGCCTGTGGGACAAGCTGGAAATCCGCCTGACACGCCACCTTCAGCGATAAACCGCCGAGGCGATTGGGGCCGGGCGAAAGTCCTCCCCTTTGCTGTGCCTTCGCCCCCTAGGTCCGGTTTTTGCTTTCCCTAGCGGACACAAACGCTTATCTCAAATGAGGATATATACTGGGGGATTGTGATGAGCACCGACAAGAACATCGCCACGACGCTTGCCCATGCCCTTGGCAAGCCCGACCAGCGTACCGGAGCCGTGGTGCCCGGGATCGAACCCGCAACCACCTTCGCGCGCGATGCGTCCTACGCGCTGACGAGCCCCGATCACCTCTATTCACGCGATGATAGCGACCTTTGCCGCCAGGCCGAGGCGCTGATCGCGCATATGGAAGGGGCCGAAGCGGCCAGGCTTTTCGCATCCGGCATGGCGGCCATTGCCGCGGTGTTCCGCACCGTGCCGCCGGGTGCTGCCGTCGTCGTGCAGTCGGGCATCTACTGGGGCACAACCGTATGGGTGCGGAAGTTCTGTCAGCGCAACGGCATCGCGCTGGTGGAATGCGACACCACCAACGCCAGTCGACTGGCCGAGACCCTTGCGGAAACGGCGCCGGACCTCCTTTTCATCGAAAGCCCCTCCAACCCTTCCCTCAAGGTGACGGATATCGCTTTCGCCGCCGAGGCTGCGCACAAGCAAGGTGCGGTTCTGGCCGTGGATGCGACGGCGGCGACCCCGCTCATCTGCCGCCCGATCGAATTCGGGGCGGATCTCGTCATCCATTCCGCGACCAAGGCGCTCAACGGCCATTCGGACCTGCTGGCAGGGGTCGTTTCCACCAGCAGTCAGACAAGTGAGCGGTGGCAGCTGATTACGGAAGAACGGCATGATGCGGGCGCGGTGCTGGGGTCGTTCGAGACGTGGCTCCTGGTGCGCGGCATGCGCACGCTTGCGCTGCGCGTGGAGCGTATGAACGCCAATGCAATGGCCGTCGCCCGCTTTCTCGATGCGCATGAGAATGTGGAGCGTGTGCTTTATCCGGGCCTTGAGACCCATCCGGGCCACGAAATCGCCCTCAAGCAGATGACCGGCGGTTTCGGCTCGCTCGTCTCCGTGCTCGTGAAAGGCGGTGCCGAGGAGGCCCTTGCAGTTGCGGGCCGGTTGCAGACCTTCCTGCGCGCGACCTCTCTGGGCGGCGTGGAAAGCCTGGTGGAGCATCGCTATTCCATCGAAGGCGACGCGACAGGCGTACCGAAGAACCTGCTCAGGCTCTCCATCGGCATCGAACATGCCGACGACCTGATCGCCGATCTCGATCAGGCGCTTGCCGGATGACCGGGCAACCGCGGTTCAGGCCCTGAAAAGGGCGGGGCGTCTTTTGCCGTTCCGCAAGGACATCTTTTCCCTCTGACGGCCTTTCCGCCACCGACGCTTCTGGAATAGTCTCGGCCTCGGGAGGACGGCGCGCGCCCTGCGCGCCCGTCGAGACAATTCGAACCACATCTGGGGGAGCATCGCAGATGGCGAAAGTCGCGTTTATCGGTCTGGGCGTCATGGGGTATCCCATGGCCGGGCACCTGAAGACCCGGGGCGGGCATGATGTGACCGTCTATAACCGCACCGCGGAAAAGGCAGAGAAATGGGTCGCCCAGTTCGGCGGCGAGCGCGCGCCCACCCCGGCGGCGGCAGCCGAGGGCTGCGATTTCGTCTTTTCCTGCGTCGGAAATGATGAGGATCTGTGCTCCGTGACCCTCGGCCCAGATGGCTCGTTCCAGTCCATGAAGGAAGGCGCGATCCACGTGGACAACACGACCGCCTCGGCGGAAGTGGCGCGAGAACTCCACGATGCGGCGCTTGCCCGCGGCTTCTTCTTTCTCGATGCACCGGTTTCCGGCGGTCAGGCGGGTGCGGAGAACGGTCAGCTCACCGTCATGGTCGGTGGTCGTCAGGAGGTCTTCGACAAGGCCCGCCCGCTTATCGACTGCTTTGCCAAGATGGTCGGCCTGATGGGCGACGGCGGGGCCGGTCAGCTGACCAAGATGGTCAATCAGATCTGCATCGCAGGCCTCGTTCAGGGGCTTTCCGAAGCCATCCATTTCGCCGGCAAGGCCGATCTCGACGTTGCCAAGGTGATCGACGTGATCTCGAAGGGGGCTGCGCAATCCTGGCAGATGGAAAACCGCTGGAAGAGCATGGCTGAGGGGACTTTCGACTTCGGTTTCGCCGTCGACTGGATGCGCAAGGATCTCGCCATCTGCCTGCAAGAGGCCCGCGCCAACGGCGCGCGCTTGCCGGTGACCGCCGTTGTCGACCAGTTCTATGCCGAGGTCCAGGCCATGGGCGGCAATCGTTGGGACACGTCAAGCTTGATCGCGCGCCTAGAAAAGGCCGACACGTGAAGCGCCGCGCCCCGTAAAGGCGCCTGAAATTGAGACGAGGAACCCGGCCCGGCCAAGCGCCAGACCGGGTTTTTCTTTTACCCGACCACCTGCAACTGGGTTTCGAAGGTGCGGCGGAGGAGTTCCGCCAGCTCTTCTGCACTTGCCTCCGCCCCATCGCGCAGGCGAATGGAAAACTCCGCATGCGGCAGAGGCGGCAGAGCCATTTCGACGGGCGCGGCGATGATGCCGTCATGCGTGCGAGCCTCCAGGCGGGCGGTTATCCCGATCCCCGCGCGCACCGCGGCGAAAACCCCATCAAGGCTGACGCCGGTTGCAACGATACGATAATCGAGCCCCGCCTTGTCGAGCGCGCGCAGGGCGGCATCGCGGAAACCGCAAGGCGGATCGAGGAGCGCCAGAGGAAGTGGCGCGCCCGGCAACATCGACACGCCATCGGCAGGCGCCAGCCAGCGCATGGGCGTCGAAAAGGACGCCACCTCATCGCCGCGAACCTCTTGGCGCATCGCCACCAGCACTTCGATATCGCCGGCCGCCAGCTGTTCGGACAGCTCCGCACTGCGCCCCACGCGAAAGGCGGTCCGCACACGCGGACGCGAGCCGGAGAACGCGCGAAGCGCATCAATCAGCGGCGAGCCGGTAAAATCCTGCGTCAGGCCGAGGCTGACCTGCCCTTCCGGCTCCATGGTGGCCAGACTGGCCCAGGCGGCCCTGTGTGCACCGAGGATGGTACGCGCATGGGCGACCAGCCGGGTCCCGGCCTCGGTCAGCTCTCGCCCTCGCCCCGCCGGGCGAAGAAGCGCGACGCCGGCCACCTCTTCCAGCCTCTGCATCTGGGCAGTAACCGCGGACGGTGTGCGCCCGACAACCTCCGCCGCACGCGCCAGCGTGCCGGTATCGGCAAAGGCGACCAACGCCCGCAAATGATCGGGTTCGAATTCTCTCATACTTCAACATTATTGAATCTTGGATGAAATACTATTCGATTTTTCTGTAGTCTGATTGCGGTCATCGTGTTCCCGCAAAGCCTAACACGGGAGATCATCATGCCGCTTCTGGACGTCGCCATTGCCTCAGACAAAATCGCCCTGCCCTGCAACCGGATTGCAAAAATCCTCACGGAGCTAACGGCGCAACATCTTCACAAGGATCCGATGCGCACCGCCGTCACGATCCGGCGGATCGCAACGCAAGACTGGTTCATCGGTGCAGCCGCCCTCTCACAAGAGCAAGGGAGTTTTTCGCTGCGCATTGCCGTGAGCGAAGGCACGAATAGCCCCGATGAGATGGCGGCCTATATCGATGCCGTCTTCGCGGCAATGAACACGCTTGCAGGCCCCGTCCACGAGGTGAGCTATGTCATCGTGGAGGAAGTCCCCTTCAAACAATGGGGATTTGGCGGGCTGACACAGTTTGCCCGTTCCGCGGGCCGCGCGGCCTGAGCCACTATTCCTGCGAGCCGCCACGATCCTTGCCGACCACGATGTAATTGAGCGGCAGTTCGCTGGTGTTCTTGATCTGCTCCATCGCGAAGGTCGTGGAAACATCCGCAATATCGATCTTCGCGATCAGCTTCTTGTAGAAGACGTCATAGGCCCCGATGTCGGGCACGACGACACGCAGAAGATAATCGACCGATCCCGCCATGCGGTAGAATTCCACGACTTCCGGGAACTCGCGGATGACATCGGCGAATTTCTTCAGCCAGTCGTCGGTGTGCTGGTTGGTGGTGATCGAGACGAAAGCCGTCACCTTGGCGTTGACCTTGGTGGCGTCGAGGAGCGCCACCCGCTTCTGGATCACGCCATCTTCTTCCAGCTTCTGGATGCGTCGCCAGCACGGCGTGGTGGACAGGCCGACCCGACGGCCGATCTCGGCCACGGGCACGGTCGCGTCCGTTTGCAGGATGGAGAGAATGCGGCGGTCGACCTTGTCGATCATGGGTGAATATTCCTGAAATTTTTTTCTACGTTTTGAGATCTGGAGAACAACAGCTTTCTCCTATCGACCGCAGAACATAGAATTTTAGATTTTTCTTCTAATTCCGAAGTTCAGCACGCTTGCCCTTTTTGGATCTGAATGTCAATTCCTTCCGTAACGAACACCGAGGAGTTCCCCCATGCTGCGCCCCTTCACGCGCCTCGTCGCGGCGGTTGCGACGGTTGCAATTTCAGCCACGGCGGCCCTGTCAGCCCCCGCTCTCACTCCGCTGGTCTCCACGGAGTGGCTTCAGGCTCATCTGGATGAGGAGGGCCTTGTGATCCTCGACGTCGATTTCCGCTCCGCAAAGGGCGGCGAGAAAAAGGAGGCGGCCAAGCCCACCTATGTGCCGGGCGCGATCACGACGACCTATCCCGGGCCATGGCGCAGCGAGCAGGACGGGGTGCCCGGCCAGATGGCGAGCGTGGAGGGACTGGAAACCTACCTCTCCTCCATCGGCATCAACGAGGACGTCGCAGTCGTCGTGGTTCAAAGCGGTGAAAACGGCACCGACTTCTCCGCCGGGACGCGGGTCTACTGGACGCTGAAGGAACTGGGCCTGAGCAATGTCGGCCTGCTCGATGGCGGAATGCGTGCCTGGAAAGCCGAAGGCAGGCCCGTCCGGCATGAAGCGGCCACACCCGACGCGGCATTCTTCACCGCAGAGCCTGACCCGACGCTCACCATCTCCACCGATGAGGTGGCCGAGAGCGTCGGCACGGACACGGTTCTGCTTGACGCCCGCCCGGCTTCCTTTTTCGAGGGCAAGGCCAAGCACAAGCTTGCCCCGCGCCCTGGCCGCCTGCCCGGCGCGGTGGATCTCGACTATAACGCTTTCATAGATGTCGAGACCGGCAAGCTGAAGTCGAAAGCGGAGCTTGCCCTGATCGCGAGCGTCCAGCTCGCCGACAAGAAGGCCAATATCGTTTCCTACTGCAACACCGGCCACTGGGCCTCGGCCAACTGGTTCGTGCTGCACGAATTGCTGGGTTACGAAAACGTCCGCCTTTACGACGCATCGATGGTCGGCTGGACGCTTGATCCCAAACGCCCCGTCCTGCTGGGCGACGGCACGAAGGGCTGACCCGGCCCCGCCTTTCATCGCGGGCTCCCAATTGGACCGGGCGCGCCATGCGTGCCCGGCTTTTGCGTTCAGGTATGCGGAACGACAAGCCGGGAAACCTCCGCGCGTAGGACCGGCAGCAGCTCTTCCTCAAACCACGGATTGCGCTTCAGCCAGATGTTGTTGCGCCATGAGGGATGCGGCAGGGGAAGAAGACGCGGCTTGCGCTCTTCGGCAAGGATCGCCCGCCAATCCGCCACGGTGGCGGAAAGTGAGGCGCGGCGCGCCTTTCCCAGATGATAGCCTTGCGCATATTGACCGATCGCCAGCACCAGTTCGATCTGCGGCATGGCGGCGAAGACACGGTCATGCCAATGCATCGCGCATTCGCGGCGCGGCGGCAGATCGCCTCCCTTGGCATCGAGACCGGGGAAACAGAACCCCATGGGCACGATGGCGAGACGCGCCGCGTCGTAAAAGGTTTCGCGATCCACCCCCAGCCACGCGCGCAGGCGGTCACCTGAGGGATCATCGAAGGGAATGCCGCTGGCATGAACGCGGGTGCCCGGCGCCTGTCCAGCGATGCACAGCCGCGCCGTCGTGGATGCGCGAATGACCGGGCGCGGCTCATGCGGCAAGGGCAAACGTATCGGCTCCTCAACGCAGATCCGGCAGGCGCGGATTTCGCCCAGAAGTGGCGCAAGCCCGGAGGTGTTCGCGGAAGATGATTTGGTCATTGGCCGCGAGCATACCCCAATTGAGCAGGAGCGAGAGAATGGGAGGTGGCCGATCCTTCGAGACGGGCCTGACGGCCCTCCTCAGGATGACGTTGTGTGTGCTGCTGGCTTTCGCAGATGTATCAACGAATACAACGTCATCCTGAGGAGCCTGCGTAAGCAGGCGTCTCGAAGGACGGGCCGCAAACTCAGGCCTGCCTCCTCAAACCGGAGGACGCAGACTTGCCCTTTCGATCACGCCGCGGCGCTCGGACGGGCTCTCACATTGTCATACCACCTGTGGAGATGGCTCAATTCTTCCGGAATGTCGATCTTCGCGGGCTTGCAGAAATCGAGGGCGATCATGCAGGTGATATCAGCGATGGTGAAACGCTCGCCTGCGATGAAGGGACGTGTCGCCAGTTCATCGTTCAGGAAGCGGAACTGTTCCTGCACTTTCGGGCGGTTCGCCTCTCCCCAATCAGGAACCTGAGGCACTTCCATATCTTTCATCGCCGGATGCTGATGGCGGAAAACGGCTGCGACCCGCAGGAACAGGCCGATCTCGACGCGACGCTGCCACATCTCCACCAAGGCGCGATCAACGGCATTGACGCCAAACAGCGGCGGCTCTGGATGTGTTTCCTCAATATAGCGGCAAATCGCCACCGTTTCCGATATCCGGGTACCATCATCAAGCTCCATGACGGGAAGCTGCTGATAAGGGTTGAGTTGGGTGAAGCTCTCGCTTTTGTGCTCAAGCGCGCCGAGATCGACCGGAACAAGCGTCACATCGACACCTTTTTCCGCCAGAAACACTCGTACACGGCGCGGATTGGGCGCGCGCCCACCATCATAAAGCTTCATCGACGAAATCCTCCCCTCATCGTCTTTTGGCCCGCTAGTCGAGCATGACGGCACGTGCGCGGCAAGCGTTACATGCCAGCCCCACCCATCGTTTTTTTTGACGTTGATATTAACACTTCAACCCGAATTTGGTTGCCGATTAACCACGCCGTTGAATCTGTTCTTAAGGAATTATCGTCAAACTCTGTTAAGTTCGAGCCGGTGTTTCCGTTCGTCCCCGCTTGAGCGTGGACAAATGGCAATAGCGGCTCCCTGAGACAACACGTTTCGCACGCGAGCCCAATGCACGTCGACCACTACGCATCGACCGCAGAAAAAACGGCGCAGAACAGCCTGCGCGCCGGACGACGGCGCGCGGTTTCGCGCACCGTCAAATCCGCGCGCGAGCAGCTTGGCAATTCCTCGGGCATGCGCGCCGATTTCGATTACGAACTCGCGCTCATCTTCGCCAAGACGCGTATCTCCGCGACATTCGCCGTCCCCGCCTTTGCGCTGATCATCACCACCATCTGCCATTTCTGGCTCGGCGGGTTCATGATCATCGGCTGGTTCGGCGCGGTGATGCTGGCGCATATGCTCCAGCTTTCGATGGCACGCCGTTTCGAGAAAGCACCGATCGCAGGCATCGATCTGAAACGCTGGCGGCGTCACTTCATCATGGGCGATTTCCTGCAAGGGCTCGCCTGGGCATCGCTCATGATGCTTCAGATCGGGGGCGTTCCCGAGCATTTCGAGGTTTTCCAATTCGCCACCGTTCTCGTCATCGTCGCGATGATGACCATGTTGTCATCGAACATTCCCGGCGCACTTTATGCCGCAACGGTGCCTGTCACCGCAGCCATGACCTTCGTGTTCCTGCAACCCAGCGCGCCGATCTTCTTCGCCATGGGCGGCATGGGGATCGGAGCACAGATCTTCTTCGCGATCCTCGGCCATCGCCTGTTCTCTTCCAATGTGATGATGCTGGAATTCCGGGCGCAGAAGGACGAGCTCATCATTGAGCTTGAGCAGGCCAAGGCGGTGAGCGATGACAGTCGCAGACGCGCGGAGGAAGCCAATCTCGCCAAATCGCGTTTCCTGGCCACGATGAGCCATGAGCTTCGGACCCCGCTCAACGCCATTCTCGGGTTTTCCGAAGTGCTCAAGAACGAGGTTCTGGGGCCGCTGGAGAACAAGACCTACCGCGAATATGCGGGGGACATCCACACCTCCGGACAGCATTTGCTGAACCTCATCAACGAGATCCTCGATCTGTCGCGCATCGAGGCGGGTCGTTACGACTTGCACGAGGAGGCGATCCAGCTTCCCTATCTGGTGGAGGATTGCATCCACCTGATCAAGCTGCGCGCCAAGAACAAGGGCCTGACCATCACCGATCAGTTCCAGGAGGGACTGCCGAAGCTGTGGGCGGACGAACGCGCCATCCGGCAGGTGGTGCTGAACCTTCTGTCGAATGCGGTGAAGTTCACGCCGAGCGGCGGGGAAGTCAGCGTCAAGGCAGGATGGACCGCAGGCGGCGGCCAGTACGTGATGGTGCGCGACAACGGCCCCGGCATTCCGGCGGACGAGATCCCGGTGGTGCTGGAAGCTTTCGGTCAGGGATCTCTGGCGATCAAGAGCGCTGAACAGGGCACAGGCCTTGGCCTTCCCATCGTCCAGGCTCTGATGAACATGCATGGCGGCAAGCTGGAACTGAAATCCAAGCTGCGCGAAGGCACCGAGGCGATCATCACCTTCCCGCGCTCGCGCGTACTGGAAGAGATGCCCGCCATGGAGCCGACCTATCGCCCGACGGCTGGCCCCAATACCGGTTCCGGCATGAAAAGGGCATCCTAGGACGCCTTTTTCAGGCTCTGTCGGCCTCAACGCGGCTTGCTGACGCCTGCCATCTCGAAGGTCGCCATGCCTTCATGCGCCTGAGCTGCCGCCTTTACCAGCCCCATCGCAAGGGCGGCGCCCACACCTTCCCCCATGTGCAGGCCAAGATCGAGCAAGGGCTTCTTGCCCATGATTTCCAACGCACGGACATGCCCCGGCTCACTCGTGACATGGGCGAAGAGGCAGTGATCGAGCGACGAGGGATCCATCGCATGAAGGACGGCGGCGGCAGCCGTCGCCACGAAGCCGTCGATGATCACGGGTACGCGCTGGAGACGGCCGGCGAGGATCGCGCCCGCCATGGCCGCAATTTCGCGCCCGCCAAGGCGACGGAGAACCTCCAGAGGATCGGAGAGCGCACCTTCATTGCGCGCGACCGCGGCAGCGACGAGTTCGGCCTTTCGGCCAACGCCCTGCGCATCCACGCCGCTGCCCGGCCCGACCCAGTCGCCCGCCGCACCGCCGAAAAGCGCATGCAGGATGGCGGAGGCAACAGTCGTGCTGGCGATGCCGACATCGCCGACGGCCAGAAGATCGATACCGCCCGCCACGGCTTCCATGCCATAGGCCATGGTGGCGGCACAGGTCTTCTCGTCCATCGCCGCGTCACGGGTGATATCGTTGGTGGGATATTCAAGCGCCAACTCGAAAACCTTCAGGCCCAGATCGTGGGCGATGCAGATCTGGTTGACCGCGGCGCCTCCGGCGGCAAAATTGGCGACCGTCTGGTGGGTCACCTCCTGCGGGAAAGCCGAAACGCCCTGATCGGCGACCCCGTGATTGCCAGCAAAGATCGCGACCAGCGGGCGGGTGATCTTTGGTTGCTGCGCCCCCTGCCATGCGGCCAGCCAGGCCACGATGTCTTCCAGCCGCCCCAGCCCGCCCGCCGGCTTGGCAAGCTGTGCCTCTCGCTCGCGCACCACCTTCACTGCCGCCGTGTCCGGCCCGAGCAATTCGGAAAACAGGTTTCGGATGTCGTCGAATGGCAACCCGGTGGAGGTGTGCGGCATGGGAGGTCTCCGGCTCGAATGGACGAGGTCTGAATAGGTTTTGGCAGATCTATAAACCGCGCAATGTCAAATACAAGCGCCGTTCCTGTTACAGGAGGCGCGAGGGAAGGTTTCAACCAGACGATCCGAGCATTGCCATTTTCGACAGGCCTGTGACGGGATCGTAACAGTGCGCGGGAAAAGGCATACTGCCAGCGCCAATCACTTCTTTCGCAACAAGGTTTCCATAATCCATGCGATAGAGTTCAGCCTTCTGCATTCCTTTCCGGCCCTCACCTTTGAAGAGCCTGAACGCAACGCCCGGTCCAAAGATCGAATGAACACAGTCAGCGCATCCCGTTCCAGCCTGATCCGGCGATCTTTCGTCGTGTTGGCGACCGCCCTTCTGCTGGCCGGGTGCGCCACGCGGCCCGGGCCAGGCTCGCTCAAGATCTCGCAAGAGGCGGAAGGCTCCGCGCGCGACCACAAGATCATCATCGCAACCACCCGCCAGCGCGCCACCGTATCGGGAACCTATTTCACCAACGAGCGCGCCGACGAGCTGGACTTCGCAACGGCGACCGTTTCGGTGCCCCCCGCCCACAAGCCGGGACAGATCGAATGGCCTAGCGTGCCGCCGGGAGATCCGGCAACCGACTTCACCTTGCGCTCTGCCGGTTATCTGAAAGACCGCACCGCATTCCGGGCCGAAATGCGCAAGGAACTGGCCAAGCGCAAGCCGGGCAACCGGCGCGCCTTCCTGTTTGTCCACGGGTACAACACGCGCTTTCCCGAGGCACTCTACCGGTTCACGCAAGTTGTCGATGATGCGCAGGTGCCGAGCGTGCCGGTTCTATTCACCTGGGCTTCGGGTGGAGCGGTGACCGACTATGTCTATGACATCAACAGCGCCCAGATCGCACGCGATGCACTGGAACAGACATTGCGGGATCTGGCAGCCTCCGGAGCGGAGCGGATCGACATCCTCGCGCATTCCATGGGCACCTATCTGCTTCTGGAAACCCTGCGCCAAATCTCGATTTCGCCACATGGGTTTTCGCGCGACAGGTTCGGCACAATCGCGCTGGCAGCTCCCGATATCGATATCGACCTGTTCAAGCAGCAGCTTCAGCGCACCGGCAGGCCCGAAAAGCCGTTCCTGATCCTCGTTTCGCGCGACGACCGCGCATTGCGCGCCTCCAGTCTGATCAGCGGCGGCAAACAGCGGGTTGGTCGCTATGAGAACCCTGAAGAACTGGCGGAACTCGGTGCCATCGTCATCGACCTGACGGATCTGGAGGGCGACAGCGCAAATCACTCCAAGTTTGCCGAGATAGCCCTGATTGCGCCCAATCTGAGTGCCGCTTTGGTGCACAGTCGGCTGGGCGACAACGTGGAGCAGCCATCGCCCACGGGCGGCAAGGTTGGCGACCTGATCGGGCGTGGCGCAAATGTCGTTCTCACGGTTCCAAAGGCCATCCTCAGCGCGCCCATACAAATCTTCGGTGCCCGATAGGAGGTGGCGCAAGGGCCGTCTTCACGCGCATGCAAAGGCATGACGAGGCATGAGGATGCTTGCCTTGACGGCTGCCGGACTTATCTTTGGTGGGCCGCATCACCCGAGTGACGGGTGCGACAAGGAGCCGGAATGCCTTTGAAAACCGCCATCAAGACCCCCTGCACCTCCGTCTGCTCCCTGGCGCCGGAAAGCGGGCTGTGCCGGGGCTGCGGGCGCTCTCGCGAGGAGATCGCAGGCTGGATCCGCATGAGCGACGCCGAACGCGACCGGATCATGGCGGTGTTGCCGGAGAGACTGGCGAAGATGGAAGGGATCGGCGCATGAACCGTCCCGGCCCGGGCAATTTCCTCCGGTTGCTCATGCTTCTCGTGCTCGCCGCCATCATCGCGGGCTCTGCCATCTATTTCTTTGCCTTCTGGGACCCGGCGGAAGTCACCGACGTAACGCTGGACCGCTCGGGGCCGGCCTTCGTGAAGCTCGCAATCATCGGCCTTGTCCTAGGGGCCAGCATGATTTTTGCCCGGCCGCGACTGGGCGAGATCCTCAACGCGGTCATCCTGTGGGGCGGGTTGGGGCTTGTCCTCATCGCCGGGTATTCCATGCGCTACGAACTGGAGGACATGGCCTACCGGGTGATGGGCTCCCTGATGCCTGGCATGGCGGTGGAACAGGGCGACGGCACCGTGGCGCTGGCGCGTGACCGGTCCGGTCACTACGTGGTGGATGCCACGGTAAACGGCGCATCGGTGCGCTTTCTGGTCGATACCGGCGCGAGCATGGTGACGCTCTCGGCCCGCGATGCCCGCGCCGCCGGGATCGATGTGAACAGCCTGCATTTTGGCGCGGTTGTCTCCACCGCCAACGGGCGTTCGCAGGTAGCCCCGGTTCGGATCTCACGCCTGAATATCGCAGGCGCCTCGCTCACCAACCTGCGCGCCTTCGTGGCCCGCGACGGCATGCTCGACACCAGCCTGTTCGGCATGAACGCGCTTGATCGCTTTTCCTCATGGCGCGTTGAGGGCGGTCGGATGATCCTCGTCCCCTGACCGCAGAGACAAGCTCAGCCCCACAGGCTCCACGCAAAGCGGGCCGAAACCGTCAGCAGGAAAACGCCGAAGCAGATTTCCAGCACCCGCTTGGGCAACGCATGGGCCACGCGGACACCCACCGGCGCGGCAAAGAAGGTGACCGGAATGACCAACGCCACGCCGAGCAGGTTGATATAGCCCAGAGAGAACGGCGGAAGCTCTGGCTCGCCCCAGCCTGCGATGATCAGACCGATGGTGCCGGGGATCGAAATCAGGATACCGACGCCCGAGGACGTCGCAACCGCCTGATGGATCGGGCGGCCGAAAAGCGTCATGAAGGTGTTGTTCATGACGCCGCCACCGACGCCCATCATGGTGGAGAAGAAGCCCATCAGCGCCCCGCAGATCGCGCGCACCGGATTGCCGGGGATTTCGTTTCCGATCCGCCAGCTTTCGCGGTTGAAGAGCATGCGGATGGCGATGATGAGCGCCACGAAGGCGAAGATGCCCTTCAGTTCCGCGCCCGAGACATAGGCCGCGACAAAGCTGGCGATGATCGCGCCCGCAGGCACCGGGATGATCCAGCTTCTCAAAAGCGCGATATCCACCGCACCGCGCGCCCTGTGCGCCATGAAGGAGCGGATGGAGGTGGGCACCACGATGCCGAGCGAGGTCGCGATCGAGATATGCATGCAGACTGAGGGATCGACGCCGAAGATGGTCAGGAACTGGTAGAGGGTCGGCACCAGAACCGCACCGCCGCCAATGCCAAAAACGCCGGCCAGAAACCCGGCGACCGCACCGGACGCCGCAAGCGTGGCCGCGAGGGCAAGCATGTACCCCCAGTCGATACTCTCAGTCATGACAATCCCCCCAATGGACGCGCGAAACGTCCAGATGGCGCATCCCCCGCGATTGACCGTAAGGGTTCCTCCGCACCATCTCCCTGCGTCACTCTGTGGACGATCTAGGCCTGCATGTCCAGCGCCACACGGTTGATACTGTCGAGTGCTGCACGCACGACCTCTAGCCCTGCGCCGGGTTTCACTGCCTCTTCAGAAAGAGTGCGCCGCCATTGGCGTGCGCCCGGAACGCCTTGAAACAGCCCGAGAATATGCCGCGTGATCTGATTGAGACGCGCGCCGCGCGCGAGTTCACCCTCGACATAGGGCATGAAAGTTTCAACCGCGTGATAGGGGTCGGATACGGGGGCATCCTCTCCATAGAGCCTGCGGTCCACGTCTCCCAAAACGCCCGGATCGTGATAGGCGGCGCGCCCCATCATCACGCCATCGACATGCGCGAGATGCGCCTCCGCCTCATCGAGCGTGGCGATGCCGCCATTGATACCGATCCAGACATGGGGAAGCCGCGCCTTCAGGCGGTAGACGCGGTCATAATCGAGCGGCGGGATATCCCGGTTTTCCTTGGGGCTCAGCCCCTTCAGCCACGCCTTGCGGGCATGAACCCACAACGCATCGACGTCAGCGGCAACCACCGCATCGGCCAGGGCATCGAGGGCGGGTTCCGGGTCCTGTTCGTCAACGCCGATGCGGCATTTGACGGTGACGGGAATGGAGACAACCCGCTTCATCGCGGCCACGCATTCGGCAACCAGATCCGGCTCCAGCATCAGGCACGCCCCGAAGCGACCCGACTGCACGCGATCGGAGGGGCAGCCGACATTGAGGTTCACCTCGTCATAGCCCCAGTCCTCGACGATGCGCGCGGCCTTGGCGAGTTCCTCCGGTTCCGAGCCGCCGAGCTGGCAGGCGATCGGGTGTTCGATATCGGAAAAGCCGAGCAGGCGCTGGCGATCGCCGTGGATGACCGCCGGGCTCGTGACCATTTCCGTATAGAGCAGGGTGCGCCGGGTGAGCTGACGATGAAAGACCCGGCAATGCCTGTCGGTCCAGTCCATCATGGGCGCAACGGCGCATTTGTGAGCTTGGTATTTCGCCATTCCAGCCTCGTGTTTCGCGGCACACCCTAGAGCGCAACTAAGCCCGGATTGCAAGAGTGCGATCCCTCACCCGGCCTCATCCGCCAGCCTTTTGCCGCCTGAGACCCGACGCAACGACGGGAACGCTTCGCAACCGTGGGCAACTTGGCGCAGCAACGCCTGCGGCCTCGAAAATCAGGACAGGCGGGGCTATCTTCGCCAGCAGACTGTCATACGAGAATGAGCCGCACCACAATGGTGCCATCAGCCTCGCGTTCGTGTTCACCGGAAACCGTCATGCCGCTTTACTCCCCCCATGCCTATGATCACACCAGGCCCGTCGGCTCCTACTGGGAAACGACCGTTCCCATGCAGGAACATGTCTATCCGGCCCTGGAAGGCGACGCGGTGGCTGATTTCGCCGTACTGGGCGGCGGCTATACGGGGCTGAACGCGGCCTTGCAGCTTGCAGGCGCACATGGCGCCGATGTCGCCCTGCTGGAAGGCGGAGATATCGGCTGGGGCGCATCCGGCCGCAATGGCGGATTTTGCTGCGTCGGTGGGTCCAAACATTCTCTTGGAGAGCTGGCGCGGAAGTTCGGTCAGAGCGGGGCTGCAGGCTTTCTCGATTACCAGCGCCGCTCCATCGATCATGTGGCGGAGCTTCTGACTGCCCATGACATCGAGGCGGAAACCCATTCCGACGGCGAGTTGTGCCTCGCGCACCGGCCAAAGGCGATGCGCGAACTGGAGGACGAGGCGGCCTTTCTGCGCAAGACATTCGGTGTGGAGACGACGCTGCATTCGCGCAACGATCTGGCGGAAATGGGCGTGGCGGGGCCGGAATTCTTCGGCGGGGCGCAGCTTGATCAGGGCTTCGCGCTCAATCCCTTGAAATATGCCCTCGGCCTTGTCCGCGCAGCCAGCGCAGCGGGCGCTCGGATTTTCGCCAACAGCCAGGTCACCTCCATCACCCGTGAGGGGGACCGCTGGCGACTGGTCACATCGAATGGCACCCTGACGGCCCGCAAACTGATCATGGCCACCAATGGATACCTTCAGGAAGAGGTGCCGGGCGCGCCGGGCAAGGCGCTTTCCGGGCGGCTGCTTCCGCTGCTCTCCTCGGTCCTCGTCACCCGTCCGTTGACGGTTGCCGAACAGGCGGCCCAAGGGTGGACCTCACCTCTCATGAGCTATGACAGCCGCCGGCTCCTCCATTATTTCCGGCTCATGCCGGATGGACGGTTTCTCTTCGGCATGCGCGGCGGCACAGACACGACGCCTGAAAAGGATGCCGAGACCCGCAAAGAGATCCTGACCGACTTCCATCGCATGTTCCCGGCATGGCGGGAGGTCGATGTCACACATGTATGGTCGGGCTTCGTGTGCATGGCGGCGAGCCTCAATCCCTATGTCGGGCCGCTCGACGGAGCGCCCGATGCGTTCGCCGCCCTCGCCTATCACGGCAACGGTGTTGCCATGGGCTCGCTCAGCGGGGCGAACGTGGCGGATCTGGCGGCGGGCGCGATCACGCGTAATGACATTCCGGCGGTCGCACGCGGGCCGCTCAGGCGTTTTCCCTTCCCCGCCTTGCGCAAGACCTATCTGAAGGCGGCCTACCAGTGGTATACGCTGTGCGATGAAGTGATCTGATCGGACGCATAGAGCCCCTTTCCGGATACAGGGCCATGGGCTCATCCGGCGGCATTGATCGCGCAACCTTCGCTTCCCATTTGACAAGCGCCCGCATTTTGCGCCAAGCACGGCGCTTCACGCATTGCGCGCGGAAACAAGCACCTTAAAAAACGGCCGACATGACAAATCCCGTCTCCCGCAGGCGTACCTTCGCCATCATCTCGCACCCGGACGCCGGTAAAACGACGCTCACCGAAAAGCTGCTGCTGTTCGGCGGCGCGATCCAGCTTGCAGGCGAAGTGAAGGCCAAGCGCAACCGCCGCGCCACCCGGTCCGACTGGATGAACATCGAGGCGGAACGCGGCATTTCGGTCATGACCTCGGTCATGACGTTCGAATATGCCGATTGCGTCTTCAATCTTCTCGATACGCCGGGCCACGAGGACTTCTCCGAAGACACCTACCGCACACTGTCGGCCGTCGACAGCGCGATCATGGTGATCGACGCGGCGAAGGGTATCGAAGCGCGCACACTGAAGCTGTTCGAGGTGTGCCGCCTGCGCGACATTCCGATCGTAACCTTCATCAACAAGCTCGACCGTGAGAGCCAGGATCCCTTCGCCCTCCTCGACGAGATCGAGCAGACGCTGGCGCTGGACCTTGCGCCCGTGACATGGCCCATCGGCCGGGGCCGCTCGTTTGCAGGCACCTATGATCTTCGCGCCAACACCATCCGCGAGCTTGACGAGCAGGTGGACGGCCTTCCCGTTTCCGGTGCGGATGACGCGAAGGTGGCCGCCCTTCTGCCGGACGGCGACCGCGAGCAGATGCTTGAGGAACTGGAGCTGGCGCAGGTCGGCTGCAAGCCTTTCGACCTCCAGTCCTTCCGCGAGGGGCACCTTTCGCCGGTGCTTTGGGGATCTGCGCTGCGCAATTTCGGCGTGCGCGATCTGATCAACCTTCTGGCGGAAATCGCGCCGACGCCGCGCGGACAGCCTTCCGATGCCCGTTTCATCGAGCCGGAAGAGCCGAAGATGACCGGCTTCGTCTTCAAGATCCAGGCGAACATGGACCCCAACCACCGCGACCGCATCGCCTTCATGCGCGTGGTATCGGGCAAGCTCACGCGCGGCATGAAAGCGCGGCTTTCGCGTACGGGCAAGACAATTAGTCTGCATACGCCGCAGTTCTTCTTCGCGCAGGACCGCTCGCTGGCGGAAGAGGCGTTTGCGGGCGACGTGGTGGGCATTCCCAACCATGGCACGCTCAGGATCGGTGACACGCTGACGGAGGGAGAAAATGTCGTCTTCCGAGGTGTGCCGAGCTTTGCGCCGGAAATCCTGCGTCGCGTTTCCTTGAAGGACGCGATGAAGGCCAAGAAGATGAAGGAAGCGCTGCAGCAGCTGGCCGAAGAAGGCGTGGTGCAGGTCTTCACTCCGCATGACGGGTCACCGGCACTTGTCGGCGTGGTTGGCGCGCTGCAGCTCGACGTTCTGGTTGAGCGGATGAAGACGGAATACGGCCTGCCCATCGCGTTCGAGCCTGCGCGCTTTGAGGCCTGCCGCTGGGTGGCCTCCGACGATCAGGCAGCACTCGACAAGTTCATGAACAAGAACCGCTCCGCCATGGCCGCCGATCTCGACGGCTCGCCGGTCTTTATGGCAACGAGCGGCTTCATGCTCAATTACGAGAAGGACCGGAACCCGGACATCCGGTTCACCGACGTCAAGGACTACCAGAAGGACATGGTGGCCTGAGGGGAATGACTATCGTGCTTCGCGCAGATCCCCTTGAGGACTGGCGAGAATTCCAAGGCCGCCAATTGCATCCGCAATAATGTCGGCAGCCCGTTGAGAGCCTCCCGCGGTAAGATGCGCAACATCCCACGCGAGAGGCTCGAACTGCCCTTCATGCAACGGATCGGACACGATCGCGGTGCATTCTTTTCCCGAACATAGCTGATCGAGCAGGCTGACGAAGATCGCGCCGTCTCCGGCCTCTTCCACCTGCTCGCGCAGTTTGCGGTCAATCTCCTGCAGAGCTGGCAAGGTCAGTATCTCCAGCCGTTGCGCTTTGCGTAGCGAGATCTTGTATCTCAACATCTGCATGGGCAGATCCGGCAGCCAGTGCGGCACGGACCCGACGACGACAATGCGCATGTCCGGGTTGATGCCCTTCAACGTCCTGACCGTTTCAAGCATTGCCTCCGTTTGGAACACGCCTTTTTCATCGACGTCTCGCCAATTGCCCATCAAAAAGATGGTCCGCGGCGGATTGCGGCGTATCCATTTCATCACCGCGTCATTGAACGACCTGCAATAGGGGTTTCTGGGAATATCTACGCCAGGCAAAGGTGGGCAGGCACTCATCGTGAACTGGCCGAGATCCGGGACCAGATTCTGCAATCCCCAATAGAGCGCAGCTGCATGAGAATCCCCCCACAACAATGTGGCGGATGTGCCGTCCGACGCAATAAGTGGTGCACAGTTTGGCGCCAACCGACCGAAAGCATCGCTTTCTTTGCGTCCAACAAAGCACTCGCCGGAACGATAGAACTTTCCGCGCGGATAGTTCTTGTATTCAACTATCTTCTGTTGAGCCGGTGACAACCGCGATGGATAGCCGTCGTGAAAGCGGATGAACCCGCTGCCTATGGCGAAGACAGTGACCGACGCTATGGCCCCGCCGACAACAAAGCCGATATGGATACGCCCACGTTCGCGGAAAGGATTTTCCACGAACCGAACCGTCAGATAGGCAAGCCCCAATGAAGCAGCAGAAAGAGCAAGCATCGCACCGGGCCCTGCCTCTTCCGGGAACCGGTAGCGCATGAAGGCAAAAAGCGGCTGGTGCCAGAGATAGGCGCTGTAGCTGATGCGGCCGATCAGAACCGGGATCCGGCTGGACAAAATGGAAAATGCGATGGTGCCCGGCCCTGTACAGAAAAGAACAAGCGCCGCCCCCACAGTAGGCAAAAGGGCATAGATGCTGGGAAACGGCGTATTCTCTCCATAGAGAAAAACCGCCGCGACGATCATCAAGAGGCCAATCAGCGCCGCGGGCCCATTTGTGCCCTCACCGCCCCGCCGGTGAATCAGAATGGCCGTGAAGACACCGATCAGGAGTTCCCATACGCGCGTGAAGGGCAGAAAGAACCCCGCTGTGGGATCGATAACGGTCAAAGCCTGCGCCAAGGCGAGGCTTGCGAGTGCGATGACGGTCAGCAAGACGAGCGCAACGCGCCGCGAACGCTGCCAGAACAGAAGCATGAAGAGCGGGAAGACGATGTAGTACTGCTCTTCGACCGCCAGGCTCCACGTGTGCAGAAGTGGCTTCAATTCACCGATGGAATCGAAATAGCCGCTCTTCTTCAGGAAGAAAAAGTTCGAGGTAAAGGTGGTAACGGCAACCGTGCTCTTGCCGTATTCCTCCAAATCCGGCGGCACAAGCCAGGCCCAGGCGAAGGGCACGGTCACGAGCAAGACAAGAGTGAGCGCGGGCAGGATACGCCGGGCACGGCGGATATAGAAATCAACAAGCGAGAAGCGGCCCGCCTCCAGATCGCGGATTATGATCCCGGCGATCAGAAATCCGCTGATGACGAAGAACACGTCGACACCGACAAACCCGCCGCCAAAGAGGTCAAAGCCCGCGTGAAGAAGGATTACCGGGAGGACTGCAAGGCTGCGCAGTCCATCGATTTCAATGCGATAAGCCCGGGCAAGCCCGCTGGATCCAGACGACAAAGACGATTACCCTTCCAGAGAAAGCATCCGTTTCGCCTTCTCTTGCCCCACTGAGTCGAACACCGGCCTGCTATTAGCATGTATCCAGGTTCTATGTATTGCATTGCCCATCGCCAAGGAGCCTGCTGTTGCGGCCCCCCCATGGGGAAGCAATCGTCCGGGCACACGTGTTTCGAGGCGTGTCGCTGAGTGGTTGCGGATGATGCGGCAACGCTCGACAAGTTCATGAACAAGAACCGCTCCGCCATGGCCGCCGATCTCGACGGCTCGCCGGTCTTCATGGTAACGAGCGGCTTCATGCTCAATTACGAGAAGGACCGGAACCCGGACATCCGGTTCACCGACGTCAAGGACTACCAGAAGGACATGGTGGCCTAGAGCATTTGGAGCACACGACAAGCCACTTCAGACGGTGGTGGGCTCAGGATTGAGCTTGCCGCAAACGGAGGTGGGGTCGGGACGAGGCGAACATACGGATTATCGGTTTTTTGTTTGCGTTCCTCGTCCTGACAGCACTCACCCAGATCGGCGGCCTGGTGCTAGTCGTGACGCTGCTTGCGATGCGGTTGCCGAGATTGCGTCGCGCATCCACCGTCTGGCGGGCGATGATCGCCAGCACCGTCTTCATCGCTTTGTACGGGGCCTTGACCGCATTTGTCGTCCCGCCCCTCGCAGCACGAGGCGGGCGTGTTGCCCTTCCCTGCCTCGCCAAGGGTGACCGCGACTATACCGCGGCTACCCCGCTGTTCTGCCTGCTCAATCGCAACTATGTCGTACCGCGGATGGCAGACCTGCTCGATGCGCTCTCGCGAGACGTAGCAACCGCCTATCCCGGCACGACGACACTGTTCCTGGATGCAAACCTGCCCTTTTGGGACGGTTTTCCGCTTCTCCCCCATCTGTCGCACAAGGATGGGCGGAAGCTCGATCTGGCCTTCTATTACCGAAGCCCGGACGGTGATTATCTGCCCGGAGCGACAAAATCGCCGCTCGGATACTGGGGCTTCGAACACCCGACGCCGGGCGCGCCGATATCGTGCCCGGAAAGCAGGCTGCTGAGCCTTCGTTGGGACATGGACTGGCTACAACCGTTGTGGCCGGACCTGCGTCTCGATGAAGCGCGGACGCGTCATGCCCTCGTCTGGCTCTTCGACAATGCCGATGACTATGGGTTACAGAGGGTCTTCGTCGAACCGCATCTGGCGCATCGATTGAACGTGCAATCGCCGGACCTTGGCTTCCAGGGATGTCGGGCCGCGCGCCACGACGATCATATCCATATCCAGATTGCTGACCCAGCTTTGCCCTCTCCGCGCTGACCGTTCCCTCTCACTTGGGAAACACATCTTTTCCCAAGCATGCTTTTGAGCCGAACCCGCATCCCTGCTATTGAAGGCGACAAATGTACGGAGCATGCCCGTGCCCCGGAACTGAAAAGGACAGGAAAGCACAATGACGGCGACGCGCGTTGAGATATCCGGCCTGAAGGTTGCCAAGGAACTCTATGACTTCATCGAATCGGAAGCCCTGCCCGGCACCGATGTCGCCTCGGCGCAGTTCTGGGATGGCCTTGGGGCGCTCATCAATGAGCTCGGCCCGAAAAACCGCGCGTTGCTGGAACGCCGCGAGGAGCTTCAGGGGCAGATCGACGAGTGGCACAAGACGCGCCGCGGGCGTCCGATGGACTTCCAGGAATACAAGAAGTTCCTCGCCGAGATCGGCTACCTGTTGCCGGAAGTGCCGGATTTCACGATCGACACCAGCAAGGTCGATGAGGAATTCACCACCATCGCGGGCCCGCAGCTTGTCGTGCCCATCACCAATGCCCGCTATGCCCTGAATGCCGCCAATGCCCGCTGGGGGTCGCTTTATGACGCGCTTTACGGCACCGATGCGATGGGCGATCTGCCGAGCGGACAGGGCTATGACGCCGCGCGCGGCCAACGGGTCATAGCATGGGCCAAGGCCTTCCTTGACGAAGCAGCGCCGCTTTCGGAAGGCTCCCATGCCGACGTCACCGGCTATGCGATCACAAAAGGCAATCTCGTTGCAACCCTTGAGGATGGCTCCACCACCGGGCTGAAGACCGAGGAGGCGTTTGCAGGCTATCGCGGGGCCGCGGATGCGCCGGAAGCGGTGCTTCTGGTCAACAATGCGCTGCATATCGAACTGGTCATCGACCGGTCCAACCCGATTGGCGAGACCGACAAGGCCGGTGTCGCAGACATGATCATGGAAGCGGCCGTTTCCACAATCATGGATTTTGAGGATTCGGTCGCCGCCGTCGATGCGGAAGACAAGGTTCAGGCCTACCGCAACTGGCTCGGCCTGATGAAGGGCGATCTGGCGGAAGAGGTTTCCAAGGGCGGCAAGACTTTCACCCGGAAGCTGAACGCGGACCGTACCTATACCGCACCCGATGGCGAGGGAACGGTGACGCTTCATGGCCGTTCGCTGATGCTGAGCCGCAATGTCGGCCACCTGATGACCAATCCCGCCATTCTGGACCAGAACGATGCGGAAGCCTTTGAGGGTCTGATGGACGCCGCGATCAGCACACTGATCGCCATGCACGACCTTAAAGGAGAGGGCCCGGGCAATTCGCGCGCCGGTTCCATCTATCTGGTCAAGCCGAAGATGCACGGCCCCGATGAGGTTGCCTTTGCCGACGAGACGCTGACCCGCGTGGAAGAGTTCCTTGGCCTTGAGCAGAACACGGTCAAGGTCGGCATCATGGACGAAGAACGCCGCACGACGGTGAACCTCAAGGGCTGCATCAATGCCGCCAGGTCCCGTGTCGCCTTCATCAATACCGGCTTCCTCGACCGCACGGGCGACGAGATCCACACCTCCATGGAAGCGGGCCCGATGGTGCGCAAGGGCGACATGAAGGCCCTGCCCTGGATCAAGGCCTATGAGGACTGGAACGTCGATATCGGCATTGCCTGTGGGCTGCGCGGCCGGGCCCAGATCGGCAAGGGCATGTGGGCCATGCCGGATCTCATGAACGCCATGCTGGAGCAGAAGATCGGTCATCCGCAAGCGGGCGCGAATTGCGCCTGGGTTCCCTCGCCGACCGCGGCCACCCTGCACGCCACCCACTATCACAAGGTGGATGTGAAGGCTCGGCAGGCGGAGATCGCGAGCCGCAGCCGCGCCTCGCTCGATGATATCCTGACCATTCCGGTGGCCGAACGCCCGACCTGGTCGCATGACGACCTGAAGGCCGAGGTAGAGAACAACGCGCAGGGCATTCTGGGCTACGTCGTGCGCTGGGTCGACCAGGGCGTCGGTTGTTCCAAGGTTCCCGACATCAATGATGTCGGCCTGATGGAAGACCGCGCGACCTGCCGCATTTCCTCCCAGCACATCGCCAACTGGCTGCATCATGGTGTCGTCACCGAAAGCGAGGTGATGGATACGATGAAGCGCATGGCGGAAGTTGTGGACCGTCAGAATGCGGGCGATCCAGCCTATGTGCCGATGGCGCCGGGCTTTGACGGCATCGCCTTCAAGGCAGCCTGCGATCTGGTCTTCAAGGGCCGCGAGCAGCCTTCCGGCTATACCGAGCCCGTGCTTCATGCGCGCAGGCTGGAGCTGAAGGCGCAACGCGGCTGAGGCTGGCTGGCGAGACCATGTGACGGGGCGCCATTCGCTCCCCTCAAATGACAAGGCCGGGGCGTCCGCTCCGGCCTTTTTCCATTCGATGCCCCAAATGCACTGACAGATTTGACTAAACGCAACAGTGTCGTACCGTGCGTGCGCTCAAATGGGCATACGCCCAAGGCGAGATTCACAAGGAGCAGATAAATGGGAACCACCCCGTATCCCGATCTCACGGCAGCCATCTCCAAGCAGGTCAAGGTCCTTTCCAAGGAAATCCCGGAAACGATGGCCGGCTTCCGCAAGATGGTCGATGGCGCAGAAGCAGCCGGCGCCCTGGACGAGAAGACCAAGGAGCTGATCGCGATGGGCATTGCCATCGCGCTGCGTTGCGACGGCTGTATCGGCTTCCACAGCCGCAATCTGGTGAAGCTCGGCGCAACGCGGCAGGAATATGAGGAGATGCTGGGGATTGCCATCTATATGGGCGGTGGGCCATCGCTGATGTATTCCGCGCAGGCCATGGACGCGTGGGAACAGTTCGGCGGCGCCAAGGAATAGCAGAAGCTGCGCCCCCCCTTCGCGCCTCCTCCCATGCGCGTGAAGCCCGGAGAGCATGCCAGCCGAGACGAGAGGATCCGGGCGGTGGTTCCGCCCGGTTCGCAATCCCGTCGGTCAGGCAAAGATCCCCTTCTCCCGATCCACCAGATCCGTAATGAAATCCGCGACGACGCGAATGCGGCGCTGGTCGCGCAGCGTCTCGTGATAGACGAGCCAATAGGCGCGGTTGATGGTCTTATCAGGCAGAACCGGCATAAGCGCGGGATCGCGCCGTGCGATGAAGCTGTGCAGGATGCCGATGCCCGCCCCCGCCCGCACCGCCTCGGTCTGGCCCAAGGTTGAAGCGATCTCGAACCGGGCCTGCCAATCCTTGGCAACCTCGCTTGCGTAGGCAAGAGCGGGCGAGAAGACGAGATCCTCCACATACCCCACGAGCTGGTGCTCTTTCAGATCCGCAGGACCAGCAGGGGTGCCGTGGCTTTCCAGATAGCGCGCGTGGGCGAAAAGACCGAGCGTGTAGTCCACCAGTTTGCGGGCAACGAGGCGTCCGTGCTCGGGGCGCTCCACCGCCACCGCGATATCGGCCTCTCGCCGCGACAGCGAAATGGAACGTGGACCCGGTACCAGTTGCACCGTAAGGCCGGGATGCCGAGCCGTCAGTTCGCCCAGACGCGGGGCCAGAAAGGCAACGCCGAAACCGTCGGGCGCGCCGATGCGCACCGTCCCAGACAGATCCATGTCGGCATCCGTGGCGGCGGTGGCCGCCAGCATTTCCGCCTCCATCGCCTCAGCGGACGTGAGGAACCGTTCGCCCGCGGGCGTCAGGTGGCAGCCATTGGTACGCCGGTCCATCAACTTGACCTTAAGCGCCGCTTCCAGTGCGCTCACGCGGCGCGCCACCGTGGCGTGGTTCAAGCCCAACCTGCGGCCCGCCGCCAGCAATTGCCCTGCGCGTGCCACCGCCAGAAAGATGCGGACATCGTCCCAGTTCATTCCGTGCCCCGTTTTCATTCGCCAAAACCGCGCCACGCGGCATCTACATCTTTTTGCACCGCGGTATCGCTATTTGCGGATTTTGCACTTCAATCTACGCACAACAGCTCCGCTCGGTCGAGCGTTGCGTTTCGTGGCTCTTGATGCAGACTGTGCGTCAGCGTGCGGTGACAATTCCGCCGAGGTTCCAGATGACGACGAACACAACAATCCGGGAGGTTTCTCGATGACCCAGGAAATCGGACATTTCATCGGCGGCAATCATGTCGCCGGAACGTCGGGTCGCACCGCCGACGTCTTCAATCCCGCCACGGGTGAGGTTCAGGCAAAGGTTGCGCTTGCCTCGCCCGCCGAGATGCGTGCGGCCATCGAAAACGCCGCCGCCGCGCAGCCCGCATGGGCCGCGACCAACCCGCAGCGCCGCGCCCGTGTGCTAATGAAATTCGTCGACCTGCTTCACCGCGACATGGACAAGCTGGCCGAAGCGCTGTCGCGCGAGCATGGCAAGACGCTGCCGGACGCCAAGGGCGACGTGATCCGTGGCCTGGAAGTGGCGGAATTCTGCATTGGCGCACCGCACATGATGAAGGGCGAGTATTCCGAAGGCGCGGGCCCCGGCATCGACATGTATTCCATGCGCCAGCCAGTGGGCGTTGCGGCGGGCATCACCCCCTTCAACTTCCCGGCCATGATCCCGATGTGGAAATTCTGCCCGGCGATCGCGGCCGGCAACGCCTTTATCCTGAAGCCGTCCGAGCGTGATCCCTCCGTGCCGATGATGCTGGCGGAACTGATGCTGGAAGCCGGTCTTCCGGCGGGTATTCTGAATGTGGTCAATGGCGACAAGGAAGCCGTCGACGCCATTCTCGATGACGACATCATCCAGGCCATCGGCTTCGTCGGCTCCACGCCGATCGCGCAGTATGTGTATTCGCGCGGCTGCGCGGCGGGCAAGCGCGTACAGTGCTTCGGCGGTGCGAAGAACCACATGTTGATCATGCCGGATGCCGACATGGATCAGGCCGTCGATGCGCTGGTGGGCGCGGGCTATGGCGCGGCGGGCGAACGCTGCATGGCCGTCTCCGTTGCTGTCCCGGTGGGCGAGGCTGCGGCCAACCTGCTGATGGAAAAGCTCATCCCGCGCGTGGAAAACCTGAAGATCGGCCCCTACACGGCCGGTGACGACGTGGATTTCGGTCCGCTGGTGACCAGGGAAGCCTATAACCGCGTCAAAAGCCTTGTTGACCGCGGCGTGGCGGAAGGCGCGACGCTCGCCGTCGATGGCCGCAATTTCAAGCTCCAGGGCTACGAGAACGGCAACTTCATCGGCGGCTGTCTCTTCGACAATGTCACCAAGGACATGGACATCTACAAGACCGAGATTTTCGGCCCCGTCCTGTCCGTGGTGCGCGCCAAGACCTATGAGGAAGCCATCGACCTGCCGATGAGCCATGAATATGGCAACGGCGTCGCGATCTTCACCCGCGACGGCGATACGGCGCGCGATTTCTGCGCCCGCATCAACATCGGCATGGTGGGTGTGAACGTGCCGATCCCGGTGCCGCTGGCCTACCACACCTTCGGCGGCTGGAAGCGGTCCGGTTTTGGCGACCTGAACCAGCACGGCCCGGACGCCTTCAAGTTCTACACCCGCACCAAGACGGTCACCTCGCGCTGGCCGTCGGGAACGAAGGAAGGCGCGGAGTTCTCCATCCCGACCATGGGGTGATCCGCGGCCGCCTTACGGTGGACTGGAATAAGAAAGGGGGCCGAAAGGCCCCCTTTTTTCTTTGCCCGATCAACAGCTTCGTTGATGCTCAATGAACGCGCCGCAGACGCGACACCGGCTCCATGATTGCTCTCAAGGGGCGTGGTTCACACACTTCAGGCCTCCTCGCGAACCTGCACGCTTGCCTCAGGCAAGCGCGCTATCAAGGACCTTGGTTCTTGAACCCGCCGCAATGACGTGCGATCTCACTTGCGGAATGGCCCAAGCAGACGCCGCCGAAAAGCAGCAAGCAGCCAGGAGCCTCCCTCGTCCAAGGCCCCGACATTGAGAGTTCGCCGATGACCTTGCCTGCCCGCCCACTGGCTGCCGCGTTGCGCATTTTTGCCAGCGTCGCCGTTTGCACCCTTCTTGCCCCCGCCGCTCATGCGCTCCCGCCTCTTACCCAGGATTGGCAGGCGACGCTCAACCGGGACAATCCGTTGCTTGGCCGTATCTGGTCCGTGAAGGAAGGAGACTTCGTCACGCCGGATGTCCTGGCCAGGGATATCGCCTCCGCCCGGTTCGTTCTGGCCGGAGAGACGCATGACAATCCCGATCATCATCTCAGGCAGGCATGGATCGTCTCCGTCCTGGCCGAAGCCGGGCGCAAGCCCGCCATTGTCTATGAGATGATCCCGGCCGACAAATCCGCAGCCCTGGCGGATTATCTTGCGACCTCTCCCAAGGACGGCTCCGGTATGGGGACGGCGCTGGATTGGGATGCCTCCGGCTGGCCCGCATGGTCGATGTATCAACCCATCGCGGATGCCGCCCTGGCCGCCCACATGCCGATGGCGGCAGGCGACCTTTCGCGCAAGGTCCTGAAGGATTTCCGCACAGACGGCCTGGAGGCCCTTGGGCCGGATGTCTTGAAGAAATGGCGGGTCTCGACACCGCTTCCCGAAGCTGGCCTTGAAACGCTGAAGCAGGATCTGCGAGACGGCCATTGCGGCCTTCTGCCGGAACCCGCTGTCGATGCGATGGTTCCGATCCAGCGCGCCCGCGATGCGTCGCTCGCGGATGGGATGATCGAAAACGCCACCGAGGACGGGGCCGTTCTCATCGCCGGGCGCGGCCATGTTCGCGCCGACATGGCGGCGCCGTGGTACCTGCGCCAACGCGCGCCGGATGCCGCGATGCTAATCGTGGCCATGGTGGAACTGGAAGCGGGGGAGAGCAAGCCCTCCGACTACATGCCCGCCCCCGGCCTTTACGACTACATCTGGTTCACGCCCAAAGCCAAGCGCGCCGACAAATGCGAGGAACTGCGCGCCCGCTTCAAGCCGAAGAAGGACTAGCGAACCGGGGCGAACAGAGCGTTCACCCGAGAAGGGCTTCCCATTTCCCCTCGCTGGTCCGATCCTGAGGCTTACGGAAACGGGTCAGGCCGGACGCAGACACATGCGCCAGCCTGCCCCCTCGCCCCATGTGCTGCAGTCAGCGGAGGAACCGATGTCGAGGCGACCTGAAGATCCGGCACCGGGCGACGGTGCGGCCTGCGATGCGGTTGAAACCATCATCGTGCCACGGGTCAGCGATATTGGCGGTTTCGAGGTGCGCCGCGCGCTTCCTTCCATCAAGAAGCGAATGGTCGGCCCCTTCATCTTCTTCGATCAGATGGGACCGGCGGAGTTCATCACCGGCGAGGGGCTGGACGTCCGTCCCCATCCCCATATCGGTCTTTCCACCGTCACCTACCTCTATGATGGCGAGATCTTCCATCGCGACAGCCTTGGCTCCGCGCAGGCCATCCGCCCCGGAGACGTGAACTGGATGACGGCGGGGCGCGGGATTGTGCATTCGGAGCGCACCGCGCCAGAGGTGCGAGAAAGCTCCTTCAATCTCTTCGGCATCCAGACATGGGTCGCCTTGCCGAAGGAAAAGGAGGAGATCGCCCCCACCTTCACGCATCACGGCAAGGCGGACCTGCCGGTGATCGCCGACAAGGGCGCTGAGGTGCGGCTCATTATCGGCGAGCTTTATGGCGAGAGATCCCCCACGCCGAGCCATTCTGAAACCTTCTATGCCGATGTGGCCCTTGAAGCGGGCGCGCGTATACCGGTCGATATCGGTCATGAGGAACGCGCCATCTATACGCTTTCCGGCGAGATCGAGATCTCCGGCGACCGGTTCGGCCCCGGCCAGCTGTTGGTCCTGCGCCCGGCTGACGCCCTTCATGTGACCGCACTCACCGATGCCCGCTTCCAGCTGCTGGGCGGCGAGCCGATGGACGGGCGGCGCTATGTGTGGTGGAATTTCGTCTCCTCGTCCAAGGAACGCATCGACCAGGCCAAGGCGGAGTGGAAAGCCGGTCGCTTCGACATTGTTCCCGGCGATGAGGACGACTTCATTCCCCTGCCCGACTGACCCGGTCACGCAGCAAGCCCGATCCAGAGGTGATGGAAATGTCGAACATGAGCTGGCGTGAAGGCATCATCGCCACTTGCCGCGCCATGAACGCCTCCGGGCTCAATACGGGCACATCGGGCAATGTCTCCGCGCGCATCGGGGACGGCTTTCTCATCACCCCGTCCGGCATTCCCTATGACGAGCTGACACCCGATCACATCGTCGCCATGGATCTCGACGGCGGTTTTGACGGCGACTGGCTGCCATCGTCCGAGTGGCGCATGCACATGGATATCTACCGCTCCAAGCCCGAGGCGGGGGCAATCGTTCATGTCCATTCAAGCCACGCGGCGGCGCTTTCCTGCCTCAGGCTGGAAATCCCGCCATTCCACTACATGATCGCGGTCGCAGGTGGAAAGACGTTGCGGTGTGCAGACTATGCAACCTTCGGCACACAGGCGCTCTCCACCAACATGATCGCGGCGCTTGAGGATCGCTCCGCCTGCCTTTTGTCCAATCACGGCCAGATCGCCTTTGGCCCGACGCTTGCCAAAGCCCTGTGGCTTGCAGGCGAAGTGGAAGAGCTTTGCCACCAGTATTTCATCGCCGCCCAGATGGCGGCGGTCACCGGTCGCCCGATGATCATTCTGGATGATGAGGAAATGGAGCGGATACAGGAGAAATTCCGCACCTATGGCAAGCAGGTTACGGAGCTGGGCGCGATCGGAGAGCCTTCCCGGTAGAAGACCGAAGAGCGCGTACGGCCTCGGTGGAGAGCAGCCATGTAGTCGCGCTTGTTTCCCAATGAAAACTTCGGTATGCCTCACTGTCGATTATGACAATTTCCGCTTACTCGCCAGGACGTTACCGCATGCAAGATCGCTGTTTTTCGAGCCGCGCCGTGGCACTACTGATTGATCTCCTTGTTGTATCAACCGCACTCACCGTTGTGTTTTACGTCTTGAGTACGCCATTCTCGGCACGGTTTATCGTACCCAGCTTCATCAAAACCAACTCCTGCGAACAAAGTAATTTTCTCTCGAACGAGCGAATGGAACAGCTTCTCCCGCTAAAATCCGGAGAACAGCATATTCAAAGAGTTTGCGAAACTCGAAGCTCTTTCTTGTTCAAATCAAACATCACATACATAATTGCATTTCGTAGGGACGGAAACAAAACCTACTCAAGATCGCTTGCATATTACTCTGATGAGCTCGGGAACCACACTCGTTACTACCCAATGCAACTCCCGTTTTATATCATTTTGGCACTATCAATTGCCATTATTACCGGAAAATTCGCCACGACCCCGGGCAAGAAATATCTCGGGCTACAGGTCACCACCGAGTCCGGCGGCTCGCCATCCGTTCGCCAGTGTTTGATTAGAGAAATGGTCAAGTTTTTTCCGCTGTTTGCTCTTGCAGCATACGAGACAGTTGGCTTCGAGAATCCAACACCTGACGAACTTGCGGTGTCTGCAAGCAAAATTTTCCAAACATCTGCAAGCAAACTTTTCCAAACAATGGAATCCAGTGAAATGCACTCGGCATTTTTCGGTCAGCTTGCGGTTGGCATCCTGATCTTCATAGCGTTCATCTGGTTCCAGTTCGGCTCTTTCATTCGTTGGCGCGGACAAACCTATTGGGATCGCCTGGCGGGGCTTTACGTCAAAACGAGCGCCTAGCCCGCCAGAGCGATCCAGCCAGATCGTCGCGATCGAGAGCGCCTATTCCAGCAGTGCCGTGCGCGCTTCCGCTATACCCTCACGTTCCAGCGTGTCGGCGATCCTGAGCACGATGTCCTCGCGCCAGGGAGCGGCGACGATCTGGACGCCGAGGGGGAGTTTTGCCCCCTCCAGCCAGACCGGCACGGAAACCGCCGGAAGCCCGATGGAGGAAAACGGCTGGGTGTAGATGCCAATATTCGGTTCCAACGGCAAGGTTTCACCGTCGATGTCGATGGTCGTGGTGCCGAAGGGCGGTGCGGAGAAGGGGGTTGTCGGGCTCAGGATCGCATCAACGCCCTCGAAGAGTTTCAGAACCTCATCCCGATAGAGCCTCCGCACACGCTGGGCGCGCATGGCCCAAGCTGAGGGAATGAGCGCGCCCGCAACCAGACGGTTGCGCGTCTCAACCTCGAAATCGTCGGGGCGGGTCCGCAGGCGGTCCAGATGGAAGGCCGCCCCCTCCGCCCCTGTCAGGACATAGGCCGCAAGGCGGGCTTCGCGGGTGAGCGGAAGCTCCACCTCGCGGTCAACTTCCAACGCCTTGGCTGCGGCCTCCACGGCTTCGAGCGCCTCTCGGGTGGCGTTCTGACGGAACCAGCCTCCGGCAACAGCAATGCGCAGACCGTCTGTTCCTTCCTGCAACGCTGCCTGACAGGACATGACCGGGTGTCTGGATGAGACCGGATCGGCGGGATCGTAACCGGCCACGGCATCGTGGATGGCGGCGAGATCGCGGGCGGTTCGTGCAAGCGGGCCGACATGGTCGAAACTTGTCACGAATGGAAAGGCTCCGGCGCGCGAAAAGCGTCCATAGGTCGCCTTCAGGCCGAAGGTGCCGCAAAAGGATGAGGGCACACGGATGGAGCCGTTGGTATCGGACCCCAGCGCCACCGGCACGACGCCCGCCGCAATCGCGGCCCCAGATCCTGCAGAAGACCCACCGGCCATGCGGGTCGTATCATGTGGATTGCGGACATCGCCGTCATGGTCGTTGGTGCCGGTGAAGCCGTAGGCGTATTCGTCCATGTTGAGCGTGCCGACAAGCAACGCGCCTGCCGCCTTCATGCGCGCGATCAGCGCGCCGTCGGCTTTGGCTGGGGGATTGTCGCGATTGATCCGCGACCCGGCCAGCGTCTTCAAACCGTCCACGTCATAGAGGTTCTTGGCCGCATAGGGCAGACCGGCCAAAGGCGGCATCGGTTCACCGGCTGCACTTTTCCTGTCGAGCGCATCCGCTTCGGCCAGGGCGCGCTCGGCGGTGATCTCAGTGAAGACGTTGATGCGCGGATTGACGGCCTCGGCAGCCTCAATGGCAAGCTCGGCCATATCCTTTGCGGAAACCTCGCGCTTGCGCACGGCATCGATGATATCGGCGGCGGAGCCGGTCAGGGGATCAAGATGCATGGGTCAGGCCTCGTAATGCCAGGCAGGTTCGGCGCGTTCCTCCAGCGGCACGGCTTCAACCTCTTGCGCCGCCTTGGCGATGGCTTCGAAATGCGCAGTCACACCCGCGCGCCACGTGTCTTCCATGGCGATCCCGACCGCGGCGGCCAGCGCATCGACCATTTCGGAGAAATCCCGTTTCTGCTGCATTGAGCCCCCCATGCGCGTGTTTCAAGCCGGACAAACAGCCACGCCTCTCGTGCGCGATCGCCGCCGGTCATTTCATCATATCCCGGCGTCTGCTGAGGTCGACCCCGAGACGCCCTTCCAGACTGTTATTTTTCGCGGGCCCACCCAAGTCACAGCAAGATCGTTGCATCGCCCCCTCGTTTCGGTTATCCAACTTCCCATGATCAACACACGCAACATGACGGGCTGGTGGTGGCGCCTCTAGGGTGGCCGCGACGACGCATGTCCGCATGCTGGTGACGACAAGGCCGCCCAGGGATTTCCCCCTCGGGCGGCCTTGTCGTTTCCAGGCTTCCGATTGCGGTGTCCCGGTCGTGCGGTTCAGGTAGCAAGAATGTGCCTGACGGCAGTGGAATGAAGGAGCAAGGGAATGACTCTGCAGCCAGATCAGAGCTTCGAGACGGCGGGCGGCATTACCGTTTCGCGCCGTGTGCGTGACGCAGACTATGAGGCGGGCACGAGCGCGTGGATGGACCGCCTCGACAGCCAACGTGGCGCGGTTTTCTCTTCCTCCTACGAATATCCCGGTCGTTACACCCGATGGGACATGGCCCTCGTCAATCCGCCGCTTGTTGTGGAATCAAACGCCCGCATGGTGACGGTTCGCGCTCTCAACGGGCGCGGCGAGGTTTTGCTGCCCGCCATCGGGCGTGTGCTGGAAGGCCACCCCGACATCGCGGAGATGAAGAGGCTGGATGACGGCTTTGCCGTGCTGATCGCGGAGCCGACCCGTTTCCTGTCGGAAGAGGAACGCTCCCGTCAGCCCTCCACTTTTTCCGTGGTACGCGCGCTCATCAGGCTCTTTTCCTGCCCCGACGATCACCTCGGCCTTTACGGCGCCTTCGGCTATGACCTGTGCTTCCAGTTCGAACCCATCGATCTGAAGCTCGAAAGGCCGGCCGACCAGCGCGATCTGGTGCTCTACCTGCCGGACGAGATGCTCATCGTCGACCATTACGGCCGCAAGGCGCATGTGCTGGAATACGACTTCGAGGCGGACGGCAAGTCCACCGTTGGGATCGAGCGTTCCGGCGAAAGCGTCGACTACAAGCCGGCGCAAGGCGATCCGGGCCGTGGCGATCACAAGCCCGGTGAATATGCCGATCAGGTCCGTGCGGCAATGGATTACTTCCGGCGCGGGGATCTGTTCGAAACCGTTCCGGGCCAGACCTTCTATGAGCCCTGCCCCAACCCGCCTTCCGCCGTTTCCCGCCGCCTTCAGGCAATCAACCCCTCCCCTTATGCCTTCTTCATCAATCTCGGCCATTCGGAATATCTCGTCGGCGCATCGCCGGAGATGTATGTCCGCGTGACGGGCGGACGTCGGGTGGAGACCTGCCCGATTTCCGGCACCATCCGGCGCGGCAAGAATGCCATCGAGGACGAGGCCCAGATCCGCAAGCTTCTGAACTCCAAGAAGGACGAGGCGGAGCTGACCATGTGCTCCGACGTGGATCGCAACGACAAGTCGCGCATCTGCGAGCCGGGCTCGGTTCGCGTCATCGGACGGCGCCAGATCGAGATGTACTCCCGCCTGATCCACACGGTCGATCATATCGAAGGCACACTGCGTCCGGGCATGGATGCGCTGGATGCGTTCCTTTCCCACACATGGGCGGTGACGGTGACGGGTGCACCGAAACGCTGGGCTATGGAATTCGTGGAAAACCACGAAAAGAGCCCGCGCGCCTGGTATGGCGGGGCCATCGGCGCGGTTCTTTTCAACGGCGACATGAATACCGGCCTGACGCTTCGTACCGTGCGCATCAAGGATGGCGTGGCGCAAATCCGTGCCGGCGCGACGCTGCTCTTCGACAGTGTTCCGGAAGATGAAGAGGCGGAGACGGAACTGAAGGCGGAGGCCATGCGCGCCGCCGTGCGCGAGGCCGGCCTTGCGCTCAATCCGGCAGCGACCGCCCAGAAGGGACCGCTTCCCGGTGAGGGCATCAAGATCCTTCTGGTCGATCACGAGGACAGCTTCGTCCACACGCTCGCCAACTACTTCCGCCAGACGGGGGCCGAGGTCGTGACCTACCGCTCTCCGGTGGCCGATGCCGTCTTCCACGACATCAATCCCGATCTCATCGTGCTGTCACCCGGTCCGGGCAACCCGCGCGACTTCGACTGTGCGGCGACCATCGGGCGCGCACGGGCGCGCGGCCTGCCGATCTTCGGCGTCTGCCTCGGCCTTCAGGCGCTGGCGGAAGCCTTTGGCGGCGAACTCGACCAGCTCGACATCCCGATGCACGGCAAGCCGTCGGCGGTGACGTTTGAGGAGAATTCCGTGCTCTTCCACGGGTTGCAATCGCCGGTCACCGTCGGGCGCTACCACTCGCTTCACGCCAAGCGCGAAACGCTGAACGAGGATTTCCGCGTGGTCTCGCAGTCCGACGACGGCACCATCATGGCCATCGAACACCAGCGCGAGCCGATCGCCGCCGTTCAGTTCCACCCGGAATCGATCATGTCGCTCGACCAGGAAGCCGGGCACCGGATCATCTTCAACGTGGTGGAAGGTCTGGCGCGCAAGAAGGAAAAGGCTGTCGCCTGACGGCCCGTGCGGAATGAGCCCGCAAGCGATCTGAAGGCGACCGGGTCCGATGGGGCCCGGTCGTTTTCGTTTGCAATGGCGGACGCCTAGCGCGGCGCCATGCGGATTGCGCCGTCGAGGCGGATGATCTCGCCGTTCAGCATGTCGTTTTCGCAGATCGAGCGCACCAGCTGAGCGTATTCGTCCGGCTTGCCGAGACGCGAGGGGAACGGCACCTGCTTGCCGAGGCTGTCCTGCACGTCCTGCGGCAGACCGAGCAACATCGGGGTCTCGAAGATGCCCGGCGCAATCGTCATCACGCGGATGCCGTACTGGGACAGATCGCGGGCAACCGGCAGCGTCATGGCCGCGATGCCCCCCTTGGAGGCGGAATAGGCGGCCTGCCCGACCTGACCGTCAAAAGCGGCGACGGAAGCGGTGGAGACCATCACGCCGCGCGCGCCGTCGGCGGAAACCGGATCGAGCTTGATCATGCCCGCAGCCGAATGGGTGATGCAACGATAGCTGCCGATCAGATTGATCGAAATCACCTTTTCGAAAAGGCCCATGGAATGCGGCTCGCCGCGCGAGACAGTCTTGGCGGCCGGGCCGATGCCCGCACAGTTGATCAGAATGCGCTCCTGACCATGCGCCTCGCGCGCTGCCGCAAAGCCCGCAACGACGCTCTCTTCGCTGGACACATCGACCTTGACGAATTTGGCGCCGATTTCGGCTGCCCTCTGCTCTCCGGCCTCTTCGTTCAGATCGAACAACGTGACCTTTACGCCAGCTTCGGCGAGCATCTTGCCCGTTGCAGCACCCAAGCCCGAAGCCCCGCCGGTTACAACCGCGGCGAGCGAACCATCCAATTGCATTTATATCCTCCCGGAAGTGAATCCGACCGGCCGGCCGGATTGTGAATCCAGCCACAGCTTGCAGGTCGTGAACGCTGGGTCAAGTCGCAGACGACGGCAAATGCAAGCACGGGCGATCTGTGATGAAAAACGCAAGCCGAAACAGCGGATAGGCGTCAGGACAAAGGCTCACACGCATGGCTCGGCACCACCGGGATCTGCTCGTTCACCAGCAAGGCCACGTCGACGACATCGTCAATCCCCTCGATATCGACGCCTCGACGCAATTCTATAGCCTTCACCTGCGCCCCTTGTCGGGCGGCCAGCTCATAGGTCTCCAGCGCGGCCACAGCGCTGGTGACGAACGTCTTGTTGGCGTTTTCAAGCTTTGCCGCAAGGTTCACCGGCGCACCGATCACCGTGTATTCCAGACGGTCGGCCACCCCCACAACGCCAATGGTGAGCGTGCCCGATGTGACCGCCACGCCGACCCGCATCTTGCCCGGCCATCCCGCCTCCACAAAATCCGCCTGTGCGGCATGGATCACCGCGATGATCTCCATCGCCGCGGCCACCGCGTCGGCGGCAAAGGTCTGCGAAGGGGACAGAGCGCCAAAGGTCGCCAGAATGCCATCCCCCAGATACTTGTCGATACGCCCGCCGCGCCGCTTGATGACAGGCGCAGCGCAGGCCTGATAGCACCCCAGAACACGCATGATCGTCTCAGGCGGCAACTTGGCGGCGACCGGTGAGAAGCCCCGGATATCAACCATCAACACGGCGGCCTCCACCACCATTCCATGGCCGGCTTCGATTTCCACTTGGCCTTCGGTGATGGTGCTGGCGACCTCGGGTTCGAAGAACCGCCTCAAGTCACTGGCGGCCATGTGGTCACGTATGGCGCCGAAAAAGATACGGCGCGCGCGCGCAAGGCCGAAGGCCAGCACGAGCGTGACGGCAAGTATGATGAGGAGCTTGTCGAACTCCGCCCCGATCAGGATGGAATTGGAGGTGAGATAGCGAACATAGTTGCGTGTCACCAGCATGTGGTCAGGGTCCGCCATCACCGCATAGGCGACCAGAGCGATCCAGCCAATGGCCGCAATACCGCCAGCGGTCAGAACGAAGCGCGGGTCAAGCCGCAGAGCGCGCAGCGCGATGAACAGGAACATGTACATCACCGTCGGCGCCTTCAGATAGAAGGTGGGGTGCTGGTCGTACTGGATGTGGAAGGAAAAGATGATCCCGACCAGCAACAGCATGTCGGCGACGATGGAGAGGTTGAGCGCCCAGACCGGCATTTCCCGGCGATAGGAGAGCCACAGACGCCAGATCGTGAAGAGAAAATAGGCTCCAAGGGCCCAGGGTACGAAGTTGAACCCGGATGTTCCTTCAGCACGCGGAGCAATGGAGTAAAGAAGGGCAAAGAAAAGAACGACGCCGAGCTGCACCCAGCCGATCAGCCGTTCGGCAGCGGCGTCCTGCCTGCTGATTTCCTCGGCCATTCTCGGCGGAATGGTCTCAGGCATCGCCTGTCTGCGAAACAGTCCCGCCAATCGCGCCACTTCATCCCCCCGCATGTTCCCCGCAGGCGCGATCCAGTTCGCCCCCGCTGCCTCGACACGCCTGAAACGTACGCAACACGGTCCTCGCGGTGGCCACCGATCACCCGATGGCCCGTTCTCCCGCAGCGACGGCCCACCTTAGCCCCCGCCAACGCCCCACCGGCCCGGCCACGGAGCTCAGCAATCAGATATTGATCGTCTCGCCCTGAACCGCAACCGATGCGGCCCGATTTCCGGCCTTCACCTGCGCAGCGATCACGTCAAGCTGGTCATCCGTGCGCGCGGGATCGTGATGGAATATCACCGGCCGCCTCACATTGGCCTGTTTCGACAATCGCAAGGCTTCCTGCCATGTGGAATGCCCCCAACCGATGTGGTCCGGCAACTCCTCATCCGTGTAGGTGGCATCGTAGATCATCACGTCCACGTCCTTCACGAACGCTTCGACAGCGGCATCGATCTCGGGATCGCCATGCTCGTGATCCGTGATCACGGCAAGGGAGCGTCCCTCGAAGGTCAGGCGATAGCCGCAAGCGCCACCGGGATGATTGAGCCGAATGGTCTCCACCTTCACGTCGCCCAGGGTCCATTCATCACCCGGCGTGTAAGCCTCGAACGAGACGCCTTTCAGCGTTTCGGCGGCGACCGGGAAAACCGGCGGCGACATGATCCGGCACACCACATCCCGCAAGCAACAGCGATCCTTGAAATGTCCGGCCCAGCAGCACACAGCATAGGAGGCATCATAGGCGGGCTGGAAGAACGGCAGGCCACAGATGTGATCGAGATGCGTATGCGTGAACAGCAAGTCGATTTGGTGCTGATCGCCTTTCACGAGTTCGCGGCCGAGATTGCGCGCGCCAGAGCCGCAATCAATCAGAATGATCTGCTCACCGGCACGTATCTCCAGAGAGGTGGTCTCACCTCCGTATCGCAGCGTCTCCACCCCCGGTGCCGGCGTCGAACCGCGCACTCCCCAGAAACGCAAGGAAAACTCACGCGCCAATGCGATCTTCTCCTGACTGCTCTCGCTTTCGAAGGGGCCCTTGCAGCCCCTTACCTGAACACTTTGCCGTTCCCTGCGGATCCGGCTCGCAGCTGATGCTGCCACCCAGTGCAACCATTTGTTTCTGACCTGAGCTTGTCACCGAAGCCGCTTGCGGCTTCGGGAAGAAGGTCAGGCCGCCCACCTGTGGCAAGCCTTCAGCCGGGCAGATCCGCCTTTTTTTTTCGCCCCCCCGCCCCCGGCGCCAAATGGTCCGTACGGTTGGTGCGGCAGGGGCAGGCTAGCACCATTTCTCGAATATCAACCCTAACAGTTTGCCGGAATGTTACTGTGATGAGAGTCACAGCATCTCACTTCGCCTGACGTCGCGCTTTGGTGGATACACGGCGGATCATGCGGCAACAGACAGGAATGTCGGGGTTTGCCGGATCAATTGGCCTTTCCCGCCAGAGTGGCATTGGCCGCGCCGAGATCGCGGGTCGTTTTTTCCAGACGCTGGGCGAGCACACGCATCACCTCAAGAGCGATTTCGGGGAACTCCTTCAGCAATTTCAGGAAATTATCCTTGGAAATAGTCAGCACGTCCATATCGGACACCGCCACCAGAGATGCGGTGCGCGGCACGTCGCACAAGATTGCGATCTCACCGACGATGTCGTTCGTACCAACACGCGCCACGACCTGTTCGCCCAGGTCTGTCGCCACCTCCACGTTCGCTTCACCGTTCAAAATGATGAAGGCGCTGTCCCCCGCCTCACCTTGCGAGCACAGGTGCTCTCCCGGCTCGAAACAGGTCCTCTCGCTGATAAAGGCAAGAAGCCTGAGTTTTGCCGGATCGATTCCCTTGAAAAGAGGAACCTGACACAAGGCATTCACTTCACTGTCGATCGTCATCGGGAAACTCTCTCTCGGGCCGGCTTTTTTTTGATTGGTTCCTGTTTCGCGGAACAGGTGTTCAGGTCACTGCATTCACTTTCGAACTCAATGTGCATCGGATTGTTTCAGGACGTCGGAAGCGGTGTTGATCGATCCGCAGAGACACTTGCCGGCACACCCTGGCCGGGCCCAGGCAACCTGCCCTATCCGCTTTGCACGACTTTCTCATGACGCCCCTCCCTCCATCAGTCGCGATAAGCTGGTCGCTTGCGCGGCCACCACGTCCTCCATGTGGCCTTGCGAGATAACCGCCTGATAGGGAAATTCCTTTGCGACCTCGGGATCATCCAGGCCGAAGAGCAGCGTCTTCCCCTCCATCGCGGCGCGCAAGGCTTCGCGCAGCGCCCTGTCCTGCGCACCGTTTCCAGCCGCCACGCCATCGATCACCAGCATGTGCGGGTTCTTCACCAGCGCACGCGCCAGGGCCATCCTCTGCCGCTGGCTGTTGGTCAAACGCGAGCCAGAAACGCCGACGTTGTAATCGAGACCGGCCTCAAGGATTGGCGCGCGCAGCTTCATCTCGTCGATCAACGCGCCGATCACGCCCTCAATCCGCTCGCGCGCATCGCGCCTGTTGCCGCGCGGCTTGCCAAAGATCAGGTTGTCCTCGATGGAGAGCGGCTCCGCCCAGGCCTCGCGATCGAAGAGCACGTATCGGCCGTTCTCGGTACCGAGCCTCTCGCGGAACGTCTTGCGCGCGGCAACAATCTCGGCCTCCATTTCCGGTGTCAGGATCCCCAGACGGTGCTTGGCCGGAATGAGCTTGAGCGCGATACCGATCAGCAATCTTGCGTCGTCGTCATTCAGCTCCTTGTCGCTTCCAGTCCCCTTGCGCAGGATCCGCTCCACTTCCGGCATCTGGTCTGCGGAAACGAACGAGAAGCTCTCCTGAAGGCCGGACTGGGCCGACAGGTTTCCGAACAGCTCCACCATGGTCTCCGCAATCTTGCGGCCGATTCCGACCATGCGGGCATGAAGGGCCGTGGATTTCAGGAACGCCATGAAGAGCTCGTCTTCAGGGATCTGCTCCAGCGCCACGGTCGGATCGGCGGGAAGGCCGAAGAGCAGGTTCTCCGCAAGAGACGCGCTGGAATTGAAGGTGTTCGCCTCCCAGGGCTCGATCAGGTCGCCAAGTTTCTTGTCGCTCGCCAACCGCTCCGCTATTGCCGCGCGCAGGTCCAGCATCCCGATGGACTGCGCTTCATCACCGGCAATGCGTGCCTGAAGGCCCATGTGATAGATGTCGTCGTCAAGACCGACAATCCGCAGGACAGCTATCGCGCGTTCGTCAAGCTCCTGCTGGTTTCCCGCGCCAGCGGCGCCGAAGTCTTCCCACTCGTCGTCAATGTCATAGGGCGAGTTCGCCGTCGCCACCGCCTCCAGGCGACGATAGCCGCGCTCTGGCTCGTTGCCCTTGACCGCATCCGCCACGGTGACCGGGCGGTGACGCAAGCCGTAATAGAGGTTGTCGCGAATGGTCCCGGTGAAGATATGCGCGCCGGAGGCGACATAGCTGATCAGACGGCCGAGGCTCGCAGACGCAAGCGTTTCCAGATTGTGGCCACCGATCTCCACCCGACCGCTGTCGGGCTGGAGAAGTCCGCAGGCAAGCAACAGAACCTCGGAACGTCCGGAACGATCGTCGCCGACAACGGCACAATGCCCGTCTTGTGGAATTTCGAGAGACACACCATGGGCCTCCGGACGGCCGCCCCCTTCCGAAAAGGAGACCGAAATCATGGACAACCCGCCGCCAAGCGCAATGACTTCGTCGCTCGTCAGACGTTCCAGGGGATAGATGTCAGGCGGGTCGAAATTCTCGATAACCGTCTCGTATTTGACGCTGCAATCGGCCTGCGTCTGATAATAGGCCAAGAGCTCCTTCCAAGGCCCGGCAAGATCCTTGTAGGCAGCCAGCACCGCGACCAGCGCACCGAAGCTGATATTGCCCTGAATAACGAGATAACCGCCAATCGAATAGAAGAAGAACGGCGTGAGTTGATTGATCAAGTTATTGATAAACTTGATCATATATTTGCGCTTGAAGATGTCGTAGCGGATCGCGAAATTCGTGTGTAGCCGCGACGAGAGATCGGCCATGTGCCATGCGGAAGTGTCGTTGGCATGGATTTCGGTGACGCCGTTGATGCTCTCACCCACGCGGTCTGCAATGGTACGCACGTTCCGCACCCGCTCGCGCGACAAGATAATCACCCGGCGTTGAAGGCGTGGAATGATGTAGCCCTGGACCGGATAGAGCGCGATGGCGGCCACGCCAAGCAGCGGATTCTGTACGAAAATGAAGAACAGGTAGACAAGTAGCGTCCCGCCCTGGAAGGCCGGAACGGCGATCGCGTCGCCGATATACCCTCCCAGATCCTCCACCTCAGAGGTGATCATCGGAATGATCTCGCTTGAGGAGACACGCCGGAACCGAGGCAGGCGAAAGCGCAACACTCGTTGAAAAAGTTCATAGCGCAACCGGCGCAACATCCGCTCGCCGGTCAGCCCCTTGTACACGTTGAGCGTGTATTTCACGCCATTATTGAGAAAAACCAGAAACAGAAACGAGAAGCAAAGCACCAGAAGATACTGGATCTGCCCCAACTCGAAGCCGAAAACAACGCGCGGAAAATCGCTCCCCTGGATAGCATCGTTTACGATAATCTTGGGTAGCTCAAGCGTACTATACAGCAACGGGAAAGACAGAACGGTAATGAACAGGATAATAACCTGTTGCCTTTTGCTATACCGCCAGATGAAATGAAAGAGACTTCTTTCCATATTTAAAACACCTGAGCGGCCCCGGTCTGAGCCTGACCAGTCTTTCAACGACAACCTTTGCAGAACGCATCTTAAGGCAACCATAGCCGCAGGAGCCGGGAACGCCTAGATGCCAATCATCGTTCTGGACGCAAAACTGCTGCGGGAGCTAAACTGAGCGCGAGGTTCAATCTTGGATCCCAAGCCCGGTCCCATGTTGACGGCATCGTCATCATGAGTTGTGTAAAGGGAACGTGGAATTGGAATGTTGTCTTGTGTATGCTTAAAGGCGTTTTCGCGACTTCGATGCAAGCGCCGCGGGTAAACGGGCCCATGCTTAGAGGCCTTCGCGATCTTCGACATAGACGGCTACCGCATTCACAGATGGCGACCGCATTGCAAGCCACTCGGGAGATACCATCGTTCGCGCCCTGTCAGGCTCAGGTCACGGGGCTTTCCATAGCAGCGCTGGCTTGAAGCGCACAGGCAAATCAGAACCGTGCGTCGTCAGGGCTTGTCGTCCTCACCCGCATCAACGATGTCTCCACCGACATTTCCAGCAGAAACCGCTTGGCGGCTCTAAATGTATCGAACGGGTGCCGGATGCTCATCAACAAGCCGAAGATCCTCATCTACAGCCATGATTCCTTCGGACTGGGGCATCTGCGCCGTTGCCGGGCGATCGCGCACTCGCTGGTTGCGGATATCGGGGATCTCTCCGCGCTGATCCTGTCCGGATCTCCGATCATCGGGAATTTCGATTTCCGTGCACGGGTGGATTTCGTCCGTATTCCCGGTGTCATCAAGCTCAGAAACGGCGAATACACTTCGTTGAGCCTGCATATCGATACCGAACACACACTTGCAATCCGCGCGTCGATCATCGAGCACACGGCTCAGGTCTATGCGCCGGACATTTTCCTTGTCGACAAGGAACCCACGGGCCTGCGTGGCGAAGTTCTGCCGACGCTTGAAACGCTGAAGGCGGCGGGCACCCGGCTTGTGCTCGGCCTTCGCGACGTGATGGACGATCCGGACACGCTGCGCGAGGAATGGGAACGCAAGAACGTCTTGCCGGCCCTGGAAAATCTCTATGACGAGATCTGGGTCTATGGGCAGTCGAGCATCCACGATCCCCTCGACGGCCTCGACATTCCGCAATCGGTTCTGGACAAGGTTCTTTACACCGGCTACCTGCGCCGGGATCTGCCGCGCGCCCAGCGCCCGATGGAACACTTCGCCTTTTCCGAGGATCCCTTCATCCTCGTGACGCCCGGCGGCGGCGGCGATGGGGAAGAAATGGTGGACTGGGTGCTCAGGGCCTATGAGGCGCGCCGCACGGCGCTGCTGCCCGCGCTGATCGTGCTCGGCCCCTTCATGGCGCCGGAAGCGCAGGCGCAGTTCCACGCGCGCGCAGACGCAATGCACGACATTCACATGATGGATTTCACGCCGCAGATCGAACCTTATCTGGCACGGGCCACCGCGGTTGTCGGCATGGGGGGCTACAACACGTTCTGCGAGGTTCTGTCCTTCGACAAACCGACGCTGCTTATCCCCCGCATCGAGCCACGCAGGGAACAGGCGATCCGCGCAAACCGCGCCAGCGACAATGGACTGGCGGATGTGCTGCCCATCGACGTCTATCCCGATGTCGACCTGATGTCGGATGCGCTCGCCCGATTGGCCCAAGCCAAGCCGCCCTCGGCCGCCCGCCTTGACGGGCTGCTTGATGGCCTCGATGTGATTACAAACCGTGTTTGCGAAATCCTAGACACGGACGGGATCACGCAACAGGCCCTGAAAGCACACGGCTGACCTCCAAGGGTGTTACCCATTCCTGTCGCATGCGTGGGCCCACACGCGAGCCCGCTCGCCCTGAGAAAAGACTGTCGGAGAATTCCATGTCGCGTATCGCCGTCGTCGTGAAAGGCTACCCCCGCCTTTCGGAGACATTCATCGCACAGGAGATTCTCGGCCTGCAGAAGCGGGGCGTGGACCAGTTGATCGTTTCGCTGCGCCACCCGACGGACCCGCATCTGCATGACCTCCACCGTGAGATCACCGCGGATGTGCTTTATCTGCCGGAATACTTGAAAGACGATCCCAAGCGTGTCGCGCGCGCGCGGCGCTGGGCGGAAAAGCAGCCGGGATACGCCCGGGCGCTGGCCGCCTTCAAGGCAGATCTCGAACGCGATCACAGCGCCAACCGCTACCGCCGGTTCGGTCAGGCCTGCGTGTTTGCGCATGAATTGCCCGAGGATGTGACCTGGCTCCACACCCATTATCTCCATACGCCGGCATCCGTGACGCGCTACGCGGCGCTGATCCTCGGGATGGAGTGGTCGTTTTCCGCCCATGCCAAGGACATCTGGACCTCGCCCGCGTGGGAATTGCGTGAAAAGCTGGACAGTTCCGCGTGGGGCGTCACCTGCACGCGGGTCAATGTCGATTACCTGAACGGGCTGGGGAAGCGAAAGGACGCGGTGGAGCTGGTCTATCACGGGCTCGATTTCTCCCGTTTCCCCTCACCACCCTCCACACGCGCGATGCGCGACGGATCCGGCGACCCAGTGCGGATCCTCTCCGTCGGACGGCTGGTTGAAAAGAAGGGCTATGACGACCTGATCGCCGCCCTCGCCCGCCTGCCCGACGATCTCGCCTGGCACTTCGATCATATTGGCGGCGGGGCGCTCAAGAAACGCCTTCAGGCGCGCGCCGAAAAGGCGGGGATCGCGGATCGCATCACATGGCATGGCGCGCAGCCGCGCGAGGCGGTGATCGAGGCCTGCATCAACGCCGATCTTTTCGTGCTGTCATCGCGCATCGCGCGCTCCGGCGACCGCGATGGCCTGCCAAACGTGCTGATGGAGGCGCAGTCTCTGGGCCTCTGCTGCCTGTCCACGCGGGTCTCCGCCATTCCGGAATTGATCGAGGACGGCAGGACCGGCGTTCTTGTGGAGCCCCATGATCCGGCGGACCTCGCAACCGCCCTTGAAGCCCTTGCGCGCGATCCCGCCCGTCGCCAGGCCATCGGCACTGAAGCTTCGCAGCATGTGCGCAGCGCCTTTTCCTCCAAACCCGGCATCGACCGGCTGGCGGAAAAGCTGCGCGCGTCCGGTTGAACGGCCTCGCGATGCGAATAGCCTTCTACGCCCCGATGAAACCGCTCGACAGCCCCGTCCCATCCGGTGATCGGGCCGTGGGACGGTTGATCGTGCGTGCGCTGGAAATGGCCGGGCATGAGGTCATTCAGCCAAGCCGTCTGCGTCTGTGGCTGAAGGAAGGCTCGCACGACGCGCTTGCCGAAAAGGAGCGTCTTGCGGACAGCGAAGCGGAGCGCCTGCTCGCCGACTTTGCCAGGCACCGCGCGCCGGATCTCTGGCTGACCTATCACCTCTATCACAAGGCGCCCGACTGGCTCGGCAGTCGCATCGCGAACGCGCTCGGCATTCCTTATGTGGCGATCGAAGCAAGCCGGGCGGCCAAACGGCGAACGGGCGATTGGGCCTATGGTTTTGCCGCCGTCGACACCATGCTGGAACAGGCGGACATGGTCGTCGCCAGCCACAGGCTTGATGCGCGCGGGCTCGCAGCCGTGGTGCCGGAAGAGCGGTTGACGATCCTGCCGCCCTTCATCGATGCCGCGACCTTTGAGGTGACCGGTCCGAGGCTTCTTGAGAGGGGTGAGCCCATCCGGCTTCTCACCGTTGCCATGATGCGGGCGGGCGACAAGACGGCGTCCTATCGGGTGCTGGCGGAGGCTCTGGAGAGGATCCGCGATCTCGACTGGCGGTTGACCGTCGTGGGCGACGGCGAGATGCGCGACGAGATCATGGGCTGGTTCGATCCGGTGCGGACCGCCTGGGTCGGCCAGCTCGATGCGGCGGGGGTTACCGCGCAATACGCGCAGGCCGATCTCTTCGTCTGGCCAGCGGTTCGCGAGGCCTACGGCCTTGTCTTTCTGGAGGCGCAGGCAAGCGGCCTGCCGGTGGTGGCAGGTGATGCCAATGGCGTTCCTGATATCGTCTATGAAGGCGAGACCGGCTTTCTTGCGGTATCCGGGGATGCGGAAAGCTTTGCCAAAGCCCTGCGCCTTGCGCTATCCGACAGGAAACACCTTGCCCGCATGGGCGCTCAGGCCCGCGAGAGCGTTTCGGGCCGACACGATATTCAAGCGGCATCGCGAAAGCTCGATGCCATTCTGCGCAAGGCGCAGGACATTCATACCAAGAGGATCACAGGCTCGTGCCGCAAACTCCCCGCGTCCTGATCTATGTCCAGCATCTTCTGGGCACCGGCCATGTCATGCGCGCCGCCGCCATCGGGCGGGCGCTGACCGCCCACGGGTGCCCGGTCACCATGGTGTGCGGCAACACCCTTCCCCCGACGCTTGAGACAGACGGGCTCAATGTGATTTCGCTGCCGCCGGTGCGCGCGCGCGACGCGTCCTTCCGCGAACTCGTCGACGAAAACGATGAAGCCATTACCGACGCCTGGAAGGCCAGGCGCCGCGATCTGTTGCTTCAGGTCTATGAGGACTGCCAGCCGGATGTGATCCTGACCGAGACCTACCCCTTCGGCCGTCGCCAGATGTCGTTTGAGCTGGAACCCCTGATGGAAACGGCGCGGGCACGGGCCAATCCGCCGCTGATCGTGGGCTCGGTGCGCGATATCCTCGTTCCCAAGCCGGACCCGCGCAAGGAAGAAGCGATGGCGGAGGTCGCGCTTCGCTATTTCGACCTGATCCTCGTCCACTCCGATGCGGACATGGTGCGCCTTGGCGACAGCTTCCGCTATGCCGACCGGGTGGAGCACCTGCTGACCTATACCGGCTATGTCTATCTGGCGAAGCCCGCTGATCCGCCTGCCGATGACGGCAAGGACGAGGTGGTCGTTTCCTGCGGCGGCGGTGTCGGCGCGTTCCATCTGCTCGATTGCGCAAGCAAGGCGCGCGCGCATTCAACCCGTGCGGGCGACACGAGATGGCGCCTTCTGGCGGGCTATCACATGAGCGAGGACGAGTTCGACACACTCAAGACCGCCGCACCTGACGGCGTGATCGTGGAGCGGGCGCGGCCTGACTTTCCCGGCCTTCTGCGTCGCGCGCGCGTCTCGGTCAGTCAGGCGGGCTACAACACCACGCTCGATGTGCTGGCGGCGGGGGTTTCCTCCGTGCTCGTGCCCTTCGCGCAATTGGAAGAGAGCGAGCAGACGGTGCGCGCCACGGCGCTCGCCGAACATGGCCGGGTGGTCTATGCGCAGGATACGACCCTGACACCGCAGAGCCTCGCAAGGGCCGTGGACGATGCGCTCGGCATGCCGATGAAAGACCATCCAACCGGCATGGACGGCGCGGATGTTTCCGCCAGGACCGTGCTTGAGGCCTGGAAGAAACGGACATGAGCGGCGAGGAACAGGACGAGCGCGAAGCCTTTCGCTCCGCGCTCAAGGCCCATCTGGACGGCTTTGCGGCACGTGGGCAGACCATCTCCTTGTGGTGGCGCGATGACGATGCCATCGAGCCGACCCCGGCGCTTGACCGCATGCTGGCGCTCGCCAACCGTTATGGGGTCGATATCGGCCTGGCGGTCATCCCCAAGGGGGCGGGCGAAGCTCTTGCGGAGCGGCTGAGGCAGGAGCCCCATGCCGTCGTGCTCCAGCACGGCTGGCGGCACAAGAACCATCAGATCAAGGCGGAAGGCGAAAAGGCGGCAGAACTCGGCACACGTCGCGACATGGAGGAGGTTCTGGGCGAGCTCACCATGGGCCGGGAGAAGCTGGAAGGGCTTTTCGGCGAGAAGTTCATTCCCGCACTTGTCCCGCCATGGAACCGGATCAGCGACGCGATCGCGCAAGCCGCCCCCGGCATCGGACTGCCGGGGCTTTCCACCTTCACCTCGAACGTTGCCATGCGCCCGCACCGCCTTCAGACCCATCTCGATCCGATCAAATGGAAAGAGAACGGACGTTTCATCGGTTGGGGCTCGGCCCGGCGTCGCTTTGACGAAATCCTGGAGGCGCGTTCGCAGGACCCTTCTGAGCCCATTGGTCTTCTGAGCCATCATCTGGTGATGGATGACGACCATTTCGCCTTTTTCGAGGATGTTCTGGAAATTACCGCGGCGCATCCGGCTGCCAAATGGCCGCCAGTGAGGCGTCTCTTCGCGCTTTGAACCAAAACGGGCCGCCCCGATGGGGCGGCCCGTTTTGCAATTCCTGGCAGGAAGACCAGGCCTCAGGGGCGTACAAGCCGCATTTTCCACGTCACGTTCTTTGCTGCGCTGGTCATCGTGATATCGTCAAGCACGTCCCACTGATCGGTCGTCTCCCAGATCCGGGAAATGAGCTTGTGCGCCCCGCTTTCGGGTCGGTTTGGCGCATAGAGCGAGATCGACATGACCCCGCCCTCCTCCAGCATGGCAGCGTAACGCGGGAGCTGGATTTCCGGCTCCTCGCAGAAATACAGGACCTCGTTGAAGACGACGGCGGAAAAGATCTCGTCCTGAGCGGGCTGGAAGTGATGCAGGTCGGCGGCTTCAAGGCGGCAACTGTCGAAATCGATGTCGGCCTTGTCGAAGGCGGCGGCTGAAAGGTCCACGCCGACATAGTGTTCGGGCCGGCGGGGCAGATTGTGCCAGAGAAGCCCCTCGCCGCATCCCACGTCGAGGATCGCACGTGTCTTGCCGACGGATGCGAGCCATGCCGCATGAACGCCGTAGCGCGCGCTTTCCTTTACATCGCTCAGGAAATTCCAACGCCCGGCGCGGTATTCCTCGTCCCACTCGGCGGCGGTGGTGGCGTTGGCCATGTCGGCTATCCTTTTTCAATTGATGCGGTCGGCTCGCCTGACAGCTTTCACCGCTGGGGCGCGTATCCATTCGGCACGTCAGGCTCCGGTAAGTCTTTTCTACTTGTAGGGGTCGGCTGCGTCGCGCAACCCATCTCCCAGAAAATTGAAGGCGAGCACAACGAGAATAACGGGCACAACCGGCGCCATCAGCCATGGATAGACGGTCACCACGGAGATGTTCTGCGCCTCGTTGAGCAATACGCCCCAGCTCACCGCCGGTCGCCTCAAGCCCAGGTTGAGGAAAGACAGCGCCGTCTCCCCCAGGATCATGGACGGAATGGACAGCGTCGCGGATGCGATCAGATGACTGGTGAACCCCGGCAACAGGTGGCGACGGATGATGCGCCCGGACTTTGCCCCCATCAAGGCCGCCGCCTTGGCATATTCCTCCTCGCGCAGGGCCAGAAGCTTGGAGCGCACGGCGCGCGCAAGACCCGGCCAGTCGAGCATGCCGAGGATCACCGTGATACCGAGATAGATCCAGATAGGGCTCCAGGTCACGGGCAGTGCCGCCGACAGCGCCATCCAGAGCGGCAGTTCGGGCAGCGCCTTGAGGATCTCGATCGTGCGCTGGATCAGATTGTCGATGAAGCCGCCGAAATAGCCCGCGATCCCGCCAAGCGTGACACCCAGCAGCATGGAGATCGCCACACCAAGCAGACCGACGGTCAGGGACAGCCGGGCGCCATAGATGATGCCGGACAGCAGATCGCGACCCAGACGATCCGTTCCCAGAAGATAGACCGTGCCGCCTTCGGCCGGGCACATCAGGTGGAAGCGCCCCGGCAACAGGCCCCAGAATTCATAGGGATCTCCAAGACAGAAGAAGCGCAGCGGCTGCACGTCCGTCTCGTCGATCCGGTAGGTCCATTTCATCTCCTCCAGATCGACCTCGGCGATCTGACCGTAGACGAAGGGACCGACAAACGACCCATCATGGAACAGATGGATCGATTGCGGTGGGGCGTAGAGGTGGTCGTTGTCGCGCTGGTTGGGCGTATAGGGCGCAATCACCTCGGCGAAGGGCACACACATGTAGAGCAGGATCAGGAAGACGGCCGACCACAGCGCGACCTTGTGGCGGCGGAACTTCCACCACATGATCTGCCATTGCGAGGCCTGATAATAGCGTTCCTGTTCCGGGGTCAGGCGCTCCGCTTCGGCCGGATCGAACGGCTCGGGATTGACGTAATGACCGGTGGTCTCCTCCACGGCGCTCACGACGCAGCCCTCCCGCCCAATCGAATGCGCGGATCGAGCACCGCCAGAAGAATGTCGGATATCAGCATGCCGACCAACGTCAGCACCGCCACAAAGAGCAGGATGAACCCCGCAAGGAACTGGTCCTGGCTTTGAAGTGCGCCCAGCAGGACCGGGCCTACCGTCGGCAGGTTGAGGACCACCGACACGATGACCGAGCCGGAGACCAGCGAGGGGATCAGATTGCCGATATCGGCGATAAACGGGTTGAGCGCGACCCTGAGCGGGTATTTCACCAGAAGCCTGCTCTCCTTGAGGCCCTTGGCCCGCGCCGTCGTCACATATTGCTTGTGAAGCTCATCCAGCAGGTTGGCCCTGAGACGCCGGATCATCGCGGCGGTGCCCGCCGTTCCGATGACGACGGTCGGCACCACAAGATGCGCCAGAACCGAGCCCACCTTTCCAGCGCTCCATGGCTTGTCGATGTAATAGGGATCCATCAGGCCGCCGACGGACAGGCCGAACCAACGGTTCGACAGGTAGAGCATGATGAGGCCAAGCAGGAAGTTCGGCGTCGCCAGCCCGATATACCCCAGGAAGGTGAACCCGTAGTCGCCCCAGGAATATTGCCGGGTGGCGGAATAGATGCCGATCGGAAACGAGACCACATAGACGAACAGGATCGTCACCGTGTTCAAAAGCACCGTCAGCAGCAGGGTTGAGCCGACCACCTCGGAGACGGGCTGCTCATATTCGAAGGACCAGCCCCAGTTGCCCTGCAACAACCCGTCGAACCCATGGGGCCCCGGCCAGGCGCCGAGCCAGATCAGGTAGCGTTGCATGAAAGGCTTGTCGAGCGCGAACTCGGTGCGCAGGAATTCCACCTTGGCGATGGCGGATTCCTCCCCCTGCATCTTGAGCTGCGCGATCTGGTTCGACAAAAAATCGCCGGGCGGCAGCTCGATGATCAGGAATGTCAGGAACGAGATCACCAGCAATGTCGGGATCATCGTCAGACAGCGGCGCAGGATATAGGCAAGCATCCGGTCAGTTCCCCTCAGCCCTGTCATGATCGGCACGTTCGAGCCAGAATTCGTCCATGCGATGAATGCCGAACTGGGCTCCGGGGTCCCAGCCGTAAATCCCGACCTGCGGCACGTTGTGCAGACGCGTGGAAACCACGACGGGCTGCTTCACCGCAGAGATCAGTCCGATGCGCAAGGTCTCCTCGGCATGAATTGAGAGCATCTCGCCCCAGATCCGTCGCCGCTCCTGAGCATTGCCGCTGACGAGCCATTCGCTGTAAAGCGCCTCCAGGCGTGCCGCCGGTTCGTAGTCTATCGGCTGACCGGTCTGACCGCCGCTTTCGCGGTAGTCCCCCCATTGCGCCCACGACAGCTGTTCGGACGACGTCGGCGCGAACTCGTTGGGCGGCATCTCCGCGGTCGGGATGCCATTGTCGACCCCGTTCCAGGCCGACATGACCAGTGCACCGGACAGAGCCCGCTCGCGCAACACCTCGCGCTGCGATGGCTTGGGGAAGAGCTTCACGCCGATTTCGCGCCAGGTCTCCCCCACCAGCCCAAGCGCATCGATCTCCTCCGCGCTTTCGCCCGTGGTCTCCACGATGATTTCCAACGGCCGTCCGTCGGGCAGCAGGCGTATGCCGTCACCGCGCCTTTTGGTCAGGCCGATATCGTCCAGAAGCTCGTTTGCAAGCTTGGGATCATATTGCGCCCACTCGGTGCGGTAACGCTCTTCGAAAAGCGGGCTTTCCGGCAAAATGGTGTCGTTGCTCTCAAGCGCCAGACCGAAATAGAGCACACGATTGATCATCTTGCGGTCGATGCCGAGCGACAGGGCATGACGGAAGCGCACGTCGCGCATGAGTGTGCGCCAGACCGGATCACGCGCCGTGAGGTTGGGGAAGAGCGCGATATGGGCGCCCTTGGCGATCGGCCAGAGGCGGGTCTGGTAATTGCCGTCCGCCTCGCCGCGCTTCAGAACCGTTATGTCGGAAAAGGCCAGCCCGCGCGCCTGCAACGTGCTCTCGCCGGCCTGCGTCTTGGTGGCGATCAAACGCCCGTCGGCGACGGTCAGCACGATGCGGTCCACATAGGGAAGCTGCCGCCCGTGGCTGTCGATGCGATGATAATAGGGGTTCCGGATGAAGATCTGGCGCTGCTTTGAGCTGCCTTCGGCCACCACCCAGGGCTCAAGCGAAGGCTCCGCCCAGTTGGTCGCGCCATACATGTCATCGCGCTCATTGTGGAGCGAGGCCCAGTAGCGGACCTTTTTCGCCTCCACCAGTGCCGCGATCTTTGCGGGATCTCCGTATTTCTCGTGGAACTGTTTCAGGTAGTGGGCCGGGCGATATATGAAGGGCGGTCGCGCGCGGGCAAGGGTCGGCAGGAACAGGGCGTTCGGCGCATCCCAGCTATACCGAAGCGTGGTCTCATCGATGATTTCAAGCCTTGGCGGCTTGCCCTCGACAAGCATGAAATTCGGTGGACCGGAGGGCGAGAGATGCTCCTCGTTCGCCACATCCTCCCACCAGTAGCGGAAATCCTCCGTGGTGAAGGGTGCGCCGTCCGACCACCTGTGCCCCTTCCTAAGATGCAGGGTGAAGATGCGGTCGTCGACGTTTTCCACCGCCTTCAAGATATCGGGCTTAAGCTCAAGCGCCTCATTGAAGCCCACCAGACGCGCATAGCCCCACGCATTGACAAGGCGCGCATCCTTGGAGCGCCCGATCAGCGTCTCGATGTCACCGCCGTGTATGCCGGGCTCGCGCCCATGGGCCTCCAGATCGACGATCAGCGGCTCCAGCGGGATCCGGCTTGCGATCGGGGGCAAGTCAACCTGCGCGTGGGTGCGGCGCAGCGTCGGGGTCTCGATGAGATCCGGCAGCGGCTGCGCAGCAGGCGATTTCAGTGGAACGACAGCGCAGAGCAGGCCGAGCCCCATCGCCCAAGCCGAGACACGACGTGCCAGACGGTGGCTCATGTGACGGCCTCCGCCTGGCTTGCAGGGTCATGGGAAACCGCCGTGCCGGTGCGATGAGCGTAACCGGGGGCACAAACAAAGTGGCCCGGCTCCATTTCCACAAGGTCGGGACGGATGCCATCCGAAAGACGGAAGGGCTCGGGCCAGTTTTCGGGGCCTGACAGTCCTTCTCCGGCGCCCGCCTCAAGATGGCTGGGCCCATCTTCGCCAATGGAGGGATCGAGCACCGCCGCCATCAGCGACTTGGTGTAAGGGTGCAGCGGATTGCCGACGACTTGCGCGGTCTCGCCCAGTTCCACCAGTCTGCCCTGGCACATGACGGCGATGCGATCGGCGATGTAGTCGACCACCGCGAGGTTATGACTGACGAACAGATAGGTGAGCCCGAGTTTCTGTTGCAGATCCTTGAGAAGATTAAGGATTTGCGCCTGAACAGAGACGTCGAGCGCGGAAACGGGTTCATCGCAGATGAGGAATTCCGGATCGAGTGCAAGGGCGCGGGCGATGCCGATGCGCTGACGCTGGCCGCCGGAAAAGGAATGCGGATAGCGGCGCAGGAAACGTGGATCGAGCCCGACCATCTCCATGAGCTCTCGCACACGCTTCTGGCAGTCCGCCTTGCTGCCCCATTTGTGGATGATCAGCGGCTCCATGAGGATCTCGTTCACCGTCATGCGCGGATTGAGGGAGGAGAACGGATCCTGGAAGATCATCTGGGCGCATCGGCGATAGGCGAACAACTCTTCGCGTCCGAATTCGCGAATATTGTGCAGTTTGCCCTTCACGGAATAGTCGATCCGGCCCTCATCAATCTCGATGGCGCGCAGGATCGCCTTGGACGCGGTGGTCTTGCCGCAACCGGATTCGCCCACCAGGCCCAGACACTCGCCGCGCCTTATGGTCAGGCTGACAGCATCCATCGCCTTGACCATGCGCGGCGGGCCGGAAAAGAGGCCGCTCTTGCGCAGCGTGTAGAGCTTGGTGACATTGTCCAACCGCAACAGCGGCTCGCCGGGGACGCCCGCCGGCTGCTGATGTTGGCTCGGCTCCCGCGCCGGAATGGGACGCACAGGCACCAGCCTTTCACCCGGCTCCATTCCGAACCGCGGCACGGCGCGCATCAGCGCCTTGAGGTAATCGTGCTGGGGCGCGTTGAAAAGCGCACGCGTGTCCCCCGCCTCCATCACCCGCCCGTGATAGACCACGACCACCTTGTCCGCGACATTGGCGACAACGCCGAAATCGTGGGTGATCATCAGAACCGACATTTGCAGCTCCTGCTGCACATCCTTGATGAGACGCAGGATTTCCGCCTGGATCGTCACATCCAACGCGGTGGTGGGCTCATCAGCGATAAGCAGGGCCGGCCGGCACACCAGTGCCATGGCGATCATGGCGCGCTGACGCAGGCCGCCTGAAAGCTCGAACGGATAGGTATTGAGCGCGCGGGCGGGGTCTGGAAAGCGCACCAGGCGGAGCATTTCGCGGGTCAGCTCGCGCGCCTGCGCCATCGTTGCGTGGGAATGAAGCTGGACGGCCTCGCCGATCTGGTCGCCGACGGTGTGGAGCGGTGAAAGCGAGGTCATCGGCTCCTGGAAGATGATCGCGATGCGATTGCCGCGCAAGGCGCGCATCTGAGGGCCGATCGGCTTCAAGCTCGTTACGTCGAGCGGCGGGACATCAGGGGCATTTTCGGGATCGCGGAACCGAATGGCGCCTCCGGCAATTCGTGCCGATGCCGGCAGGATGCCCATGATCGCCTGCGAGATCACGCTCTTGCCCGAACCGGATTCCCCCACCAGGGCGACCGTCTGATTTGGAGGGACGTCGAACGAGACACGGTCGACCGCGCGCACACGCCCTTCAGCAGTGTCGAACTCGATCGTCAGATCGTCGACCTCAAGCAAATGCACGTCCCCTCCTCGTCCAGACCGACGTAGCTATCTTAGTCGGAACCGCATCAGGAAAAAGCCTCAAACGCGGTCAAGACGCGTCTATTCCCTCTTGTTATACGATCATTATTATTGCCATTCGATGTGCGCGTCACGTCTTGTCACGCTTCCTCTACGGGCTTCTCCGGATAGAGCCTCCACACATCTACATCCGCCTCTCGCCCTCGCAACTGGTGATGGCCAAAATGGCGTCGTGGCACGTCTGACGGGAGCCGGCGCAGGGTGCTCGCGCTCGTCAGGATAACGACTTCGGCTGCATCATCGGCGCAGCGCCCCAGATCCTGCAACCTCTGGGAGACGTTCACCGCATCGCCGATGATGGTGTAGTCGACCCGGTCCAGAGCCCCGATATTGCCGACGATGACCGGGCCGGTGTGAATCCCGATGCGAACACGGGTCACCGGAAGCCCCTTTGCCACGAGAGCAGCATTCGCCGCATGAATGGCGAGCTGCATGGCGCGCGCGGCACGAACAGCCGCTTCCGCATGATCATCGCGCGCATCGGGAGCGCCCCAGAAAGCCAGCATCCCGTCGCCCATGAATTTGTCGACAGTCCCCAGTTCCGCCTCCACCGCCTCCACGAGGATTGCGAAGTGGCTGTTGAGGAAGTTGGCGGCTTCACTGGCGCTCATCCCCTCCGACTGGTGTGTGAACCCGGCGATGTCGGTGAACACGATGGTCAGATCGATCTCGCGCGAGCGGGTCGCTTCCTCAACTCCCAACCGCATCAGTTTGCGAAACAGCGTCTTGGGCACATAGGTATTGAGAGATCCCAAACCCGCGGCCATGGAGTTGAAGGCCTGCAGCACCTCGTCCACTTCCCGGATCGGGCTGCTGGGCAGGCGATCCACCTTGTCGAACTCAAGATGCGCGACCTTGCGCGACTGACCGACAACCTTGGCCAGGGGCCGGGTCATCCGGCGCGCGACGAAGAACGACAGGACAATCGTCACGATGATCGCAAGGATCCCGATCAGCACGGAGCCAATCAGCCGGCGGATCTCGCTGGAAACGGAACCGTCTTGAAAATAGATGCCGACGATCCAGTCAACCGGACCATAGCCGCTTATCCGTCGGGACATGGCAATGTATTCGCCGCCCGAGGTGTCGATCTCGCGCACATCGACGCCGGCCGCACGCGCCGCCGCAAAGGGCACCAAGGTCGGCGCATTCAGCAGCTTGGCGAGAACCGGATCGCCAAACCGGGAGATCGGCAGCGGCAGCCTCTCCCCGTCGGGTCGCATATCGACGCCTTCGCCCTGCCCAGTCCTGTCGAGCTTGTCGAGATCCGAATAGGCGATCACACGACCGTTCTCACTGATGATGAAGGTCGTGCCATCGCCGCTATCCAGCGACTCCACGATCTCGCTCAGCCCCTCCATCGACAGAGTGGCCGTGAGAACAGCGTCCAACTTGCCGTCGCGAACCAACGGCGCGCTGACATTCATGAAGATGCCGAACTGATTGGACACGATGGGGCCCCAGATGGGCGGGGAACCAGCCTCGACTTTCGGCGGTCCAAATGGCCCGTTGAAGTGGTTGTCTTCCTGGTGCCAGGGCAGGTATTGGGGCTTTCCGTCTTCGGATTTGACGACACCGAACTGCCCGCGCCCGCGCTTTGAAATGATCAGGCCTTCCGCATACGGCACCGAAAACAGCGACGCGGCCAGGACGGTGCGCACCGCGACGTTATCCTCGATCTCCATCTTGCTGTCGGCATAGAGCGCCTGCATCGCGCTGACAGCGCCGGTGAGCGGATCCAGCCGCATCCGCAGACCGGCCTCAAGCTGGTTCGTCGTCAGTACGGCCTTGTCGTTGAGGAGCGCGAACGTGTTTTCGAAGTTGGCCTTGCCCGTCATGAACAGGACGAGCCCCATCGCCACCGTGATCAGCAGCGCATAGGTTCCGCCTGCAATGAGAACGATCGGAAACTTGCGCCCGCCCTTGTGCGACCGCCGCCGCCACCCCAATCTCATGCTCTGCCCTTTGAAGGTCTGCGCGTGACCGGAATGTCCTTCACACGCGGCGAATGCTCTTGCCGCAATATGCTAGTCCCAGCCCGGCCCGAACAAGGGTTCATCGCACCGGTAGGCAACAATGCACTGGGGATTATCCCGCGTCGGCGCCTTTTCGGGAAAGAGACGCTGCCAAGCGTCGCAATAGCGCCAATGTGTCACGAAACGCCGATAGGTGTGGCGACCAGTCGTCATGACAACAGCCCCGCGCTGGCGCACGAAATCCTGAGCCTGGGCACAGGTCATCGTTCGCGTATCGGGGCGCGCCGCCGCAGAGCCCGGCGCAAACGCCGACACGCAAGCCGCAAACAGGGAAAAGACGAGCATTGGATACCGCATCGCACCGTTCTCCGCGAATAAACCGACAGATAATCCTATCAGCATGTTCGGTGCGAGTTTATGGCGAATGACGGGCTTCGTCACAATGCCCGTTGTCGTTGGCCGTTTCGTTCAGGCGTGTCAGCCCTTGCGACCAAGCTCGGCAAGGATCTCGTCGGTGTGTTCGCCAAGGCGCGGAGAAGGACGCTCCATCGTCATGGAAGAGCGCGAATAGCGGATGGGGCTACGCACCGACGGCACCGCATCGCCCTGCGGGGACATGAGGTCGAGCTTCAACCCGCGGTGGATCACCTGCGGATCGGCGAAGACATCGGCCACGGTGTTGATGGGACCGGCCGGCACCCCCACTGCCTCCAGCTTCGCAAGAAGATCATCGCGCGCAAAGCCGACGGTCAGAGGCGAGAGTTCGGCAACCAGTTCCTCGCGGTTCTTCACCCGTCCGGCATTGGTCTTGTAGGCGGCAATTCCCGCCAGATCCGGGCGGCCCAGAACCTCGCAGAAGCGCACATATTGCCCATCATTGCCCACCGCAACGATGAGATGACCGTCACTGGCCGGAAAGACCTGATAGGGCACGATGTTGGGATGCGCGTTGCCGAGACGGCGCGGAGCCTTGCCGGAAACCAGATAATTCATCGCCTGATTGGCGAGAATGGCGGTCGAGCTATCCATCAGAGACATGTCGACATGCTGACCAAGGCCGCTGGTCTCGCGCTCGCGCAGCGCGGCAAGAATGCCGATCGTGCCGTAAAGCCCCGTGAAAATATCACAGACCGCGAGCCCCACCTTTTGCGGTTCACCGGCCGGATCGCCGGTCAGGTCCATGATCCCGCTCATGCCCTGGATCATGAAATCATAGCCCGCACGGTGCGCGTAAGGCCCATCCTGTCCGAAGCCGGTGATGGAGCAATAGACGAGGCGCGGGTTCACGTCCTTTAGGGACGCATAGTCGAGACCGAACTTCTTCAGTCCGCCGACCTTGAAATTCTCCACCACCACATCGCTGCGACGGACCAGATCGAGCACGATCTCGCGCCCCTCCTCGGTGCGGAAATCCGCCGTGATGGAGCGCTTGCCGCGATTGCAGGAATGGAAATAGGCCGCACCGAGGCTTTCGCCGTCCGCTCCTTCCACGAAGGGAGGGCCCCAGCCGCGCGTGTCATCCCCCGCGGGCGCCTCGACCTTGATCACATCGGCGCCCAGATCGGAAAGGGTCTGGCCGATCCAGGGCCCGGCGAGAATGCGGGCGAGTTCAAGCACGCGAATGCCTTTGAGAGGCGCATCCGAGGAAGAAGACTGGGTCACGACAGGAAATCCCGGGCTATGGCGGGGAGAATGGAGGTCGATGAGAAAGATAGGGCGTATCGCCCATCCTTCGAGACGTCCGTCTGCGACGGCTTCCTCAGAATGACGTTATCGCGTTGTGAGCACGATGCCCCTGGCAACACGCACAACGTCATCCTGAGGAGACCCGCAAGGGGCGTCTCGAAGGATGGGCGACAAGCACCGATTTCCCTCACAGCCTACGTATCATTGCGGAGCGACGAGCGCTCCGCAATGCCTTTGAGGCAGGTCTCAGAAGAAAGCCTGCAAGCCGGTCTGGGCGCGGCCAAGGATCAGCGCATGGACGTCATGCGTGCCCTCGTAGGTGTTGACCGTTTCCAGGTTCTGGGCGTGACGCATGACGTGGAATTCTTCCGAGATCCCGTTGCCGCCGTGCATGTCGCGCGCCATGCGGGCCACATCGAGGGCCTTGCCGCAATTGTTGCGCTTGACGATGGAGATCATCTCCGGGGCAGCGCGGTGCTCGTCCAGCAGACGGCCGACGCGCAGCGAGCCCTGGAGGCCGAGCGAGATTTCGGTCTGCATGTCGGCAAGCTTCTTCTGGAAGAGCTGCGTGTTGGCCAGCGGACGACCGAACTGCTTGCGGTCCAGACCATATTGGCGGGCACGGAACCAGCAATCTTCGGCAGCGCCCAGCGCGCCCCAGGAGATGCCGTAACGCGCGCGGTTCAGACAGCCGAATGGGCCCTTCAGGCCGGACACATTCGGCATCAGGGCGTCTTCGCCGACTTCCACGTTCTCCATCACGATTTCACCGGTGATGGAGGCGCGCAGCGAGAGCTTGCCCTCGATCTTGGGCGCGGAAAGGCCCTTCATGCCCTTTTCCAGCACGAAGCCGCGGATCTGGCCATCATGCGCGTCCGACTTCGCCCACACGACGAAAACGTCGGCGATCGGCGAGTTGGAAATCCACATCTTGGTGCCGTTGAGCACATAGCCGCCATCGGTCTTGGTGGCGCGGGTACGCATGCCGCCAGGATCGGAACCGGCATCGGGCTCGGTCAGGCCGAAACACCCGACATATTCACCGGTCGCCAGCTTCGGCAGGTACTTCTGCTTCTGCTCTTCCGAGCCATAGGCATAGATCGGGAACATCACCAGCGAGGACTGAACGGAGTTCATCGAGCGATAGCCGCTGTCCACGCGCTCCACTTCGCGCGCCACGAGGCCATAGGCGACATAGGAAGCATTGGCACAGCCATATTCTTCCGGCAGCGTGATGCCGAGAAGGCCAAGCTCGCCCATCTCGTTGAAGATCTCGCGATCGGTCTTTTCCTGCGAATAGGCCTTCATCACGCGCGGCAGCAGCTTTTCCTGCGCATAGCCACGGGCGGTCTCCATGATCATCCGCTCGTCTTCGGTGAGCTGATCCACCAGAAGGAAGGGGTCGTCCCAGACAAAGCTGCCTCCGCCTGAGGGGGAAGGCGCGGATTTCGTTGAGGTGGCGGTCATGTGCAGGGTCTCCCATCAATTGCGGAACGCATGTCCCGGGCCAGTGCGGCCCCGCGTACCCGGCGCTCCCGTTATTTACCTACCGTCTGGCCGGTAATAAATTGAAATCGGCGAAAGTCAATCCGTTGCGATACCTTTCAGCACGATTTGCGCGTAGGTTCCGGCGATCTCCTCCGCGGTTTTCTCCCCTTGCGGATTGTACCAGCGGGTCATCCAGTTCAACATGCCCAGAATCCCGCGCGCGACCAATGGCGCGTCGTCGAACGTGAAGGCGCCGCGCGCCTTGCCCTCCTCCAGAATGTCCTTCAGGAAGTCGGTATAGGCGCGCCGGGCCTGCATCTGTTCGGGCGTGAAGACATAGAGATCCCCGCCGCGCCCGATGAAGGCGGCGCGATAGTGATCGCGGTTTTCCTCAAAGTAGAGTGCATGGGCCACCATGAAGGCGGCGACACGTTCCGCGCCCTCCTTCGCCCCCGCAACGCGTTCGCGCGCACTGTCGAGCATGTCCGACAGCACCCCCAAAACGATGGAATCGAACAGATCCTGCTTGTTGCGGAAATAGTGGTAGAGCCCGGCCTTAGTCATGCCGACGGCGGAGGCAACATCCTGAAGGGACGTGCCGTCATAGCCCTTGGCGGCGAAAAGGGAAGCTGCGGCGTCGCAAATGGTGCGTTGCGGATCGCGCAAGGACGGAGGGCGGCCGGGCCGCGGCGAAGTTTCCTGGGTGCTCATGGCTTATCTGGCTAGCCCAAGCCCGCCGCAGGGGCAAATGCCTTCTGTTGCCCGGCGGCGGAATTCCTTTCGCCACCGCAGCCGCGCCGCCCACCGCCGACTTCTGCTCGCACTGGAGGCCGAGGCAAGAAATTTGACCCGATCCGCAGACGTCGTGTGCAGAATCTGTGATGATCTTTTTTTGGGCTGACGCGCATCGCCATGCGCGCCGCCTGTTCGAACGCGCCGGGACGAGCCATGATCGACTACGAAACAGAATACAACAATCGCGCCAGGGTGCCCGGAGTTGCGGATATCATCGCGGGCTGGGAAGCGGACGCCGCCGCCTATCGCGAAGGCGCGACCTGCGAACTCGACTGCGCCTATGGCCTTGCCCCGCGCATGCAATATGACCTCTTCATGCCCAGTGACGGCGCGGATGCGCGCATGGTCGCGCTGTTCATCCATGGCGGCTACTGGCAGGCGACGGACCGCAAGTATTACTCGCACATGGCGCGTGGATTGAACGCGCATGGGTTCACGGTCTGCGTTGCCGGATACGATCTGTGTCCCGAGGTGCGCATCGGCGATATCGTGACGGAGATCCGCGATCTGGCGCAACATCTGTGGGAACGGTTCCACAAGCCGATCCTGACCTATGGCCATTCCGCGGGCGGACATCTGACCGCGTCTCTTCTGGCAACCGACTGGCGCGCACGCCGCCTGCCGCCAGGGCTCGCCAGCGCGGGCATGGCAATTTCCGGCCTGTTCGATCTTCTGCCGCTGATCCGCACCAGCGTGAACGACGCGGTGAGGATGGATCAGAAGGAAGCCATCGCAAGCTCACCGATCGCGATGGGCATTCCTTACGGCGCACGACTGATCGCCTCCGTAGGAGGCGCGGAATCGAGCGAATTCAAACGTCAGAGCCGCGTGATCGTGGATTTCTGGAGCCGGGGCGGCATCGACGCCAAGTTGCGTGAGGAGGAAGGCGCGAACCATTTCACGGTCGTCGCCCCCCTGGCAGATCCTGACAGCGCCATGGTTCATGATCTTGCCCAACTCGGGCGCTAGTCCTTCAAGACAAAGCTCGCCAAGACAAGGCCCGCGCCCGATCTCGGACCGGATAATAAGCATTCTGTGAGCGAATGCGGATTATCCGGAAAGTCGTTGCGTCAGGAGTTCTCTTTTCACTCTCACATCTGGCCGTTATATCTTTGCGCCCCATTTGAAGCAGAGGCGCCCTGAAGGTGCCCGAACCAAGTCTGGAGATTTTGCTGATGCGTACTGACGTGGCCACCCCTGTCCGCCTGGAGGACTATCGTCCCACGCCCTACGCCATCTCCACAGTCGACCTTGATATACGCCTTGCCCCCAAGGCGACCAAGATCACGGCGCGGATCGCCTTTTCCCGGCGCGAAGACACGGCTGCAGGCCAGGCACTGGAACTGGCGGGCGATGACCTGAAACTCGTCAGTCTGTCGCTTGGCGGCGCGGCCCTTGCCGCAGACGATTTCGACGTGAGCGCCGACAAGCTCACCATCCACACCCCGCCCGCCGATCCCTTCGTTCTGGAAATCGTGACCGAGATCGATCCGGATGCAAATTCCAAGCTGATGGGCCTCTATCGCTCGTCCGGCACCTATTGCACCCAGTGCGAGGCGGAGGGCTTTCGCCGGATCACCTATTTCTACGACCGCCCGGACGTTCTGGCCGTCTACACGACCCGCATCGAGGCGCGAAAATCAGACGCGCCGATCCTGCTCGCCAACGGCAACCCGATCGAATCCGGCGATATCGAGGGCACCGACCGCCATTTTGCGATCTGGCACGACCCCTTCCCCAAGCCGTCCTACCTCTTCGCCATGGTGGCGGGCGATCTGGCCTGTGTCACAGACAGCTACACCACGCTTTTGAGCGGTCGTGACGTGGAGCTTCGCATCTATGTGGAGCACGGCAATGAAGGGCGCTGCGATTATGCGATGGACGCGCTCAAACGTTCCATGCGCTGGGACGAGGAAGCCTTCGGACGCGAATATGATCTCGACATCTTCATGATCGTGGCCGTGTCCGACTTCAACATGGGCGCGATGGAGAACAAGGGCCTCAACGTCTTCAACGACAAGTATGTCCTGGCCAACCCGGAAACCGCGACCGATCAGGATTACGCCAATATCGAGGGCGTGATCGCACACGAGTATTTCCACAACTGGACGGGCGACCGCATCACCTGTCGTGACTGGTTCCAGCTCTGCCTGAAGGAGGGCCTGACGGTTTTCCGCGATCAGGAATTTTCCTCCGACATGCGGTCGCGCGCGGTCAAGCGTATCGCGGATGTGCGGCTGCTCCAGTCGCACCAGTTTCCCGAGGATGGCGGCCCGCTCGCCCATCCGGTGCGCCCGACCGCCTACCGCCAGATCAACAACTTCTACACCGCGACCATCTACGAAAAGGGCGCGGAGATCGTGCGGATGCTGAAGACCTATCTGGGCGAAGACGGCTTCCGCGCAGGGATGGATCTCTATTTCGAACGCCATGATGGCGAGGCCGCGACGATCGAGGACTTCCTCAAGAGCTTCGCGGATGCCACCCAGACCGATCTGGACCAGTTTGCCCTTTGGTATTCGCAAGCCGGCACCCCGACGATCAAGGCCAGCGAAAGCTGGGACGAAGCCGCAAAGACCCTCACAATCGAGCTTGAACAGTCCTGCGCCCCAACGCCTGGACAGGAAACGAAGCTGCCCTTCACCATGCCCGTGCGCTTCGGACTGATTGGTCCGCACGGCAAGGAGATGGAGTGGAGCGCGGTATCCGGCGCCGAGGTGCGCGAGGATGTGATCGTGCTCAGCAAGGCCAGCCACACGGTGGTCTTCGAGGGGCTTGCCGCGCGTCCGGTTTCCTCGCTTCTGCGCGGTTTTTCGGCACCCGTGCGTCTCACCGACGGCAAGTCGCGCGAGGATCTGGTGTTTCTCGCCCGCCATGACAACGACCCGTTCAACCGCTGGCAGGCAGTGCAGACGCTCGCCATGCAGCTCTTGAAGCGCGGCGCGCAGGCCCCCACGACGCTTGCCAGCGACGAGATCCAGGAACTGGCGGCCCTTCTGGGCGAGGCTTCAGCCGACGAGCGTTTTGAGCCTGCGCTGCGCGCGCAGCTTCTTCAGCTTCCTTCCGAGGCCGATATCGCGCGCGAGATCGGGACCGATGTCGACCCGGATGCGATCAAGTCCGCCCGCAAGGCCGTGGAAGTGGCGATTGCGGGCCATTGCCTAGAAGGCTTCGCGGAGCTTTATGAGGCGCTGGCGGACAAGGGCCCCTACTCGCCAGATGCGGCAGCGGCAGGCCGCCGCGCCCTGCGGCTGACCGTTCTGGATTACATGGCCGCCATCGAAGGCGAGGCGAGTGCGCGCACATTTGCCCATTACAACACAGCCGACAACATGACCGACCGCCTCGCGGCGTTGCGCTTGCTGGTCCATCGTGCCGACACGCAATCCCAGGAAGCCCTGGAGGATTTCGAGGCCCGTTTCGGCAAGGATGCGCTGGTCATGGACAAATGGCTGACCGTGCAGGCTACAGCGCCCTTCCCGGAAACGTTGGCGCGCATCCGCACACTCACCGCGCACCCGACCTTCTCCTATTCCAACCCGAACCGTATCCGCGCGCTGATCGGAGCTTTCGCTGCCGGCAATCAGACGCAGTTCAACCGCGCGGACGGGGCCGGCTTCGAGTTCGTGGCCGACACCGTGCTGTCTCTGGACAAGAAGAATCCACAAGTTGCGGCGCGTCTCTTGTCCGCATTCCGCTCGTGGCGGGCGCTGGAGCCCGGACGCCGTGCACTGGCCGAGGCGGCACTTCGTCGCGTGGCGCAATCCGGCGGTCTTTCCAGCGATGTCCAGGACATTGCGGCGCGAAGCCTGCAATAGTTACAAATCGCCCTGCAAGCACTTCGCTTATGGTTAACGCGGATGGTTAAGTCCGGTCCGGAGCCTTAGAATATTTTTTGGCTTCGGACTCTGGACAAGACGATTCGCGTGGATTCAAATGAAGGTGATTCGGGCGTGCGGCGTATACCGAATTCTAGAGGCATACAACCACTTATGAAGGAAGTTACGGATGGCGCGGGCCTATACAGGCAACGCGACAGGGCGTCGCTTTGGCTTTTTTCCAAGCAAATGGAAAGCCGGTAACGCTCGTTCGCCCAAGACGACACTAACCGGCCACATCCGGTTACTGGCCCGTCCTGCCTATGCTCGCCTTATCTCCACCGAAGGCATCCTTCGTCGCGCCATTCCGGTGCTGAGCCTTCTTTTCGTGGCTTCTCTTGCCTGCTATCGCGCGGTAGAAATCTCCTCCGAGCATGCGGCAACCGAGGCGCGGGCCCGCGATCAGCTTTCCATGATTGCAACCACGCTCGCCGCCCGCCTTTCCTCCTCCGAAGAAAACCTCCCGCAAGTCGGCTATCAGGCTGCGCTGCGCAATGCTCTTTCCGAGGCACTGCCGCCGCGCGCCACGAGCTTCGGACGCCAGATCCTTGTGACGGACCCGGAAGGCACCGTCGTCGCCTCACAGCCCCCGCGCCCGGACCTAGAGCAACGATCGCTCATCTCCCTTCTCGGACCGAACCAGCCGCTGACCACCTTTGGCGCGCGCGCAGGGGTCATGGAAGTCGCGGAAGCCGACAACGAAACGGTGCTGGCGACCGTCCACCATCTCGATAGCAAGCTCGGCATGGTCGCCGTGGTACAGAAGATCGACGACATCTTCGCCAGCTGGCGCTCTTCGCTCCACGCTACTGTGACGCTTTTCGTGGGCACGTCCTCCGTCCTCATAGTTCTCATCTACGCCTTCTACAGCCAGGCTGCGCGGGCAGAGCAGGCCGATGAGATTTATGAGGCAGCGCGCACCCGTATCGACACGGCCCTCAATCGCGGCCGGTGTGGCCTGTTCGATTGGGATCTCGGGCGTGGACGGATGTTCTGGTCGGAGAGCATGTACGAGATCCTCGGCCAGCCCCCCAGCGATGAACTCGTCGGCTTTGCCGACTGGGCCGAGCTCATGCACCCGGAGGACGGCGACCTTTACGAAATCGCATCGGAGCTTTTGGAAACCGGCGAAACCACGCTTGATCGCATGTTCCGCATGCGCCATGCCGACGGATCATGGATCTGGGCGCGGGCGCGCGCGGAAGTCGTGCAGGAGCCGGGTTCAGCCTCCCCGCACCTGATCGGCATCGTGGTCGATGTGACCGAACAGCGCCAGCTTGAGGAATCCTCTCGCACGGCCGACCTGCGCCTTCGCGATGCCATCGAGACCATCTCCGAAGCCTTCGTTCTTTGGGATTCCGCCAACGAGCTGGTCATGTGCAACACCAACTACATGGAGCTGCACAACCTGCCATCGGCCCGCGTTCACGCCGGCATGCCCTATTCGGATGTGATGGAACATGCCCGCCAGCCGGTCGTCACCTCGCATATCAAGCCCGCCGACGGCGTCCCCGCCGGCTCGCGCTTCTACGAAGCCCAGCTTGAGGACGGTCGCTGGCTCCAGATTTCCGAACGCCGCACCAAGGATGGCGGCTACGTGTCGGTCGGCACTGACATCACCGCGCGCAAGCTGCACGAAGAAAAACTGATGGACAGCGAGCGCCGCCTGATGGCCACCGTCGCAGACCTGCGCCAGTCCCGCCAGAAGCTGGAATATCAGGCGCAGCAGCTCGTCGAGCTTGCCGAGAAATACGCCGAGGAAAAGACGCGGGCCGAAGACGCGAACCGCGCAAAGTCCGAGTTCCTGGCCAATATGAGCCACGAGTTGCGCACCCCGCTCAACGCGATCATCGGGTTCTCGGAGATCATGGTCGGCGGCATGTTCGGCGAACTGGGCTCGGAGAAATACGGCGACTACTGCCGCGACATCCACAAATCCGGCACGCATCTGCTGGGCGTCATCAACGATATTCTCGACATGTCCAAGATCGAGGCCGGTCGGCTGGATCTTTCCTTCGATACGGTTGAACTCGACAGCTTTATCGAGGAGACGGTGCGTGTCATCCAGCCGGAGGCGGACGCCAAGGAAATCGGGGTGCGCTGCGAGGTTTCGGAAGGCCTTTCGGTCAACGCCGATACCAAGGCGATCCGCCAGATCCTGCTGAACCTGATGTCCAACGCCGTGAAATTCACGCCAAATGGCGGCGAGATGACCGTCAAGGCGCAGTCCAGCGGCAAGAGCTATGTGGCGATTTCGATCACCGATACCGGCATCGGCATCGCGGAGAAGGATATCGCCCGCCTCGCCAGCCCCTTCGTGCAGGTTGAAAACCAGTTCACCAAGAGCCATCAGGGCTCGGGCCTCGGGCTTGCCATCGCCCGCTCGCTGGTGGACCTCCATGACGGCACCATGGAGATCAAGTCCCGCGTCGGAAAGGGCACGACAGTGACGGTCACCCTGCCCATGACGCAGCAGAAGAACGGCGTTCTTCCCGCCGCGGACCAGACGGTGGCTGCAAAGACCGCGCAGAAGCATCGCCGCTCCGCCTGAGCTGGCGCCTTAAGCCCACATCCCGCATCCCCTGCCGAGGACGTTCCGACAAAAAAGGGAGCCGCATTCACGGCTCCCTGTGTTCGGGGCCCATTCCAACCGCTTCAAGTTGCGTCCCGTTCGCAGGACCGGGCTGGCCCGGTCATTGCGCGGGCTTTTCCGCTTTCGGCCTTACCGGGCCAACGATGCGTTCAAACGATCCGCGCACCGCTTTCTGGGTATCGCGCAACAGGCTTTCCAGTCGCGCGAAATCCGCCTGATGGGCGGAGCGGGCCAGAAGCGACAGGACGCCTGCGGGCGTCTTCTCGCGCTCAAAGCCTTCGCCGACAGACAGACGCAGGATCTGGGTCAGCGCATGATAGAGCCGAATGGCGGGGATCAGGATTTCCGCATCCCCAGTGTCCAGAACACCGATCTCAGCTGCCTTGCCAAGCGCGATTTCCGTTGTCTGTGACAGGATGTCGGGATGTGCGGCCGCATGGGCCAGTTGCAGGTACTGGGCGATGAACTCCACATCGATGATCCCGCCAGGCACCGTCTTGAGCGACCAGATATCCTTGGCGGGCTTTTCCGCTTCGATGCGGGCGCGCATGTCGGCAACGTCGGTGCGCAGCGTTTCCAGGTCCCGCGGTTTGCACAGCACCTCGCAGATGGCCTTTTGCACCTTCTCGCGGAACGCCGGGCTGCCGGCGATGATATCGGCCCGTGTCAGCGCCATGTGCTCCCATGTCCACGCATTCTCGGCCTGATAGACGGAGAAGGCGGAAAGCCGGGTCGCCAGAGGCCCGGAATTGCCGGAGGGGCGCAGACGGAAATCGACCTCGTAGAGTGTGCCTTCCGAGGTAGGAGCCGAAATGGCCGCGACGAGGCGTTGGGTCAGACGCATATAGTACTGCGACGGCGACAGCGGGCGCTTGCCGTCCGATGCCGATACGTCGTCGGGAAAATCGTAGAGCACGATCATGTCGAGATCGGAGGTCGGCGTCATTTCCATGCCGCCGAGCTTGCCCATGGCGAGGACGGCAACTTCGCCCCCCTCCACGCGGCCAGACGCTTCGCGCACATGTTCGCCCGCACGCTCCAGAAGCGCCCGCACCAGAACCCGCGCAAGCCGCGAATAGGCCCGCCCCGCCTGTCCGGGATTGAGCGTGTCCGACAGAAGCCGCACGCCGATCAGGAACATCTGCTCCTGACCGAAGATGCGCGCACGGTCCAGCGCCTCCTCATAGGTGCGCGCCTGCGCCAGCGTCGTTTCCAGACGTTCGGCGAAATCGGCTTCGCGCGGCATGTCCTCGTAGAAACTCGGATCCAGAATGGCGTCGAGGACGCTGCTGCGCTGAGAGACGATCTCCGATAGCCGTGGCGCTTCGCCAAGGATGGTCGCCAGCAAGGTGAGGAGATGCGGATTGGCGTGGAGCATCGAGAAAAGCGGCACGCCGATGGGGAGGTGGGAGATGAACCGGTCGAACGCCATGAGCGCGGCATCCGGATTGGTCGTGCCACCCAGCGCGTCGATGAGAACCGGATGGAGTTCCGTCAGACGCTCTCGCGCCTTGGCCGAGCGTGTCGCCGGGTAGCGACCGAAATGCCAGGCCTTGATGATGCGGATAGCATCGAGCGGACGCGTGAAGCCGATGCGTGACAGCGTCTCCAGCGTGTCGGGATCGTCCTCGTCGCCGGTAAAGACCAGGTTGCCGAGCTCCGATGCCAATTCCGGCTCGGCCTCGAAAAGCCCCGCATAGTGCGTCTGCACCGTGACCAGCCGCGCACGAAGGGCCGAGCCGAAACTCTCCACGCAATTGAACCCCATGAGGGCCGCAATGCGCATCAACCCCTCTTCGGTGTCGGGCAGCGTGTGGCTTTGTTCGTCATTGACCATCTGGACGCGGTGCTCAACGGCTCGCAGGAAGCGATAGGCTTCATCGAGCTCGCGCCGCGCCTCGTCATCCACCCAGCCTTCCACGCGCAGGCGCTTCAGCATTTCCAGTGTCCGCCGGTCACGCAGGCGCGGATTGCGCCCGCCCGCGATCAGTTGCTGGGTCTGGACGAAGAACTCGATCTCGCGAATGCCGCCACGTCCGAGCTTGACGTTGTGCCCGGCCACCGCAACCTTGCGATGCCCCTTGTGGGCGTTGATCTGGCGCTTGATGGAATGCACATCCGCGATGGCGGCAAAGTCCAGATGCTTGCGCCAGATGAAGGGCTGGATCTCGTCCAGAAAGGCGTTGCCCGCCTCCCGGTCACCCGCGCAGGGGCGCGCCTTGATGAGGGCCGCACGTTCCCAGTTCTGGCCGAGCCCCTCGTAGTAGATCAAGGCAGCAGGCACACTCATGGCAATAGGGGTCGCGCCAGGATCAGGGCGCAAGCGCAGATCGGTGCGGAAGACATACCCGTCCACCGTGCGGTCCTGCATGATCTTCACCAGTCGCTTGGTGAGACGGACGAACTCCACCGGCGCCTCCGCCCCTTCGGCCAGCGGCGCGACATGCGGGTCATAGAGAACGATCAGGTCGATATCGGAAGAATAGTTCAGCTCCCCTGCCCCGTGCTTTCCCATGGCAAGCACGATCCAGCCGCTGCCAATGACCGGGTTTTCAGGATCGCGGGGCACGAACCGGCCTCTCGCGGCAAGTTCGTCCAGCAGGAACCGTATCGCGGCGTCGAGGGACGTATCGGCGAGAGCCGTCAGGGACGCGGTGACCGGATCAAGCGGCCAGGCGCCAGAGATATCGGCCAACGCCACGGCGAGAGCGACTTCCGCCTTGGCGCGGCGCAGCTCCTTTTCCAGCTCCGCCTGCGTCTGCGGTCGCAGGTCGCGCACCTGTTGCAGCAGGTCGAGCACGAAATCGGCAGGATCGCTTTCAAGGATGCGCGCCAGCCGGTCCGGATCGGCCATGGCGAGGTCGCGCAGATAGGGCGCATTGCAAAAGACGCCGGCCAGAAACGGTTCAAGCGTGTCAGTATCTTTCAGCAGCGCTTCCAGCCGCGGGCGGGCCTCGCCTGCCCGTTCCAGAAGATCTTGCACGAGACCGGCGCAGTCCTGCGCGCCCTCGGGTATTTCGGGCACGATATCGATGCGGCCGGCCAACGGGCCTGCACCACGCATCGCCTCGATCGGCGCTTCAATTGGGCCCTGCCCGCCCGTTTCTTCCCCGCCAGCGCCCCGGTTCATGCCATCCCCACCCGGTCTGTTTTCATTGCCCTTTGCTTTGCCAGTTTCGCGCCCGCTTGTCATCCCCGAGAACGGAAATGCCAAGGGGCCCGACCAGAGCGCCAGCAAGGCGTGGCAGGCGCGTGGCCCTCAAAGGGCGCTTGTATGAGCCCGTCGCATGATGCTCTTATGTTGCTCCCTGCAAGGCTCCGTCATATGCCCGGTTTCAGACACGCCCTTTTCCCGCAAAGACATTGCCCCCCAATGCTTCACACGTTTCGCCTGCTAACAACCGGCCTTCTTTTCTGCGCGCTTGCCTGCAGATCCCTGCCCGTGCAGGCATACGAAATATGGCCGGGCCTGGAGAGCGGGGATCTCGTTTTCATCGAGACGGCGGATCCGCTGGCGCGCTTCCTGAAGCGGGCGACGGGAAGCCGCCTGACCCATGTCGGCCTCATGCGGGATACGGGCGGGGGCCCCTATATTCTCGACGCAACGCCGCAGGATGGGGTGTTCGAAGTTGCGATCGACGAATTCATCGAGCGCGGGGTCGGGCACCGTTACGCGGTCTATCGCTTCAACGGGTTGAAGCATCCCGGCACCACTAACCATCCCGCCATCAAGACGGCCTTCGACCATCACTATCTGAAGCCCTACGACCCTTACTTCCGTCTTGAAAAATCCGCGTTCTACGACGCAGAGCTCATCTGGACGACCTATGCGGAAGCGGGAGCCAGGATCGGCAAGTTTCAGCGCCTGAGGGATCTGGGGGGCGATACGTCGGAGGGCCGGGCCGTGTTCCTGAGCGATTGGCGGCACAATCCGCTGTGCAAGAGCGCCACCCGGGGTATCGAAGCCTGTTGGGCGCAAATTCTGGATCAGGAGATCATCACGCCTGCAAGCATCGCGAACGACCCGCGCATGACGCGCGTCTACTCCTCCTTCGACGACGCGCGCTGAAACGTTCAGTCCGCCCGCATCACTCCGCCTTCGGCAATCTCAGCCGGACGATGAGGCCGGGGTCGTTGTCTGCAAGTTCCAGTTTGCCGCGATGGAGATGGGCAACCGCCTGCACAAGCGACAGTCCGAGACCGGATCCGGGAGCTGTGCGGCTTTCCTCCAGCCGCACGAAGCGGCGCAGGACCCTTTCGTGATCCGATCTGGAAATGCCGGGACCGTTGTCGGCAACCGATAGGACCACATCGTCCCCTTCGCAGAAAACCCGCAAGGTGATGGCGAATTGCGCGCCCGCCTCCCCCTCCTTCGGTTGCGGTCGCCCATATTTCAGCGCGTTGTCGACAAGGTTGGAAATCGCCTGCGCGATCAGTTCGCGCGACGCCTCCACCGGGGCGGCGTCGCAGATCTCCGACAGGAACCGCACTCCCTCATCCTCCGCAAGCGGCTCGTAAAGCTCGGCGACTTCAGTGGCGATCTCGCTGGCATCCACCCGCTCCAGAATCTGATCGGGAGAGCCAGCCTCGACACGGGCGATTTTCAAAAGAGCATTGAAGGTTCGGATGAGCTGGTCGGATTCCTCGATGGTCGCTTCCAGCGCATCGCGGTATCCCTCCACCGAAGGCTCCTCGCGCAATGCTCCCTCAACGCGGTTTCTAAGCCGGGTCAGCGGGGTCTTCAGGTCATGGGCAATGTTGTCGGAGACATCCTTCAGCCCCTGCATCAACAGCTCGATGCGCTCCAGCATGGCGTTGACGTTTTCCGCCAGACGGTCGATTTCGTCGCCGGAGCCTGTGACATGCAGGCGGCGGGAGAGATCGCCCTCCATGATCCGGCGCCCCGTTTCGGAGACCGCATCGATGCGTTTCATCACGCGCCGCCCGACAAAGAGCCAGCTCAGCACGGCCAGAACGCCGACGACCGCGATTGTGATGCGCAACGCGCTCTCGATCACTTCCCTGAAGTGCTTGCCTTCCGAGATGTCACGACCGATCAGGATATGGAAGCCACCCGGCAGCACGAAGACGCGTACAGCCGCCTCCTGCGTTGTCCCGTCGCCGGTGATCCTCTCGTACTGCACGATCTGAATGGGCACGGCCGGATCGCGCGGCATGCGCCCTTTCAGCTTCCTGACATTGCCCGCGATCACGTCGCCGGAAAAATCGGTGATCATGTAGAGGCTCGCGCCGGGCTGGCGGGCACGACGCTCCACGACGTCGACCAGACGACGGATCCCGCCCTGGCTATATTGCTCACCGAGCCCTTTGACCTCCGCCTCGATGGTCTGGTTGATCTGTTCGGCCATCATGCGCTGGGTGTTGTGGCCGATATAGAAAACCAGAAACCCTGCGAAGAGCGCGAAGGCGACGAGATAGACGAGCGACAGCTTGAAGGCAGTCGTGCGGATGAGTTTACCGAGCGTCGTCACGGATCGAGTACCCCGCTCCACGAATGGTGTGCAGGAGGGGCTTCTCAAAGCCCTTGTCGATCTTGGCGCGCAGACGCGAGATGTGAACGTCGATGACGTTGGTCTGCGGATCGAAATGATAATCCCAGACGTTTTCCAAGAGCATGGTCCGGGTCACCACCTGACCGGCATGCTTCATGAGATATTCAAGCAGGCGAAACTCGCGCGGCTGCAACGCGATGGGTTGCCCGGCCCGTGTCGCGGCATGGGCGAGACGATCAAGCTCCAGATCGCCGACGCGGAAGGTCGTTTCCGCATCCGCGGGACGATTGCGACGACCGAGCGCCTCGACGCGGGCCAGAAGTTCGGCGAAGGAATAGGGCTTGGGGAGATAGTCATCGCCACCGGCGCGCAGGCCCTGAACGCGGTCATCGACCTGGCCGAGCGCGGAGAGGATCAGCACCGGCGATTGGGTGCCCTCCCGCTTCAATTCCTCCACCACCGACAGGCCGTCGCGCCGGGGCAACATCCTGTCGACCACCAGCACGTCGTAGTCCGCGCCGGAGGCCATGGCGTAGCCGGTCTCGCCGTCCGCCGCATGATCGGCCACGTGCCCGGCTTCCTTGAGTGCCTTGATCAGGTAGGCGGCAGCCTCCTGATCGTCTTCGATGATGAGAATCCGCATGTCGAGATCTTATAGCAGGGGCAGGTCGCGATGAACCATGTGCCCGCAAGGCGAACGGCACGGCACCGACCTTCGCGTTCCAGAAGAAAACACGGCGGCGGGTTGTGAGAACCCGCCGCCGCTGATTGGCCGGAACAGATTTCGGGGGCGACTAATAAACAATCTGTCCGGCCAGATCGCGTTTGACGGGGGTCAGCCGTCCGTCTTGAGCGACAGCGCCACGAAGCGCATGGTGTCATTGTGCTGGACACGCATCAGAACCGCCTTGCGACCATTCTCGCGGGCCTTCTTGGCCTCAGCCGCCACGTCCTCGGGCGTGTCGACCTTGATGCCGCCGACCTCCATGATCACATCACCGGCCTGAAGGCCCTTGCCAGCCGCCGGTCCATCCGGATCCACGCTGCCGATCACGACACCGTCGGTATCCAGCCCCGCATCGCGGGCATTGGCAAGCTCAAGACCCAGCGTGGACAGCGTGTTGCTGGCATCGCCACTGTCGGCCGACGCGACCTGCGTCTTCTCAGGCATCTTGCCGAGTTCGACAGAAACGGTTTTCTTCTCACCGTCGCGCCACAGCCCGATATCGACCTTGGTGCCCGGCTCATAGCTGGCGATCATGCGGGCAAGAGCGCGCGGATCCTTTACCGGCTCTCCGTCCACCGAAACGATGGCGTCACCGGACTGGATGCCTGCGCCCTTGGCCGGGCCGGTATCCTGCGGGCTGGCGACAAGCGCCCCCATTGCCTTGGCCAGGCCGAGGCTGTCGGCGATATCCTGCGAGATCGGCTGGATCTGGACGCCGAGCCAGCCGCGCACCACATGGCCGTCATCCTTCAGCTCCGAAATCACCCGCTTGGCGGTTTCAGCCGGAATGGCGAAGGCGATGCCGACATTGCCGCCCGACGGGGAATAGATGGCAGCGTTGATGCCGATCACCTCGCCGCGGGTATTGAAGGCCGGGCCACCGGAGTTGCCGTGATTGATCGGGGCGTCGATCTGGATGAAATCGTCATAGGGGCCAGCGCCGATATCACGGCCGCGGGCAGAGACGATGCCCGCGGTGACCGATCCGCCGAGACCGAAGGGATTGCCAACGGCCACAACCCACTCGCCGACCATCGGCGCATCGGCTGCGAAATCGACATAGGTGAACTTGGCATCGTCGGCGTCGACCTTGAGAAGGGCAAGATCGGTGCGCTCGTCAGCGCCGATCAGGCGGGCATCATATTCGGTGCCATCGTCCATCTTGACGGTGAACTTGTCGCCACCTTCGACCACGTGCTGGTTGGTGACGATGTAGCCATCATCGGAAATGAAGAAGCCCGAGCCCTGCGCCATGCCATAGCGGCGCTTGCCATGCGGCCCGCCGCGCTTCTCGCCGTGGCGGTCCGGGCGTTCGTTCCAGAAGCGCTTGAAGGGGTGGTTGGGCGGCAGATTGCGGAAGAAGTCCGGCATGTCGCGGCCACCGAAACCGAAGCTCCAGCCGGGACCATTGTCAGCCACCGGCTTCACCTCGGAGCGCACGATCACGGACACCACGGCGGGCTGCACGGCCTTGACGACGCCGGAGAAATCGGCGGGCCCGGCATTCTTGACGTGAACGGGATCGGCGAAAGCGTGCTGGCCGAAGGGGATGAGCGTCTGAGCGGTCAGACCACCGGCAAGCGTCAAGGCAAGCGCGCCCGCCATCAGCTTGGAGCGGCGCGAGCGAAGGATGCCGGAGGGGGCCTTCTTGTCGTTACGAGCGGTCATCTTTGGCGTACTCCGAATTTTGAAATCTCTGAGAGCCGAGCGAACAGGGGAAGAATTCGCTCCGTGCTTGATCGTCAATATGGAGCAGGCCGGATTACAGACGCCTTTCGGGAGGATTAAACATCGGTAATGTGGGAAAAGGATCACGGGTCGGGTGGACGCCCGGCTACAGGCAGGGATGCCTGACCGGCAACCGCGGGACGGAGAGCTTTTTCTCCAGTTCACGCTGATCAAGAAGCCCCGGCAGGAACATCCGGGCGTTATCGAGCATCGGTGTGGCGCACGAGGTTTTGTTGTTCATTCGGCCTGCGATGACAGCCTCATAAACGCCTCGCGCCCGCTCCGCGGAAACCGGCGGATAGGCGTTTTGAGCGTAGAACCCAAGCAGCCGGGTGCGCTGCGCGGCGAAGCGCGCCGTCTGGTCTTTGTCCATCAGCTGCGGACAATGACGGCTAAGAGCGTCGATCTCGATGAAACCAGCCACCAGGCATCCCACCCCGCCCTTCGGGTCGAAACCGACATAGTTGTCTTCCCGACGGACGATCTTCACGCCGTCCGGCAAGGTCAGGGTCGTGTCGTTTTTCAGGCCGGGCGTGATGCGGTCGGGATACTTGTCGAAAAGCGCGGCATAATCATTGAGGCCAAGGGGATCGGCGGAAACCGGCTTCCCGGCGACGGCGAGGAAAAAGGCCAAGGCAAGGGCGCCGGCAGAAACCGCTTTTTCCAGGCGCATCTCACCCCTCTCGCATGATCCGGTCGAGTTCGGCTTTTTCCGCTGCGCTGAGAGGTACGGCGCCCGGCGCTTCTGCGGCATGTTTCTGGCGACGGCGGAAATTCACGAACATCACCAGAGCCCCCAGAATCAAGACCCCGATCGGCCCAAACCACAAAAGCAGGGTCTTCACTTCCAGACGCGGCTTGAGCAGCACGAACTCGCCATAGCGCGCGACGAGATAATCCTGAACTTCCTCGTCCGTATCGCCCGCCGTCAGGCGCTCGCGCACAAGAAGGCGCAGATCGCGGGCAAGGTCGGCATTCGATTCATCGATGGACTCGTTCTGGCAGACCATGCAGCGCAGACCTTCGGAAAGCTTGCGGGCACGGGCCTCAAGCTTCGGGTCCTTCAGCATTTCATCCGGCTGCACGGCCAGGGCCTGCGTGCTGGCAAAAAGCGTCACACCGCCCGCGCCGGCAAACACGCCGGCCCAGGCCATCACCGCGATGGCGGCAGCCACCAACATTGCGCGCGCCTTGTGCCCGAAAGACCTCATCAAAAATTGCTCCTGCTTCACGGTGAAGCCTAATCCTATTCTGCGGGGATCGCTGCTGCGGCATTGTGCGCGCGCTTGGGTGCGCCCACGCGAAGGCGCCTGTCGCTCAAGGACAGCAGACCACCCAGAACCATCACAAGCGAGCCAAGCCAGATCAGCGTGACCAGCGGCTTGTCATAGGCGCGAACAACAACCGCGCCCCCCTCCTTCGGCTCGCCCAGCGACACATAGATCTGGCTGAAGCCGAAGGTCTTGATATCGGCCTCGGTCGTCGGCATCTGGCGCGTCGTGTAGAACCGCTTGGACGGCGCCATTGTGGCCACCTGCTTGCCGTCTCTGGACAGAACGAAATGGCCGGTGTCTTCCCGGTAATTGGACCCGGTGCCCGGCGTCAGGCCACGGAAGGTCAGCTCATAGGCACCGATCGGCTGCGTCTCGCCCGGCGCCATGACCGTGATCAGTTCCTTTTGCCAGGCGGTGACCACAACGATGCCGAGCACGGTGACACCCATGCCGAAATGGCCGAGCATCGTGCCCCAGGACGAGCGCGGAAGACCGGCCGCGCGGCGCACCGAATTGGCAAAGGGAACGGAGCCGAGCTTCGACCGCCAGATGATTTCGGCAACCGCACCAATCATCACCCAGGCCGCGATGCCGATCCCGATGGGCGCCATGACATTGGCAGCCCCCTTCCACCACAGCACCGCGAGCGCCAGCACGATGGCGAGTGCGAAGACCGCCATCAGACGTTGGCTGGCGGCGAGCAGATCGCCCCGTTTCCAGGCCAAAAACGGCCCGAAAGGCATCGCGATCAGCAGCGGGATCATCAATGGCCCGAAGGTCATGTTGAAGAAGGGCGCACCAACGGAGATCTTCGCGCCCGTGGTGACGTCGAGCGCCAGCGGATAGAGCGTGCCGACAAAGACCGCCGCACAGGCTGCCGTCAGAAACAGGTTGTTGAGGATCAGCGAGCCTTCGCGGCTGATCGGGGCGAACAGCCCGCCCTGTTTCAACATCGGTGCGCGATAGGCATAAAGCGTCAGCGACCCGCCGATGAAGAAGGCGAGAATGGCGAGGATGAACACGCCACGCGAGGGATCTGTGGCGAAGGCGTGGACGGAGGTGAGGACGCCGGAGCGCACGAGGAAAGTGCCCAGCAGCGACAGCGAGAAGGTCAGGATGGCGAGCAACACCGTCCAGACCTTCAGCGCATCGCGCTTTTCCATGACCAGCGCGGAGTGCAGCAGCGCGGTGCCTGCAAGCCAGGGCATGAAGGAAGCGTTTTCAACCGGATCCCAGAACCAGAACCCGCCCCAGCCGAGCTCGTAATAGGCCCAGTAGGACCCCATGGCGATGCCGAGCGTCAGGAAGATCCAGGCGATCAGGATCCAGGGCCGCACCCAGCGCGCCCAGGCCGCATCAATGCGCCCTTCCAGCAGGGCAGCGGCGGCGAAGGAGAAGGTGATGGAGAAGCCGACATAGCCCAGATAGAGCAGCGGCGGATGGATCGCGAGGCCGACATCCTGCAGAAGCGGATTGAGATCCTGCCCCTGCAGGGGAGGCGTGTCGATGCGCAGGAACGGATTGGACGTGAAAAGGATGAAGGCGAGGAAGGCGAGCGAGATCCAGCCCTGCACGCCCAGCACATTGGCCTTCAGGGTCGCCGGCATCGTGCGTCCGAACAGGGCCACCAGCGCGCCAAAGAGCGACAGGATCAACACCCACAGGAGCATCGACCCCTCGTGATTGCCCCAGACGCCGGAGATCTTGTAGATCAGCGGCTTGTCGGAATGCGAGTTCTGCCAGACATTCAGGACGGAAAAGTCGGACTGGAGATAGGCAACCGTCAGGGCGGCGAAGGACAGTGCCACCATCAGGAACTGCATTCCCGCGACCGGCGAGGCCACCGACATCAATCGCGGGTCCCGCGCCTGCGCGCCCCAGACCGGCACAACCGATTGGACCAGTGCAAGCGCAAGAGCGAGTGCAAGCGCATAGTGACCCAGTTCAACGATCATCGGATCCTTCTCCCCGGGCGTGACGCCCGATCCCGTTCGTGTCCGTCAAGCTTGCCCGTCGCGCCAGTCGATGTGATCGACCCAGCGACCGCAGCCTAGTTTGTCTTCGTGCCCGCGTCCGTCTCAGGCATCGCCTGGGAGGTCTTTTCGGCCTCGGCCTCGGCCCCATCACCGCCCATCTGCCATTCTCCGCTGGCCTTCAAGGCCTCCACGACCTCTTTCGGCATGTAATTTTCGTCGTGTTTCGCCAGCACCGTGTCGGCATGAAAGACACCGTCCGTGCCCACCGCGCCTTCGGCAACAACGCCCTGCCCCTCGCGGAATAGGTCAGGCAGGATGCCGGTATAGGTGGCCGCCAGATCATTGGCGCCATCCGTCACCACGAAGTGCACCGTCGTGCCCCCAGTCTTCGCTATGGAGCCTTCCTTGACCAGTCCGCCGAGACGAATACGCTGACCGACCGGCATGGCCTTCTCCGCCACATCGCTGGGCGACTGGAAGAAAACGATCTCGTCGTTCAACGCAAAGAGAATGAGACCGGCCGCCACGGCCAGAACTGCGCCGGCGCCGCCAATCATTGTCAATCGCCGCTGCTTGCGGGTCATCGCCATGCTCTTCGTTCCTCGTCCACCGGGCCAGCCTCACCGGGCCTGCCACCGTTCTTTTCTCAATACCGGCATTCCCTGAATACCGAAAACCGCAACGGACTTTTCCGTGACGCGCAGGTTCAGGTATCGAGCCCCAGCTGCGAGGCAACCGCATCGAGAGTGGTCAGCCCCTGCACATCGTCTTTCAGATTGGCGCGACCGCGCTTCAGCGCGGCAAGCGCCTCTTCCCGGCTGCCAATAACAACGAAGGCGCGCACGAGCCGGGCCCATTCATCTGCGCTGCCACCGTTTTCCGTCAGTCTCTCGTCCAGTTGGGAGACCATGCCACGGATCATCGCCTGACGGTCCTGGGCGCTCATCTCGCCAGCAGCCTGAACATCCGCAGCACTTGGCCCGCGCGCGGGCGCGTTGCCCCCGGCTGCCGCCATGGGCGGCATTTTCGTCTCAACCCCGAGATCGCGCAATTCGGACTGTGCGACAGGAACCCAGCCCTCGTTGCCATTCGCGTCTGCCAGAAGTGCGCGCCAGGCGGAAATGGCTTCTTCCTTGCGGCCTTCCTGCGTCAAACCCAAAGCCAGATAGAAACGGGGCTTGATCATCCCCGGCTCCATTGACAGTGCGCGATCGAAGGAATCCCGCGCCTCCTCGGTCACAGTGCCATTGTTGGCGGCCACGAGCGCCTCGCCGCGATTGGCCAGGCGTGCGGCATCCGCTCCGAGGATCCGCATCGCATTGGCATAGGCGCGTGCCGCGTCATCCGCACGCCCCAGGCGCATGTAGGCGGGCGCGATCACATCCCAGCCCTTCCCGTCCTCAGGCGCTGCGGCCAGGCGCTCCTCCACCTTGGCGACCATCGCCTGAAACTGCTGGAAGCCCTCGCCTTGCGGGATGCTTCGGGCCGACAGCGGATAGTCGGGCATGTCGGGAGAGCCCAGCGGGAGATAGAGACCCAGAGCAACGAGCGGTATGACGATAATCGTGGCGATAGCGGCGGCGCCCGTTGTGGAGGATTTTGCCGTCTTCGACGCGGGAGCGGCTTCCTTGTCGCTGCGCGCGGCACGAATAAGGCGCCGGGAGATTTCCGTGCGCGCCGATTCCGCCTCGTCTGGCGCAATCACACCATTTTCGAGATCGCGGTCGATCTCCGCCAACTGATCCTTGTAGATGGCAACATCAGGCCCGGACACCTGTTCCGCCTCCCCGGTTTCGGCAGGAGCGGCGTTGCGGGCCAGCGGAGCAAGAATCGCCAACGCGGCGGCAGCGGTCAGGACGGCGAACAGGAACCAGATCATCATGATTAGCGTGAATGCCTGCGGTTGGCTGGACTGAGCCGGGTCTGGATGATGGACCGGCGGGGCGGTCGGTCACATTAGAAGCCGATCATATTCGTCTATTTTCATATTAGAACAGCTCTACTCTACTATACCGCGCCCAGAATGGCGACATTGCGTCGTCGTTGCGTCACCTTCGCCCGGTGCTGCGGATTATTCCGCAGAAAACGGCGATGTTTAGGCCGGAAGCCATGCCCATGAAGGCCCCCAGGGGACACGGTGCGCATAACTGCCTGACCATCGTTAATATGGGAGCATGAAGCGGGCTGCAACCGCTTCGATCGGGCACGATGATCCCGACCGCGCCGGAAGGCCAGCGCTTCGCCCGATTGGCGACACCGGCATCGGCGAGCACGGTCCGTTTGGTGGTGGGAATGGCCGCTCAGCTTGCCAGCGGGCGCTTTTCGATATCCGGGATGGACGCACAGCGCTTCTTGAGGATCTCGACATAATCGTGGCCGAAGACGATGGACGCATAGGAGACGACACGCTCCAGCGAATCCTTCAGCGCCTCACGACGGGGGCCAACGGCATTTCGAAGCTCGTCCACGAGGCTCTTGCTGGCCATATCGAGCACCTGCTCGATTGCGCGACGCGACCGAATGACGGCATCGGAAACCCCAAGCAGATCGGGGTTCTTGCAGGCGATATAGAGAACACGCAACGTGCGATAGGCGATCGCGGCCGTCATAGGGTTCAGCTTGACCCGCCCGTCCTCATCGGGTTCAGGAACCTCCAGGGCAGCATGCACCTGACGATGCGCGGCGGAAATCTCGCGCGCGATGATCTCCGCCATGTCGCGGTTGATCTCGACCATCTCATTGCGCCATTGGCTGACTTCGCGCAAATCGATGCCTGTACGCAATTCGCGCAGCTGATCATGGTAGCGCGAGATGGCGACCACGACCGCTTCGCTCTGCCATTCCACACCGTGGTCCGTGTCGGAGGTGTCGGTTTCATCCGAAGCGCCCCGCGCCATCAGCACATAGCGGCGCAACTCGCTGAGAGCGATATCAACCATGCCGGCATAGAGGCTCGAATGGATCGTCTGCGGCTTTGCGATACCTGCGGCTCCGGCGGCCATGCGCACAAGCAGCACAGGGTCGTCACAGCGCCACAACAGGATCGAGGATATCCAGCCGACATATTCCGGATGCGCTTCCACGACATTGCGGATCGCATCGACGACCTGCTCGCGTGCCTTGGCCGCATCGGCGACGGCAAAGCTGCGTCGGGTGAGCACAGGGGGCAACTGTGCGGAAAACCCTTCCAGAACCGGATCGGCTTTCAAGATGCCGTAAATATCGGAAAACTCGTTCAGTACCGGCTCACCGCCGACGCGGTAGGCGACGCGCTGGCGCGCGACGCCCGGCCCTTCGGCCTCGTCCAGAACATCCGCAATCGCGGAAACGACCAGGCCGCGCAGGCGTTCGGAAGTCCGCGCCACGACTTCCGCGTCATAGTCTTCCTTGGCCAGCAGTTCCTGCGCCTCTGCGATGCTCTCCGGCATCACGTCGCGGTCAAGCCAGATCCACATGGCATCAAGGGTCGAACGCAGGATGCGGCCCGGCAGTTTGCGCGGCAGCTGTTCGGTGATCAGGAATGGTTCCAGCGGCAGGAAAACGGCCCGCTTGAGAAGATTGCGTCGATGGGCGCGCGGCTGGGTGTCGAAGGCCCGCTTGCGCAGAAGCGGGCGCGCTGCTTCGAGAATGAGTTCGAACTGGGGATCCAGATCGCCACGTTCGCGCGAGGCCTCCAGATTCCGGATCAGCATGTCACAGGCATTGCGCGACAGCGCTCCCAGATAGGAACGAACCTTCAATGTCATGAGGCTCTGATCAACCATCTCGCTGTCCGAATCAAAAGCGCGCCGCCCTTCGGCAGCGCCATTACGTCAACTCACCCCCGTCCAGCGCATGATTGCGCACGCTCGCCATGCGGTCGGGCGATGTAACTCCGCTTCAGACTGATGGAAATCGTTTAACTAAACCTTTCGCTAACCGTGAAATCCGCTCCGGCATTTTCGCCAATCGGCGACATCGCGCCCAAAGCTCGCCTCGTTTGCCAGAACCATCTTGCAAGGCCCGCAAGAAAAAGGGCGACCCGAGGGCCGCCCTTTGCATGGATATGCGCATTCGGATGCAATCCGGCCAACCGGGCGAGCCCGATCAGTTCACCGGGCGCCAGGTGCCATCCGGCTGACGGCAAGCGGTGCCGCGGGCGACTTCCGGACGACCATCGATATAGATGGTGTGGGTGTAGTCACGGCAATCGGCGTTGTTGATGGCATAGGCCGGGCCCGGCACGACTTCACCGTGGTGACCGCTATCGGGATTGCGCCACTGCACCGGCTGACCGGACTGCGAATACTCAAGCGCACGGTACTGCGCGTTGTAGGCTTCGCGCTGATCGCGCTCATCGAGCGAGCGACCGATTTCCTGACCGATCAGCGCACCAATGACCGCACCTGCGGCGGTGGCTGCAGCCGCGCCGCTGCCCGCGCCGAACTGGCTGCCAATGACGCCACCGGCCACCGCACCGGCGACCGTGCCAATTCCTTCCTTCGGGCCGGTATTGGTGCAACCGACCAGCCCCAGTCCGGCCAAAACCACGACCGCAACCTTCAAAATTCGCATGTTCGTCCCCATTCATTAGCACGCGTTCCGGGCCGCCCGTTCAAGACCCAAGCCCGTCCGGCGCCGACACCAGTCACAGCGATTGCCGATCACTTTTCTCTGGTGGTCATTCTTAACCAAGAATTACAGCGCGATCGTTAACGCACCGTCTCGCCGGATCTCGTCGCCTTGCGAGTTCACACAGGTTTGTGGCCAAAGTGCGCCGTTGCGGGATCACGACAAACGCGTATGGCGTGCCGTTTGTTGTTCGCGGGCGGAACGGGGTGCTCTGGCGTCCAGAGCCGATACCGTCGATCGCGTTTCCCCTCCCCTGTCCCTGCCGACCGGTGCGGGTGCGGCAAAACGGCATCCAATTGAGACTTTCCATAAACTTGAGTTTTTAATACACGTTTTATTGCGCAACCTCGGCAAGCCATCCGCCAGTCGTTTCTTGCCATTCAGTCCGGCCATCCCGGTGGCCAGCCCGTTGCCGCGATCACGAGACGTTCCATGTCCCCGACACCGACCGCCCCTGCCGACAAACCCGCGCTGCGGGTCCAGGATCTTTTTGCCCAGACCGGCGGCGATCCCTTTTCCAATGCCTTTGCTCGGAAAACCGCGATCCATCCGCGCACAACCGCACGCCCTGTCGCAGCTCAGGATATGGACGCGACCTGGGAGGTGATCAGGAAGGAGCCGCGCACCGGCAAGTCGGTTGCCTATCTGCACATTCCGTTTTGTGAAAACCACTGTCTTTTCTGCGGCTTCTACCAGAACCCCTGGCGCACAGAGCATTCGCGCAATTATGCAGACGCCATCATTCGGGAGCTGGAAACGGGCAAGCATGATCCCGCGCAGGCGCACGGACCGATCCATGCGGTCTATTTTGGCGGCGGGACTCCAACCGCGCTCGATGCGTCGGATCTGACGCGCATCATCGAGGCCGTGCGCGAAAATCTGCCGCTTGCCCCCGATTGCGAGATCACCATAGAGGGGCGGATCTACAGCTTCGGGATCGACAAGGCGCGCGCCTGTTTCGAGGCAGGCGCCAACCGGATATCGCTGGGCGTCCAGACCTTCGACACGCAGCTGAGGCGGCGCATGGGCCGGAAGGTCTCTGGCGAGGAGGCGATGGCATTCCTGCGAGAGCTGAGCGCGCTGGAGCAGGGTGCGATCGTCATCGATCTGATCTTCGGCTTTCCCGGACAGACACAGGAGATGTGGGCGCGGGACGTGGAAACGGCGGCGAGCCTCGATCTGGACGGTGTCGATCTCTACGCGCTGAACCTGCTGCCAAACAGCCCGCTCGCCCTTTCCATCGCCAAGGGCAAGCTTGCCCCCCAGCCTGCCCAGAGCGAAATGGGCCACTATTATCGCCTCGGCCACGAGATCCTTGCCGGGCGGGGGTGGGAGGCGATTTCAACCAGTCACTGGCGGCGTACGACCCGCGAGCGCAATCTCTACAATCTGCTGGTGAAATCCGGCGCGAACTGCCTCGCCTATGGTGCCGGCGCGGGGGGAACCCTCGGCAATGTTTCCTATCGTCTTGAAAGCCGCCTCGATACCTATCTCAAGGCCGTGCATTCCGGCCGCAAGCCCCATGGGTTCATGATGTATGCGCCGACAAGCTTCGACTTTCTCAAGGAGTTGAAGGCCCAGATGGAGGTGGGGATGCTGCATGTCGAGCGCCTGCAGGATGCGCTCGCCAGCCATCATTTCAAGACGCCGGCCGGTCAGATCCGCCCGCTCTTCGACCAGTGGCAGGAAAGCGGCCTGCTGGAACAATCGAACGGATGGGCAAGGCTCACCACGGCAGGTCGGTTCTGGCAGACAACCATGACCCAGAGCCTGCTGCACTGGATCCAGCAAAACGCCCCGGCCCGCGCCGCCTGACGTTCCGTTCCCGATCAATCGCAAACGTCGCCAGCGCATGTTGCGCCCGATCATGACACATGGAAGGACCATTCATGTTTGCCATCCCCTCCGAACTCCAGGCTCACATCCGCACACGTCTTGCCGAAGACCCCGGCGCGGTGATCGATCATGTCGCCCGCGATCTGGGCACAACGCCCGCCGCTGTCATCCGATGCCTGCCGCCCGAGGAAGCGCGCGTTGTCGATGGGGGGCTTTTCGAGGACGTGATGCTGGCCTGCGCGGAATGGGGCGAGATGACCATGATCGTTCACACGGACGACGTGATCCTGGAGGCGAAGGGCTGCATACCGCGCGGAAAGAAGGCGCACGGTCATTACAACCTGCACGGCGCACCCATCGGCGGTCATTTCAAGTATGAAAACTGCGCCATGATTGCCTTCGTCTCGCGCAAGCTCTTCACCAGCGACACCCGCTCCATCCAGTTCTTCAACAAGGATGGCGGCTGCATGTTCAAGATCTATCTGGGTCGGGACGAACAGCGAAACCTGCGTAGCGATCAGGTGGCACATTTCGAGGCGCTGCGCGACCGGCTGGCGGACGCCGGATAAGGCTCAGGCTTCCTCGCTGGCGGCAGGCAGATCCAGACGTGTCTGCAGGCCGCCAAGCGTTGCCTCATCGAGCGAGAGACGGCCGCCATAGAGCCCGGCCAGCTCCGAGACGATGGAAAGGCCAAGCCCGGATCCCGGTACGGTCTCATCGAGACGCTTGCCGCGCTTGACCGCCAGCTTGCGTTCTTCCTCGCTCAGCCCCGGCCCATCATCTTCCACCACAAATGCAAGCCTTGGGCGCGCGCCACGTTCGTCCTCCACCTGCCAGACGGACAGGCTGACGACGGAGTTCGCCCATTTGCACGCGTTGTCGAGGAGATTGCCGAGCATCTCCTCCAGATCCTGACGCTCGCCGCGAAAGCGCAGGGCGGACGGAACATCGGCGACGATATCGAGACCGCTCGCACCATGGATCTTGCCCATGGCACGCACCAGCCGTTCGGCGACGGGCGCGACGTCGGTCGCCACGCCGATCACGCGGCGTTGCGCGGCCATGCTGGCACGGTCGAGATGGTGCTCGATCTGGGTGCGCATGATGGCGGATTGCTCGGCCACCTTTTCCGCCAAAGGCCCCCTGGCCGCCCGCGCCTCGTTCGTGATCACCGAAAGCGGGGTTTTCAGAGCATGGGCCAAATTGCCGACATGTCCGCGCGCGCGTTCCACGGTTTCCCTGTTCACCGCGATGAGCGCGTTCAGCTCCATGGCAAGCGGGGCCAGTTCGCTTGGCAGGTCCTCGTCGATCTTTTCCGCGTCCCCGCGCCGTACGGCAGCAAATGACGCGCGCAACCGGTCGAGCGGGCGTGTGCCGATTTTCACCTGCAACAGAACCGCGCCGAAGAGCCCCAGCGCGAATACCGAAAGCGTGATCGCCACCTGCCGCGCGAACTTGGAGATTTCATGGCTGAGCGCGGAGGTTTCGCCCGCCACCGCCACCACGTAGCCGCGGTCCGGGCCGAAGGAAATCACGCGCTGGCTGACACGGACCTCCTCGCCCCCCGGACCGGTTGCGTAGTCGCGCCACACGCCATCCTTGGCGAAAACCTCCGGCAATGAGAGCGTGTCGCCCAGAAGGGAGGGAGAAGCGAAAAGAACATCGCCGGTGGCCTTGTCGGTCACGGTCCAGTACCAGCCCGAAAGCGGCACCCGGAACCGCGGTTCTCCCGGCAGATCGATGCTGGCCGATGAGAGATCGGTTCCCTCGGCGACATTGACGTCTGCTTGACCGGGTTGCGTTCCCTGCCCGTCCGGGCGGTCTTCCGTGATGCCCTGTTCGCCGCCAGAGACACTGTCCCCACCTGCGACAGCCTCCTGACGATCGGTTACACCGGCCAGCGCGCCGATCACCACGGTCACATAGAAGTCGATGCGCTCGTCGAAAGCCCGCTCCCCGGCAGCCCGGTAGAGCTGCACCAGAACGATGCCCGCGATCAACAGGGAGACGACCGACCACACGGCTGCTGCAAGCAGCATGCGCAGGGTCAGGGAGCGAATACGTTTCACCGCTATGCGCTCTCGCCACGAGCGGTTTCGCTGTCCGATCCCGGAGCGTCCGGATCGTTCAGACGGTATCCGAGCCCGCGAACAGTCTCGATTACATCGGTGTCGAGCTTCTTGCGCAACCGCCCGATGAACACCTCGATGGTGTTGGAATCACGATCGAAGTCCTGATCGTAGAGATGTTCGGTCAGTTCCGTGCGCGAGACGATGCGACCGGTATGGTGCATCATATAGGCAAGCAGGCGGTATTCATGGGACGTGAGTTTGATGAGGCTGCCCTTGCAGGTCACGCGCGAGGTGCGTGTATCGAGCCGCACCTCCCCGCAGACAAGTTCGTTGCTGGCATGCCCGGCCGCCCGCCGCAACAAGGCGCGCAGGCGGGCAAGGACTTCCTCGATGTGGAAGGGCTTTGCGACATAATCATCCGCCCCCGCATCGATGCCCGCCACCTTGTCCGACCAGCGATCGCGGGCCGTCAGCAGCAGCACCGGCATGGTGCGACCATCGCCGCGCCATGTCTCAAGGACCGTAAGCCCGTCCATCTTCGGCAGGCCGATATCAAGCACCACCGCATCGTAGGGTTCGGTATCACCGAGGAAATGCCCATCCTCGCCGTCCGTGGCCGTATCGACCGCGTAACCGGCCTCCTTCAGGGCTTCCACGAGCTGACGGTTGAGATCGGGATCATCCTCGACAACGAGCAGCCGCACGGCGCATCTCCTTGGTTTCTGCTTGCGGCCCCGGTCGGTTTTCGGGCCGATATCCTTTCACCGGTTCGCCCGGTCAACGTCGCATCAAGATCTGGCCGGTTCTTGCATCGATGACCAGATGCTCGACCCGCGCGCCTTTCAGCACATCGACCAGATAAACCAGTCCGCCGGAGCGCCGGCACAATTCGGCACGAACGATCTGGCCGCCACCGATGCCACGCATGATGGCGCCCAGAGGTTTCGCCTGTCCGGCACTGACCGCGCCACGCATCTCGCCGCCGTTCAGGCAGCCTGCGCCTGCCACAGACGGCGCGACGACAAACAGCGCGCCCACCAATGCGAGCACGCAAACCGATATCCGCATTTTCAGGCCCTTGGCCGCACAGTGATTCATGATCGCCAAACCTAAGGGTATGAGCGTGAACGGCACATGAATGATACCACGCGATGACCCGTCAAGCCTGACCGGCCCGTTTTTCCGCCGAGCGTTGCCAGACATAGACGCCGAGAACGGAGGCGCCCATCCCGTAAAAGGCGATGAGGAAGCCCGAGATCGCCGCCAGCGCATTGATCGCTGCGACATCTCCGCGCCAAAGCGCGCGCACCAGGGTCAAGGCCAGGGCCACGAAACAGAGCGCGTAGCCCAGCCCGAAGATCGGACGCCAGGTTCTCTGCAACAGGCCGGTGGCGCGCCCCTCTTCGCGCATGGTGGCATTGACGTTGGCGAGCATGTCCGCCCACTCGTCCCGCCGTTCGATTTCCACGGCCCGGATGGCATTCGCGGTGGTCTCCGGGTCGATGCGATAGGCCTCTTTGATGGCTTGCGGCGAAGCGCTTGTCGAAAGACGTGCTGCCAGCGCATCGATGACCGCCTGCCCCGCCTCGCCCAGCTGTCCGCCCGTGTGTTGCGAAACGAGACGTTTGAGAAGCGGCGCGCCCACTTCCGCCAGAATGGGAACGAGCAAAGCAATCGGAAAAGCCATGGGAGGCTCCTTCTTTCCATTCAGAGAGAACAGGATCAAAGCCGCGAGATCAGCACCCGCCATTCATCGCGATAGCGCCATGCAATGAGGATCGCGACAAGCAGCGCGACGACAAGCGCGCCGCCCGACACAAGGAACCAAAGGTCAAAGGCGCTTGTGACGTCAGCATCTGTGGAGGCGACCACCGCCGCCCCACCTGCACACACAGCACCGCTCGTGGCCTGCAGGCTCGCCTGTCGGGCCTTGAGCGCCCGCGCAAGCGCCGCCCGCGTCGCCGGACCTGCGATGCCGTCAACAGAAAGCTGGGGATGGGCTGCCTGAAAAGTGCGAATGGCGGCGATCGTCAGGGGGCCAGCTATCCCGTCGATCGCGCCGCGGTAGAGTTTCAGCGTGTGCAACTGACGCTGAAGGGTGGAGATCTCTTCCGCCGTATTCGGCGCAGCATGTCCACTGTCCGCGTCAGCGGCGTCCCCGCGCTTACCGCCGTATCGCCCGCGAAAGATGAGATCGGCTTCCGCGGCACGACGACGTTTAAGGCCCGGCCATGCGCGCCCCCCCGCCTTGATCCACTGCATCAGCGAGGTCTCTGCGCGTTCGGGTTGCCCCTTGCGATAATGCGCGACCCAGGAGGCATTATGGATACGCCCGGTATTGAAATCGAAGGACACCGCCCCGTCGAATGCGTGTTCAGCCTTGAAAGCGTCTGTCGCTTTCACCCGGCGTTCGAACCGGCGCAAATCCTGTTCAAGCTGGGCGAGGGCTTGTTCGCGGGTGATGGTCATGCCCGCCTTGGGCCGGATCCCGCCTGCCCGCGCCGTATGTCCAACCCCGATGGTCCAGACGCCGGCCACATCCCGATAGGCACGCAGCACAATGCCTTCGTGGGCGGCGACAAACGCCTTCCCCCGTTCACTCGTTTGCATAATTGAATCCTTATAGGCCGGAACAGCCCCCACAGACCGCTTAGTATTTTTAACTATTATTATAGTATAATATTTGTATTTCAATTACTCATAATATAGACTTTATCTTCTGAATGAGAATGAATACACACTTCTTATTTCCCTTTCAGGCGATTCTCATGGCGAACAATTTTTCCGACTATTCGTCATCGATCATTGACCGCGCCTGGGCTGGCCCTCGGGCGAAATGGATCGGCAGGGTGCCATCGATGATGGATGCCGAAGAAAACATGATGCTCTTTGAGATCACGCGGACATTTCCTCGCAAGATCGAGCACATCGTTGACGGGGGGGCGTTTCTGGGAGCCTCCACGGTCTGCTTTGGACAGGCTCTTTCCTGGCGTGAAAAAAGCACAGATGAGTCCTACGGACGAGAGGCGATCTATTCATACGACCTATTTGAGACCACCGATTATGTTCGCCACTTCGTCGAAGTGAATTTAAGCCGAAAAGCAAGCAATGACCCGGACTACCTGTTCCGGGAGTACATTCACAATGTTGGCGAGTTCATAAGATACACTTCCGTCATCAAAGGAGATGTCCGGAATTTTCCATGGAAAGACGATCAACAGATCGATATTCTGTTTCTTGATTTCCTCAATACCGAAAACATAAATGAATTTGCGATAACTAATTTCTTCCCGCACCTGATTGCTCAGGAGAGCATTGTCATACAGCAGGACTATTTCCACGAACTGGTTCCATGGATACCCTTGACCATGGAACTGATGTCGGATCACTTTGAACATCTGACAACTTGCTGCAGCAGTGCCCTGTTCAAGGTGATCAAACCCATTAAATCCGCCACCTCAGTCCAGATGGCAGACGAAGTCCGCTCCCTCTCGACGAGTGATAAGATAACGATCTTCGACAAGATACAGACCCGCTTCGCTGAACCGGGCAGGCGAGCCATGCTTGAACTATCAAAAATCAGGGCTGTTCTGGCAGACGGCGACATAGACCGTGCAAGGCACATCGCCGACGCGCTTTCGGCCGACTATCTCGCCTTGAAGTGGCCAGCAGAACTGTTGCGCAGGATGATGATTAACGCGCAGCCATCTCGTTAGGCTTCATGGTGCCCAGCGCTCGGGTTGCCCCTTGCGATGACAAGGCTACACAGTGTATTTACTTTCCCTACGGAATCTCCCCCAATTATTCCCATTCATATTCTAAGAGATTTGCGGAGTTTCACCCCATCATGATATCATTGATGTCCAGCGAGAAGCTCCGCATTAACTTACTTCCAGGCAAGAGAAAAACACTTTTTGTAGCTTTCACAGGAATACTACATGGTATAATGGGAGATCGACCCGGAGAATTTATAAAATCGACAAATAATAATGGCGAGTTCACCTCAATATACATATCAGATTTAAGTACATCATGGTACAACGATGAAGTCATACACGAATCTATAGTGCGCACCATTCGCGACATTCAGTCCAAATACGAAATCGAAGAAACTATTTTACTCGGAAATTCAATGGGTGGATACGGGGCCTTGCTTTTCTCGAGTGAGGTAAATGCCTCTTTGGTGATATCAATTGTGCCTCAATTCTCAGTTGACCCGAGCATTATACCATTTGATAAAAGGTGGTCCGTCTACCAGCAGAAAATTTCAAAATACCGCTCCGGGAATCTGAATGACCACATTAGCTCGCGCTGCCGCTACTTCGTGCTGGGCGCCGGTGAAGATCCGATTGACATGCAACATATCTCCATGATCAAGAATGGAATTAATATTACGACATTCATTGTAAAGGCCAAACACGATCTTGCCGCAAAACTTAAAAATTCAGGTTCATTGAGATCTTTTTTTGACATGTGCCGCAAGAACAATCCAAACGCAGCTCTTATGTTGCTACAGACTGTTTACGGACACGCGGAAATCATGCCCTCAGACACCGCGCGCGCGCCAGCCAGCTTCTCTAACAGTATCACGGATTAAAGCCATGCTTTCGCAGCTTCTCGTTGACCGATCTGAGAAAAAGCACCCAGACATGATTGTTTGGGCGCCAACGTGACATATTTCCAAAGGTGAATTCCAGTATTCCCCCGATTGCGTGCCTGGCGGTATCGTTCCTCGGTTATGTCAGCCACACCAGGCTTCCTCGCTCAATGCTCCTGCGACATCCCCCGGCAGATAGGTAGCTCCAGCTCCATTCACAAATACCGTGCCCCGCACACGAGCGAAGTACCGCTGTCCGGTCGCGTTGCCACTCCACACATTGTTCGGCAGGTAGACACAGCCCAAGGTGCTCGCGGCCGCAAATCGGGCCAGGAAGTTGGGGACCCCTGTCAGCGTGACTGTTCGCCCATAGACACTGATCAAGCCCCGCCCATCGGCATAGAAATGACATCCCCCACCGCCGATAATCGCGTAGTCGCCGATACCGTTGATCTCAGCTGAGCCGAGTGCATAGATATGCGCCTGGTTAAAGGCTGTGCCGACCTTGTCGAAGATGATGTTGCGAAAATCGAGGCGGCCGCTGTCCAGGTGGATACAGCGAGATATGCTGGTCGATCCGCCGATCTGAATGTGCCGAAGTTCCCATGTCCCGCGAATTCCCAGACCAAGAAACGCGGATCCAACCGAGGGCCTGACGATCACGTCAGAGGCGATGCCGCTGCGTCCCTGTATGAGGCACTTGCCGCCAATCAGGTCCTTCAGAACCACCATCTCCGCGTAGGTTCCTGCAGCCACCGAAATCGTGGCGGAGTGTCCGGCCAGATCGATCGCCGCCACTGCGTCGACACCACGCTGGATCGTGGCGAAAGCGGATCCAGCACTCATGCCGTCATTGGTATCGGCACCGGTCGCACCGTCCACATGGTAAGTGCGCGGTGCTTTCAGGGCCTCGCGCACCCCGGCGACACCGGAGGGGAACGACACAATACCGGTCGCGTGATCGATCTCCAGTGCGTCCATGTAGGTCGCGCCATCGGCGGAGACCTTCACCCGATAGTCGCCATCGCCAAAGAGGCCCGCCAGCGCGCGAGCCTGCCAGCCGACCTTGTAGGCATGCCCCGCATCCTTCACGTCGGCAGCCTTGTTCAGCGTCACCACCACATTTCCGGTGCCGGGCGTCACATCGTCGTGGGAGCAGATCACCTCATCGGATTTCACGGCAAGGCGCTGGGTCTCCGTGGCGGAGGTGCCAATACCAAGCCGAGGCAGATTCTGCAGGGCGAGTTGCGTGGCAAGGTCCACCCAGCCACCATTGGCGAATACAACAAACGTCTCCTCGTCGGCCACATGGGCCATAAGCCCCTCGAAAGCGTCATAAAAGCGCCAACCGCCGTCGATCATGGATGCGATCCGGCCCTCCTGCCCCGTCCAGTCGCCGGAAGCGGGACCAGCCACGAGATAGGCATCGCCATCGCTTTCCCCGCCTTGGGGCCCGGTGAGATCGCGGTCGAGCAGATTGAGCCCCACCCAAGTGTCGAGCAGAACGAGCGCCTCGTTATGGGTGACGTGTTTTGCCGATTGCGCCGCTTCCATCAGCGGCAGGGACAGGCGCGCAGTATCAGACATGAAGGGTGATCCTCCTCGGGGTTCCGGGACCAAAACTCGGCGAAATCTGACTGAGCGAGAGATGCAGCACGTCCGGCGGTGCGCCGAAGTCGCTCATCTGATCGGAGACGGGGTAGCTTGCTTGCGGATCGGAGACTGTGATTGTGCGAAGCGTCGTGCCGCCGGGGGCATCGAGGATATCCAGACGGTAGCTTTCCACCTCCTCCGCCAGAGGAACTTCCGCCTGTGCCCAGCTGTCGCCGCCAATCCGCGTCCGGCGCAGCCATGTGATCGTGATGTCGCCGGACGGCGCGCGCCGCGCCGTCACATGAACCGGCGCATAGGGGCGGAACTTGACACCCTCCACAGCAAACCGGAGCGAAGTGACCGCCTCATCGTCGAGGGCCCGACCAAGCGGAGCGACGCGCCAGTGAAGCGGCAGCGCGAGACGATCCAGTCCCACATCGATCAATGGCAGGGCTGCGTCGATCAGCACGAAGGAGGCGCGCGCCGATGCGCCCGCCGCCATGGCCGCATCGGTGCCCGCCTGGGCACGCAACAAGCCGCTCAGCCGCCATTCATTGACGCCCGTCAGTTCTGCCTGGGCGAATTGCACGACCTCCCAGCCGCCGTCATCACAACGGATGGCGGCAACATTCGCACCCGCCAGCACATCCAGTTCGGCACGAGAGGAAAGCGCACCGCCGTAAAGCCGGACATTGATGGTATTGACCCGATCCCAGCGCCCGGTTGGGCCGGGATAGAGCCTGGCCGAAAGCTCGCCCATGGTGGCGGGCTGGGTGATTTCGGCGACAGCCTCAAACCCTTCCCCGCTTGCCGAACGCCACACCGCCATGCCACCGAGCCATGGCCGTGCGAAGGCGGCCGCCCGAAAGGCCGTCGCCGACTCGTCTCCCTTCAGAAGCGGCAGGTCGAGGAACTCCACGGCGGGGGCTGCCGCCGCGCTTGGAAGCGCGGAGCGGCGCGCAAGGGATGCGGGTGGGCGTTCGCGCAGGAGATCGGGCGCGGCACTCACGCCCTCGATACGGCGCATCGCCCCATCCTCGATGCCGGAAATGCGGACGAGCTTTCCCTCAAGGCGAATGAGATCCCCCGGCTCCAGCGACAGGGCTTGCACACCGCCGGAGGGAGGAAGGGCGAGAGCATAGCGTTCGCGCCCCGCCCAGGCATCGCGAAGGCGGGCCTCCGCGGTCACTTGCATCAAACCGACATCGGCTGCGACATTCAGATCGGCGTCCGTGACACGACGGCTCCGGCCCGCAAGCCGCCGCGAGGCGACGGAGACACGGGCAAAATCCTGCAAGGGGTCGGTAAAGGTCAGTCTGACTTCCGCGGGCAACTCCGATTCCTGCGCCCGCGTGATGCTCACCAGCGCGGTTTCCGCATTGCTTTCGGCAAGGTCACCGCGCGAGAGCTCTAGTGGACGGGTAAGGCGCGAACGGAAGACAAGCGCGGTACCGGTATCGGCGACAACGAAGCCGAAGGTCTCGGCCAATTGTTCCAGCACCGCCCGCGCACTCGTTGGTCCCGGGATGACAAAACCGTCAGCGCCCCTGGCAGGCGCGGCAATATCGAGATCGTTCATCCCGACGCCGAAATCGGCGAGAATTTCCCGCAGAAGCCCGTCGAGATCGGCCCCGCCCAGCCGTCCGTTCAGCCAATGGCCGAGCTGCCAGTTCTCGCCATCCGACCAGCTGCCGAGATCGGCGGGAAAGGCGGGCCACGGACGCACGTCCCAGGCCCAGAGCTGGATGGCGCCGGCATCAACCATTCTCCCGCCATAGACAGGCGAGACCGGATTATCCCCCATACCGAAATCCGGATGATCGCCGGACCACCAGCTCAGGGATGCTTCCAGCGCCCGGCGCTGCTGGCCATCATCGCGCGCACCGTTGGAAAAGTGCGGCAGCGCACTCTCCGACGATTTCGGGTCGTAGAAGACATTGGGCTGGTTCGCCCCGCGGTCGATGGCGGGAAAGCCGAGTTCGGTCAACCATATGGGCTTTGATCGGGGCACCCAGCCAGTTGGCGTTGCCGCCTCCACCCCAGCACGGCGGTCGTGGTGGACATTCGACCACCAGCCCACCAGGTCTTTTGCCCGGTACACCCAGGGCTTGCCACGGGTTCCATCCGAGATGGCCGTGCGGATATTGGCGAGGCGATCCGCTTCGCTCTCGTAATACCAGTCGAAATACTCCCCGCCCGCAATACGTGAGCGCAGATAGGCCATGTCATATGGATCGAGCGCCCCGGCACTGTCCGCATGCTCCCCGTCACGCCAATCCGTCAGGGGCGCATAGAAGTCGATGCCGAGAAAATCGATATCGGAAGACGACCACAACGGATCGAGGTGAAAGGTGACATCGCCCGAGCCGTCGTCGGGGCGGTGACTGGCGAATTCCGACCAGTCGGCGGCGTAGGAGAGCGCGCAAGCCTCCCCCAGCACCGAACGCACATCGGCGGCGAGCGCAACTTGCGCATCGACAAAGGGATACCCGTCATCGGAGCGCACGGTCGTCAGCGCGCGCATTTCCGATCCGATCAGAAAGGCGTCCACCCCGCCCGCCGCCGCCGCCAGATGGGCGTAATGCAAGATGAAGCGCCGCCAGGACCATTCCGCCGGGCCGGAATAGGAAATGGTCAAGGGGCCCGCAGTGAAATCGCCGGGGGCTGCCGCCCCAACGAAATCCGCCACCTGCGAGGCCGCGTCCGCGGTCCCGTCCGGGCTTGAAGGCTGACCGGCTGCCGGGTGACAGGTGATGCGCCCGCGCCAGGGATAGGCCGCCTGCTCGCTGCCGCCGAAAGGATCGGCCAGACCATTGCTCTCCGGCACATCCATCAGCACGAAGGGATAGAGCGTTACCTTCAGTCCGCGCGCCTTCAGGTCCCGGATTGCGTCCATCACGCTCACATCGGCGGGCGTACCGCCATAGGCGGGCCGTCCGTCCTTTTGCGAGACGGCTTGCGCCTGTGGGCGGGCAAGACCACCCGAGGCCCAGATCACACCGGCGCTTCGGGTGACATGATCCTCCACCATGGGGCGGATCTGGCAGGTCCCGCAGCGCAGATCCGTGCCGAACCATGAAACCACCAGCGCCACACGTTCTAGATTGGGGCAAAGCGCCTGAAGCTCATCGAGCGAGGCTTCCCAGTCAGTTCCCGCATGGACGACATGACGATTGGCGAGCGCGCTTGTTCCGGCCCCCGCATTGAGCTTCACCTGCCTGCCCGCATAAACGAATTCACCCGCCCCGGGGATCAGGCAGACGGAACGCACCATCGGCTCAAGCCGTCCGACCGCGCGCACCACCTCCACGGCAATCTGCGGCAGGCGATTGCCAAAGCTTGTAAGCGGCAGACGCTCGAAAACGAGATAAGCCGTTCCGCGATAAGCCGGTGCGCGCGACGTGCCCTGTTTCGCCTCGATCAGCGGGTCCGGCTCCTGCGTTTCATCACCACGATACCGGCGGATCGTCAGGCGTGAGGTGTCGAGCAACTTGCCGTCCGCCCAGATCCGCCCGAAATGACTGACCGAACCTTCGCAAAGCGCCACGGCGAAATTGCCGTAATAGGAATAGCTGGTGACCTCTGTTGCGGAACCGCCCCCGCCCCCCTTGCCGCCCGATTGCTCCTCGCGTTTCACAACCTCCTCGAACCGGGTCGCCCAGATGACCTGCCCCGTCAGGCGAGAACGCCCGTAAAGGCGCGGGATGGACGCCCCTTGCGTGGAGGCTTGCACATCGAGATCGGCGAGCCTGGCGCCCTCGACACGGGTTTTTGAGCCGAAAAGCCGTTGGTCGATGGCCTGACCGGCAAGAGCGCCAGCCGTGCGCCCGATCAGGCCGCCGATCGGGCCGCCGATTGCCGTGCCGACCGCCTGGCCGATGGTGGAAAGGACAAGAGTAGCCATCACGCACTCACATTGGGAAAGCGGAAGACAAAGACGAGACGGCGACGCCACCAGCCGCCGAGCCGGGTTTCGGTGACTGAGGCCGCCTCATAGGCGTGGATGAAGGTGCCGGACGCACCGTCGCCGCTGGCAAGGATGCCGGTGTGCTTGGCGGGCGCGCCATGCGCAAAGCGGAAGAGCAACACGTCACCGGGACGTGCCGCCTCGATGGCGACCGGGTGAAGATGCGCTCTGGCGGCCGCCAACAATTGCTCGCGCCCGCCCGCTTCCGCCCAATCGGGCGTATAGGCGGGCATGGGGGCGGGCTCGCTCCCGTGAAAGGCGCGCCAGACGCCGCGAATGAGGCCGAGGCAATCCGCGCCCACGCCTTTCAGCGATGCCTGATGGCGATAGGGCGTGGCGAGCCAGTCCCGCGCCTCGGCAACGAGGGCGGCCCGCGTGTAGCTGAGCTGTGTCATGGGATGCCGGATCTGCTGGAGGAAGGGCGGGAACGGGAGCGACCGGAGTGTGGGGTTCGGCCAGAGTGTCGTTAGGCCAGAGTGTGGGGCCTATCCTTCGAGACGGCCCTATCGGGCCTCCTCAGGATGACGTTGTGGGTGTGGCGGGTCTCCTCGGGATGACGTCGTGGGTGTGACGGACTTCCCAGATGCCGAAAACCATCAACACGGGAACGTCATCCTGAGGAGGTCGCAAAGCGACCGTCTCGAAGGATCGGCCACGTCGCATATTCCCGCTCTCGTCCGGGGCAGCCCCCGCCGAATGCCCTAGTCGACCAGCTTGCCGCCGTCGTTCACGCCGGTGTCGCGCGTGGGATAGGAAAGCGCGAAGTCGTTTCCGGGCATATGCGGAAAGCCCCGGAAATTCTCGATATTTGCGAATTTTGCTCGGCAGGTCACAGCCCGCTTGTCACAACCTGCCGTGACAGTGAAGGCATCCCCGATGGCGATAGGCGCGGAAGGCGCAAGCCACAGATCAAGCACCGCGCCCGCCACCTGCGTACCATGGGAGGCCACCTCCATCGCGCGGCCCGCATTCGCCCCGGTTGCCCAACGCAACAGCCCGCGCGCAAAGAAGTCCTCCTCAAAACCGTCGATCCCGGCAACCAGGATGCGCCGCTCTCCCGTGACCGCGCTCACCACGCCGGAGCCGCGCAATCCGGCCGCCTCAAGATCGACACCGCAGCGCGCATCGCCCAGATCGGCATCGCAGACATGGGAAAAGACCCGCCCGCGCACTTCCTCAAGACCTTGTGCCAGGGAACGCAATTCCGCCCGGAAAGCACCATCGGCCCGCGTGACCTCGCCGATTTCGGCCACCTGCATCAGAACGCGTTCCTCAGGAGCCGCCCAATTGACCCGCCACACCTCGATGCGTGCGCGGTCCCACAGCCCTGCAGACAGATCGGCCTCCGACAACAGGGCATTGGAAAGCACCAGATCGTTCAGCGCGCCGGAGATCTCGCTGCCGCCCACCGCCAGCCCCGGCCCGGTCGAGACCTCGCTCGCCTCCGGTCCACTGTCGGCCAGATAGGTCACGCCCTCGAAAACAAGATCTTCGTCGTGATCGGTGAAGCCCAGCACGACGCCATCGCCGCGCGTGGCTTTCCAGCAGGTGGCGAGCGTCGTCGCGCTGCCCGACAGATGTTGGGCAAGGCCGGGATCGAGCGTCTTCATGGGCGGATCTCCACGATGGGCACCTGCGGGATTTCGCCCGCCTCGAAATGGCTGAGAGAGATGTCGAGCCGGTCGGTGTCGAAACGCACCGGCACATCGAAACTGAACCCCGCGCTCACGACCACACCGGAAGCCGGGACCGCCCCCGCCTGGAAGGTTATGAGACCCGTTGTCTCGTCGAGGGCAAAGCCGGATGTCTGCTCCACCCCATCCAGCGCCACGCGCACCGTGCCTGCCACGGGTTTCGAGATCGAACGCCGATAGGCGGCCGCACCCGTTCCATACGTCTTGGCAAGGCCAAACGCGGCTGTCTCGCCGTCCCCGGTGCCCAATGCGCAATCGGTCGGGGTCGGCTTTCGGGAGGGCAGACAGGATTTCCAGTCCAGCGGATCGCGAAAGCGAAAGCCGTAGAGCCGTCCGCGCCGTTCCTCGAAAAAGGCGACGACGGCAGCCAGGTCATCGAAACTGCGAATTCCGTAGCCCGCATCGTAGCGGCGGCGCGAGCGCGCCCAGCGCGCATTGCGGCTTTCGCCACCGGATCCGAGCGCAACGATATCCGTGCGCCGTTCCGGCCCGCCGGTCGAGCCGAAGCCGACTGCGACGGGAAACCGCACCTCATGAAATGATCTGATGCTCGTCATGGCTCACTTTGCCCCGGCAATTTGATTTGGGTCATGTCGCCCGCGACCAAGGCCGCGCAACAATCGTTTCCGGATGGAGGAGGAGGAGACGCCCATGACGCATGTGCCGCATGAGCTGCAGGAGGAATTCCCCGAAGCCGCAGAGGTTCTGCATCAGCTGAAAATGGCCAATCCCCATTTTCAGACGCTGGCGGAACGCTATGCGCAGGTAAATCACGAGATCCACCTCATCGAGAGCGAGGTGCAGCCCGCAAGCGATGTGGCGGCTGAGGATCTCAAGAAGGAACGCCTCGTCCTCAAGGACGAGATCGCCGACCTGTTGCGCGACGCTGGCGCGATCGGCTGATCAGGCTTGGGCGGATTGTGAAATTTCGCCCGATTGAAATTGACGAATTTCATTCCGCCGCGCTCAGCGGTCATCCAAGATGGCCAAAGTGGGTAATGGCATCAACCAGGCCTCCGGGACGGACTTCCCCTCCCCTCCCCGTGCCGGAGACCCACGCACCGCCGCCGCAGCCCCTCCTCGCGGTGGGTGGTGTCACAGCCCGCGTTGCCCCCGTCCGGCAACGCGGGCAATGTATTTTGAGAGCTGCAATCGCGACCTTTGAAAGCTCTCCGCATCCGGCGTCGTCACGTTGAAGGTGACAGAAATCGGCGCATTGCCGCCCGCGCCGCGAACCCCCAAACGTCCGTCCGCACCGCGCGCAAGAGGAAGGATGGCCTCCGCCCCCGCCTCCCCCGCAAGCCCGGTCTCTCCATTCGCCATCGGAAAATAGGTCGGCGCGGCGACAACGCCGCCTTGCGCGAAGGCGCGCACCGTGCCGCCCTTGGCAAAGGCAATCGGGGAACCGCTGCCGGAAAAGGCCCTGGTCAGGCTGGAGCTCAGCGAATTGCCCAGCGCCGACAGGGAACGGGAGAGGATCTGGCTTGAAAAGCGCAAGGCGGCCCTGCGCAGGATGTCGTCAAGACTGCGCCCCTGCATGACGGCTCCGCGCAACGCACCGGACAGGATGTTGGAAAAATCCCCCGCAGAGGAATTCAGCAGCCGCATCTCGGCACGGAACCGGGCAAGATCCTCGAAAGGAAGATCGATGGCGGCATCGTCGGGTTCGGGCATGGACAGACCTCATTCTGGCTTTTGATCGGGTCAGGCGCTTGCAGGACGATCGGGGTATCGCCTGAGCAAGGCTTCCAGACCGCTACGCGCGGGCCTGGATCCCTTGTGCGTGACGGGGGCGCTGGTAAGGGCCGCCGCCACTTCGCGCGGGGTCGCCGCCCAGACGGTTTGTGGCGGCCACCGAAGGTGGTTCAGGCAGAAATGCAGGACCTCCGCCCAGGGAAAGGGCTCCACCCGCTCTACCCGGCGAAAGGGCGCGATGCCTCTCCCGCCTCCCCGGCCGGGCTCGCATCGCTTGCTTGCGCGGTGAAGGCGCACCACTCCTCCTCGCTGCCATCCTCCGCCTCGCCGCCAAAGGTTGCGCGCAGCAGGTCGCCGATAATGGCCGCGAAGCCCGCCGCCCCGCCCACGGTGGTCATGGCTTCCACGTGCTCGTCCTCCACCATGTTGCCGCCGCCGCGCAAACCTGCTGCCAGAATGCGCACCGCATCGCGCGCCGAAAGCCGCCCTTCGGCAAACCGTTGCGCAAGCGCGCCCATGTCGGTGACGCCGAAAGCATCTTCCAGTTCCGCCAACGCGCCCAATGTCAGACAGAGCGTCCAGCGCCGCCCGTCCAGCATCGCCTCGATCTCGCCCCTGTGCCGATTGACCATCATCGCCTCCTCACTTCGCTTCTTGCCGATAATCCCGGGTGCGTCTGGCCGATCATTCGGCGGTAAAGTTCAAGGCACCCGCCGATTCCAGCGCCATCTCGTAGGAAACCTCGCCCGCATGCTCGCCCGCATATTCCAGCGCGGTGAGCTGGAAGGGGCCGGACACGGTGCCGAAATCGGGGATCACGACCTGCCAGTCGCGGATGGCGCCGGCAAAGAAGATCTCGCGCACCGCCGCGTCCGACGCCCCATCGCGAAAGATGCCGCCGCCGGAAAGTCCTGCCCGGCGCATGCCTGCCCCTTCCAGCAATTCCCGCCAGCGCCCCGCGCTGTCACTGTCGGTCACATCGACGGTTTCCGCATTGAAGGCGATGCGTCTGGCCCTCAGGCCCGCCACACTCACGAAGGTGCCCGCGCCATCGGAATCGAGTTTCAGCAGAAGGTCCTTGCCCCTTTGCGCGCCCATGTCTGTCTCCTTGAAATAAGCCGTCTCGAAAAACGCCCGCGCACCGTCAAAGCGGCCCGCCCCATCGATTTGCGATGCCAATGATCGTTTGACTTTGAGGGACCGGGGATAAGTTGTTCAGACAAGCGCCGCCGGTTCGGTAACCGCACGATAGACGATCCGTCCCCGCCAACCTCGCCCATCGCGGGTGCGCTGCACCTCTTCGCGCTGACGCTCCAGCGAGACCAGACGGTGTTGGGCAAGTGTCGGGTTGGCGGCCGCGATCACACCGGCCAGTTGCGTCATCAGTCCCAAGGTCTCGCTCCGTCCGCCCGCGCGCGAAAAGACAAGGAACTCCAGCCGATGCTCCTCTCCTGGCCAGCCGTCGCCCGCAATCGAACGGCTCGCCCATTCGCCGAGCGCAATATTGGGCCAGGCGGCGGCGCGGCGCGCCCCATCGGCCACCTTGCCCTCCCCCAGCAAGGAGGAGAGCGCGCCGTCTGCTCGCAAGGCCGCGACAAAGGCCGCCTGCAATTCAAGGGCTGCATGGCTCATCGGCCTTCCTCCTCGCACAGGGCGTCGAGCCATCGCCCGCCGTCTTCAACGGGCGCCGCCACCAGAACACGAAAGACGCGCACACCGCTGACAAGCCGCCAGCCGCCAGCGATTTCGCCGACAACCCCGCTGCCATGGCGCAGGCGAATGCGATGGGTCACGATGCCGTCAAGCCGCTCATCGGCATAGCGATCGGCCATGCCGCGCACCATCACCGCGCCCCACAGAGCGCCCGCGATCTGGAAGGAAACCGTCTCGCCGCCTGCACCATCCTCGCTCCATACGGGCCGGTGCACGTCCAGCCGCATGGAAAGATCCGCGATGCGGGTCATGTGCGGCACCCCAGTCCCAGCAGCCTGTAGGGCGCGATGAGGGCCGCCACGGGACCCGGCATATCGCCTTCCTGCGCGCCCTCGCGGTGCTGGTACCAATGGGCGACGAGCCGCCGGATGGCGAGACGCAGTGGACCGGGCACATCTGTCGCTGCGCCATAGCCCGCGGTGAAGTCGATCTCGATCCCGTTGACGGCGCTTCCCGGGTCGGGCGCGAGATCGGAAACGGCCAGCCGTACGGGCCGGCTTGCCGCATCGAGGCTGTAGAGCCCGGCATCGAGCACGCTCGCCATCCCCGCACCGTCATAGACCGTCACCGCATCGATGGACGCGACCGGGGCCCGCGCGATGCGGACAACGCGCCGTTTCGGCCAGCCATCCAGCACGGTGCGCCAGCTCTGGGTCATCAGGGCGCGGCCCGTCGATGTCTCCACCTGAAGGCGCGCGGCGCTCACCAGAGCTTCGATCAGCGCGTCCTCGTGGTCATGATCGACACGCAGGAAGGTCTTCACCTCGGCCAGCGCAACGGGCTCACCCGCCGGAGGCGAGATCAGAATGGTGGGCATGGGAACCTCTGTCGGTGGTGGGGGAGGAAAGAGCCGGGCGGCCCGCATCGTGTGGACACGCAGCCGCCCGGCAGTCAGCCGGCGGGAGGGAACCGGCGATCAGGCCACAGCGTTAGCTTCAGGCGGAGAAGGCGAGAAGCTTGATGGCGTCAAAGTCCTGTACGCCGCCGCCCACACGCTTGGTGGTGTAGAAGAGCACGTAGGGCTTGGCGGAATAGGGGTCGCGCAGCACCCGAATGCCCATCCGGTCGACGACCAGATAGCCGCGTGCGAAATCGCCAAAGGCGATGGGGGTCGCGTCGGCCGCGATGTCCGGCATGTCCTCCGCCTCGGTGATGGGGAAGTTCATCAAGGAGGCAGGCGCCGATACCCCCGCAGGCGGCTGCCAGAGATAATTGCCATCGGCATCCTTGAGCTTGCGGATCTCGGCTTGCGTCGACCGGTTCATCACCCAGTTGGCATTCTGGCGATGGCCGCTCTTGAGCGCGTAGACGAGATCGATCAGCACGTCGGAGGCATGCGTTGCCGGGAGCCCGCCGGAAACACCGGTTGCGACGGTTCCGAGCTTGCCCCAGCTCCACGAGGTCTCATCGACGGTCGGATAATCAAGAAAGCCGCGCGGCTTGTTGTTGCCGTCGCCGTTGATGAAGGCGGCGCCCTCCTGCTCCGCAAAGGCCGTCTCCACCTCCCCCGCAATCCACTCGTCCACATTGACGGCCGCGTCATCCAGAAGCGACACCGTGGCGGCAGGCATGGCGTAGAGCTCCATGGTCGGAAAGCTCAGTTCGGCCAGCTTCGGCGTGGCGGTCTGGGCGCGGGTGTCGGTCTCGCCCACCCAGCCGGTGGCCGCCCCGGTCGTGGCGAAGGGTTTCTTGAAAACGGAAGCTGAGACCTGACGGTTGCCCGCGATCGCCCGGATGGGGGAGATGTTGGCGAGCCGCGAGAGCACCTGGGTCTCGGTCTCGTCCGGGACCAGATAGCCGCCATCGGGATCGGAGGCGATGGAGAGCGCCTTGGCCTCAAGCTGGCGCAGCCCCTCCTCACGGCCCTTGCGCATATAGGCATCGAAGGCGGAGCGATGTTCCAGCGCATCGCCGATGCGGAAGCGGGAGCCGGGACGGCCCGCCTGCGCCGCCTCCCAGGCGCTCGCTCCCCCGCCAAGACTGGGGCGACGCGACTTCAGCATGAGCTCGTCGAGCGCGGCGTTGATGCGCTCCAGCTTCTCATCCGCCAGCACGTCGCCACGGGTCTCCAGCGCCTTCAGTCTTGAATCATTTGCGTCCTTGAACTCCTCGAAAGCATGGAGGAATTCCTCCATGGTGCCACCAAGGTCGGACCTTGCGGGCAGCGCCGCAACCTTGGTTTCACGCACCGGTTCGCCGGTCTCCGGCGCGCCACCGCTAACGGCTTTTCGTTCCATAATCTCAGTCATTCCACTCACCTTGTCTGGGGGCTGCAGTTTCAGGTCCGAAGTCGCCGTTGCGGCGTCGGGTCGAGTTGGGAAAGGGATCGGACAAGCGGCGCGATCAGGCCCTTAGGCCCTGGACCAGACGACGCCCCGCATCGAGAATCCGCGCGTCGGGCTGCGTGGCCCGGCGGGGGATCGCAGCCTTGGCGGAGATCTGCGGGGTAATCCGCGCGCCTTCCTGCATGGGAAAGGTCACGACCGAGATCTCCCACAGATCCACCTCGTGGAGACGACGCACACCGGAGGCTGCATCGCGCTTGCCGCGGATGGTGCGAAACCCGATGGAGAGCCCGTCGATAATGCCCGCCCGCATCAGGGACAGCACCTCGCGGGCCTGTTCCAGTTCGGGAAGAAGCTGGCCACGCACCTTGAGGCCACGCGGATCTTCGGCGATTTCAAGCCATGTCCCGATGGGCCGTGCGGGATCGTGCTGGTAGAGGAGCTTCACCGCACTTGCCCCACGCCGCGACAACGAGGCTGCGAAGGCCCCTGGCATGAGGATGTCGCGACCCAGATCGGCCACGCCGAAAAGCGCTGCATAGCCTTCGAAAATCCCCTCCCCTTGCGGGGTTTCGATGAGCGCGGCCTCCACCGTGGAACGCCTCCGCTCCGCGCCTTGCGAAACGGCCTTGGTCTCGATGATCATGGGCGCTCCTTCAAGGCAGGGCGCGGCGCACGCGCGGGCCGTGTCCGGGTTTGGCCTCCGGGCGTGTCAGCATGTGTTCGAGCGTTCTGGCAAAATGCGCGAAGACATCGCGATGCGCCTGGCGCGCACGGCGTCTCCTGAAGCCGAGAAAAGCCTGCATGGCTATCTGCCCCTGTTATCTGGCGGGTTGAAGAACGGTGTCAGCTGACTGGCCGACAGGGCGGACTGACGGCGCGCAAGGGTTTCCCCTACGGAATGCGGCGCTGAAATGCCGAGCCGGCGGAATCGCTTGCGTGTCTTCCCTGACGCGCTAGGCCCGGTCGTTGAAGTGACGATTCAACCGGGCAATCTCCTGTACGAAATCGTTGAAGCGGCGGTTGGAGCTGGCCAGTTCGCGCAAGCTCCATGCGAGAAGACCGCTTGCGCCGGACGCCCAGAGGAAGAGCGCCAGATGGGCGAGATCTCCGCGTTCGACCACGGTGCGGGTGACCTCCTCCACCTCATTCGTCCGACCGGACACCGGAGCGATCCGGGATATCCGGCCCGTCATCGGGCGAATATCCGACCGCCTCGCGCTTTTCCTGCTGGGTGAGGAAGTCCGCCTGCCCCACGCGCCGCCAAAGGGCCTCGCGTTCCACCGACAGCGCCTCGATGGCATCCGTGTCCCAGCCGATGCGGATGCCATCTCCATGCAAGGGTCCCAGCCATCCGGTGAGCGCGCGGGCCGTGCGGGAGACGAGCGGCAGAACGCTTTGCCGCCAGAAGGCACGGTTGGCCTCCTGGTAGTTGGCGTAAGTGTTGTCGCCGGGAATGCCGAGCAGCATGGGCGGGATGCCAAAGGCGAGCGCGATCTCGCGTGCGGCCTGATTTTTCGCCCCGATGAAATCCATCTCCTGTGGGGTCAGCCCCATGGGCTTCCAGTCAAGGCCGCCCTCAAGCAGGAGCGGACGCCCCGCGTTGCGCGCGCCCTGATAGCCCTCTTCCAGCTCGCCCTTCAGCCGGTCGAACTGTTCGTCGGACAGATTGCCCCCTTCGCGCGCCGCATAAACCAATGCGCCCGAGGGCCGGGCGGCGTTGTCGAGCAACGCCTTGTTCCACGCGCCCGCCGCGTTGTGCACATCGAGCGAGACCTGCGCCGCCTCGATGGGGGCGAAGCCGTAATGGTCGTTGAGCGGATGGAAAAGCTTCAGATGCAGCACGGGCGCGATGCCGTTCGGCCCTGCTGACGCCAGGCGCACACTGCGTCCGCCCACCGTGTATTCGAACGCCTCCGGCCAACCGTCAGCGCCCGCCACCACCTTCATCCGGTCGGGACGCAGGGCATGGAGTTCGCGCAGCCGGCCATCCAGCGCCACGCCCTCGATATAGGCGTTGCCCGCCACGAGCAGGTGGCCATAGACGGTTTCCAGAAAATCCCCGCCCGCCTGGTGCGGATTGGGCTGGCTCAGAAGATCCAGCAAGGGATGGGCGTCGTGTTCCGCTCCGCCCTCATAGACCAGCCAGGGCACGGACCCGGCGGCCTCGCAGATCATGCGCACGCAGCGGTGCACCACGGGGTTCTTCGCAAAGCCCTCGCGGGCGAGTGCTGCATAGTCGCGCGGCGTCCAGACCGGGCGACCGGCGGCGTGCATGGCGACCAGCCCACCCGTGCGCGACGCCTTGACCTCGCGCACGGGTGCATCGGCCGCGGCGGAGGCGGTCTGCCCCCGGCGGAGAAAATCGAAAAAAGCCATCTGAACTTTCCCGGTGGGTTTGAAATGCCGACAGGCCGATACGGGCCGAAACCCTGCAACCGTGCGTTGCGTGACGACCATCACAGCGCAGGTGACGCTGCGTCGCTACTGTCTGATCAACGGCGGAGAAAACAATCCGCCAGCGCCAACCGGCCGAAAAACAGGCCGCCAACAGAGGGACTTGAAAACATGTTTCGCAAGATTGCCATCACGACCCTGTCCGTCGCCGTCATCGCCACGTCAGGTATCGCCGCCACCACCACCGCCGCCGATGCCAAGAGCGACAAGAAGGGGGCCTTCGCCGCCGGGGCCATCATCGGGCTCGCCACGGGTGCCATCGTCGCCGGCAGCCATCGCGATCGCTATTACGATCATGGCTACTATGCCCCGCGCCATCGCAACTGCTGGGACAAGCCGGTCCGCCGTTGGGATCCCTATTATCGCGAATATGTGGTCGTCGGGTATCGCACCGTCTGTCGATAGAGCGGCAAGACACCCCGACCTTGCAGAAGAAGCCCCGGTCTTCCCGTCCGGGGCTTCTTCGCGTTTAAGTCCCGTTTTTCCACTGCGCTCGATCACACGTTGTTACATCCCGATCACAGCTTGGAGATTGGATCGCCGCGTGTGACCCGCGTCACAGCGATGCCATGATCGACTTCCTATGTTTCCTTCACCAAGGAACGAACGCCCCGCCACGAACGGTCAGGACAAGGCAACGACCGGCAGCAGAAGAGACTGAGCGCATGTTCTCCAAGATCCTCATTGCGATGTCCGCACTTTTCATCGGTACGGCTTCAGGCATTGCCGCCAGCAGCGCGCGCGATTGCATGACTTGCGACCAGGAGACCGGTTGCTACGAGATGCCCACCTACAAGTGGGATCCGGAAACCCAGTCGAACGTGTTCGTCGGCTACCGCACGATCTGTCGCTGAGGCGGCAACCCCAAGGCGCGCATCGTCAGATACTGCGCACCTTCGGCTTAAGCGGGCATTGCTAAAGGGGTGCCCGCACCGCCATGATTTCCATCATCGCGATCATTATTGCGCCCTCGATCCTTCAGGAATGACGCAGCCTTTTGTGCAATCTGCGTCTCACGCCTTTCATCTGACGCCATTTGCAGCGAGATCTGCCGGAAATATCTGGACGTTTCCGGCCAACGCAACACTAAAGCAACGACGCCTGTCTCAATCGCTGAATGAAACGCTTTATTTAAATGGTCGTACTTCCTCGCGAGATCAGATCTTTCAGAATGTATCTTTTTTGCCTCAGCGCCTATTTTCTTATCGCTGAATACATCGTCTCTAACCATCTGAATCAAAAACATACCGAACTCGCGATCAGTAATTGCTTCACTGAAGCCGCAAAGTGACTCTTTTAATTCCTTGGATGGAGCAGGATCATCCAGCACTATGGACACCGCCTCATAGTGTTTGCGAAGCGCTTTCTTTGCAATTTCCAAATCCTCCATTCGCCGTGTGAGCCTACTAGCCCACACCCGATTTAGGATTATCAGAAACGCGAGTACGGCTCCCAAAGCGATAAGCCACGGCCCGAACTCGGACAAAAAAGCATGAAAAGACATCATGATTTCCGCACCTTACGCTGTCTTTGATCAATTTTAAGCCGGTTGGCATCTTTTTCCCGGTCGAATTCTAATTGTTTCATCTTAACGTCTTGCTGTTTTTGAAACAGCCTCAGAAAAATATATAGGGCAAAAATCGTTAATGGCCCACACCATGCCAACCAAATAGGTACACCGGCAGCGAATAGGCCGCATGCAGCAACCATAGACGCTAACGCCAATAAAGCGTCAGCGTTCCCTTTCATGCCATCAGCAATTGCCTTTATTGTCCCTCTTTCGAACATCGAGCCTTTTTCCGCTGCGTCATCCTTTCAGTCTTCTGCCAAGATTCTGCCTCATTTGACAATACTAGAAAACTCTCAACACCGGTTCCTAGACTTGACGCACCTTCGGCTCGCCCGTCCCGGTGAGGCACAGCGCGGTCAGTGCCCAGACCAGCGCGTCCAGCCGGTCCGGCGAGCGGCCCGACGACAGGCCATCCAGGCCGAAGTCGCACATTTCATCTTCCAGCTTCGCAAATGCCCCCACATGGTGCACGCGGCCCTGCTCATAAAGCGCCGCGACGGGTTCCGCGCGCAGCCACTTGCCTCGCGTCGCCCTGACGGCGCGCACCGGCACGGATGCGTCAATGCCGGACAGAACCGCATTCACCATCTCTCCCCCCTGATTGACCTCCGCGACCAGACAATCGGCGGCATGGCGGTGATAAAGCGTGATCGCCGCCCGGCCCCAGCGCGCCGGGCGCACCTCCTCCATGCTGGCGTCCTCAAGCACATAGGCATGACCATCCGCACCGAGGCCAGCAACGACGAGACCGCAGGCATCCGCGCCCTTGCCGGATGAGGCGGGCGGATCGATCGCCACCAGGATGCGCCGCAAATCCGGGGACATCTTCACGCGGCTTTCCTCAATCGCCTCGCGTCGCCACAGCGCATCCGAACGGTCCTCGATCAGCTCGCCGTCCAGTTCCTGACGCCCGAGCCGCGTTCCCGCATAGCGCCCGACGATGGCTTCCAGAAATCCGGGCGCCAGATTGGTGGCGTTGTCGCGGGTGGCGGAGCGGCTGACCACCGTGCGCGGATCGGCCAGAAGCCGTTTCATCAACGGGACCGGGCGCGGGGTGGTCGTTGCCACCTGCCGGGGCCGATGCCCCAGCCTCAATCCGAATTGCAACATGTCCCAGGTCGCCTCCGCGTTTTTCCACTTCGCCACCTCATCGCACCAGGCGGCGGCAAACTGGGGACCGCGCAGCGCTTCCGGGTCTTCGGCGGAAAAGGTCTGCGCCACCGCGCCGTTCCCCCACTCAAGCCTGCGCCGCGAGGGCTGCCATTGCGGGCGCTCGGTGCGGCGGTGAATGGCGAGGAGACCCGAGACACCTTCAATCATCACGTCGCGCACATCGCCTTGCGTCTCCCCCACCAGCGCGATGCGCCCCACAGGCGATGCGCCATAAGGCGACAATCCCAACGCCATGCCACGCACCCATTCCGCGCCTGTGCGCGTCTTGCCCGCACCGCGCCCCCCCATGACGAGCCAGGTGCTCCAGTCGCCTTGCGGCGGCTGCTGATCGGGCCGGGCGAAGATCGCGAAATCATGGGCGAACCGTTCAATCTCGCTGCGCTCAAGGCTCGCCAGCAGCGCCTCGATCCGTTCCTTGGGCGAGCATTTCAAGGCGTTGCGCAAGGCTTCGGCGGAATTCATCGAGATCGGTCTCCCCATCATTCCCCATCGCGGTGTCCGCGTCCCCCGCCTTGCCAGCCAAGGGCAGCGCCCCCTCCTCCGCCACATCCAGCGTGACGAGCCGGGCAAGCGTCTGGGCGAGCGTTGACAGAAGCTTCACGTCGCGCTCGTCGAACGTGGCTTCCCTTTCGTCATCGGAGGCGGCGAGCTTTGCGCCAATGCGCTCTTCCAGTTCACAGACCTGCCGCTCAAAAGCCCGATAGAGCCGCGCAACCAGCCGCGCCCGGCGCGCCTTCGCATCCACACGACGGGTCGCCGCAGCGCCCGCCGCGCGGATCCAGCCTTCCCGCTTTGCATGATAGGCGAGCGTGCTCTGCGTCATGCCGAATTTCCGACAGATCGCGGCCTGCGAGATCTCCGCATTCTCCTCAAAGAGGATGCGAGCGCGCGAAAGGATATCGACATCCACACGCGGACGCTTGCCCACGGCGGAAGGAGCCTCTGCCGTCATCCGGACCTCGTTTTCGATTGAGCACACCACGCCAAACGCAAAAAGCCGGGCGCTGTTACGGCGCTCGGCTGATGGCGTTGCAAGGTGCCTGAAACCTGAATGTGTCTGAAGATCTGGCGGCGTGCCGGGCCCGTTATGCCCGCACCTGTCCGACCATGGCATCATCCTGCCAGATCAGCGTGACGCTGTCAAGGATTTTTTTCCTATTTTGTAAGCAGCGAAAACCCATCGGCTCGCGATACCGCGTCCGCATGCGGGGTTCGTTCTGATCTTGAGCTACTTGCCCGCCTACACGACCTTGCGCAGGACCAGCACGCCGTCATCGTCCAGCGTGTTCTCGCGCGAGGCCTCCGCGGCCGGGTTCGCCTTGGTGGAGATTGACTGACGGCGGGTGCGCATCGCGTCGTCGAGGATCGGGGCGTGAACGGGCTTTGGCGCGGGCTGCTGCGTCCAGGCGGCCACCATATGGCGGGCGACGCGGATATCGAGATTGGCGCGAAGGGCGGAAAGCTCCCGCACCCGCTCCAGCGAATAGGCAGCCGGGCTGATGAGAAGCGCCATGTTCACCGTGCGCGAGGTCGGCACACCGATGGCAGCCGCCATGATCATCAGCGGTTCGCCGTGCGGATCGGCAAGCAACCGCTCGATCATTTGCGGCGGCAGGTTGAAGGCATAGCTCAGCAGGCCGCGCAGGGTTTCCATGTCATTGGCGGCGGCCGTCTTTTCCACGCAGGCAACGAGGTCCGCATCGACCTTGTCGCGCAGGCGACCGCGACGGGCGACCGTTTCCGCCAGAACCTCGGCCTGCGCCTTGATGATGAAGCGACGGCGCTTTCTCGGCGTGGCGTCCAGAAATGCCTTCAGTTCCGCGCTCGCCTTGGGCATATCAACGCGCGGGCGGGTCGGTGAGGTTACCACCGGCTTGGCGTCGTCGGCATTGAAACCGGGCGTCGGGCTCAGGCGCGCCTCGCGCGGGGCAAGGGTTGCGCCTTCCGGCACGGCGCGCTCGGCAGGTGCCGCAACGGGCGCGGGCAACGGGGCGGCGATGATCGGGTTGCCGGGGATGCCCCTCTCCGGGCGGGCTTCCAGCACGGGTTCGCGCGCGCGGTCAGATGTGGCGACCGATGCGTCGGGCGCGGCGTCCCCATTGCGGCGGAAGGACAGGTTCAGCTTGCGGATTGCGCTCACGCGCTGGGTCAGCGGGATCGCGCCCGGCGCGTCCTCACGCTTGGACGGCGGTGTGCGGCGCAGACCGAAGGCGGCACGGGCGGGCGTTGTCTCGATGCACTGACGCAATTGCTCCATAGGCTCAAGATCCGCCTCGATCCGCAGACCGAGGGAGACATCGCAGAGCTGATTGGCAAGCCCGTCGGCGAGCTCGCGTGCAAGCTCCTGAGCGCGCGCGTCCTCGCTCAAAGCCTCCTCGGCCAGATCCTCAGACGGATCCGACGCGGAGGCGAGCACCGTTTCCGGCGTTTCCAGCTTTTCAGACGTTTCCGGCGTTTCCTCGAAAGCCTCGGCGGTCGCTTCCTGCTCGACCCCTCCCGCGCGGTCCGCGCGATCAGCGCTTTCCACGGCGATCACGGCATCGCCGACCTCATTCATCGCCTCAACGCTCTCGGCAAGCGCAGCGGCTTCGTCGCGGCTCTCATCTTCGCCGACAAATTCGAAATCCGAGCGTTTTTCACGCGCCGCCATGACGCCCGCCTCGCTCCAGGAAACAGGCGGCTGCTCAGGCAAGGGCATCTTGCGCGCCAGGGCGCGCAGGGCCGCAAGCGCATCGTCGGCCTTCGAGGGAAGGCCGGCAAAGGTCGTGTCATCGGAGATATCGGCCACCGGTTCCGCGTCGCCCGGGACCTCCCCGCCCTTTAGCTGCGCGCCATCGACCGGCTCCGCGGCTTCGTCCGCAGGATTGTGTGGCGGGGCGAACATGTCGCTCGTTGCCGCCATGTCCACGCCATCGCCGGGTTCGCTCGCCTCGTGCGCCTCGACAGGCTCTGGAAAATCGGGAGCCGCGGTCATCTCGGCCGCATCAGCCGGCCTGGTCATGTCCGCGAGCGTGGACGCCTCATCCGACCAGACGGCGCTGGCGCGCTCGCCCCGCGTAAGCCGTTCATAGGGGCGCGCGATATCCAGATCCATGCCCGCCAGGACCGGCCCGAGTTCATTCTCATCGTCGAGAGCGAAGAAATCCGCATCCTCGCTGATATAGCGACCGAGGGCGGAGAGAACGTCGTCAGACAGCGAACGACGCAGCGATATCGCGCGGCGGACGGCCTGCGGGCCGCGGCCGACGGCTGCGATCAGGTCGCAATCGCTCAACACGGTGGAATAGGCGAGCACACGATGGGCAACAGAAGCGTCCTCATCCTGCGCCAGAGCCAGCACACAATCATGGGGGGCGAAGTCGCACCGGGAGAGAAGCGTCGCCACTTTCCGACGTTCGGCCACAGGCGTGACGGTGATATATTGCCGGAAGAGTTCCCCATAGACATGGCGTTCGACGCGCGAAGGGGCATCGCTTGCGACAAACAGCTCTGTCGCGGCCAGGAGAAGATGCGCCTTGCGCGTGCTCTCATCTGCCTGCACGAGTGAACCGACGCCTTTCGGTGTTGTGTAGCCTGTCATGGTGCCGAGTACGCAAAACTTCAAAGTCGACCGCGGGATAGGCCTCTAAAATTGCGCGAAAACCGTTAGCGATGGATTAACCAAAAACAGCAAGTCACATCGCGGCCTCGTCAAATTTTACAAGTCGGACCTCCAAGACTGTTGCGAACTTGTCCCAACAAGCCTGTTATTGCGATGTCCGACAGCCCAAATCCGCAGAATTCCGCTGCGTATTCGCCCTCCCTGGGCCCGGCGTTAAGGATCCGTTAACCATCCCGCTCGCCTAATGTTAATGCGATGTAAAGGGCGGGCCATGCGATGCGGTTATCCCCCATAGACCCCGCGCTGGCCTGTCCTTTACGCAGCCGCCCCGCATATCCGGACAAACGTCTCCGGCAAGGGGCCATGTTCGCGGGCCCCACGCATGAGGCGTGACATCGCAAAGCCCGCCTCGATTGCTTTCGCACAGATGAACGGTAACGGAGGGTGAGATGGGGACTTTGCTGAACTTTTCCACCGCCGCCCGGCCTTACAGGCCAAAGCGGTCCGAAATCCCGCTGGGGAGTGCCGACATTCTCGTCTTTCCCGGTGTCCGCATCGAGCGCCACACGGTTGATCTGGCCACGCGAATCCGGAAAGTGGCGAAGGAGACCGGCAGTAACACCCAGCCGGAGGCCTGACGCATCCGGCCCAGGGCTTGCGATCCTGTTGCCGGATCGGTATCGGCTGGCTGGGCTTTCCGGCAAATCGCCCTCCCCGGGACCATCTGTTCCGGAGAGGCATGCAGCGGTGCATGGCGCACCGCAGAGGACTCGATGCAAGACATGATGCGGCGGCCCGCGCGGACCGCGCCAATTTCAAGGCTGGCGGCCAAAACAATCTGCCGGATCAAGCCGTCAGCGGCGGCCGTTACGGGTGCTCGGGCGAAAACGTCGATGGGCAGGATCGTCGCTGTCGGCTTGCTAGCCGTGCTCGTTGCGGGCTGCGCGCGTCCGACCGGCGATTTCAACCGTGCCAGACCCGACCGCATCCATGACGAGATTCTGCCCGAATACGGCCACCGCCTCAAGAACATGCGCGGCGAGCCCACCTCCACATTCAATCTCACAGATCTTGAACAGGAATTGCGCGATCGCGCCTGGACGCTCATCCGCCCCATTTCCGCGAAGGACTGGATCGACGGCGCCGCCATCGAGGCGCAGCGCACCGGCATCATCAAGCCCATCGACGACAAGCTCGATCCGACCGTCTATTATCTCTATCTGCGCTCCGACAAGTTCCGCTCGTCCGAAACGCGCTACGAACGCGTCGTCTCCGACATAGCCGGCGACACGGATCTCATCCGCCCCTTCTGCAAGCTTGCGGTCGAGATCGAGGATACCGATACCGAGCGGCTCAACGCCATGAACCGGCGACCGGACCTCAAGCCGGAGGAATACGCCGCCTCAGTTGGACGCGTGAACGAAAACCGCAACATCATCGCCTGGGTGAAGCGGTCGATGTCTTTCCGCCTCGCCGCCTACCGCTACGCCATAGACCGGCTGGAAATCGAAACACCGTCCCGCAAGAGGGTCTGGGACGCGAATACGGCTTGGCGTCACCTGGCGGGCGAGGTCGCCTATGCGGATGCAGGGTGCCGCGAGACCCGCAAATATGATGCGGAGGGCCAGGCCCGCAAGTCGCGGATCTATACCAATTGGGGGGGCGAACGTCCTGCCCCGGTGAAATAGCCCGGATTGCGACTCACCCGCCCCGCGCAAGCCTTGCGGATCCGCATCGGGACAACCCGATGCCGCAGCAGGAGGAGCCATCTGCCGTCGCGCGAGGGCGTGATATTTTATCGCGCCTGCAAGGGCTAGGCGGTTTCGTCGGAAGCCGGTTCAAAGTCGAGCGCCAGGCCGTTTGTGCAATACCGCAGACCCGTCGGCTGGGGGCCATCGGGAAAGACATGCCCCAGATGCGCATCGCAGCGCGCGCAGCGTATTTCCGTGCGACGCATGAAAAGCGAATTGTCATCGAACTCGGCAATGGCTTTTTTGCCTGCCGGCGCATAGAAACTCGGCCAACCGGAACCGGACTCATATTTGGTATCTGAAGTAAACAGCTCGGAACCACAACATACGCATCGGTATGTTCCGCTGCGTTTCTCGTCCAGATAGGGGCCGGTTCCCGCACGTTCGGTGCCGTGCTGGCGGGTTACGGCATATTGTTCCGGCGTGAGACGCGCGCGCCACTCGTCTTCGCTGAGCTTCAGCCTGTCTTCCGCATCGTTGCTCATGTTCCTCCGGCGCCTCCCGAGATTACTGATGACTTTCGTATCTAGGGTCGGCAAAGACGCGAAGCAATGGCAGGTCTATCGCTTTTTTAAAATCAAATGCGTCTGGCGGCGATGCGCGCTCGTGTCGTATCTAAGAGGGCTTGGCCAGAAATATCATGTCGTTTATCTATTATTCGGCTTCGCAACATTTCTGATTCAAAGGTCTGGGATTTTCACATTGAGTCGAGAGTTGACGAAGTCGGTCATTCCGCGAGCAACGCCGATAAACGGCTTGTTCAGACAAACATGAAATAGCATGGTGCTGAGCCAACTTGCACTTCTGCCAAACTGCGTATATCGAAACGGTGACTATCCTCGCAAACGCCAGTAGTGCCAAAGGATTCCACTGGGAATCGCATTACTGCCGAAGAAGTCTCCGTGAAGAAACGGGCACATTGCGGACCTGCACATCGGGTCATGCTGACGCCCATGTGACCGCTCCAAATGACGGAGCATCAGTGAGGGCCCGTTTGACGGGTTCATATGCCGGTCCCAGAAGGGGCCGCGTCAACGGATCCACGAAACGGATCCATGTGTCGGGTCCTGTGTGAGGCCCCTGTGTGACAGGCCCGGATGAAACGGGCCAAGGGACGGGAATGGCGCTATTTGGGGTTGATGATACGGTCGTGGCGGTGCTTGCACCGTTTGCCACCGCCCTGTTCGCACCCGCGGTGGTGCGCAAGCTCAAACATAATGCAGCCTGGGTTCTGGCCGTTGTGCCGGCGATCATCTTTCTGCATTTCTGCCGTTATGTCGGTGCGGTTTCCAGTGGAGAGACCTTCACGGAAGGCTTCTCCTGGGTTCCGGCCTACGGCGTGAATTTCACCTTCTATCTCGATGGCCTGAGTGTTCTCTTCGCGATGATCATCTCAGGCATTGGTACGCTGATCATTCTGTATGCGGGCGGCTACATGAAGGGCCATGCGCATCAGGGAAGGTTCATTTCCTTCCTGATGCTGTTCATGGGCTCCATGCTCGGTGTCGTCACCGCGAACAACATGATCACGCTGTTCATTTTCTGGGAACTGACCTCCATCACGTCGTTCCTGCTGATCGGTTTCGATCACCTGCGCAAGGCTTCCCGGCGCGCGGCAATGCAGGCCCTGGTGGTGACCGGCGGCGGCGGTCTGGCCCTGCTGGCAGGCGTTCTGATGATCATCAGCGCCACTGGGCAGGGCGAACTTTCCGATGTGCTGACAACCGGCGACACGCTGCGCAACAGCGCGCTGTATACCCCCATCCTGATCATGATCCTGGGCGGTGCCTTCACAAAGTCGGCGCAGTTCCCCTTCCACTTCTGGCTTCCCAACGCGATGGAAGCGCCGACCCCGGTCTCCGCGTTCCTGCATTCCGCGACCATGGTGAAAGCCGGCGTCTACCTGTTGATGCGCCTCAACCCTGTCATGGGCGATACCATGGCGTGGGAGACCATCCTGCCGGCCTTCGGCGGTGTGACGCTGCTCGTGGGTACGATCCTCGCCATTCGCCAGACAGACCTGAAGCTGATGCTGGCCTATACGACGGTCGCCTCACTGGGGTTGCTCGTCATGTTGACGGGCACGGGCAGCGAAGCCGCCATCGAAGGCGCCGTGCTCTATCTCTTCGCCCACGCGCTCTTCAAGGGCTCGCTGTTCATGATGGCCGGTTGCATCGACCATGAGGCGGGAACGCGCGACGTGACGAAGCTTGGCGGCCTGCGCAAGGCCATGCCCATCACCTTCGCCGCCGCCGTGCTCGCCGCGCTGTCCATGAGTGGCCTGCCGCCCTTCATCGGCTTCGTGGCCAAGGAAGTGCTCTATGACGGCACCTGGACCGTCAGCGGCCTGATCACGCTTGTGGCGGTGACCGGCAACGTTCTGATGATGGCGACCGCGCTCGGCGTCGCCTTCAAGCCGTTCCTCGGCGCACCGGTCGAAACGCCCAAGCACGCCCATGAGGGGCCTGTGCTTCTCTGGCTCGGTCCGCTCACGCTGGCGGTTCTCGGCCTTCTGGCGGCCCTTGCGGTCGGCTGGACCGGTCCTGCCCTGCTCGGGCCGATGGCTGGCGCGGTTTCCGGAGAGGCCAATCAGGGCGATTTCCACCTGATCCCGGCGCATATCGGCGCGCCTCTGTTCCTGTCGCTGATCACCATGACGCTGGGCGCCTTGCTCTACTGGCGCCTGGAAACGGCACGCGCACTGGTCGACCGGATCGTCACGGCGATCGGCTGGGGCCCGGATCGCGGGTTCGACCAGGTGATCACGCTGATCGTGACCATCGCGGGCAAGGTGACCACCTATGCGCAGCCCGGCCGGATGCAGACCTACATGAGCGCGGTCTTCATCATTGTGGCCGCGGCCCTGCTGGTTCCGATGATCGCCTTCGGCGAGCTGCCGTCCTTCCCCGGCATGCCTGGCTTCACATTCTATGAATGGCTGGTGCTCACTCTGGTGGTGATCGGCATCATCTCCGTCCTGGCGGCTCGCACGCGCCTCATCGCCATCGTCTCGCTGGGAATTCAGGGCTTCGCGGTCGCCGTCATCTACATGCTGTTCGGCGCACCCGACCTGTCCTTCACCCAGTTCATGGTGGAAACGCTGTCAGTCGTCATCCTGGCGCTGGTCATGACCCGCCTGAACCTGACCGCGAAGGACAACCGCCCCTTCCGCGAGACCGTGCCGCACATGGTCATCGCTGGCGCGGTGGGCCTCGGCTTCGGCCTGTTGCTTATGGCCGTGACGCAGGTTCCCTTCGACGCGCGCCTGTCTGAGTTCTTCTCCGCCAATGCCCGCGTTATCGCCCATGGCCGCAACATCGTGAACGTCATCATCGTCGACTTCCGCGGCATTGATACGCTGGGAGAAATCGGCGTGGTGATGGTGACGGGCCTCGCCATTCTGGCGCTCATACGGGTCCGTGCACGCGGACCCAAAAAGCCGGAGGAAGTATCCACCGGCGGGCCGTTGCAAGCCGTGTCGGAACCGGTCAACGAGGAGGCAGCACGATGAACACCATCATATTCCGGACCATTGCGCCGTTCCTCACCGCGTTGATGATCCTGTTCTCCATCTTCGTGCTCCTTCGCGGGCACAACGAGCCGGGCGGCGGCTTCATCGGCGGTCTGATCGCCGTCTCCGCCCTGGCGATCTACGGCATCGCATGCGGCGTCCAGCCGGTTCGCCGCGCGATCCGCTTCCATCCGATGAGCATTTCGGCTTTCGGCCTCTTGCTGTCCTGCCTCTCCGGCCTGCCATCCATGCTGACCGGCGTCGCGTTCCTGAAGGCCCACTGGATCTATCCTGAAATCTTCGGTGTGGATCTCGCCCTGTCGACCGTCATGATCTTCGACATCGGAGTGTATTTCGTCGTTGTTGGCGCCATCACTTCGATCGCCCTCGCCCTTGAAGAAAGGGAGGACGACTGATGGAAGCATCCTTCTCGATCCTGATCGGCTTCTTTTTCGCTGCCAGCACCTATCTGATGCTGTCGCGGCAGCTGATCCGCATCCTGCTGGGCGTGTCCCTGCTGGGCAATGCGGTCAACCTGCTGATCTTCACGGCCGGACGCCTGACACGGGAAGTCCCGCCGGTGATCCCCAACAGCTCGCTCGTTCCGGTCGAGGCCACGGCCAATCCGCTGCCTCAGGCGCTGATCCTGACCGCGATCGTCATTTCCTTCTCTTTCTTCGCCTTCCTGCTGGTGCTGGCCTTCCGCGCCTATCAGGAACTGGGCACCGACGACGCCAACGAAATGCGCGTCGCGGAGCCGGTGGGCGAAATCCAGCCGCCGATGGGGTACTGAGACAATGGCGGTTATCGAACACTCTGCCGACGTTTCCCACGCGATGGTGACGACCGCGGTCCCGCTTGGCGACTGGCTGGTCGTGGCTCCCACCATCATCACGATCCTGGGCGGCGTCGTGTGTCTGCTGACACGCAAGAAGACCCATATTCAGCCGCGCATCGCCATTGCCACGCTCGCCTTGCTGGTCCTGTCCAACTTCAGCCTGCTCGGGCGGGTCATGGATCAGGGCGTCATCAACATGGTGATGGGCCAGTGGCTGCCGCCCTATGGCATCGCCTTCACGGTGGATCCCACCGGTGCGATGCTGGCGCTGATCGCCTCCGTCGTCGCCTTCGCCACCGCGCTCTACGGTGTCGGCGACAGTGACGCCATTTCAAGGCGCTACGGTTTCTATCCGTTCCTGATGCTGTTGATGACGGGCGTTTCCGGCACCTTCCTCACCGGCGACATCTTCAACATGTATGTCTGGTTCGAGGTGCTGCTGATCTCGTCCTTCGGCCTGCTGATCCTTGGCAATGACAAGGCGCAGCTCGATGGCGCGGTGAAATACGGCATCCTGAACCTGATCGCCACCACCCTGTTCCTGATCGCCACGGGCTATCTCTACGGTCTCGTCGGCACGCTCAACATGGCGGATATCCGCGGTGCGGTGGAGAACCTGCCGGACAAGGCCCCGATCCTCACGGTCTCGGTGCTCTACCTGCTCGCTTTCGCGATGAAGGCGGCGGCCTTCCCGGTCAATTTCTGGCTTCCCGCGTCCTACCATACCCCGCGCATCGCGGTGGCGGGCGTCTTTGCCGGGCTTCTGACCAAGGTCGGCGTCTATGCGCTGCTGCGCACGATGGTGATGCTGCTGCCGGCCTACCGGGAGATGTTGTCCGACGTGCTGGCGGTGATGGCCGTGCTGACCATGATCACCGGCGCGCTGGGTGGCATTGCCCATTCCGACCTGCGCCGCGCGCTGGGCTATCTGGTGATTTCCGGCATCGGTTCGATGCTGGCGGGCATCACGATCGCATCGCAACTGGCGCTGACGGGCACGATCCTCTACGCGATCCACTCCATCATCGTGATGACCGGTCTCTACTTCGTGGTCGGCATGGCCTCGCGCATGAGCCACACGTTCCAGCTTCGCGAACTGGGCGGCCTTTATGCCAAGAGCCCGCTTCTGGCGCTGTCCTATTTCATCCTCGCGGTGTCCTTGTGCGGCCTGCCGCCCACTTCCGGCTTCTGGGCCAAGGTGGTGCTGGTGGACGCCGCGATCCATGACGGCTGGCCGTGGCTGGCGGGGGCCATCCTGTTCACCGGCTTCCTGACCTGCATCGCAGTTGCCCGCATCGGTCTCTTCGCCTTCTGGCGCGGTGGCCCGGAAGGCACACCGGACGGAACCGCCCGTGCGGTCACCGCAAGCGGCGAGGCCTATCAACCCGACGTCTCAGCCGCCTACACCGCCATGTGGCTCGCCCTCGGCCTGCTGACCGGCCTGTCGCTGTTCATCGGCCTCGCCCCCAACCATATCGTCGAGATCGCCGAGGCCGGAGCCTCCGGGCTGCTTGATCCGGTCAACTATATCGGGGCGGTCTTTGGCACCACGGGAGGCCCGCTATGATCGGTATCTTCCTCGTCAACATCCTGATGGCGCTCGCCTGGGGCGCCATGTCGGGATCGTTCGAATTCGTCAATCTGGTCTTCGGCTTCGTGCTGGCGTCCGCCCTGCTCTATACCATTCGCGAACAGATCGGATCGGGCGGTTACTTCAAGCGCGCGGGACGCGTGCTCAGCCTTGCGGGCCTGTTTGTCTACGAACTCGTCCTGTCCGCCTGGCGCGTCGCCCGCATGGTCCTGACACCCGACATCTCCAACCTGAAGCCCGGCATCATCGCCTATCCGCTGACGGTGGACCGGGATTTCGAGATCACGCTGCTCGCCAACATGGTCACGCTGACGCCCGGCACACTGTCGGTTGATGTGTCGAGGGACCGCGCAGTCCTTTATGTCCACTGCATCGACGTGCCGGATCCGGAGGCGACGATCGAAGAAATCCGCAACGGGTTCGAACGCAAGATCCTGGAGGCGTTCAGATGACCGGACCTGAGTTTTTCCTCGAAATCTGCGTCGATATCGCGCTTGCGGTCTTGTCGCTGTCGTTCCTGCTGACCGTCTACCGGATTGTCACCGGCCCGACCCTGCCCGACAGGTTCGTCGCGCTCGACATGCTGGTGACCGTGGGCATTGGCTTCATCGCCGTCATCGGCGTGAAAACCGACTACTACCTCTATATCGACATCGCGATCGCCCTGGGCCTTGTCGGATTTCTGGCGACCGTGGCCTTTGCCCGTTTCGTGCTCAACCGCGGCCTCGCGGGGGATGCCTCGATCACGGCGGAGACCCAACGGACCATCCAGTCCACACAGCCTGTCGCAGAGCATGTGGAGGCGCCTGCCACGCCCGAGGAGACAAAGTCATGACGTCCATCATCGTCGGCATAGCGCTCGTTATCGGATCGCTCTTCGCGCTGAGCGCAGCGTTGGGCCTGCTGCGTTTCAAGGACGTCTACATGCGCATGCATGCGGCCAGCAAGGCGGGCACCCTGGGGTCCGGCCTGTTGCTTCTGGCGCTGGCCCTGCACGCGGGCGAGATGGACGTGGCCACCCGCGCGATCGCCGGTGTCTGCTTCTTTCTGCTGACGGCACCGGTCTCCGCGCACCTTCTGGCGCGCGCGGCCTATATCGTGGGTTACAAGCCCTGCGACATGACCGTTCGCGACGCCCTCGCAGACGCGCAGGACGGCAAGAAACAGTAGTATTCGAGCGGGCTTCGTCAGTTTTTCCCACTCACGAATCCCACTACGGACTTACCGGCTTTTATTTGGCCGCCGCGATTCGCGGTGGCCTTTTTTCTGTCCCGATTCATGCCTAATGGCCTACCGCCACGCAACGTGGGGCACCGCGACGGTTTACGGTAGGGCATATTCATGCATTTTATTGGCAAATGTAACCGCTGGTTTAGCCCTAGCAGCGAACGCATGCACTTCGCGGCTATTTGTTCGATCTCCGCCATGTCATCGAATTATTTTCTGTTGTTATTGACGGATGCAATGTATATAGACTGGCGACGAATTATAGAGAGATCGGAATCGACTTCGAGGTCAGTAAACACCCAAGTCGGTTTCTCCGGACGGTGACGAAGCCGGATGTCTGCCTTGGGTATCCCGTCCGACACAATGACTAGCCAGACAAAAAACGGGTGAACGATGACTGAAAATGTAGCCGACGATAACCTTATCGACCTCACCGCTGATATCGTCTCCGCATATGTGAGCAACAATACCGTTCCCGCGACGGATCTTCCTCAGTTGATCAACGAGGTCTACGGCGCTCTGCAGAAGACCAGCGGTGCTGTCACCGAGCCGGAGCCGGAGCCGCTGAAGCCTGCCGTGCCGATCAAGAAGTCGGTGACGCCGGACTACATCATCTGCCTGGAAGACGGAAAGCAGTTCAAGTCGCTGAAGCGTCACCTGCGCACCCATTACGACATGACCCCCGAAGAATACCGCGAGAAGTGGGGCCTGCCGTCCGACTACCCGATGGTTGCTCCGAACTACGCCGCCGCCCGCTCCGACCTTGCCAAGAAGATGGGTCTGGGCCAGCAGCGTCGCCGCGGCAAGTAAGCAGCGCGGTTCCCTCGCGCGAGAGAGCGCCACGACGCCGGGAGGTTCGCCTCCCCCAACCGTCGGCACGGCGCCCTCGCCAGAGACCGGCAAAGCTCGCCAGGCATAATTTGAAAACCGCGGTGCATTGCGCCGCGGTTTTTCTTTTTCTGCCCCGTGGATGAGAAACCAGCCCAGGTTCCGGTTGCCCTGCATGGCGCGCCATCATGTCGGGCCCTCTTCCCGTGCGTTGTCCTTTCCCGTCCGCGTCGGCGTTGCGCGCAGCGAGCCGGGCCGAGGATCGGACGGTGAATGATCGCCTGCCTTGCTGGGCCGCGTGGTCCCGCGAAGAGCCCGCAACCCGTCGCATTCGGCCCGATAGGCCTGCAACAGGGCGATATGGCGGTTGAGATCGTAGCTCCAGTGTCCGGCCCTGCCGCGCCGGCGCTCACCCCTCAATGCACGCGCCAGTCGCGCAACAAGGGCCTTGCGACCAGCCTCGCCCTCTTCCGGCTCCCGTCCCGTCAATCGCCGCAAGATGCGTTGGCGAAGCGCAGCCGCGCACGCAGCGCTCCCGTCCTCGTCCCCCGCCCTGCCCTGCCCTTGCCGTTCATTCTGCTCGTCCTGCATGACACCTGCCGCCTTCCTGTCTGCGAAACACCGTCACGAGCATGACGCCGTTCCACAGAGCGGGAATAAGTACCTGGCAAGGCGCGGACCATGCCTTCCATCCCCGATCAGAGACTGCGGGGGCGAGGCCTGAAAGACCAGGCGCCCCCCCCTCGCCCAGACGGCGCAATGGCGCGGAATACCGGCGGATCCCCAACAATCCCGGATTAACCAAGGCAGGAAACTTATCCCCACCAACCCTCAGGCATTTTAACAGTATGTAGGCATCAATTCCTACAGGCACTTTTATTGCCAAACGTGTTTTTCAAAGACGGAGGGGTTCCATGATTACTGGACATTTCGATGCTTCGCTTCCGCATGTTTCGCGGGCACGCTCGCCGGGCGTCATGATCGAGAGCGCCGAGAATTGCCACCTCATTCAGGTCACAGTGGCGGCCATTTTCGGGATCACGCCGGATGCGCTTCGCGCTCCGACGCGCTCGCGCGCTCCAGTCGCCTTCGCGCGGCAGGTGGCCATGTATGTCGCCCATGTCAGCTTTGGCTATTCGCTGACGGAGGTCGGCCGCCTGTTCGGGCGCGACCGCACCACCGCGGGGCATGCCTGCCGCATGGTGGAGGACCGACGCGACGACCCCGCCTTTGACGACATGCTTGCCGCCATTGAAGCGGCCGCCTGCGCCTGCCGCGACGCGGCTGCGGGCCGCTGGGAGACGATGAATTGAGCGCGCGTGGTGGTTCCCGCGCCCAGGACGGCGGGGACAGCGCGGGCGGCGGGAGCAGCCTTGCCACCCGTCGATGCCTGAAGCTTGTGAAAGCCCTGTGCGGGCACGAGGCCTTGGTGCGGATCGAGGGCGATGACGTCCACCTGACCCGCACCGATTGCGCTCGCGCCAATAGAGCGGGTGCCAATGTAGTGGCTGCCAGGACATTGCAGGTGCCGCTTGCCCAGTATCGCCAACTGCTGGCGCAAGGACAGCTTGAAACGCGGGGTTCGGACCGCGTCGCGGTGAGCGCACAGGGGCGCGCATGGCTGCGCCGGGCCTTGTCGTGTGGAGACGGTTTTGCCGACCAGCACCGGGAGACGGAGCCGCGGACCTTGACCGATGACGCGCGGGAGAGCCCCTGCGGGTTCAGGTCGATCTCAGCGAAAGCCCGCTTGCCTGGCTCGCCAGGCGCAAGCGGGCCGATGGCAGGCCATGGCTCGATGCGGCGCAGGTCCGCGCAGGAGAGCGGCTGCGCGCGGATTACACCCGCGCCGGGCTCGTTGCGCGGGTAACGGCGGATTGGAGCGCAGCGGGCGGCGGACGCACCAGGCGTTCTGGCGCGCGCGGCGGGCTTGCCGATCTCAATGATGCGGCCCTTGATGCTCGCGATCGGGTGCGCAGGGCGCTTGCCGCGGTCGGGCCGGAGCTGTCGGGGGTTCTCGTCGACGTTTGTTGCGAGTTGCAGGGTCTGGAGGGGGTGGAGCGCAAGCATGGCTGGCCCGCCCGCTCCGGCAAGCTCGTTCTCCGGCTCGCCCTGTCGGGCCTTGCCCGTCACTACGGGCTCTCAGGCACCGCGCAAGGGCCGGAAACGGCGACCACGCGCCATTGGGGCGAGGACGGCTACAGGCCCCGCATGGATGCGCCCGGCGCCGACCAATGCACGAAAGAAAGCGACGGGAAGAATGTCTGACCACGCGCCAGTCCCCCACTGCTCGTCAGGCCTTTGGCCAACAACGTCGGCGACGCCGCTTCCAGAGCAAACGTGCAGGGTTTCGAAACGGAAAAGGGAATGCGGAATTCGAAGGATAAAAGCGCTTCCCTAAAGGCAATAACTATTGGAATATACGACAATATGTTCCGGTGCCTGAACTGAGGGAATGCGCGTTTGCGGCGCTTCGAAAGCCCCATATCTCCTCTACGCAAGCTACTCTCGGCTTTCGTGCTGGCGCATGTCTTTCTCGCTCTCGCCCTGCGATCGAGCATACCGGCGGGCTATATGCCCGACGTCCCCACGCAGGACGGAATTCTCCCCGGCTTCGTCATCTGTCACGCATCGGACCCGTTCGCCCCTTTGGACAATGGCAGTCCGAATGAGGGCAAGCGGGATTGTCCGTTCGCCCTGATCAATCGGCTTGCGATGGGGATAGCCGATGCGCCGCAAGTGATCGCGGTCGCGCACATCCAGCAGGATTTGCCCTTTGTCCTGCCTCCGCAATGCCTCTGCGAGCGGCCCACCAGCGCCTCATTCCTCGCCCGCGGCCCACCACCCTTCACCAATGGAAAACCGACTGAAAACGCCTGAATTTTCCATTGTGGAGGAATAGTCCATGTCTCGTACGAAATCGATCCTCGTCGCCCTCGCCCTGATCACCGGCCTGCTGATGGCTCCCTTGGCCATAAGCCCTGTGTCCGTCGCCTTCGCAGGCGATAGCGACCCTCTCTTCATCAACCTCACGTCGGACGACGGTCACCGCATCAACATGGCGTTGACCTTCGGTGGCAAACAGCACGAGCGCGGCCACAAGCTGACGGTGTTCATGAACGACAAGGCGGTTCTCGCCGCCTCGAAAGCCAACAGTGAGAAGTTCTCGGGCCAGCAGGCGGCGATCGCCGGATTGCTGGAGGCCGGGGCCACTGTCATCGTCTGCCCGATGTGCATGAAGCACTATGGGGTCAACAAGGAAGATCTTCTGGAGGGTCTGAAGCTCGGGGCCCCGGACATCACCGGCGCCGCGCTGTTTGAGGACAACAGCCGGACCCTGACCTGGTAAAGGGCGCAAGGCTCGCAAAATCGAGGGCTCGCGGTTCATATCGCGAGCCCGCTTTGCATGGGCGTGTTATCGCGGGATCGTCTGGCCGGACACTTTTTCCAGCGCCGCCAGCACATCGTCGCCAAGCTGCCCGTCGAGGCTCATGCCGCGGTCCAACTGGAACCGGCGAACCGCGCTGGCCGTCTCGCCTCCCATAAGACCGTCAACCGTCACCGGGCCGTAGCCGAGCCGGGAAAGCAGGCTCTGGGCGGAGCGCACGGTCTCGCGCGGCATCGCGTTGCCGATCGACCCGGTCGGCGACGATGCGGAGCCGACTTCCGCCGGAGGCACAGGTACCGGCACGGTTGACCGGCTGGACGTCGACGGACTGGAGGGGGGCGTGGGGGCGGCCCGCGGCAAGGCCACATCTTCGAGAATGAGCCGCGCGCGCAAGGCGTGGCTCGGGCGGCCGGTCACGGCAAGGCCGGAGGCGCGTTCATAGGCGCGGATCGCCTCTTCCGTGCGCGGTCCGTTCAGTCCGTCAACAGGACCGGAATAGAAGCCGATCCGCTTCAGGGAGCTCTGCAGGTCCGTCACCAGCTCGCTCGGCTGCGGGCGCGACGGCTGCACCGTCTCCGCGACAGCCGCGGCCCGGGTGGAGAAGAGAGGCGCGGGATGCTTGCCGGGCTGGAAGGAAAGCGCATTCGCCACGATCAGGCAGGACGTCAGGAGCATCACGAGGGTGCCCCCGGCCGCCACGGGATTGTCGAGTGCGACACCCGTCATCCGCAGGACTGCGGTTCCCGCCCCGGCGTTGGACGCCTGTCCGCGCCCGTTGGATGCGCTGGCGCGCGGCCTGCTGTTCTTGAATCCGGGTTCGCGCCGCATCACGCCACCATCGGCTTGGCGCTGGGCGCGGCTTTCACGGCGATCGGTTCAACCACGTCACTGGGCAGATCCGTCTTCCGGTCGGGCGTGGACATGAAGGCGGGCAACCGCACGGTCACGCAGGTGCCGACGCCGACGGTGCTTTCGAAAATCACCTCGCCGCCATGCAGCGCAACCAGCCCCTTGACCACCGAAAGGCCCAGTCCCGTGCCTTCATGGCGACGGTCATAGCCGGAATCGATCTGGAGGAACGGCGTGCCGAGGCGGGCCAGATCGTCGGCGGCGATGCCGACGCCAGTGTCGCGCACCCGCACATCGATCCATTCGCCGTCCTGCTTGGCGGCCACGGTGACGGCCCCGCCCAGCTTGGTGAACTTGATGGCGTTGGAAAGCAGGTTGATGAAGATCTGCTTGCAGGCGCGGCGGTCGCCGTTCAGCTCCGGAAGGTTCTCCGGCATATCAAACACAAGCTGCACGCCTCGGCTCGCTGCCTGCTGGCGCATCATGTCCACACATTCGCCGATGCAGCGTCCGGGCACAAAGGGTTCGATGCAGAGATCGAAATTGCCGGTCTCGATCTTGGACATGTCGAGGATCTCGTTCACCACCTGAAGCAGATGGTGACCGGAATCATGAATGAGGTCGACGTATTCGCGCTGGCGTTCCGGGGGAAGCTGCTCGGGCGTGAACTGGCGCAGGATATCGGAAAAGCCGATGATCGCGTTGAGCGGGGTGCGCAGTTCGTGGCTGACATTGGCCAGGAACCGGGTCTTGGCGGCACTGGCCGCCTCCGCCTGCTGCTGGGCTTCCTCCAGCTCCTCCTCATGGGCCTTGTAGCGGGTGATGTCCCGCGTCACCGCCACGACCGCGGCCTCGCCGTCGCTGATATCGCAATAGCCCATGGGGCGGCAGCGCATTTCCAGCCAGACATAGCTCGGCTGGCCGTTTTCACCCGGCTTTGACGGGCCACGACGGGCGCGGAACTGAAGCGACTTGGCGCTCTTGTGCACGGCCACGTCGTTGAGCGTGGTCAGGAAGGCCGGGCGGTCCGCCACATGAACGCGCTGGAAAAAGCCGTCGCCGGTCGCCTCCTGCACGGACAGATCCAGCAGGCTGCGGATGGACGGCGTGGAAAAGAGTGTGTCGCCATGGCTGGAATGCAGCGTGATCACGTCGGAAAGGTTGTCGGCCACCAGCCGGTAGCGCGCTTCACGCTCGCTTGCGACCTGATCGGCATCGGCGCCCGACCATTCCACACGGAACGCGACGAGCAGCGCATAGAAGAGACCGGAGAGGATCGCCAGGGACTTGACCTGCCCGTCGCCCCAATTGGCTGCGAAGGGCCCGGCGTCGAACCCGGCCTGCGCGGCGATCAGGAGGGCCGCCACGACGCCGGCAGCGGCCATGGTCGCCAGCATGATGACCTTGCGCGAGCGCGACAGCGCGGCTTCCAGCGGAACGATTGCGAGCCAGACGAGCGCGACGGAATCAAGTCCGCCGGTCACAAAGGCCATCCAGCCAATGAAAGAAGAGAACAGGGCAGCCGACAGCGCGTGCGCGGTTTCGAACTTGCCGGTCACGGACAAATACATGGCGATCGGCATCTGGCCGGCCAGCCACGCGAAGGCGAGCGCCTGGGGAAGAGTGATGCCACCAGTAAAGGCCAGGTGCAGCGGCAGCGCGAAGAGCGCCAGCGCACCTGCCGTCAGATTGGCGGCGATGAAGGCCCGGTGCCTCCCGCGCAGGAGCGAATCGGAGGCGGCACACGGATGCACCAGCCCGTCCAGAAAGCGCCCTGCGGAGGCAATGAACTCGATACTACGCAATGCCTTGAATCCGATGCCAGATACGCGGGCACCGTCCCTCATCGTGAGTCTGCGGGAATGATGGCAGCAACGACTTAAGGAACGCTAAAGCGAGAGCCGACAATTGCGACCTTGTACTTATGCAACAGGTAGGCACGTGTCGTTTTTTGCGTGGGCAAGGATGCAGCAGAGACAAAAAAGGGATTTTTTCGGTTGCGAATCCCTTAACGCACGGGGCCCATAACCCTCTGTTAATATAAAGAAAATGCTCATTTCATCAGGGTTTCTGCGGATCACGCGAATTCGATTAAAATTTGAATCGAATTTGTCTCCAATTCGCTTCGCATTTGTCGAAAAACGCGCCAGCGGACGAAACGCCTATTTGGGAAGCGACTGCTAGCCTTCAGTCATACCGGGAAGCCAGCCGCCTGAACGAGCCGGCTCCCGCCAAGACTGAACAAAGGGCTCGCGTCATGTTTTTCATTCTTCGCACAGCGTTCTGGCTGTCACTTGTGATCCTGCTTATCCCCGCGGATGCCTCCACGGTGGACGAGGACCAGACCCACATTTCCACGTTCCAGGCCATCGGGGCCGCACAAGAGACCTATTCGGACATGGTCCGCTTTTGCGAGCGCAACCGCACGGCCTGTGAAACCGGTAGCGCCGCGCTGGAGATCTTCTCCGCCAAGGCTCGCACCGGCGCGCGCATGATCTATGAGTATCTGGGACCCGACAGCGGGGCTTCCGAAGACACGTCGACGGTTGCCGAAGCCGCCCCGCACATCACCACCGGGTCAATCAAGCCGGGTGAGGAAACGGTGAGCGCCTATCCGGCCACCCCGGTCAACACCGGCACCCTCACAGCGCGCGACATGGCTCCGGCCTGGACGGCGGCGAGCGGTACGGAAGCAACGCCTGGCAATGCCAGCCGGGTGCGCGCCCCGATCAAGACCCCGCCGCTGCCGCAGGGAAAGCCGACTGTCTGATCCGTTCTCCTTGCAGGGCCGACAAGCCCTGCGCGCCTCGCTGCAAACGAGGCCCCTGACCTGAATATACACGTGGCCGTCGTCGCCGGAGCCCTCCTGAAGGCACCGGGCCAACGATGACGGACATCAACTGAGGCAGGTTTCTCCTGTCAACGTCGCAGGGGGTGAATGCCCTTCCCCTTGCGGCGTTTTTTTTTGCGCGCGCGTGACGAAAGAAGCGGTGGATGTTTGCCACGCCGCGCGCGAGGCGATATGTCGGAGGAACGAGACGTCGCCGGTTGCCTCCGCCCCAGCGAAGATTGGGCCCGAGTTTCACCGGCGAACACAGGAAGGCGCGGCTGCGGCATGACGAAAATCGACGACATCATCGACAATTTCGAGTTCCTGGACGACTGGGAAGACCGCTATCGCTATGTGATCGAACTGGGACGGGAAATGCCCAACCTCCCCGCCGACGCCTGCACGGAAGCCAACAAGGTTCAGGGCTGCGTCTCGCAGGTTTGGCTGGTCAGTTCTGTGGAAAAGGACGCGGACGGCACTATGCGCCTCACCTATCTCGGTGACAGCGACGCATTCATCGTGCGCGGGCTTGTCGCCATTTTGCTGGCGATGGTGTCCGGCAAGACGGCGCAGGAAATCCTCGACCTCGATGTGGAGGCCGGATTTGCGCAGATGGGCCTGCGCGAACATCTGACGCCGCAGCGTTCCAATGGCCTGACATCGATGGTCAACCGCATCCGCCGCGATGCGGAAGCCGCACTCGCTGCGGCCTGACGGGTCTCCGCCGTGGCGCGCGTCACTTCCGAATTCTGGGTTTCCGCCCATACGCGGCGCGTCTTCCTCGAAGGGGCTTTCGCAGCCGTTGTCCGCAAGGGCTCGCCGGAAGCGGGGGCAATCTTCGTGCGTGTGGACCGTCTTGACGGCACCATCGACCTCTATGGCCCCGCACCGCAGAGCTTTTTCGATGAGGAAACAAGCGGCGAGCGGCGCTTCGAATGTATCGGACGCGGCATGAGCGCGCTGGACGTTCAGGAGAAATTCGAGCGCGAAGCCCGCATGGACCCGGATTTCTGGGTGCTCGACATCGAGGACCGCGACGGGCGGCATTTCCTCGATCTGGCGCAAGACTGAGCCGCCCCCCACCGACGCGCCAGCCCTGAGCCTGCCCTCTCCTTCACAAGACGTTTCGTGAAGGAACGGCGCTCTAGACCTTCAGATGCTCACAGATCGCCCGGCCGAGGGCTTCGTCGATCGTTTCCAATTCGCGCGGATCGGGCACGAACGCCCTGAGCATGGCAAAGGCGTGTTCGTCGTCGGTCTCGATCACGATCAGGCTTTCCAGATCGGCCGGCGGGTTCTCGCGCAGGATCGCCAGCTGCGAGGAGGTGAGCACCAGCATCGCCAGCTTGCCTTCACCGGACGTGCGGTCATTAAAGGAATAGGTGGTTTCGCCGCGCCGATTGAACAGCGAGAACGACCAGAACGTTTCGGGCAGCGTCGCATCGAGGCGCACCGGTCCGTCGGCAAGCGAGAAGCGGCACACCGCATGGGCCATGGTCGGATCGAGCATGGGCAGCGGTTCGGAGCCCGGCTTGACGGCAGGCAGCACGTTGAAGCGGGCTTCGGGGCCGAATTTCTCAAGACGCGCCCAGGCATCTTCGGTGGTGAAATCCGGCACGAGAATGACCGCGATGATGTGAATGACGCCGCCCAGCAAAAGCCCGCCGAGCAGCCAGAGCGCGGTGCGGATCATCGGCACTGCTCCTTGAGGACCGCGGGCATGGAAATTTCCTGAAGCCCCGCACCGGTGGTGAGCGGGGTGTCATAGAGGCGGAGCACGAGCGTCATCGCATCGGACCCGGCGACCGGCAGCCAGTTGCCGGGGCGCGCCTTAGTCGAGACCTCGATATCGAAATCGCCGTTGGGCTTGCGCAGGATCTCGCGACTGTCGAGGGCGACGCGGCCCGCATCGGTTTCCAGCAAGGCGCCCCTGCTATTGATGGCGGTCAGCGTCCACATGCGCGCAGGCGGCGTCTGGCCGGAAAGCCGATAGTCGCACCCCGCCGTCAGGCGGTCGCCCGCATTGTCGCGGTCGGCGAAAAAGGCCAGGCCTTCGCCGCTTCCAAGCGGCACCTGCCCCGTGCGGGCGGTGGTGGCCGCGGAATAGGGGTCCGCATCCGGTGTGCCCGCGGTCGGATAGGCGATCCATTCGCCAAGCTGCACCTCGCCGAAGAGGCGTCCGCGATCGACCGCCAGATAGGCCGAGCCGATGCCCGCCACCAGGGCGACCATGACGGCCAGCATCAGATTGGGCAGGAAGAACTGGATGGGCGGGCGCTTGGGAAGCTCATCGATACGCCAGGCATCGCGCGGCGAAGACCGCGGCTTTCCGCTATTCGGCCTCCGCCCCCCCAACCTGCGGGCATGCGCAAGGGCCCCGCTCAGTTTGCGGGACGGTTTTTGCGGATTGTCGGCAAGGGCCATGACGTCAATTCACCTCGCCGGAGATCGAACCGGTCGTGACCGGCGCTGCGGACAGCCTGCCCGGGCCGACATCGCGAACCGGATGGGAGAAGGCGTGACGTTGCCCCGGCGGCGGAAGCGGCGTGACATCGCGGAAGAGGCTCTGGATACGCCGCAGGACCTCGGTGCCTTCCTTGGTGAGGAGGCGCGGATTTGCTCCGAAGGGCTGGCCGTCCTCCCCGTTGGCGGCTTCGGCGACACGCGCATCGGCCGGGTTTTCGTTGACGCCGGGCAGCGGGCGCTGTTCAACGCCTGCCTGCGCATAACGCATGTAGGTCTGCCAGGTCATGGCGGGCAGATTACCGCCGGTCACGCGGACCGTGGGGGTGTAGTTGTCATTGCCCAACCACACGGCGGTGCAATAGTTGCCCGTGTAACCGACGAACCAGGCATCGCGATAGGCCTGCGTCGTGCCGGTCTTGCCGGCGGACACCACGCCATCGATCTGGGCGCGCCGTCCCGTGCCCGCCTGCACCACATTGTGCAGAACCTCGTTCATCTCCTCCACCTTGTCGCGCGGAAGAATGCGCTCGGGTGGCGGGGCATTGCGATCATGGGACCAGATGGTCTTCCCTTCGGAATTCTTGATCTCCAGCACACCATAGGGCGTCGCCTTGTAGCCGCCATTGGCCAAGGTGGCATAGGCGCCCGCCATGTCCAAAACGGTGACTTCCGCCACGCCAAGCGGCAATGCGCGGCTGATCTTGAGTTCGGAGCGGATGCCCATCTTGTAGGCGGCATCGACGATCTTGTCGCGGCCGATGGCCTGCGCCAACCGCACCGGGACGGTGTTGATGGAGTGGGTGAGCGCGGTCTTCAGCGTGACCGACCCGCGATACGAGCGGCCATAGTTGCGCGGGCTCCAGCCGCCGATCGAGATCGGGGCATCGGGCACGATGGAATTCGGCGAATAACCGTTCAGGAAGGCGGCCATATAGACGAAGACCTTGAAGGAAGAGCCGGGCTGACGCAGCGCGTCCACCGCGCGGTTGAACTGGCTTGCGCCATAATCATGCCCACCGACCATGGCGCGCACCGCGCCGTCGGGGGTCACGGAGACAAGCGCCCCCTGCCCCACGCGCCGCTCCTGTCCGTATTGACGAAGCGTTGAGGTGACGGAGCGGTCCGCCTGCGCCTGAAGAGCGGGATCAAGCGTCGTGCGAACCGTCAGAATGCGGTCATTGCCATGCGCCAGCCGCTTCACCTCGTCATAGGCCCAGTCGAGGAAGTTGTCCGGGCTCTCGTCCTTGGAGCGGTCCACGGCGGTGGCCGGGTTGCGCCTTGCACCGATGACCTGGCCTTCCGTCATGAAGCCGGCCTGCACCATGTTGGTGAGAACCTCATTGGCGCGAAGGCGCGCGGCGGGCAGGTTGATATGCGGGGCGTATTTGGTCGGCGCCTTGTAGAGACCCGACAGCATCGCGGCCTCCGCCAGCGTCACGTCGCGCACGGACTTGCCGAAATAGAATTCCGCCGCCGCCCCCACGCCGAAGGTGCCGCCCCCCATATAGGCGCGGTCGAGATAGAGTTTCAGGATCTCGCGCTTGGACAGGTTCACCTCAAGCCACAGCGAGAGGAAGGCCTCCTTGATCTTGCGGTCGAGTGTGCGCTCGTTGGACAGGAACAGGTTCTTGGCAAGCTGCTGGGTGATCGACGAACCGCCTTCCACCACGCCGTTGGCGCGCAGGTTGGCGACGAGCGCACGCAAGGTGCCCAGCACGTCGATGCCGAAATGATAGAAGAAGCGCCGATCCTCGGTCGCCAGCGTGGCCTTGACCAGATAGTCCGGCAGTTCTTCCAGCGGCACGGAATTGTTCAAGAGAATCCCGCGCCGTCCAATCTCGTTGCCATAGCGATCGAGAAAGGTGACGGCAAAATCGTTTGTGGTTCGCCAATCCGCCTTGCGCGTTGCCTGGAAGGCGGGCAACGCCAGCGCCAGCATCAGGATCGACCCGGCAAGGCCGAAGGTCAGGGCATCGCAGGCCAGTTCGTTGGCGAGGCGGCTGAAACCGCGAACGCGGAACCGACGCAGCCAGACCGAATAGCTCTCGATGCCGCGCGCGAGCGCGCGCCCGACGCGCCAGCCCGTGGAATCGATCCACGCATCGGCAGCCAGCAGCCGGTTGGAAATACGCCGACCAAGCCCGACCGGCGCTTTCGCCGGGGCATCGGGGGAATCACCGCTGTCCTGCGGCTGGCTCGTCTCGCCCTTCGACGAAGGCGCGGCTTCAGCTTGCAGCTTGCCGGGCCCGTCGCCTTTCGGCTGGCCTTCATGATCGGTCTCGTTGTCGCTCAACGCTTCCGGTTCCCGTCTTTCAGGTTGCGGCAGGGGGCGGAATCCCGCCATCTTCCCGCCTTAACCCCTCTCGCCCCGAATCTCGCCCCGAATTCCGATCCGGCGTCCAAGCGGCCCCCACCGCCGGTCCCGGCCATCCCGATCTTGAGGCGCATCGCATGTGGCCCATGTCATGTGCGACCACATTGTCGGCGAAGATGCGTTCCAATATCCGGCTCGCGCCAGTATAGGACGTGCCGGGGTGCCTCCGGAATACGCAAAGATGTTAAAAGGCTCGTGAAGAGGCGATCATTTCACAGCTGATGCCGACGCGATACAGGCCGCTCCAAACGCACCTTCCATATCGCTTCGCGAGACAACCGCAAGTCACCTCTCGCGTCAATCGAAAGAAATGCAGTCCATGACCTCGACCGACCCTCAAGCCGATCCGTTTTGGCGCACCAAGAGCCTGGAGGCGCTGACGCCTGCGGAATGGGAATCCCTGTGCGACGGATGCGGTCGGTGCTGCCTGAACAAGCTGGAAGATTGGGACACCGGCCAGATCGAGTGGACCAGCATCGCCTGCACCTTGCTGGATGGCCAGACATGCCGCTGCCGGGACTATGAGACCCGTCATCAGACGGTTCCCGACTGCGTCCAGCTCACGCCTGCGGAAGTGCGCACCCTGACATGGCTGCCGCCGACCTGCGCCTACCGGCTGGTGGCCGACGGGCACGATCTCTACTGGTGGCATCCGCTCATTTCCGGTTCGCCCGACACGGTGCACGAAGCCGGCATCTCGGTGCGCGGGCGCACCATTTCCGAAGATGGCATGGCGCTTGAGGAGTACGAAAACTATCTCGTCGACTGGCCGCTCATCGATGGGCCCATCCCTGAAGACGCAAGCTGAACACCGCTAGTCGGGTGGACCGGCGAGACAAACCGGCACTCCCGACGCCAGGCCCGCTTAGCCCGCCTCAGTCATCCATTTCATAGAGCTTGCGCAGCCTTGCGCGCAGGCGATCGGGTTTCAGCCCCCTCACCTTCGCGGCGGGCACGTCGAAGCTGACGCCGGTTTCATCGCCCCGCCGCCAGCAAATTCTTGCCGGGATGATCGCGTCTTCCACCTCGTCATGGAGGATGACGACATGCGGCAGATCCACCTTCGCCGAGACGATCAGTTTCGCGCCTCCCTGGGAGACGTCACGAATGGCGCATTCGGCCAGAAAACGCTCCCCCACATCCGCCACCTTGCCAATGCGCAGACGCGTGGCGCGGCGCGGGTAACGGCGGCTATCGCCGTCGCAGGACGGTCGGCGGTCGGAGCCGGATGAGCCTGTGATCTCACCGTCCGGCGCGCGCTCAGCCGTTTCCCTCTGTTGCGGTCTTTCTTCCGGTTCCTTGCGACGCACGACGTGCACGGCGACGAGATCGATCACCTTGCCACCTTGGCGGCCTTTTTCGTGGTCGCTCAGCACATGAAACCGCGCAGGCGGATCCTCTGTGTGTTCCTCAAGGGGAAGATCGGGGCCTGGCGCGTGGTCGGTCGGGTCTCTCATGAGCCCCATTCTCGCGCGTGGACTTTGCCTGAGGCTGGACAGAAGTGCGATTTCAAAGAAAAAGGGCAGGCCCCTTGCAAGGCCTGCCCTTCTCGAATTTCCGCAGTGAAGACCGCTTATTTCGCGGCTTCGAAAAGCTCTTCGACATAGTCCCAGTTGATCAGGTTATCGACGAAAGCTTCCAGGTACTTCGGACGCGCGTTGCGGTAATCGATGTAATAGGAGTGCTCCCACACATCGACACCGAGAAGCGGCGTCGCGCCGTGAACCAGCGGATTTTCGCCGTTCGGCGTCTTGGTGATTTCAAGCTTGCCGTCGCCGTTGAGCACCAGCCAGGCCCAGCCGGACCCGAACTGCCCGGCACCGGCAGCGCAGAAATCGGCCTTGAACTTGTCATAGCCGCCCAGATCGCTGTCGATCTTGGTGGCCAGCGCGCCCGGAATGGACTTGCCGCCGCCATTCGGCTTCATCCACTTCCAGAAATGGATGTGGTTGTAATGCTGGGCCGCGTTGTTGAAGAGGCCCGCATTCTTGCCGAAGCTTTCCTTGATCACATCTTCAAGCGCCTTGCCCTCAAGGCCGCTGTCCTTCAGCAGGTTGTTGCCGTTGGTCACATAAGCCTGATGGTGCTTGTCGTGGTGATACTCCAGCGTCTCCGCCGACATGTAAGGGGCGAGCGCGTCGTAGGCATAGGGAAGTTCGGGAAGTTCGAACGCCATTTGGGTCCTCCTTTGGGGTAAACGTTGGCAGGTCGCCTTGTCGGTTCTCAGCCCTTTCCAGGCTGCTGTGATGCCGTTGCGGCCTTGCCGACTTTTCTTCGCGAAAACGTGTTCCGGGATTGCATCTCGATGTGAATGGGTCGGCTGATGCGGCAATGCGCATTGTCGTTGAAAGGCAACATAGGTAGATGCCCCGCCCCCGGCAATGGCATCCGCATCGCCTATTGTCATTTTATCAATGCACGGGCCCGCCGCCCGGTTCCGACATTTGGGAAAAAACGCCGGTCCTTTCGCCTTTGAGGGCGAGCGCGCGGCTGCAGACGATGCGCTTAATCCTCGGAGAAGGCGTTGCGCATGATGTGGCTGTCGAAGTTTTCCGGCACCCGGCCCTCATAGGCATAGATGTAGAGCGCGGCTTTCAGGATGGCGTTCAATGTGGAAACGATGAGCCCCGTAAACGCGATCCAGACCACCAGCAAAGCCGCGATCACCATGGAGCGCACGGGGTCCTGCTCCCAGTCCTTCACCAGAAAGAACACGAAGGGGATGGTGAGATAGACGGCAGCCAGATGCAGGATTGTGAGCCCCGCATTGGCGACCAGCGCCTCGCCCCATGTCTTGCGGATCATGCCCACGGACTGGCGCACGGCGCGAACCGGCCCCACGCCTTCCACCACGAGGGCAGGCACCGCGAAATAGACAGCTACCGACCATGCCGCCCCCATGAGCCCTGCGAAAATCCGGCCGAGCCCCTTCGATCGGCTGGAGATGAAATTCAGGATCATGCCGACGCTGGCGGCGAACAACGCCCAGGCGAAGATCTGCGGCAGCATGCGCGCGGCGGCGCGCAGGCCGTCCATCACCGTGGGGTCCTCGCCCGACATGCGGATCATCGCGCAGGTGAGCAGCCCCGCATTGAAGAAGGTGACGACGAAATAGCCCAGGAAATAGAGCAGGAACATCAAGGCCACGAAACTGGGATTGGAGTAGGGATCGCCGCTTTCCTGAAGCGTCTCAGCGAATTGCTGCAGCGTGCCGTACATGTAGGCGGGGGTGAAGACCAGGCCCAACACGCCGCCCAGCGCCAGCACCGACAGGATGGGAAAGAGCAGCATCTCCTTGTCGAGCATGAGCACACGCCAGCATGCGCCGCCAAGTGCAACCGCCCTGTTGAACCTCTCCATCATGGTGCTTGCCCCTCTTGCGACCCGCTGTCCGGCCGCCCGTAGCCGCCCAGGGTCCGGATCGAAGCACACCACCTCCTAAAAGGGAATGAACCGGCTGAGATCCGCGCCGCTCCCTTGGCGCGCGCGCCAAACTGCCGTTAGGTTCGAATGAGCACTTGGCGCAGGTAGCGAACATGCTAACCTGACAGAATGTCGCAGGTTGCATCCCCTTCCCCCACAGTCTTTCCCGTTGCCATCGGCGGGCTTTGTTCGCTGGTCGCCTCCATGGGCATCGCGCGTTTCATGTTCACCCCCATCCTTCCCTTCATGGTGGAGGATGCGGGACTGACGCCGGGTGAAGGCGGGCTCATCGCCTCCGCGAATTTCCTCGCCTACATGATCGGCGCGCTGGCCGCCGCCTCCGGACGGCTCAACGCGCTGTTGCCGGGCGACCGGCGCACGATCTTCCTGTCGGCCATCGCCGTTTCCGCCATCACCACCGCCGCCATGGGGCTGTTCGGCAATGTCGCGATCTTCATGATCATCCGTTTCATCAGCGGTCTTTCCAGCGCCTATGTGCTGGTCTTCGGTTCCGCGCTGGTGATGGACCGGATCAACGCTGCCGGACGTCCGGAGCTGGTGGCGCTCTATTTTTCGGGCGTGGGCTTCGGCATGGCGGGCTCCGCCCTTCTCGTGGCGGGCCTTGCGGCGGCTGGGGCCGACTGGCGAACCTTCTGGTATGCGGGCGGGCTCGTGACTGTGGTGTTGCTGGCCGTGTGCGCGGTGCTGGTGGATCCCGCGCCAGAGCCCCGCCGGAGCCGCCCCACGGCCAGCGCCCGCCCGAGCCGCCAGCTGGTGGCGCTTTATGTGAGTTACGGCCTTTTCGGCTTCGGATATGTCATCACCACCACCTTCATCTCCACCATGGCGCGGATGTCTCCCACCCTCAGCCCCTATGAGACGGAGATCTGGGCAGCCCTCGGGTTCGCCGCCATTCCCTCTGTCGCGCTTTGGGTGGCCGCGGCGCGCAGGATCGGCAATGCCCGCACCTATGCGCTTGCCTGCCTTGTGGAAGCCTGCGGCGTCGCGCTGACGGTGGTGTCAGACAGCGGCTTTGTCGTTGTTGTGGGCGGCATGATGGTGGGGGGCACCTTCATCGCGATCACCGCGGTGGGGCTGATGCAGGCGCGGCTTCTGACACGCGGCGACCCGCAGGCCTCCGTCGCGCTGATGACAGCGTCCTTCGGGCTGGGACAGATGGTCGGCCCGACCATCGCGGGTCTCGTCCACGACGTCACGGGCAGCTTCACCCTGCCCTCGCTTGCCGCGGCCACCGCGCTGGTCGTGGCGTCCGGCCTCGCCATCCTTCCGTTTTCCGATGTGGAAACGGAAGCGGTCTGAGCCGCAACCCATGCCTTGCGGACACGAAAAAGGCACAAGACACCTCGGTGCCTTGCGCCTTTTTTGATTTCGAAAAAACGGGCTGCCCCGCCTCAGGCGTGGGCGAATTCCCAGTAGAGTTCGCGGGCGCGCTTGGCGATCGGGCCATGCTCCAGTTCGCGATCCTCGATGCGGTTGGCCGGCATCACCTTTGAGAAGTTGCCGGTGGAGAAGATCTCGTCGGCTTCCAGGAAATCCTCGATCCGCAGGTTGCCCTCACGGACTTCATAGCCCGCGCCGCGCAGCAGCTTGATGATGCGCTGACGGGTGATGCCATTGAGGAAGGTGCCATTGGGATACGGGGTGTAGACCACGCCGTCCTTGGCCATGAAGATGTTGGCGGTTGCCAGCTCCGCCACATTACCCATCATGTCGCGCACAAGCGCATTGTCGAAGCCACGGTCATGGGCTTCCACATAGGCGCGCGCGTTGTTGGGATAGAGGCAACCGGCCTTGGCATCCACCATCGCGGTTTCCGGCGTGGGACGACGGTAGGGCGAGAGCGTCACGGAAAAGCTGTCATCCGCCGCAGGCATCGGCGCCGCAAATAAGTTCATGCAGAAGCGGGTGCTTTCCGGATCCGGCGCGATGACGCCCAGACCGCCCTTTTCCGCCCAATACATCGGCTTGATGTAGACCGCGACGCCCGGCTCGAACTTGGACGCGCCTTCGCGCGCAAGTTCCATCATCTCCCCCACGGCCATGGTCGCCTTCATGCCCATGGTCTGCGCGGAGGCATTGGCGCGCGCCATGTGCAGGTCAAGATCCGGAAATACGCCTTCGAACGCCCTTGCCCCGTCAAACACGCTCGAACTCATCCACATTGCATGCGTGCTCGGCCCCGCAATCAGGGGATTTCCGTCGTGCCACGCGCCGTCGACCCACGTCCAGGTCTCTGACCATTCCGTCATGAGTATATCCTTGCTTCCATATTATTCGTCTCAGAACCAGCGAGACGGCCCCGATCAAACGCCCTTGACGCGTGAGGATCAAGGTCTTCGGGCAATATAGGTTAGAACAGAAAGTTTTCTCCCTCCAACAAGCAGGTTTCTTGTTTTGTTCCGCTTCATTTTTTACAGTGGCGGAACTTTTCCCCAGCCGGAGCGCGCAACGATGGAACAGCGAATTTCCCTGATCACTCTTGGCGTCGATGACCTTGCCACGGCACGGGCCTTCTTTGAAGCGGGCCTGGGGTGGCACCGCGCGGCGTTCGAGAGCGAGAAAATCGCCTTCTACCAGTGCGGCTCCATGGCGCTTGCGCTGTTTGGACGGGCGGATCTGGCCGCGGATGCCGGACTGGACCTGCCGGAGGGGGCCGATGACGCCGATTTTCAGGCCGTCACGATCGCGTGGAACGGGCGCAGCGAAGCGGAGGTGGACAGCGTTTTCGAAGAGGCTGTCGCTGCGGGCGCGCAACCGCTGAAATCCCCGCACAGGGTGTTTTGGGGCGGGTATTCCTCTTATGTGCGCATTCCGGGCAGCCCTCACCTTCTGGAGATCGCCTACAATCCGGGCGTCACGCTGGATCAGGACGGGCGTATCTGCCTGCCGTGACACACGAAACCTGCAAAGGGACGCCTTGACGGGACCGGCGGCAGACGTTCTTCTGCGGGGCCTGCTTCCAATGGAGCGCCGCAAGGAGCCGAACCATGTCTCATTCCGCTTATGTCTTCGATGCCTATGGCACGCTTTTCGACGTGCATGCGGCGGTGCGCAAGCATGAGGAGGCGGTCGGCCCCGACGCCAATCTGGTGTCGATGATCTGGCGCGCCAAGCAGCTTGAATATTCCTGGACCCGCACCATGATGGGGCGCTACCGGGATTTCTGGGAGCTGACGGAACAGGCGCTCGACTACGCGCTTGCCGCGGTGCCCACGGCCGACACCTCCATGCGCGCCGCGCTTCTGGAGGCCTATCACCGGCTTGATTGTTACGGCGAAGTGCCGGAGGTGCTCAAGCAACTGCGCGACAGCGGCGCGAAGCTCGCCATCCTGTCCAACGGGACGCCGGAAATGCTGGCGGGCGCGGTTTCGGCTGCCGGTCTCGACGGGGTTCTGGACGAGGTTTTCTCCGTCGATCCCTTGCGCGCCTACAAGACCGACGAGCGCGTCTACGAGATGGTGACGAACCATTTCCGCATCTATCCGGAAACGGTGTCGTTCCAGTCGTCCAATCGCTGGGATATTGCGGGCGCGACGAATTTCGGGTTCCGCACCGTTTGGATCAACCGCACCAACCTGCCGGATGAATATCACGACCTGCCGCCGAACGCGGTTCTGCCAGATCTGACAGGGCTGGCCGCGCTGGGCTGATCTTCAAAAGCCCAGTTGTTGCGGACCTGGTGCGCTGACGCCTTAGCGGCGCGTGCACTCGGCGGAGGAGACGATGGTCATGGCGGCGCGCATCTGCTCCAGCCAGTAGCGGCATTCCCCCCTGCTGGGGAAGCAGGCTTCGCGGGCGATGTTGCGCGTCTCGTGCGGCCCGAGGAAAATGCGCCCGCCCGCAAGCCCGCGCCAATAGCTGCCGGGTGCGTGGCTGCTTGCCACGACGGCGCAGTCATATTCGGTGCCGCTCGGATCGAAAACCCAGCCGGTGCGATGGTCGTAAAAGGTGGAGGCGCCATAGCAGCCCGCCAGACCAAGCAACACCGCGCCTGCGGCCAGAACCGGCCAGCGGCGCGTGAGCCCGCGGCGAAGGCGTGCGGCGCGCGTGGCCCCGGCAACCTGCGGATGATCTGCGGTTTCGTGCGCTTGGCTCGACATGCTCGCTCCCCAATCCAGTGATCCGTCCCGGAGGCCGCGCTTTCGCAGCGTCCGGCTGTTGCGTGATCAATACCACCATTCGCGCCCGTTGTAGGGCACGCGTGTTTGCTTTCAAAGCACAATCGCCGACAAGGACATCGGCAGCGTCGTCCCTCACCAGTCTTTAACTTGCTCACATTACGCTACGCGTTATTACTGGGGGGAGCTATTGTCATGGCGACGAACGACCATTCCATCCAAAGCGTTCTCATTGTTGCACCCGTTGGCAGCTTCACGCAGTTGCTGGAGCAAATGCTGCCCGGGATCGGAACAACCGGCATTACAACGATTGATGATGTGGAAGCGGCGCATCACTGGCTTCGGAGAAACTCCGTCGACGCCGTTCTCGTCGATGCGGCCCTCGCCAGGGCCGGGGCGGCCACATTCGCCAAGGAAGTGCGCGCCGACGTCACCTTGGAAAACAGGTGTACGCCGCTTGTCCTGCTCAGCGCGTCGGGGTCTCCCGCGCTCATGCAACAGGCGCTCAAGGCCGGGTTCGACACGGTCCTGCCCAAACCGCTCCAGCGCAGACACCTGAGCGAGGTTTTCTGTCGGCTCAGCACGACGACGCGGGTCTATATTCGCTCGCCGTCGGGCTATTGCGGACCGGATCGGCGCCGCCCGAACGTTGACCCGGCATCGCAGCCTCGAAAAGATGCCCCGGACCGGCGCGAAAACGGAGGCTTCCAGATCGTGACCGCGAACGGCCCAATCAAGCTGGACGAGCTTCGCGCCCTTCATCGCGGCCCGCGGGAGAAGGCGAACATGGCCGTGTTGCTGATACGCGGCAACAAGGTCGTGGACGGATACCGCCTGCACTCAGAACAACTGGCCGAGCGCATGGCTGGTTGAGCGGATCATCTTTCCGCCCGCACGCCCCCCCAACCGACGGCCAGAGGCCAAATGTCTGGCATGCTCCTTGCTGCGCTCCAGCGCGGTTTATTGCCTTGAAGCTTGTTCATTTCGACTTTCGTCGTACGCAAGGTGTGTGCCCCTTTCGTAACCTTGCGTTAAATGCAATTTTCGACCGGGCGCGAAGCCGGGATGTATGGGGACCGGCTCCGCCGCTCCGACAGGAGAGACAACCATCATGGCAGGCAGGATCATCACGATTGCCCAACAAAAGGGCGGTTCCGGCAAGACCACACTCACGGCGCATCTGGCTGTGGCCCTCGCCACCGGGCGCGGCATCAACGTCGCCGTCCTCGATGTGGACCCGCAAGGGAGCCTGGGGGAATGGCTGGAAGCACGCGAGGCGACGCTCGGCGAGGACAAGACGGGCTTGTTGTTTCGCACCGCCAGCGGTTGGGGCGCGCGGCGCGAAGCCCGCTCCATGGCGCGCGACTTTGATTATGTGATCGTCGATACGCCGCCAAAATCCGACCGCGAGGCCAGACCGGCCATCGAGGTTGCCGATCTGGTGGCCATTCCGGTCCAGCCCTCACCGGTCGATGTGTGGGCGAGCGCCCAGACGCTGGACATGGCGGCAGCGGAAAAGGTGCCCGCGATCATCGTTCTCAACCGGGTGCCCCCACGCGCGGCCCTGACGGAGGAAATGGTGGACGCTCTGGCGAAGCTCTCCCCGATGACGGCCAGCACGCGGCTCGGCAATCGGGTGGCCTTTGCCTCCTCCATGGGGGACGGGCTGACGGTGACCGAGACCGCCCCCTCCAGCAAGGCGGCAAGCGAAATCGCGGCGTTGAGCGATGAGGTGAAGAAGCTCCTTCGCAAGAAACAGGCAGCCTGAGCGGAGCGCAGCCCCCCGCCAGATCGTTTCACCTCTTGAGGAAAAGGCCCTGTTCGCCCCTCTGCCAGGGGCAGCGGTATTCTCTCACGCGGTTCCGTCAAATCCTGAGACGTTCTAGATCGAGATATCGAGCAGGCTGCCGGGGGCAATTGCGCCCGCACCGGGGTTTTCGCGGCGCGCGTTCCCGCCATAGGCGGCGCTGTCCACGCCCGCGCCCTCTTGCGCGGATGCACCTGTCACAAGCGATGCGACGCCACCGTCGCCATCCCGCCCCGCCTGTCTGGCCCGTTCTGCCGTTTGCGGATCGATGACGACAGATGGCCCTTCCCCGCTCCCCCCTGGCGAAACGCCGGATGCCCCGCCCTTCTCACCGGACCGCGCCGTATTGGTGCTTTCGCCTGCGGCTTGCACAGGCGCGACGCGGGACGTCGTCTCCACCTGTCGCAAACGGGTTTCCAGCGTGGAGATCTGCTCCTTGAGCGTCGCCTTGTCGCCCTCACAGGTGGCGCATTGCAGTTCGTTTCGCGTTGAGAGAATTTCCGCCTTGATGCGCGCAGCTTCCTGCGGGTCCGCGCCTTGCGAGGCAGTCCCGGTCACAGGCGCGGTCAAGGAGGCACTGAGCGGAGCGACCATGTTCGATCCATGCGGCCCATGCCGCTTGTGTCGTCACATCGCCGCAACTATCGACGGAGGGCGATTAACGCACCCCTACCCTTGCGTCACCCGCCCTTCACAAGGCCGTGTGGACAAGGCCGCTCAGGAATGGGCAGAGCGTAGGTCGTCCGGGGCCTCTTCGCGCTCGTGCAGCCCGTAGTCGCGGATGACCGAGGCCACCCGCAACCGGTAATCGGAAAACAGGGCGGAACGCCCCTGAAACTGGGCCGCACGATGCCGGACGCTCTGACGCCAACGCGCCAGCGCCTCCTCATCGCGCCAGAACGACAGGGAAAGAAACTTGCCGGGTGTCATCAGGCTTTCGAAACGCTCCACCGAAATGAAGCCGTCCACCGTCTCAAGCTCCGCCTTCAATGCGGCGGCCAGCTCGAAATAGCGCGCACGCCCCTCTTCATGGGGCGTCACCTCGAAAATGACCGCCAGCATCGCTCGCCTCCTGCTCGCCCCGTCCGCCGCAGATGGATCAGACCACCTGCGACAGGCCCGGAATGGAACTGATGATGTCTTCCACCAGATCCTCGCCCGCCACTTCCTTGGCGTAGTCGACGACCTCACGGGTCACGGTCTGGACCTCGCCCATGGAAAGACCGGCATTGGTCAGTTCGTTGAGCGCACCCATGGCGCCCATGCCGGTCATGCTGGCGAGGCTACCCAGAAATCCGCCCGACTTTTCGCCGCCATTATCCAGCAGATCGCGCGCGCCGGGGATCGCATCGATCACCTGCTCCACCTTGTCGGTGGGCCCGTCCTTGTGCAGAAAACGCAGAATGATGCCGACCGCTTCCTTCGCCGTATCTTCGCTGATGCCGGCCTTGGCGCAGATGCGGTTGATTAGTACGTCCATTGGCTCCTCCGAACCTTCCCGTTTGAAATGGTTGCCGGGATGAGGATCGCCCACATCCGCAAAACCATGTGACATGAGCCTAGCACCGACTGCAACTGCCATAGGGTCAACTTGCCCCGGAGCACGGCGCCACGCCCCCGGTTGACGTACCGTTTGCTGCAAAATGGCGTCAATCGCCCCCAATTGCGCCGCTGCGGAAAGCGGGCGACGGATTCCGGCGTGCAACCATGCTAACGATAATGATCGGATGATTCTGGCGAGGCCGCCCGCTCCGACCCGAACCTTAGTGAAAGGTGGGACGGTGCGAGGGTCGGCTTGCCGCACAGGACAGCAGGAGACCCGCAGAGTGCATCGAGACGGCATGATCTACCTCGGCTCATCCTTTTCACCCGACACGCAAGAGCCGCGCCCTCAGTATATCGACCTGAAACGCGCCAACCGTCACGGCCTGATTGCGGGCGCGACCGGCACGGGAAAGACGGTCTCCCTGCAAATCCTCGCGGAAGGGTTTTCCGACGCGGGCGTGCCGGTCTTTTGCGCCGATATCAAGGGCGACCTGTCCGGCATCGCGGCCAGAGGCGAGGTGAAGGACTTCATCGGCGAACGGGCAGAGAAAATCGGGTTCTCCGAATTCGACTATTGCGACTTCCCGACCGTCTTCTGGGATCTCTTCGGCGAGAACGGGCACAGCATCCGCACCACCATCACCGAGATGGGCCCGCTGCTTCTGTCGCGGCTGATGAACCTCAATCCCACGCAGGAAGGCGTGCTCAACATCGCCTTCGAGCTTGCCGATGATGAAGGTCTGCTGCTTCTCGACATGAAGGACCTGCGCGCGATCCTGACCGAGATCGGTTCGCGCGCGAAGGAACTCTCGCTTGTCTACGGCAATGTCTCCAAGGCCTCCGTCGGCGCGATCCAGCGCCAGCTTCTGGTTCTGGAGCGCGAGGGGGGAGAGGCGTTTTTCGGCGAACCGGCCCTCGATATCCGCGACCTGATGCGCACGACCCGCGACGGGCGTGGCGTGATCAATGTGCTGTCGGCGGCCCGGCTGATGGCCTCGCCCCGGCTCTATGCCACCTTCCTGCTGTGGCTCCTGTCGGAGCTTTTCGAGGAACTGCCGGAAGTCGGAGATCCGGACAAGCCGCGGCTGGTCTTCTTTTTCGACGAGGCGCACCTTCTGTTCGATGAAGCACCAAAGGTCTTGATCGAAAAGGTGGAACAGATCGTCCGGCTCATCCGCTCAAAGGGCGTCGGGGTCTTTTTCGTTACCCAGAACCCGGACGACGTGCCGGAAAGCGTTCTTTCGCAGCTCGGCAACCGGGTCCAGCATGCGCTGCGCGCCTATACGCCGCGCGAGCGCAAGGCGGTGAGAACGGCGGCGGAGACCTTCCGGCCCAATCCGGAATTCGAAACCGAAGACGTCATCAGCGAGCTCGGCATCGGCGAGGCGCTGGTGTCCACACTGGGCGGCAAGGGCGTGCCGTCCGTGGTGGAGCGCACCCTGATCCGCCCGCCCTCTTCCCGGCTTGGCCCGCTGACCCAGGCCGAATTGCGCCAGACCATTCAGGCCAGCCCGATCTTCGGCCTTTATGACCGGACCAGAGACCGGGAGTCGGCCTACGAGATCCTGCAAAGCAAGGCGCTAGAAAAGTCGATCCAGGAGGAACGGGAGCGCGAGCGCGAAGACGCGGAGCGGGAAAAAGGCAAGCAGCGGCGGCGCACCCGCACCGGCTTCACCGTGCCGGAATTCGGGCGCGATGATCGCCCACGCACCAGTTCGCGACGCACCACCACGAAGCGTCGCTCGCAACGCCAGACGGTGACCGAAGCGGCGGTGAAGTCGGTCGTGCGGTCCCTTTCCTCCTCCCTTGGAAGGGCGCTTGCGCGCGGCATACTCGGGTCACTCAAGCGCGGCAGCTGACATGCGCGCAGGACAGAGGGTCAGCCTGCCGCCAAGGTGAGCCGGCAGGCTGCGACCCATTCGCGCGCTTCGATTGTTGGCCTCCATGCCGCCACCTTGCCGCGATAGGTTGCTCCCGGTGCGGATAGTCTCCGACACCTCAGAAATCCGCGCCGGTCCGCATGCCAATCCAGACCGGCGTTTTTCCCCAACCGAGACATATGCGCGGCGCCTGGCCCGGCTATCGGTCGTTTGCGCCGCGTCCATTCACGTGTAGAAGCACTGCGCATGACGTATCGCATCCTTTCCCCCCGTTTCGCGGCGCTCGCCGGCCTCTTCATGGCAAGCAGCCTTCTTGCCGGCTGCGCCGACATGTCCTCCATGGGTGACACGGTCCCCGACACGGCCCTCACACAGCGCACGCTCGTGACCATGACGGCCACCAGCGTCGGCCCGCTTGATGGCCAGACGCGTTATTCGACAAAGGCGATCGAGGCCGCCCTGCCCGGCTTCACCACGCAACCCATCCAGATGGCGGAAGAAGACCGTACGCTGTGGACGACCGGCGTCTTCCATGACGGGTTTCAGGTGTTGCAGGTGCTGAAGGGAAGCGGTGGCAAGATCGGCGCGATCCATGCCGTTTCCGCCAATGTCACCGGCCCCAACGGGGAACGGCTCGGCATGCGCTTCGACCAGGTGGGAACGTCGGTTTCCGATTGTCGCGTGGGCCGTAATCTGTGGCGTGACATGGCGATCTGCCCTTCGCGCGGCGCGCCGAACGTGAAGCTCGTCTATGCGGTGACACAGTATGACGGGCCCTTCGATGCCCTGCCGCCGCGCGAGCAACTTGCCAGCGCCCGCATCCAGCGGATCGTGTGGACACCGCCCGCGCAATAACGCCCCTGCCCCAAAAGAAAACCGACCCTCCGAGAGCTTGTCTGTCGGCCGTTCATTCCTTTCTCTACCACGCATCCCCAAAGGGGAGATGCCTGGCCGACAAGTCGAATGAGCCGCAGACGAGCCTCGAAGGATCGGCTGTCCGGGTGATGTCCACTTCACCCTGATCGTGATTTACGGCGAGAACACCGCACCGGCGAGGGGGCTCCCGCAAGATCGAGCTCCCTCACCCCGTTCCGTGTCAGCATATTGACTGCCGGGCTCAGCGCTTCCAGTTGCGCCAGTGCATGGCGCGGAAGTCCCAGGGCGACACCTTGCCGTCCCCGTCCTTGTCCGCAGCCTCAAAACGGGCGCGGGCGTTGGACAGGAATGTCTCCTTGGAAACCTTGCCGGTTCCCTCCGTGTCCATGGCCGCGAAGCGATCGGCCTTGGCTGTCTGACGGGCATTCTGGCGCGCCTGATTGAAGCCGCGCTGCGGCCCCATCCGCACCGCCATGAACTCTTCCTTGGTGATGAAGCCATCGTCATCGGCATCCATCGCAGCGAAGACGTTCTCGGCATTGGCCGCCGCTTCGTCTGCGGAGATCACGCCGTCATTGTTCTCGTCGATAACCGTGAAGCGGGCCATCATGCCGGGGCCCTGTCCCATGCCGGGGCGCATTCCACGTCCCATTCCGGCGTTCGGCCCCATGGCGGGCCCCATGTTCGGGCCCATACCCCAGTACGGACCGTAGCCGTAGCCGGGCATCATGCTCCAGTAGCCATATCCGGGCATTATGCCCTGGCCCTGCCCCTGAGCCTGAGCCTGAACCTGCCCCTGTTTCACCTCTCCGGCGTCATCGGCATCTTGCTGTCTGCCGGAGGCCATTCCCTGACCATTTCCCGGCCCCATGCCCCAACCCTGTCCGTAGCCAGGGCCATATCCCATTCCCCAGCCGCAAGGCTGGGCCTGAACTGCTCCGGCAAACACTATTGCCGCGAGCCCGGACAGAAGCATCACTCTGTGCGTTCTCATGGTACCAACCTGCCTTATCTTTCTATGCCCCCCGGCACCACCCCTTGCGTAACATTGGAGTTGTCGCGTGCCAATGACATTGAGATACCTCAATCATCTCCAGTAGAGAAGCGCCAAGACCATGACGACCCTGCACCGACCTTCGCGGGGCAGGTGACGGAATCGCGTGTTTGCGCTACGCAGGAAGCATGAAGAAAGAATCTCACGACGCTCTCGTGCGGGATCTCGCCGATGGCATCATATCCGGCAGCCGCGCCAAGCTGGCGCGCGCGATCACGCTCGTGGAATCGAAGAAGCTCGCCCATCGCCGTCAGGCGGAGGCCCTCCTGCAGGAAATCCTGCCTTTCACCGGCAAGGCCCATCGCGTCGGCATAACCGGCGTTCCCGGCGTCGGAAAATCGACCACCATCGACACGCTCGGCTCCAACCTGACAGGCGCCGGGCACAAGGTCGCCGTTCTGGCCGTTGATCCCTCGTCCACAGTCACAGGCGGCTCCATACTCGGGGACAAGACACGCATGGCGCGCCTTGCCGTCGATCGCAACGCCTTCATCCGTCCCTCGCCGTCCTCGGGCACACTGGGCGGTGTGGCGGCGCGCACGCGCGAGACCATGCTGTTGTGCGAGGCCGCAGGGTTTGACGTCATCCTCGTGGAGACGGTCGGTATCGGGCAATCGGAGACGACGGTCGCCCAGATGGTCGATTTTTTCCTCGTGCTGATGTTGCCGGGGGCCGGAGACGAGTTGCAGGGCATCAAGAAGGGGGTTTTGGAAATCGCCGACATGATCGCTGTCAACAAGGCCGACGGCGAAGGGGTCGAACGCGCAAAGGCCGCCGCCAGCGAGTATCGCGCCGCACTTCATATCCTTGCCCCGCGTTCCTCTGTCTGGTCACCGCCGGTCGTCACGATCTCCGGGCTTTCCAATGAAGGCCTCGACACGTTGTGGAGCCAGATCGAGACACACCGCAAGCGAACCGAGCAAAGCGGCGAGTTCGAAGACACGCGCGCGCGTCAACAGGTCTCGTGGCTATGGGCGATGCTGGAGACACGGTTGATGGAGGCCATGAAAACCAATCCGACCGTGGCCGCCATGTTGCCGGAGCTTGAACAGGCCGTGCGCAAGGGAGACGTCGCCGTTTCCGCCGCCGTGGGTCGGATCGCGGAAGCAATGGGGATCTGAACCATGGCACGGACACTGCTCGTCACCGGCTTCGGCTCCTTTCCCGGCGTCAGCGCCAATCCCAGTGAGGCGGTGATCCGACGGCTTGCGGAGACGCCGCCCCAACTGCCCGAAGGCATGCGCAGCGCCTTCGCGGTGTTGCCGGTCACGTGGACGATGCTGGAGGAAACGCTGCCGGAGCTTTGTGAACGCCACGCACCGGCCGCCGTCCTGCATTTCGGTGTGGCCAGCAAGCGGCGGATGATTTGCGTGGAGGCTCGGGCCCGCAACCGCGCGAGCATCGACCGGCCCGACGCTTCCGGCCAGCATCGTCTTGACCCGATGCTGGACAGGAACGGCCCCGCTGCCCGCCCCTCGACACTCTCGTCCGCCCGGCTGATCGCCGCGATCCGGGCATCCGGTGTGGCCGCGCGCCGTTCCGACGATGCGGGGGATTATTTGTGCAACGCCACCTTGTGGCGCAGTCTCATCGCGGGGTTTCCCGCGTCCTTCATCCATCTGCCCAACGCGGATACGCCAGGCGGGCCGGATGTGGCAGATCTTGAAAGGGCAGCGCGCGCGGCGATTACGGCTGTTGCGGAAGGGATCGGGGCCAAAGAAGGTGGCCTGACGCGTTGAGGCTCAGGCGCTCTTGCGCCATGTGAGATCCGGCTTCGCAAGCTCCACACGATTGCGGCCATAGCTCTTGGCGGCATAGAGCGCCTCGTCGCCACGCGCGAGGATTTCTCCTTGCGACCGTCCGCAGGCCGGGAAGGTTGCCACGCCTGCGCTGATCGTGACGGAAAACGCACTGCCCTCATTGTCGAAAAGGGCCATGCGCGCCACAGCCTCGCGCAGGCGTTCGGCCACACTCATCCCGATGCTGTCGCCCTGGCCCGGCAGACAGATCACGAATTCCTCGCCTCCGAGGCGGGCGGAAAAATCGCCCGCGCGCAGGCAATTGTGGATGGTATCGGCCAGCGCCACCAACACCTGATCGCCCACCGCATGGCCGTAGGTGTCGTTGATCGTCTTGAAATGATCGACGTCGACCATGATGACGGCCATCTCTTGGCCTGCGGCCTCCAGCTTGCGCAGGTGTTGCGCAAGGCGCGGATCGAACCCGCGGCGATTGAGCATGCCCGTCAACGGATCGCGCTCGGTGAGTTGCGAAAGATCGGCATGGGTGCGCTCGATGTTCGCCGCCATCTCGTTGAAAGCGTCGGCAAGCGCGCCGATCTCGTCGTTGCGTGAAATCGACGTGCGCGCGGAATAATCACCGCGTCGAAAGCGGGTGATCGCTTCCACGATGCCGTTCACCGGATCGACCACGTAGCGCGCCAGACGCAGGTTCACCAACATGATGAAGATGATCGCAGTCAGGCCGAGCGTGAAGGTCAACACGAAGATCCGGCTGTTTGTGACCTGGCCCTGCACGAGACGTGTCCCGACATCCCCGGAAAGGGCGTCGGTGATCGCCTCGATTTCTTCGGTCAGCAAGGCGACGTTGCTATCGAAACTGCGCGCCAGCCTGCTGGCAGATGTCAGGGCCGCGGGGTCGAAGTCGATTGTGGCAAGGCGCAAGGGAGCGGGAACGGACGCGACGCCATCGGGCGCGACATGCACGAGCGACGAAGCCTGAAGCCGTACGACGTCCCAGCGCTCCTTGATGTGGCGCACCTTTTCGCGCAAGGTCGGCCACTCACCGAGCACATCGGGCAGCCTGTCGAAGTTCGCTTGCACATCCGCGAGAGCCAGCTTCAGGCTGCGAACCCGTGTTTCGGCGGCTTTCACATTGGCACCTTGAACCAGATCCGGCTCATCCGCTTGGTGCATATGCGTTCGCACCTGCAGCGCGGCGTGCAACACCGAAACTTCCAGATCGCGCATCGTGTTCGTGGCAAGGACGTAGTAGGGAATCTTGGCGACCTCCCGACTGATCGGCAGGAACCCCCACAAGGCGTTGCACAGAAACAGAATCAAGAGCGGCACGACCACCGCAGCGCTCGCGATCGCAAAGCTGCGTCTCAAATTCCCTGTAATTGACCCGTGCACCAGAGGCTGACCTTCTTTCCCGAACCGGACGGATCTTGATCATCCGAAGTATCCGGTATGCGCCTGCGACTTCTAAAGGCGCATGAACGGCTTGTGTAAAATTGCAAGCAATGCGGGATTAGCCTGCAGCCGGTCGCGCGGAAGCTGTAGATTTCCGGTCTTGCGCAGCACGCATCGCTGGTGTGAGGGACGATTGCGCGCGCCTGCGCCGGTGTCGCTGCCCGGCCTTGCCCGGACGACCATTGCCCCTTGTCATCTCAGGGTCGCAGGATTACCTGACACGACATGAGCACAACCACGCCCCCCCGCGCGATGAAGCGCACCGCCACCGCCGTTCACCACGGCATCACCAAAACCGACGACTACGCATGGCTGCGAGCCGACAACTGGCAGGAGGTGATGCGCGATCCGAGCGTGCTCGATCCCGAAATCCGCGCCTATCTGGAGGCGGAGAACGCGCATACCGATGCCGCCATGGCCGATACCAAGGCGTTGCAGAACACGCTGTTCGAAGAGCTGAAGGGCCGGATCAAGCAGGACGATTCCTCCGTGCCCTCGCCCGATGGCCCCTATGCCTATGCGACCCGCTTTGAGGAAGGCGCGCAGCACCCGAAAGTCGTGCGCACGCCGCGTGATGGCGGTCCGGAGACCGTTCTCATCGACGCCAATGCAATGGCCGAGGGAAAGGCCTATTTCCGCCTGGCCGGCGTTGATCATTCCCCCGATCACAAGCTGATCGCCTGGACTTGCGACGAGGCAGGCTCGGAGTTCTTCACGCTGCATGTGCGCGATGCGGAGACAGGCGAGGATCTCGCCGACGAAATCCCGCAGACAAGCGGCGGATCTGTGTGGGCCAATGACGGGCGTACGCTCTTCTATGTCTGGCTCGATGACAATCACCGCCCCTGCAAGGTCTTCCGCCACGTGGTCGGCGAGCCGCATGAGAGCGATGTCTGCATCTATGAGGAGAAGGATCCGGGCTTCTTCGTCTCCGTGGGCAAGACCCAGTCGGGCAAGTACATCGCCATCGACATCCACGATCACGAGACCTCGGAAGTCCGGCTGATCGATGCGGATGCCCCGACGTCGGCGCCTGTGCTGATCGCACCGCGCGAAACCGCGCAGGAATATTCCGTGGAGCACCGCGGCGCGCTTTTCTATCTGCTCACCAATGCGGGCGGGGCGGAAGACTTCAAGATCGTCACCGCCCCCGTCGATGCGCCGGGCCGCGAGAACTGGGAGGATCTGGTTGCGCACAAGCCGGGGCGGCTGATCCTGTCGCTGACGCTTTACGAGGATTACATGGTGCGGCTTGAGCGCGAGAACTCGCTGCCGCGCATCGTGATCCGCCGCATTGCCGACAATCTGGAACACGAGATCGCCTTTGCGGAGGAAGCCTATTCGCTGGGGGCGGGCGACGGCTACGAGTTCGACACCCACACCCTGCGTTTCTCCTATTCCTCGATGACGACGCCGACGCGGATTTTCGATTATGACATGGGGACGCGCGAGCGGACCCTGCGCAAGGAACAGGAAGTCCCCTCCGGCCACGATCCGGACGCTTATGTCACCCGCCGCATCATGGCGCCCGCCCCGGACGGCGAGCGTGTGCCGGTGACGCTTCTTTATGCCAAGTCCACGCCGCTTGACGGGTCCGCACCGTGCCTGCTCTACGGCTACGGGTCCTATGGCATTTCCATTCCGGCGAGCTTTTCCACCAATGCCCTTTCGCTGGTGGAGCGCGGCTTTGTCTATGCGGTGGCGCATATTCGCGGCGGCAAGGACAAGGGCTTTGCCTGGTATGCCAAGGGTCGGCGCGAGCACAAGCTCAACACCTTCACCGATTTCATCGCGGCCGGCGAACATCTGGCACGTGAAGGCTTCACGACGCGCGGCAAGATCATCGCCCAGGGTGGGTCAGCAGGCGGGATGCTCATGGGCGTCGTCGCCAACCGGGCGCCGGATCTCTTCTCCGGGATCATCGCGGAAGTGCCCTTCGTGGACGTGCTCACCACGATGCTGGACGACACGCTGCCGCTCACTCCGCCGGAATGGCCGGAATGGGGAAACCCGATCACCGACGAGGCAGCCTATCGCACGATCGCGGGCTATTCGCCGATCGACAATGTCATCGCGCAGCACTACCCCGCCATCCTCGCCGTAGGCGGCCTGACCGACCCGCGCGTGACCTACTGGGAACCCGCCAAGTGGGTCGCCAAGCTTCGCGAGTTGAAGCATGACGACAATCTTCTGCTTCTCAAAACCAACATGGATGCGGGGCACGGCGGCGCATCGGGCCGCTTCGACCGGCTGAAGGAAGTCGCCTTCAACTGGGCCTTCGCACTGAAGGTTGCGGGCAAGGCCTGATCCCCGGCAAAGCCTGACACAGGCGCATGATGCGAACAAAAAAGGCCGCAGCCTCAACCGGGCTGCGGCCTTTTCTTTTCTCGGCGAACCGGGATCGCCTAGAGCATCGCCACGTAGGTCGGCAGATCCGACATGTCCGGCACGACGATCATGCGTTTGACCTTGCCTGCCTTGAAGGCCTTGAGGAAGCGGTCGTAGTGCTTGAAGGCCACACAACCACTGGAACCGTTCGTGCCGCGCAGAAGCGGCGTATGGGTCAGGAAGCCGTCGCGACCATGTTGCAGGCTTTGGTCCACCGGCAGCATGCGGATTGCCTCCACCCCGTGAAAACGCGCTTCACGCATGCGCAGATTGTAGACATTGGGCGGCGTCGGGCCTCTGCCGCGACGGTTCACGAATTTCGGGTTGTCCTTCATATGCCCCTTGCCGGAATGCGCTTCCAGCTTCGTGCCGTCGGGCATGTAAACGACCGAGTTGCGAATATCGTAGATCGCCACATCGCTGTGGCGGCTCAGGACGGCGGAGGGATTGTTGCGGAAGATCTTCTTCAGGCCGCCAAAGCCGGTCCGCTCGTCATCCAGATCGTCGGTGGCTCGCGCATAGGCCAGCACCGCTTGGGGGCTCGACGAAGTCGGGGGCGCGATTGCGGGCTGCGAAGTCGTGCGCGCTGAAGCGCGGGCGGGAGCGACCGACGCCACACGCACGGGCAGGTCAGGCCGCGGGGTCGGCAACGGGGCCACTTCCGGCAACAGATCAGCCACCGTGAGCGCATCATCCGGCGAGCCGGTCTCCGTTTCCACCGCATTGTCCGGGCTGGCGTCGTCAGAGCCGTCCGCCGATGTCACGGCGGCGAGGGCCACAGAGGGTTCGGCGGGAACGCCGACAGGGTGGGTGCGCGGGGCGGAAAGCCTGCGTGCCAGAACCCGCTTTGCAAGCTCCGTGGCAAGCGCGATCTCCTGAGCCGGGGCATTGCCGTCCATGGCGTTCGCCAGCGCGACCTGTGTGCGCAGACGCGCGTCGAGATCGGTGAAGCCCTGCTCGGAAGGCTCAGGCGGGGTCACTTCCGCTCGCATCGCCTTGATGCGCTTGATGCGCTCGCGGCGCGCCAGTTCAGACGGGTCAACAGGCGCGGACGCCCGGCCTGCCGCATCGGATGACGCAGTGGCGAAGGCTTGCGCCTGCGTTCCGGCGACGGTGTCTTTGGTTGCCGAGACGAACGTCATCGCGGCACCGGAGAAAACCAGTGCGAGAGCGACGCCGATAACGGCGATACATGTCATGATGAGCCCGGAGCGTGACGCGCGGGATCGCGTGCCTTGCCTGTCTTCGCGCGGACAGGAAGTGCCGGACGGCTTCTCACTCGAAATCATATGGATCCAGACTGGTATATCTGGCGGCCCTTCGGCCCCGTTTACTCGGTACAAAACGTCGGGCGGGATAACTGGCCTCGCCCGGCGATCGCGGCTGAATGCTGCCTAGACTTTCCGGCATCTTGGTAACCAAGACGTTTACGCGCTTTGTGCGCTGCCGTTTAAAAGCCTGCCAAAAGTGGCGGTTTTCTGCTCATTTCTGGGCGTGAATCAGATTTGAATGAATTTGCCGGCGGCACACTGTCGCCGCTGACAAGATACCGTCAGCACATCTGCTTACCACAATATGACGCAGGGAGAGTTTTGCGGCCGGTCACGCGCTACCGTGCGCCGTCCATCAGTTCGAATCGCAACAGCAGGGTGCGCTGGAGGATGGAGCGGTTGTCATCGGAAACGACCGTCAGCAGGACACGCCCCTGATCGTCGACATCGACCGACAGCCCTTCCATGTTGTCGATCTGATAGGCGAGATTGGCATCGATCAGCACCTTGCCTTGCAGCCCGTCAGCGCCCTCAAGTGCGCCCGCGTCAAACCGGCGGATGCGCATGCCGACGCCTTGCGAAAGATTGAAGCGGCGCTCCAGCAACAGGAGATCGCCATCGGGCAGGAACGCAGCGTCGGTGGCGGCGTAGTTGTCGCTGGCCAAAAGGGTGAACATGCGGGGGGCGCCGTCCTGCGGAATGATCCAGCCCGGCAGGCGATCATGGCGCTCCCGGTCCAGTTCGCCGATGGCGACCGCCGCCCCCTTCAAAGGTCCCGCCTTCGCGAAGGCCAGCGATTCAAGCCCCCGGTTCCAGCCCAGATAGCGCCGCGCGTCGGCGGGCAGTTTCAGGGTCTTGCGGTCGGCTGACGAAAGCTCGTCATGATAGACGAAGATCCGCGGCGCGCCCTCGAACGACACCAGAAGATCATCGCCGCCATCATCGCGCGGACGCAGGGCGAGGCCTTCGGAATCGGCTTCCGACTTGCGGATCATCGCATTGCCGTTCTGGTCCAGCATGGGAGCGACCCAGCCGTCGGAAACACCGCTCAGCATGCCATCCCCATCGATCTTGAGATCGAAACCGAACCATAATCCGTTATCCGATATGGCGATCACCCGCCTGCCCGCATCCAGTCCCTCTATGGCTGAGATCCCGCCCATATGCGGATTGGGCGAATAGAGAACCCCGCCGCCGCGCCATTCCAGCACGCCAAACCGCGTCTGGGCGCGCTCGCCAATCCGAAAGGAGGGAAGCGGCTGGAAGGTGAGCTGAAGGTCGTGATGGCCAGGCGCGAGCGATCTGCGATCCGATGCCGGGCCGGACTGGTCGCCCCCTTGCGTCTGCGCCGTCGCCTGATCGCTGAAACTGCTCGCGGCGATAAACAGAACGGTGCCCGCAAAGGCCATTGTTGCGCGCGCGAGGATGCGCGGGCGGGACATCCTGTTCCCGCCCTGTCCGCTCATGCGCGCCTGCCGCGGCGCGCCCTGCCGCCATGGGCGCCGGTGGGCGTTTCCTCAAAGAGCGACGCCAGTTGTTCCGTCATGGCGCCCGCAAGCTCCTCGGAATCCACGATGGTCACCGCGCGGCGATAATAGCGGGTCACGTCATGGCCGATGCCGATGGCGATAAGTTCCACCGGAGAGCGCGTCTCGATGGCCTCGATGACATGGCGCAGGTGGCGTTCCAGATAGTTGCCCGGATTGACCGACAAGGTGCTGTCATCGACCGGGGCGCCATCGGAGATCACCATCATGATGCGGCGGTTCTCCGGGCGCGCCAGAAGGCGCGTATGTGCCCATTCCAGCGCTTCGCCGTCGATGTTTTCCTTCAACAGGCCCTCGCGCATCATCAGGCCGAGATTGCGCCTGGCCCGACGCCAGGGCGCATCCGCCGCCTTGTAGACGATATGGCGAAGGTCGTTGAGGCGACCCGGCGTTGCGGGCTTGCCCGCGCCAAGCCATGCCTCGCGCGACTGGCCACCCTTCCACGCGCGCGTGGTGAAGCCGAGGATTTCCACCTTCACCCCGCAGCGTTCCAGCGTACGCGCCAGAATATCGGCGCAGGCGGCGGCAACCGTGATCGGACGCCCGCGCATGGAGCCGGAATTGTCCAAAAGCAGCGTCACGATGGTGTCGCGGAAATTCGTGTCCTTCTCCATCTTGAAGGCCAGCGGCTGCATCGGGTCGATGACAAGACGCGGCAGGCGGGCCGTGTCGAGAATGCCCTCTTCCAGATCGAAGTCCCAGGACCGGTTCTGCTGCGCCATCAGGCGGCGCTGGAGGCGGTTGGCGAGCCGCGCCACCGCGCCCTGCAGATTGACGAGCTGCTTGTCGAGATAGGAGCGCAGACGGTCGAGTTCCTCCGCCTCGCACAGGTCCTCCGCCAGCACGACCTCGTCGAACTTGGTTGTAAAGACCTTGTAATCGGAATGCGGCTGGTTGGAGAGCGGCTGGTTGGGGCGCTCCGCCTCGCCAGCATCATCGGAATCCGCATCGCCATCCTGATCGCGGAAGTCGTCGGCGTAGGTATCGCCCGCTTCCGTTTCGCCAGCCTCTTCCTCCGAGCCCGGCATCTCGCTTTCCTGGACGTCGGCGGTGTCCTCGCCCTCCATCTCCTCCGCTTCGCCGGTGGAGGTGTCGGAACGGTCGTCCTCGCCCTCTTCGGGCTGCTCGTTCTCGTCCTCCTCGGAAGACTGCTCGCCCAGATCCTCGGCAAGGTCGAGAGCGGCCAGCAGCGAGCGTACGCCGGCGGCGAATTCCTTCTGATCGTCCATCCGACCGACGAGATCGTCGAGCGCATCCGAGCCACGCGCTTCGATCCACGAGCGCCACACATCGACCAGCGGCAGGGCGGATGGCGGCGGCGCGATGCCCGTCAGCTTTTCGCGCACCAGCAGCGCCAACGCGTCCTCCAGCGGCACCTCCGACTTGTCGGCCGTGTCCTGATAGCCCGCGCGCGCATAACGCTCGTCGATCATGGTGGAGATATTGGCGGCGACGCCCGGCATGCGGCGCGACCCGATCGCCTCGCAGCGCGCCTGTTCCACCGCCTCATAGACGGCGCGCGCCTCCTGCCCCTCGGGAGCATACTGGCGGTGCACCTTGGCGTCGTGGCAGGCAAGGCGAAGCGCCATCGCGTCCCCCTGCCCGCGGGTGATCGCAATATCGCGCGCGCTCACCTTGCGCGGCAGTTCCGCCAGTCGCGCCTTCTGGCCCGCCAGAGAGGCGCGGTCTGTCGAGAAGACCACCTCCAGCTCCGGTTCGCCCGAAATCGCACGCATGGTGGCCGAGACCGCCCGCTTGAACGGCTCGTTCTGACCTTCACCCTTGCCGCGACCGGAATTCGACGCCATCACACCAATCCCCGTCCGACCTCAGCTCAGAACGATATTGGCGGAGGAATCGGGAAGATCCTCGCCAAAGCAGCGCTGATAGAACTCCGCCACGACGGGGCGCTCCATCTCGTCGCACTTGTTGAGGAAGGTGACCACGAAGGCATAGCCGACATCGCCGAAAATATCGGCGTTTTCCGCCCATGTGATGACGGTACGCGGGCTCATGACGGTGGACAGATCGCCGCCAACGAAGGCGTTGCGCGTCAGGTCCGCCATGCGCACCATCTTGTCGACGATCTTGCGGCCTTCCTCGTTCTGGTAGTGCTTGGCCTTGGCGAGGATGATGTTCACCTCGTTGTCATGCGGCAGGTAGTTCAGCGTGGCGACGATCGACCAGCGGTCCATCTGGGCCTGGTTGATCTGCTGGGTGCCGTGATAGAGGCCCGAGGTATCGCCGAGGCCCACCGTGTTGGCGGTGGCGAAGAGGCGGAAGGCCGGGTGCGGACGGATGACGCGCGACTGGTCGAGCAGCGTCAGACGACCGGAGGATTCCAGCACGCGCTGGATCACGAACATTACGTCCGGGCGACCGGCGTCATATTCGTCGAAAACCAGCGCGACATTGTTCTGGTAGGCCCAGGGCAGGATGCCATCGCGGAATTCGGTGACCTGCTGGCCGTCGCGCACGACGATGGCGTCCTTGCCGATCAGGTCGATACGCGAGATGTGGCTGTCCAGGTTGACACGCACGCAGGGCCAGTTCAGCCGCGCGGCGACCTGTTCGATATGGGTCGACTTGCCGGTGCCGTGATAGCCGGTGACCATGACGCGACGATTGCGCGCGAAGCCTGCCAGAATCGAAAGGGTCGTGGGACGGTCGAACAAATAGTCCGGGTCCACCTCGGGCACATGCTCGCTGGTTTTCGAATAAGCGGGCACTTCAAGGTCGCTGTCGATACCGAAAACCTCGCGAACCGAGATCTTCTTGTCAGGCATTTCGGCGGCTGTCGTCTTCTCGTCCGTCATCGGTCCTCCACATGCCTGCCGTTCTGCAGGCTGGGGTCATTTCAACTGTGTTGGGCTCTCGTCCTGCGCAGGCGGGTCGTCGCGCAACGGGTCTTGAGCGCCACGAGGCCGGGTCGGCCCGACCTTCCCTTCCCTTGCTGACCTGACCGAAGACGGACAGGGCTTTCCGCAATGAAAGAGAACGAGGCTCACCCGGCGGCAGGCTCGCTCGCACCCGGATTTGAGGGTGGCGTGAGGGGGAGGTTAGGGCATGCACTGGCAAAGTTCCAGAGCCGGTGTGCACCGCGGCAACAGCTTTTCTTGCCAAAGCAGGAAAACTTGAGCCGAGACAGCCTTTTACGCAAGGTCAGATGGATAGATTCCGCTCAATTTCAGCCCATGCCTGCCACGGTCGGAACGCGATGCGAGGCGAAAAAACGAATCCCGTCTCAGCACAGACCGGACTGACGCAGGATGTTGTAGGACTGAATGATCTGGCGCAGGCGATCCTCGGTGGACCGATCGCCGCCATTGGCGTCGGGGTGAAGCTGCTTCACCAGTTCCTTGTAGCGCGCCTTGATGTCGGAGCTGTCGGCGCGCTCATCGAGATTGAGCATCTCCAGCGACCGTTTTTCCAGCGGCTTCAGCTTGCGCTTGCGCGGCGCGTCCCGGCGTGGGGCGGCCTCCCCATCAAAAACCTCGTAAGGGTCCTGGGCATCCGCATTCCACGTGCGCCGAAAGGGCTTGTGGCCATCGGGATCCTTGTCCACCCCCATGCGCCAGGTCGGGCGATGCCCGGTCAGCGCGTCCTTCTGGAAGTCGCGGACCTGACTGTCATTCATGCCTTCGAAATAGTTGTAGCTCTTGTTGTAGAGCCGCACGTGATCGATGCAGAAATGCAGGTACTGACCTTCGGCATTGCGCCCGCGCGGCGCCTTGTGGGTTCCCGCACGCGAGCACCCGTTCCACTGGCACGGCGGCGTATTCTCCGCTGCCATACGTTCCTTGTCCGGCTTGATCCGGATGCGGTCAAAGATCTTTGAATCGAGTTTCATCGTGTCCAAACGGGATCTCGTGACACAAACTGCGCGCAGACCGCATGAGGCTGTTGAGCATGCGGCCGGAGAGTATACAACATTCACGCGGGCATGGCGCTCGCCGGGTGAATGGCCCTTTTCAAAAGGTCCGATCACCGACGCGAACTGCACACCCTAATCTCACACGGTTACCAACGGATCAACCATGACCCTCAAGGCGACGATCGAGGAAAAGCTCTCACAGGCCTTTTCCCCAACCACCCTCACCGTCATCGACGAATCCGACAAGCATGCCGGGCATGCCGGGTGGCGGGAAGGTGGCGAGACCCATTTCCGGGTCGAGGTTGTTTCTCCCGCCTTCGCGGGAAAGTCGCGCGTTCAGATCCATCGCATGATCAACGAGGCGCTGAGCACGGAGCTTGAAAATGGGATCCATGCGCTCGCAATCAAGGCGGGCGCGGCCTGAAGTCCCGACTTTCTCGCCAGTGCGACAATTCGGGTGAGAACGTCTCCAGGTCCGAAGGATGCGGCCCATCCTTCGAGACGCCTGCTGACGCAGGCTCCTCAGGATGACGTTCAGGGTGGGGCTGGACTGGACCGAACCGGGCTGAGCTGAGACCTGTGGATGCCTCCACGAACACAACGTCATCCTGAGGAGCGGTCGTCAGGCCGCGTCTCGAAGGATAGGCCACACGGCAAGACGGTCCTCACGGATCAGATCCGGCGCAACGCTCCCTACCCGGCCGCGGCCTGCACACTTGTCAGGGGCAGCAGACGCAGGCGGGTGATGCGGTTCTTTTCCTTGCGCAGCACCGTGAAGCGGTAGCCGTGGAAGGTGAAGGCCTGGCGCTCTTCCGGGATCATCCGCGCCTCGTGGATCACGAGGCCCGCAATGGTGGTGGCTTCCTCATCGGGAAGCTCCCAATCCATGGCGCGGTTGAGATCGCGGATCGGGACGGAGCCGTCAACCACCACCGAGCCGTCGGGCTGCGGGCGTACGCCCTGCACCACCACGTCGTGCTCGTCGGAAATGTCGCCGACGATTTCTTCCAGAATGTCTTCCAGCGTCATCAGGCCCATCACCTCGCCATACTCGTCCACGACGAGCGCGAAATGGGACTTGCGCTTGAGGAAGGTGTTGAGCTGATCCTGAAGCGAGGTCGTATCGGGCACGAACCACGGCGGCGTGGCGATGCGCTCCACGTCCACTTGCTGCATGTCGCCGTTCACTTCCTTCACCGCCCGCAACACGTCCTTGGCGTGGACGATACCGATGATATTGTCGGGGCTCTCGCGCCACAGCGGCAGGCGGGTATAGGGGCTTGCGAGCACCTGATCGACCAGATCGGCCGGATCGTCGTCGGCATTCAGCGTCTGCATGTTGGTGCGGTGGATCATGACGTCGGAGACTTCCAGCTCCGCCAGATCCAGAAGGCCGCCAAGACGGTCGCGATCGGCCTTGATGAGCCCGCCCTCAAGGTGTTGCAGGTCCACCGCGCCGCGCAGCTCGTCACGTGCGGAAAGCACATCCGCCCCCTCTTCCACCGACACGCCGAACAGATGCAGGATCCTGCGCACCAGGATCTCGATGCCCGCGATGAGCGGACCGAACACGGCCACGCAGACGCGCACCACCGGTGAAACGGCCAATGCGAAGCGGTCCGGATCGCCGATGGCCCATGTCTTGGGCAGCACCTCCGAAAAGATCAGCACCAGCACGGTCATGACGATCGTGGCGTAGGCGACGCCCGCATCGCCCACCAGCGACAGGAACACGGAGGTCGCCAGGGCGGAGGCCAGAATGTTGACGAGGTTGTTGCCCAGCAGCAGCGCGCCGATGAGGCGTTCGCGCGAGGAAATCAGCTTGGCGACGATGGCCGCCCGGCGATCACCGGATTTCTCCATCTGGTGGATGCGCGCACGAGAGGCCGCCGTCAGCGCCGTCTCCGAACCGGAGAAGAAGCCGGACAGCACCAGAAGCGCCGCGATGCACACCACCGTCAGCCAGAATTCACCGCCAAGGCCGGAGACCTTGTCCACCAGATCGAACCAAACGTCCTTCATCTAACCCCGTCCATCGCGTCACCCCGAAGGAGACGCGCCGTGATCACAAGACACGCCCTCGCGGGCAATTCCCCGTGACAAGCTGCGTCATTCTTCCTGACAGATCCGCCGCGCGCCTCACGGCACGAGACGCTGGCGCTCCAGGAAATCCTCCACGGCGGCCGGGTTCACGCCCTTCTCGATGAAGGAGCACCCGAGCCCGCGGGTCAGGATGAAGGTGAGCGCGCCGCGCGAGACCTTCTTGTCCTGCGCGATATAGCGCATGAGCTCCGCCGTGCCGGGCAACTGGCCCGGAATATCCGACATATGGGTGGGCAGCCCGACCGTTGAAAGATGTTCGCGCACCCGTGTGGCGACTTCTTTCGGGCAAATCCCCAGTTCGACGGAAAAATCGTGCGCCAGCACCATGCCGATGGAAACGCCCTCGCCGTGAACCAGCAGCGCGCCATCATATCCGACCGCGCGCTCCAGCGCATGGCCAAAGGTGTGGCCGAGATTCAGAAGCGCGCGCATGCCGCCTTCGCGTTCATCGGCGGCCACCACACGGGCCTTGGCCTGGCACGAATGGGCCACCGCTTCGATACGCTCTGGCCCGCCATCGAAAATGCCCTGCCAGTTCTGTTCAAGCCAGGCGAAGAACGTCGGATCGTCGATCAGGCCGTATTTCGCCACCTCGCCGTAACCGGCGCGGAAATCGCGGGGCGCGAGCGTGTCGAGGGCGCTTGTATCCGCCAGAACAAGTGCCGGCTGATTGAACAGGCCGATGAGGTTCTTGCCCTGTGCGGTGTTGATGCCGGTCTTGCCGCCGACCGAGCTGTCGACCTGCGCCAGCAGCGTCGTGGGCACCTGTATGAAGGGCATCCCGCGACGCACGACACCGGCGACAAACCCGGCCAGATCGCCGATCACGCCGCCGCCCAGCGCCACGATCACGTCGTTGCGCTCGAAATGCGCGCCCAGCACCCGGTCGCACAGATCCTCAAACACGGGAAAGCTCTTGGAGGGCTCGCCCGGCTTCACCAGGAACGTCTCATGGCCGAGGCCAGCGGCGTCCAGCGATGCGGTAAAGGCAGGCAGATGGAGCGTTGCGACCGTCTCGTCGGTGATGATGGCGACACGCGCGCCGGGAAAAAGCGCGGCAATACGCTCCCCCGCCTCACCGATCAGGCCGTCTCCGATCACGATATCATAGCCGCGCTCTGCCAGATCCACGCGCACGGTGCGCCGAACGTTGGTCTCGGCAGGCATGGTGGTCTCGCTCATCGCGGCAATATCCTTCGCTTCATCTGGGTCGGGTGAGATTCAGGTATCTTGGCCCGCATCCTTCGCAGACATGAAATCATCGAGCACGTTGACGATATCGCTCACCACCTGCTCATGGGGCACATCGCGCGAATCCACCGACACATCTGCCTTTTCATAGATCGGATTGCGCTTGCGCAGAAGCTCGCGCAACACCGCAGCCGGATCGGGGGTCTGAAGCAGCGGGCGGTGGGTGCGGCGGCTGACGCGGGCGAACAGGGTCTCGAAATCGGCCTTGAGCCAGACCGAAATCCCATTCTCGGAGATGGAATGCCGGGTTTCCGGATTCATGAAGGCGCCTCCGCCGGTGGCCAGCACCTGCGGCCCCTCGCCCAGCAGACGCACGATCACGCGGTGTTCGCCGGAGCGGAAATAGGCCTCGCCGTGGCGTTCGAAAATCTCCGGGATCGTCAGGTTCGCGGCGGCCTCGATTTCCAGATCCGCATCCACGAATGGCAGGTTCAGCCGGTTGGCGAGCAAGCGGCCAACACTGGATTTTCCGCAGCCCATCATGCCGACCAGCACGATGGTGCGCTTGCCGAGACGCGTACGCACTCCTTCGACATCGGGCACGCGCGTCTGGTCCCCTTCCTTGTCACTCAACGCTTCGACACCCTCACCTTGTCCTTCCTGCGGACTGTGGTCCAACCCCCGTCCGAGAGCCTCCTAGCTTTGAGCCTACGCCAAGGCGCCCTGTCAAGCGCTGCCGCCGCCATGCCCCCTTGAAACGGCGCCAGGCTGCGGCAAACATGAACCGCACACGCCTATCCACTTGCCTTGACCGGCGACTCGCTCAAAAAATGGATCCTGAACTCTGGAATGCGCGCCACGATGGGTGCAATCGATCCTCCACTGAGGCCGGGCAGTCTCTCCCGGCGCGTCTAACCGTGCCGGAGCCGGCATAACCGGTGATACATGCCGACACTGACACGCTATCTTTTCGTTCTTCTGGTTCTGGGCGGCCTTGGCTACGGTGCCGTCTGGGCGCTGGGCAATCTCGTCGAGCCGCGCCCGCATGAGATCACCATCCGGATGCCTTCCGACAGGATTGACCAGGCCGGACGCTGAGCTTCGCCTGTCCGCCGTTGCCTCGCCATCATCCGTTCGTCCTGAGGACCCCTTTGCCTTGAGCGCGCCGCACCAGATCGAGACCTTTCTTGAAATGCTCGCCGTTGAACGCGGCGCGGCGCTCAATACGCTGGAAAGCTATCGGCGCGATCTGGACGATTTCTCCGGTTTTCTCGCAACGCTGGGCACGGACGCCTCAAAGGCCACCAGCGACGATATCTCCGCCTATCTTTCCGACCTCGCGGGACGGGGCTTTGCCGCAACCACGCAGGCGCGCAGGCTGTCGGCACTGCGCCAGTTCTACAAGTTCCTCTATGGCGAGAACATGCGCGGCGACGATCCGACCGGACCGATCGCAGCTCCCAAGGCGCGCAAGAGCCTGCCGGGAACCCTGAGCGAAGCGGAGGTGGACCGCCTGATCGAGGCGGCGCGCTTCAACGCCTCGCTTGACGGGGAATCCGTTGCCCGCCAGCTCCGCGCCCACCGGCTCTACACGATGCTGGAACTTCTCTATGCGACGGGGCTTCGCGTCTCCGAGCTTGTCAGCCTGCCGATCAGCGCCACGCGCTCGGGCGCGGACATGATCATCGTGCGCGGCAAGGGCAACAAGGAGCGCATGGTTCCGCTTTCCGATCGCGCGAGCGCGGCCATGCGCGACTACACCGCCTTGCGGGCGGCGGCCGGCTCCTATTCAGGCAGCCCGTGGCTCTTTCCCTCCTTTGGCGAGACGGGACACTTCACCCGTCAGGCCTTTGCGCGCGATCTGAAGGCTTTGGCCGCCGGGGTGGGTATTCAGGCCAAGAAAGTCTCGCCCCATGTGCTACGCCACGCCTTTGCCAGCCACCTCCTGCAAAACGGCGCGGACCTTCGCATCGTCCAGCAGCTGCTGGGGCACGCGGATATCTCCACCACGCAGATCTATACGCATGTGCTCGACGAGCGGTTGCGCAAGCTGGTGGACGAGCACCATCCGCTGGCGCGCAAGCGGGGCTGATGGAGTGCGGGGATTTGGCGGCGATCATTGGTGCTCGTGGCCGACCCTTCGAGACGCCTGCTGACGCAGGCTCCTCAGGATGACGTTGTGGGTGTTAGTGGTTCCGTGGGATGGTTGTTCCGGATGCCAGCCACACCCACAACGTCATCCTGAGGAGGCCTGACAAGGCCGTCTCGAAGGATGAGCCGCTTGCTCCGCCAGTCCTCGTCCCCCAAGCCTGCGCCGGATTTTCGCCGCTGTCGTTTCCGTCAGGCCTGTCGTTTTCCGCAAGGATATCGAAACGCTTTGCCGCTAGGGTGAGCCTTGTCTTCGCACAAGGATCATCCCGATATCATGAGCAGTTCGACCGCAATCGTCTTTGGCGGCGCCGGCTTCATCGGCACGCACCTTCTGGAACACCTGGTGGGCCTCGGCAAATACGAGCGTGTCGTGAGCGCCGATATTCGCGATCCCAAACGGCGGGTCGCGGGTGTTGCGTATCTCACCTGCGACGTGCGCGAACCGATCGATCCGGAAGCACTGGGTCCGGCGGCCATCATCTACAATCTGGCCGCCGTCCACACCACGCCGGGACATGAGGACTGGGAGTACTACTGGACCAACGTGCTGGGCGCGACACATGTCTGCGACTATGCAAACGCGGTGTCCTGCGACACGCTCGTCTTCACCTCCTCCATTTCCGTCTATGGCCCCTGCGAGGACGCCAAGGACGAGCACGGCCTGCTGGAGCCCAATTCCGCCTATGGCCGTTCCAAGTTCCAGGCGGAGGAAATTCACCGCGCATGGCTTCATGCGGGCGAAGGGCGGACGCTGCGCATCGCGCGTCCGGCGGTCGTCTTCGGTCCCGGTGAGGGCGGCAACTTCACCCGACTGGCGGCGCTGCTCAAGAAGGGCCGCATGGTCTATCCGGGCCGCAAGGACACGATCAAGGCCTGCGGTTATGTGGGCGAGCTGATCCGCATGCTGGATTTCTCGCTGACGCGCAACGAGCCGGAAATCACCTTCAACTTTGCCTACAAGCAGCGCTACACGACGCAAGAGATCTGCGCCGCCTTCAACCGGGTGGCGGGCTACAAGGCCCCGCTCGGCGTGATCCCGCTCTCCATCATGCTGATGGGCGGGCTGGCCTTCGAGATCCTCGGGCTTTTCGGCAAGAAGGCCTCGGTCAACCGGGCGCGCGTGATGAAGCTGGTGAAGTCCACCAACATCGAGCCACATGTGCTGCCCGACATGGGCTACGAATACGAGACCGATCTGGAAGAGGCGCTGAGGCGCTGGCAGGCGTCGGAGCCGGCGGGCGAGTTCATCTGAGGGCGGATTGATTGAAATTGCGAAGGGGCGGTCCTGATGGGGCCGCCCTTTTTGTCAGCGGGGCACGATTTCGCAAAGCGCGCGATATGCCCCCTCTCCCATGGGGTGAGGGGATGCGATCTCTCTGGGATCCGGCAAAGTCAGACACCCCTCACCCGGCGCATCCGCGCCGACCTCTCCCAATGGGAGAGGTAATCCCACGGGCTCTTCTTCGTGGATGTGAACGTATGAAGCAAAGCCGTACAGCACATCATTGTGGAAGCCCGCGATCCCACCATACCCACGGTGTAGCCCCCTCTCCCATGGGGAGAGGGCTGGGGTGAGGGGATGCGATCTCTCAGGGATACGGCAAAGCCAGACACCCCTCACCCGGCGCATCCGCGCCGACCTCTCCCAATGGGAGAGGTAATCCCACGGGCTCTTCTTCGTGGATGTGAACGTATGAAGCAAAGCCGTACAGCACATCATTGTGGAAGCCCGCGATCCCACCACACCCACGGTGTAGCCCCCTCTCCCATGGGGAGAGGGCTGGGGTGAGGGGATGCGACCTCTCAGGGATACGGCAAAGCCAGACACCCCTCACCCGGCGCATCCGCGCCGACCTCTCCCCATGGGAGAGGTGATCGGGTCGGGCTCTTCTTCAAAAGGACGGTCCTTATGGGGCCACCCCTTTGTCATTTGCGAGATACGTGCGTTCGTTGTGGAGCCCATCCTTCGAGACGCACTCTGACGAGCGCTCCTCAGGATGACGTTGCGTGGGTGTGTGTGGGGGGGCCTGTTTCTTCAATCCATCAACACAAACAACGTCATCCTGAGGAGGCATCGCAGATGCCGTCTCGAAGGATGGGCCGCTTGCTCAGCATCCAGCCCGACAAAATCACCCCGGAAAGGCCACGGCGGCCCTCAAGGGACCGCCGCGCATTCTCGTCAACCGAGATTGAGTTCCTTGAAGAAGTCATTGCCCTTGTCGTCAACGACGATGAAGGCGGGGAAGTCCTCGACCTCGATGCGCCAGACGGCTTCCATGCCGAGCTCGGGATACTCCACGCACTCGACCTTCTTGATGCAGTCCTGCGCCAGACGGGCGGCCGGGCCGCCAATGGAACCCAGATAGAAGCCGCCATGGGCCTGACAGGCGCGGCGCACCTGTGCCGACCGGTTGCCTTTGGCAAGCATCACCATGGAACCGCCGGCTGCCTGGAACTGATCGACGAAGCTGTCCATGCGGCCGGCCGTGGTGGGGCCGAAGGATCCCGACGGCATGCCTTCCGGCGTCTTGGCCGGACCGGCGTAATAGACCGGGTGGTTCTTGATGTAGTCGGGCAGCGGCTCGCCCGCCTCCAGCCGCTCGCGCAGCTTGGCGTGGGCAGCGTCACGCGCCACGATCAGCGGGCCGGTCAGCGACAGGCGCGTCTTGATCGGATGCTTGGTCAGTTCGCCCAGAATTTCCGGCATGGGCCGGGTCAGGTCGATCTTGACGACGTTATCGGAGAGATGCTCGTCGGTTACATCCGGCATGTATTTCTCAGGGTGCATCTCAAGCTGTTCGAGAAAGATGCCGTCCTTCGTGATCTTGCCGGTGGCCTGACGGTCGGCGGAGCACGACACGCCGATGCCGATGGGCAGCGAGGCGCCATGGCGCGGCAGGCGGACGACTCGCACGTCGTGGCAGAAATACTTACCGCCAAACTGCGCGCCGACGCCGGAAGCCTGCGTCAGCTTGTGGATTTCCTTTTCCATCTCCAGATCACGGAAGGCATGGCCAAGTTCCGAGCCCTCGGTGGGCAGGCTGTCGAGATAGCGCGCAGACGCCAGCTTCACCGCCTTCAGGTTCATCTCGGCCGACGTGCCGCCAATGACGATAGCCAGGTGATAGGGCGGGCAGGCCGCGGTGCCGAGCGTCAGGATCTTTTCCTTCAGGAACTCGATCAGCCGGTCATGGGTCAGGAGCGACGGGGTGCCCTGGAAGAGGAAGGTCTTGTTGGCCGAGCCGCCGCCCTTGGCCATGAACAGGAACTTATAGGCGTCGTCGCCTTCCGAATAGAGCTCGATCTGGGCGGGCATGTTGTTGGAGGTGTTCTTCTCCTCGAACATGGAAAGCGGGGCCAGCATCGAGTAGCGCAGGTTCTTGTGGAAATAGGCGTCGCGCGCGCCCTCCCCCAATGCGGCCTCGTCGCTGCCATCGGTCCACACGCGGCGGCCCTTCTTGCCCATGACAATGGCGGTGCCGGTGTCCTGGCACATGGGCAGGACGCCCGCCGACGAGATGTTCGCGTTCTTCAGCAGATCGAAGGCGACGAACTTGTCGTTATCGGTGGCTTCCGGATCATCAAGGATCCGGCGCAGCTGCTCCAGATGGCCGGGGCGCAGATAGTGGTTGATGTCCTTGAAGGCCTCTTCTGCCAACAACCGCATCCCTTCGCGCTCGACGACCAGAACCTCTTCCCCGCGGAAGGTTTCCACGGAGACGTAATCGGATGTCAGCTTGCGATAAGGCGTGGTGTCTTCGCTCAGGGGCATGAGCGAAGTGTGGGTGTAGCGGGGCGTGGGCTGGGCCGTCATGCGCGTCTCTCTCCCAATTGCGCGGAACTTTCGAGCGCGTTTTACGCGGAATGGCGTGACACGCCAAGGAAAAGACGACGTCAGGACTGACAGGACGGCGAAAACCGAACAGGACGGATCCAGCCGGTCGTCTCCAGGTTCGCACAAGGATAACGTCGCGATTGTTCGACATTGAAGAACAACAATGCAAAATGCGCGATTATCGGTTCACCTATGCGCATCACCAGCCCCTTTACCAAGGTTCCGACATGCCGACCTTTCTCAATCGTTATGCCACGCCCCTGACGATCGGGCTTTTCCTTGTTTCGCTCATCTCCGGGATTGCACTTTTCTTCCATATTCAGTCCGGCCTTTTCAAAAGCATGCACGAATGGCTGTCGCTGGTGCTGATCATTCCCGTCGGCCTGCATATCTGGAAAAACTGGCGGCCGATGCTGGGCTATCTCAAGCGCGCGCCGCTTGCCATCGCACTCGTTCTCAGCCTCGCCGCCTCGGGCATCTTTATGGCCAATGCCGCCATGAGCGGGCGCACCGGCGGCAATCCGGCCATCGCGCTGATCGGCAAGCTCCAGCAGAACTCGGTGGAAAGCGTCGCGCCGCTTTTCGGCTACACCACCGACGGCCTTGTGGAAGCCCTGACGGCGAAGGGCTTCACGGTCACGTCCGCCGACCAGACGCTCGCCGAGATCACCAAGGCCAGCCAGAAAGGCCCCTTTGACGTGGCCGCCGTCCTTGCGGGGCGCTGAGGCCGTCTGTCCGGCGGCTCTCCGGCAGGAACCGGAAACAAGAACAGCCCGCGCGCCGGAGAAAGGCGCGCGGGCTGTTCTTGTATCTGAGGCCGGGTTGTGGCGCGGCGCTATTTCTTTGTCGCGTTCAGATCGAACTCGACCTTCACCACGCCATCGAGCGTGTTTTCGTCGATCTGCGCGCCAATCTTGTAATCGAGGCGCTGAAGCGTGGAGCCGCCCTTCGCTTGGGCCTTGTCGCCCTTGATATCGAGCACGAATGGCAGCGTCATCGGCATGGAAATGCCGCGAATGGTGAGCGTACCTATCGCGTCATAGCTTCCCTCGCCGGTCGGCACGACCTCGTCGGAGGAAAACGTTGCCTGCTCGAAGCTTCCCGCATCAAGCCATGCCTCGCCGGTGAGCGTCTTGCCCATCTGGCCGTCATCGGTGGCCACGCTCCCGGTTTTGACATTCACCTTGATGGTGGCGGCCTCCGTCTTTTCGGGATCGAAATCGATCGCCGCATCCCAGTCGGAAAAGGAGCCGGACACGATCTTCTCGCCGTGGCGGACCGAGAAGGTCAGGCTGGACGTGTCATGATCGACCGCCCATTCGGCGGCATTGGCAGCGGGGGCAAAGGCAAGCGGCGCGCTCACAAGCGCAAGGACGGCCGCGGTGCGAAGGAAAATGTTCATCGAGTATCTCCGGAATTGATCAGGCGCGCGCGGAGCGGGGGGAAAGCATCCGGCGCAGCGTGTCGTCGCGTGCAATCAGATGGTGCTTGATTGCGGCGGCAGCGTGAAAGGCAACGAGGACGATCATGGCCCAGGCGAGAAGCTCGTGGACCTCTTTCATCACGGATTCGGCAGCCTCCTTGGCGCCAAGAAAACCCGGCACCGGCAGATGCGGCACGGGGATCGTGTCGAACAGCACCGTGGGAATGCCCCATGGCGAGGCGGAAACCATCAGCCAGCCCGAAAGCGGGATCGCGAACATGAGGGCATAAAGCACCGCATGCGCGCCATGCGCGGCGGCCTTTTCCCAAAGGGGCATCGCGCCCGGCAGACGCGGGGCGGGATTGGCGAAGCGCCACATCAGGCGCAGCACCACAAGCGCCAGAATGGTGAAGCCGAAGGACTTGTGAAGCTGATAGAGGGCAAAGGTGCGCTCTTCGAACTGCGGCAGTTCATGCATGTAGAGCCCGAGCCCGAAGACCCCGAACATCAAAAGCGCCATTGACCAGTGAAAGAGGATGGCGATCAGGCCATAGCCGCTCTTTGAATTGCGTAGCATGACAGCACCTCGTGCCTGTCTTGGGGTGTGGAGTGCATTCTTGTTCTTTTAAGATCGAAACCGCGCCAGCGGGGCAAAGCCCGCGCAGCGCGGTTTCGGGTGCCCTTCGCGCGGATCAGCGGGGGCTGAGTAAGCGATACGCGCAGGGGCCCAGACTGGGCGGCGGGTGGAGCGGCGAGCCGCTCCGTTCCGGCCTATTTCGCCTGGTTCAGTTCCATGTCGATGCGCAGCGGCACTTCGTCGGCAACCGCCGGGGCATACCCGCCGACACCGAAATCGGAGCGCGTCAGCGTCGTCGTGCCGACGAGCCCGATGGAAGGAACATTTGTCATCGGGTTGTCACCAATCTTGGTGATCTCGAAATCGACCACGACTTCCTTGGTGATGCCGTGAAGGGTCAGGTCGCCGGTCACCGCAACGGTGTTCTCGTCGATCTTCTTGAACGACTTGGAAACGAAGGTGGCAGTCGGGAACTGCGCAACGTCGAGGAAGTCGGCGGTCAGCAGGTGCTCGGTGCGTTCATCCCAGAAGGTGTCGAGGCTGGAGACGTCGATGGTGACGTTTGCCTTGGAGTTGGCGAGATCCTCCTCGTCGAGCACGATGTCGGCGTCATACTTGGCGAAATGGCCGTGGATGGTCGAAAAGCCCAGATGATTCACGGAAAAGAAGATCGTGCTGTGGCTCTTGTCGACGGTGTAGGCAACGGGCTCGGCGAGGGCCGGAGCCGCGATGAGGCTGGCGGCGAATGCGGCGGCGGCAAGACGGATCATGGTGTTTCCTTGCGATTGACAAATTGGGCCGGGTTCCTCCCGCCGGCCCGCCGCCTTGAGAGACGCGACAGGAGATCGGACAGGGTTCAAACCCGGGATAGGTTCGCCCCCCATGTAGGTTTGTCGCAGCCCCGACGTCCACTGGACGGACTGTTCACCGCGCCAGCACCAATCCGCCCAAAAATCCTCACATTAGATATTTCCATTTAAATACAAATACATAGACACATATTGCGAGAACTATCCCCCGCAAAGATCGCGTTCAACAATAATGTGATCCTCCCTCCGGACGACGCATGTGTCTGCGATACCTGACGAAATGCGCGCCTGCTCGGCTTGACAGTTGACCACGGGTGCGGCTCGCTGCACCTTGCGGGGCCTTTCCAGTCATGGTGAGGATATGTGCCGCTCGCACACATCCCGCCATCGACCCTGCATTCCGGAAAATTTGGTTGGGGGAACATTCATGGACGAACGAGATCGGCACGCGCTTGGGATGAAGACACGCCGTTCGGTCCTGGGCGATGCCCATGTGGACCGCGCGGAAGCTGGCAAGACGGCGTTTTCCGCCGACTTTCAGGATCTCATCACGCGTTATGCCTGGGGGGAAATCTGGACGCGCGAGCGTTTCGACCACAAGACGCGGCGGCTTCTCGTGCTGGCGATGATGGTGGCGCTGGGGCGTTGGGAGGAATTCGTCATGCATGTGCGGGCTGCGTTGTTCGAAGGGGAACTGGAGCCCGACGACATCAAGGAAGTGCTGATGCAAAGCGCGATCTATTGCGGTGTGCCGGCGGCAAACACGGCCTTCAAGGAAGCCGCGCAGACGATTGCGGATTACGAAAACAAGACCAACGGTTGAGATCCTTCAGCCCGTTGAGACGGAGTACCCTGTCTTGATCGACCTCTACACCTGGACCACGCCCAATGGGCGCAAGGTCTCCATCATGCTCGAAGAATGCGGCCTGCCTTACACCGCCTATGCCATCGACATTCGCAACAACGAGCAATTCCAACCGCATTTCCTGAAAGTGTCGCCGAACAACAAGATACCGGCCATCGTGGACAGCGATACGGGAATGTCGTTGATGGAATCGGGGGCGATCCTGATGTATCTGGCCCGCAAGACGGGCATGCTGATGCCGCGCGACGAGGCCGCGCGCTGGCGCGCGGTGGAGTGGGTCATGTGGCAGATGGGCGGCTTCGGCCCCATGCTCGGCCAGGCACACCATTTTGTCCATTTCAATCCCGGCAAGGCGCCCTATGCGGAGGAGCGTTTCGCCACGGAAACGCAACGCCTCTACAAGGTTCTCGATAACCAGCTCGCCCAGCACGAATATGTGGCGGGCGAATATTCGTTGGCCGATATCGCCATCTGGCCTTGGGCCTCGCGCTTTCAGTGGCAGAACATCGATCTGAACGCCTATCCGCATGTCATGCGCTGGTACAAGAGCGTCGCCGCCCGCCCCGCCGTGCAGCGTGGCTATCAGGTGCCGATGGATGCGGGCGAGATCCCGATGCCGTAAGGGCGAGGCTTCATCGCCTATGCGAAATCCGGGCGCAGCCGTCATGAGCGATGGCTGCGCCCTTTTTCTGTCCGGCTTTTGCAGACGAGAGACCGGGTGTGCGGCCCATCCTTCGAGACGCGATCTGACGATAGCTCCTCAGGATGACGTTGTGTTTGTGGAAGCGTCCTCTGGTCCGAGCCTCACACACAACGTCATCCTGAGGAGGCCCGGAAGGGCCGTCTCGAAGGAGAAGCCCCCCGGATCCGGCCAACAATCGCGCCCGCCTAGACCATCACCTCCCCCGCCTCCTCGGCGCGGATTTCGGCGGCCGCATCTCGGATCGTTGCGATCAGCAGGCTTGTGAGCGGGGTCGGGGCGACGTCGGAGCGGGTCGTCAGGCCGATGGCCCCCATCAACGGGGTCCGGTCGATGGGCAGTTCCGCCAGCAGCCCGGCGGCCAGATCGTCCAGAACCGCACCGCGCGGCACCGCCCACACCGTGTCGCTCGCCAGCACATGAGAGCGCCCGAAGGTGACCGATATCGTCTCCACCCGCTCCCCGACCAGCCGGACACCATTGGCGATCAGGTAGCGGTCGATGTCATTGCGGATCACCGTACCGGCGGTCGGCAGGGAGATCGGGTAGGCTTCGATCTCGGAGATGTCGAAGGCGGTCTGGCGGGCAATCGGATGGCCCGCGCGCACCACCAGCGTCAAGGGTTCGGAATAGAGGTGTTCGAAGGACAGGCCCACCATGTCGGCGGGATCGACGAGGCGACCCACGACCAGATCCATCGCACCGCGTTTGAGATCGTCCAGCAGATGCGCATTGGACCCGGTCGAGACCCTGACCAGCGTTTGCGGCGCGGCCTTGTGAAAGCCGGACAGCGCGCGCGGCATCATTCTCGCGCCCACGTTGGGAAGCACCCCGACCGCAACCGCATGCCCGCCCCGGCTGCGGGCCGCCGACACGCTCTCCATCCCCTCCTGGAGCGCCATGACGGAGGCGGAGGCATGGCGCAGGAAGACCTCGCCGAAACGGGTCAGGCGAATGCCCTTGCGGCTGCGTTCAAACAGCCGGATGGCGAGAATATCCTCCAGTTCCTTCAATGTCTTGGAGACGGCAGGCTGGCTGATGGCCAACGCCTCCGCGGCCCGGCTGATACTGCCCTGGCGCGCGATTTCGAGGAAACATTGCAGGTGGCGGAACTTGATACGGGCGTCAATCATGCCACTACATAACCATATGGATATGCGAAAAGGCAAAATCGTTATTTTACATAACTGAATCGCTCGGGCATGTTGCCGCCATCATGAGAGCCCCAGGCGGAGGAGAGCTGCGGGGCCGAGGAGGACACACACCATGAGCTCTGCCTACAATCCGCGGGATTGGATGTCCCATCCTGCCTATCTTCATGCGCCTTACAAATCGACTGTGCTGCGATCGCCGACCAAGCCGCTGATCCCGATGAAGCAGTCGCTGTCTGTGCGCACCGGCCCGGTCTACGGGCATGAGAAGGTTGGTGTGCTCGATGCGGATCTGACAAAGAACGGCGCGCGCAACGGCGAGCCGCTGGGCGAGCGCATCATCGTGACCGGCCGTGTGCTCGACGAAGACGGCCGCCCCGTGCGCAATACGCTGGTGGAAGTCTGGCAGGCCAATGCTGCCGGACGCTACATCCACAAGGTGGACCAGCACGACGCGCCGCTTGACCCGAACTTTTTCGGCGGCGGGCGCTGCGTGACCGATGATGAGGGCCGCTACACGTTCAAGACCATCAAGCCGGGCGCCTATCCGTGGGGCAATCACCTCAATGCGTGGCGGCCGAACCACATCCATTTCTCGCTTCTGGGCCCATCGATCTCAACCCGGCTCGTCACCCAGATGTATTTCCCCGGCGATCCGCTCCTGAACCTCGATCCCATCTATCAGGGCACGCCGGAGAACGCGCGCGAACGGCTGATTTCACGGTTCTCGCTTGATGTCACCCAGCCCGAATTCGCGCTTGGCTACGAGTTTGACATCGTGCTGCGCGGGCGCAACGAAACCCCGATGGAGGACTGAGCCATGAGCGAGACCCTCAAACAGACCCCGTCGCAGACCGTCGGCCCCTATTTCGCCTACGGCCTGACCGCCCCGCAATATGGCTATGCGCATGACTCCATCGCCAGTCCGACGCTGACAGAAGACGACACGCCCGGTGCACGCATCCGCGTGGAAGGCATCGTCTATGACGGCAACGGAGAGCCGATCAACGATGCGATGGTGGAGATCTGGCAGGCCGACAGCAGTGGTCGCTTCCAGCACCCGGACGATCCGCGCCGTCCCAACGCGAAATTCGTGGGCTTCGGGCGTTGCGGCACCGGCACCGATCCGCAGAACCGCTTCTGGTTCGATACGGTGAAGCCCGGCGTCGCGGAAGACGGCTCAGCTCCGCATATCAACCTGATCCTGTTTGCCCGCGGCATGCTGGTTCACGCCTATACGCGGATCTATTTCTCCGACGAGGAAGCCGCAAACGCCACCGACACGGTGCTGGCCACCGTGCCGCAGGACCGTCGCGCGACGCTGATCGCCAAGCGTGAGGAAACGCCGACCGGCACTGTCTATCGGTTCGATATTCACATGCAGGGTGAGAACGAGACGGTTTTCTTCGACGTCTAGAGACAGGGAGCCCGGTCAAGCCGGGATGCGCCCAAAAGAGTGACAGACGGCGCCGCAAGGACGAACCTTGCGGCGCCGTTTACGCATCTCGGGGCCGAAAGCACGAACCTTACGGCGCCATTTACCCATCTCGGGGCCGCGTCCACCTCGAACCGGTCGTCCCGCCCAGACCAGACACCAGGCCTAGACCAAACACCGGGCCTGGACATGCCGGCCCACGAGCCACTCGACCGCCTCGCCCCCCACCGCCCGCGCTGCATTTTTCTTGTGATATTAAATAAAACGGCTTCCGCATAACCGCTTATATTAGACAGGAAGATACCAGCCGCGGGGTTGACGAACCCCTCCCAATTGCAGCAGCCGACGGGCGCGTTACCGCGGAGCCACCACCCCGAGAATGCAGATGCCCGGCACACAGATGCGCGGCAAGCCTTGTTCAAGCTCTTGTATAAAATACTTTTTCTGACGACAGACGGTGCATTGCCGTTCGAAAGAGAGAACACGGACGCAGGGAACCCGGTCAACAGCTCAAGCGACCCCCTTCCATATTTGGCGGCACCGCAGGAGATTTGCTTTCAGGGACCTATTTCATCCACCCACAGCCATCCCTGTCGGCACGCGGGCAAAATACCTCGTTTAATTACAGATATTTGCCGAGAGAACCCGATGGAGCGGACGTGGCATTGTTAACGAGACGGCCTCTTCGGGCCACCACATCGGCTGCGGGTTAACACATCATTATCCACAAGCCGCAAACCATTCCGTTTATGAGTTGACAGAAATTTCCTTTTATTTTCAATATTTAGACTGTGCATATCATTTTTGAATCCACAGTACGTCTTTTTTCGGTGGATTATTTCCTTTTTGTCGGGGATTAGATGCCTTAAGGTAATCCTAAGAGGCGTTAAGGAGATCGGCATGTTTAACAATATTCACGGGCACAATGCGAGCGATACAGACACCCGGTTACGTAAAAATCTTCAGACGTTCAATCGTACTAGTCTCAAAATACTACACCCTCTGTTCCGGGACGCTTTGCGCCTGCTCGCGCATCGTCATCCCAACAGCAAGCGCGAGACCATGCTGCTGCCGCTGGTCCGGTTCTCGCCGGAACTTCAATCCACGATGACGGCAGAGATGCCCCGCGGCAGTCGCGGGCACACCTTCCGGACAGACCCCGCCACGCGCGGAAACGGGGTTCCGCTGCACCATTGAGGCCCGTCCGGTCGCGTGCGATTGGCCGATCTCGTCGCGGCCCACCCTCTTTGCTCTCGCGCCCCTCGGGGAGCCCGACCCCCGCCCCCCCCCTTTGGAGGTCGGCATGGTGCGAGAGGCCGGCGCCGGGTGCCGCCACCCCCTGCACGGCATCCGGCGAGCCGTTTCACGACCACCTCAGCTTTCCCCCCGCCTTAACCATCCCCATGGGGCCTTGGAGCCCCTTGCCCGCATTTCGCGCGTTCGGGCCCGTCGAAACCTGCGAAAACCCGACACGTCGACCGACCTGTCCCCTTTGTGGAAAGGTTTTGTTAACCAAACTTAAACCTTTCTGACCGTTAACTGTTCTTAACGATTCCTGTAGCGGCGCTGGCCGCGGTTTAGGAACAGAGGTAGCCACCATGCCGAATTTCCTCTCCTACGGGCTGACCCGTCTTTTCGACCGGGTACCTCCGGCAACGATGTCCTCCACCGCGTTCCTGCTGGTTATCGGCGCAGCACTTGGCTTTGGCCTGCCGCTCGGCCTTCCCTCGCCCTATGATCTGATGTTCCACGGCGTCTTTTTCGCCCTGCTCACCATTTCGCTGTCCGGCTTCTTCCATGGCCGCGCCACTCCGGCAGTCATCGTTGCCGTCCTTGTGGCCGCGGGTGGAGAATACGTTCAGGGTACGCTGGGCTATCGCGACATGTCGCTTGTCGACCTGATCGTCAGCGCGATCGGAGCCTTCTGCGCCGCCGGCATTCTGTCCATCCGCATTCCGGTCTCGATGCCGTCTGAGGAATTGAGTTTCGTGGAACGTGAACTGGCCGCCCGCAGGCTGCGCATCAACAACTGATCCGCGCTCCCACGCACCTCTTCCGATCTTGGGCCCACGGCAAACGCCGATGGGCCCTTTTTCATGCGCCGATCACGCGTCCCTAGATCCGCGCCGCCGCATCGATGGCGACTTCCCCCACATCGCGCCAGACATTGGGCTTGCCGAGATACCTCTGGCGCAAATCCAGCCAGTGGAGGTTCAGGCTCATCTGGTTGTGGCGAATACCGGGAAGGGCCAGCGGATCGAACCCGGTCCAGGGCAGGAAAGGGTTGCGCCGCAGGTTGCCGTTTATCTCCACCCGCACGGTGGGACGCGGGCTGGGGGTCCGCCCGTGAAAGGCGAAGGTGTCGGCGATCACCATGGTGTTCGCTTTCACGGTCACAGGCACCGGCGCGCCATACCCCAGTTCGGCCAGTTCATCGGGCTTGACGCGGAACGAGCCGAAGGCCGTGTGCCCGCCCGCATCGCGCGCATAGAGGCTCTGCCGATATTCCCAGTCCAGCCTCTCCTGCGTCAGCCGGTGGGAGCCCGGAACGAAGCAGAAGGGCCCGTCTTCCGGCCCCACGTCATGTAGGAACAGCCAGCATTTGACCGTGGAGTGAAACGTGTCGGCGTGAAGATCGGTCTGCGGATCGGCCTTGCGTCCGCTGGCCTCGGCCAGAATGGTCTGGATGAAGAAGGTCGGCTCGCCGCCGCGCGAGGACATGTAGTGCATGGCGGCGCGCAGAGGCTCCGATTCCACCACCTGGCGCGTTGCGGGCATGGTTTCCAGAAGCGAGACCGGCAGCGGCACGATCCGCGTCACGGCCCGGCCCTGCCGCATCTCGCGCGCATGAAAATCCCGCCCGTAGACCTCGTCCTTCAGCTGTTCGAAGATCTCGTCGGGCAGGAAGTTCTCCTGCACCAGATAGCCGTCGCGATCATAGGCTTCGCGCTCCGCCTCATTAAGACGATGGCCAAGACGTTTGCGGCGCATCTGCGCCATGCGCCCCGCCACCTTCACACGCGCAAGATGGAGCCCGCGCTCGTTGAGCTTCGGATTGCCGAGAATCGGATTGGCCACGAACGACTTCGTGCCGGTGGCGATTTCCGCAAGCCAGAACGGGCTCTTCAGAATGTCGAATGGCGTCATGCGGTCCCCTTAGCCGATCGGTCGCGCCCTCACGCGAGCGCTGATCCTATCAGCTTGCGCGACGTCACACAGCCACCCACGCCCGCCGCCCGCGGCGCATGCACCGCATTTTTCCTCTTTCGCCTTCCACATACCGCCCAGGCACGTTGCCGTGAGGCTTGTCATGGCCTACCTCTTGGGATCACAACATTTCCTTCCTGTGCCCCAGATTCCATTTCTCAGGAGTAACCTTCCCCATGTCCAGCGACGCCCTATCCAAGGTGCTCGACCGCATCGATGCCGACTTCGACAACAGCCTTGACCGCCTGTTTGACCTGCTGCGCATTCCCTCCATCTCCACCGATCCCGCGCATGCGAAAGACTGCCGTCAGGCGGCCGAATGGCTAGCGAAGGAACTGACCGGCATCGGCATTCCCTCCTCGGTCCGCGAGACCAACGGCCATCCGATGGTCATCGGCCACCGCACCGGCGAAGGAAAGCCCGGCCCGCATGTGCTGTTCTACGGCCATTACGACGTGCAGCCGGTCGATCCGCTGGACCTGTGGGATACCGAGCCGTTTGCCCCGCGCGTCGATACGCGCCCCGACGGCACGAAGGTGATCGTTGCTCGCGGTGCAGCGGACGACAAGGGCCAGCTCATGACCTTCGTGGAAGCCGCGCGCGCGTGGATTTCGGAAGCGGGCGATCTGCCGATCGATGTTTCCATCATGCTGGAAGGCGAAGAGGAAAGCGGCTCGCCGTCGCTGCGCCCGTTCCTCGATGCCAACAAGGACGAACTCAGCGTCGATCTGGCGCTTGTCTGCGACACGGGCATGTGGGACGCGGAAACGCCCGCCGTCACCACCATGCTGCGCGGGCTTGTGGGCGAGGAAATCGTCATCACGGCTGCCGATCGCGACCTTCATTCCGGCATGTATGGCGGACTTGCGCGCAACCCGATCCATGTTCTCGTCGATATTCTCGACGGCCTGCATGACGAAGATGGCCGCGTGACCGTGCCGAACTTCTATGATGGCGTCATCGAGATGCCGGACGATGTGAAGGCCATGTGGGAGACGCTGGGCTTCACCAGCGAAGGCTTCCTCGGCGAGGTCGGCCTGAAGCTGCCTGCGGGGGAAAAGGACCGTACGCCGCTTGAAAAGATCTGGACGCGTCCGACCTGCGAGATCAACGGCGTTTCGGGCGGCTATCAGGGGGCGGGCTTCAAGACGGTGATCGCTTCCAAGGCCTCCGCCAAGGTGTCCTTCCGCCTTGTCGGCAACCAGAACCCGGAAAAGATCCGCGAAGCCTTCCGCGCCTATGTGCGCTCCAAGGTGCCGGAGGATTGCTCGGTGGAGTTCCACGAGCATGGCGGTTCGCCCGCCCTGCGGCTCGATTTCGACAGCCCGTCACTGACGAAGGCGCGCGTGGCTCTGGAAGCGGAATGGGGCAAGCCCGCCGCCACCATCGGCTGCGGCGGCTCCATCCCCATCGTCGGCGATTTCAAGAACCGTCTGGACATGGATTCCCTCCTCGTCGGCTTCGGCCTCGACGACGATCAGGTCCATTCGCCCAACGAGAAGTACAACATGAAGAGCTTCAAGAGCGGCATCCGCTCTTGGGCTCGTATCCTGGCCGAATTGGCCAAGTAGGGGCGCGCATCCTGGCCGAACGCGCGAAGCAAGCGCGTGTTCGGCACGGCCCGGATGATTTGGAAACGGGGTCCCGCATTTTGCGGGACCCATTCGTTCCGGAGGGGAAAAGCATGACGGAAGTGAAGTCGGTCTGCGTCTATTGCGGATCAAATCCGGGCAATCGTCCCGACTATCTGGCGGCGGCGGCGACGCTTGGCGAACTGATCGCGCGGCGCGGCTTGCGGCTCGTCTATGGCGGGGCGGATATCGGCCTGATGGGCCGCGTCGCCAATTCGGCGCTTGAGGCTGGCGGCGAAGTTGTCGGCATCATGCCGACGGCGCTGGTTGATAAGGAAATCGCCACAAGGGGCTCACCGAACTTCACGTCGTCGCCTCCATGCACGAGCGCAAGAAGATGATGGCGGACCTGTCGGACGCCTTCATTGCCCTTCCTGGCGGCATCGGTACGCTTGAGGAGATCTTCGAGGTCTGGACATGGGCGCAGCTCGGCCACCACGAAAAGCCCTGCGGCTTGCTCAACATCGCGGGCTACTACACCAAGCTCGCGGCCTTCCTCGATGAGCAGGTGGTCGAAGGCTTCGTGCACGCCCAGCATCGCCAGATGCTGGCCATCGAGCCCGACCCGGCCTCCCTGTTGGACACCTTCACCGCCTACAAGGCCCCGCAGGTTCAGAAGTGGGTGGAGAAGAAGGACGTTTAGGCAACCCCGCTGCTTTTCTCTCCCAACTACAAAAAAGGGCGCGGAATTCCGCGCCCATTTCATTTCAGCCGTCTTTCCTGACCGCGACGTCTCACTCCGCTGCTGCCGCTTCCTCGTATCCGAGCTTGGCGTTGAGCTTGCCGATCAGATCCACCGCGCATTCGGCAATCACCGTGCCCGGCGGGAAGATCGCAGCCGCTCCCGCCTCATAAAGCGCCGCGTAGTCCTGTGGCGGGATCACGCCGCCGACCACGATCATGATGTCCTCGCGCCCTTCATCCGCCAGCGCCTTTCTCAGCGCCGGGACGAGCGTCAGGTGACCGGCGGCGAGTGACGAGACGCCCACGGCGTGGACGTCGTTTTCAACCGCCTGCCGCGCGGCCTCTTCCGGGGTCTGGAAAAGCGGGCCGATATCGACATCGAAACCCAGATCGGCAAAGGCCGAGGCAATCACCTTCTGGCCGCGATCGTGGCCGTCCTGCCCCATCTTGGCGATCAGGATGCGCGGGCGGCGGCCGTCATTTTCCTCAAAGGCGGCGACGAGCTTCGCAACCGTCTCCACTTCCTTCGACATCGCTCCAACCTCGCGCTTGTAGACGCCGGAGATCGACTTGATCTCCGCCTTGTGGCGACCGAACACCTTTTCCATCGCCATGGAAATCTCGCCCACGGTCGCGCCTGCGCGCGCCGCGTTGACCGAAAGCTCAAGCAGATTGCCATCGCTCGATGCGCCCGCCGTCAATGCCTCCAGCGCCGCGTCCGTTGCGGCCCCGTCGCGGGTTGCGCGCAGGCGCGCGAGCTTTTCAAGCTGCTGGGCACGCACCTGCGCGTTGTCGACCTTGAGGACGTCGATTTCCTCTTCCTGGGTCGGCTTGAACTTGTTGACGCCGACAACCGTCTGCGTGCGGCTGTCGATGCGGGCCTGCGTCTTGGCCGCCGCCTCCTCGATGCGCAGCTTCGGGATGCCCTTCTCGATGGCCTTGGCCATGCCTCCGAGTTTTTCCACTTCCTCGATATGCGCCAGCGCCTTTGTGGCCAGCTCGTAGGTCAGCCGCTCCACATAGAAGGAGCCGCCCCACGGATCGATGGTGCGGGTGGTGCCGCTTTCCTGCTGCAGGAAAAGCTGGGTGTTGCGCGCGATGCGGGCGGAGAAATCGGTCGGCAGCGCCAGCGCCTCGTCGAGCGAGTTGGTGTGCAGCGACTGCGTATGGCCTTGTGTGGCGGCCATGGCCTCCACACAGGTGCGCATGACGTTGTTGAAGACGTCCTGCGCCGTCAGCGACCAGCCCGAGGTCTGCGAATGGGTGCGCAGGCTGAGGGACTTGGCGTTTTTCGGCGCGAATTCCTTCTGGATGAGCTTCGCCCAGATGAGACGTGCGGCGCGCAGCTTGGCGACTTCCATGAAGAAGTTCATGCCGATCGCCCAGAAGAAGGAAAGCCTTGGGGCGAAGGTGTCGATATCCATGCCCGCCGCCACACCCGCGCGCGCATATTCGATGCCGTCGGCAATGGTGTAGCCAAGCTCCAGATCCGCCGTCGCCCCCGCTTCCTGCATGTGATAGCCGGAAATCGAGATGGAGTTGAACTTCGGCATGTTCTTCGCGGTATAGGCGAAGATGTCGGAGATGATCCGCATGGAGGGCTGCGGCGGGTAGATATAGGTGTTACGGACCATGAACTCCTTGAGGATGTCGTTCTGGATGGTCCCGGAAAGCTTGTCCTGCGACACGCCCTGCTCTTCGGCGGCCACGATATAGAGCGCCAGAATTGGCAGCACCGCACCGTTCATGGTCATGGACACGCTCATCTTGTCCAGCGGGATGCCGGAGAAGAGCGTGCGCATGTCGAGGATGGAATCGATGGCCACACCGGCCATGCCCACATCGCCGGATACGCGCGGGTGATCGCTGTCATAGCCGCGGTGGGTGGCAAGATCGAAGGCGACCGATAGGCCCTTCTGACCGGCAGCCAGATTGCGGCGGTAGAAGGCGTTGGAATCCTCCGCCGTGGAAAAGCCCGCATATTGGCGGATCGTCCAGGGTTGCTGGACATACATGGTCGGATAGGGCCCGCGCAGGTAAGGCGGCTTGCCGGGCCATGTGTCGAGGAAATCGAGCCCATCCAGATCGCTGGAGGAATAGGCCGGGTTCACGGCGATGTCCTCCGGCGTCACCCACGGCGCATCGCCCGCCGACGGTTGGGCTGGCGCCACGTCGGCATAGTCGATCTTGGAGAAATCCGGAATTCGGGTCATGTCCTCGCCTCCGGGCCTGACAGGCCCTCATGAACAGTCGCGAGAGCCTGCCGGCCCTCCTGTACCGTGATCTGGCCGCAGCTCGTCGGCCCGTTTGCTTCAGGTGCGCGCGCCTTGCGCAGCCGCCCCCTCAGCCCTCCCCTTCGATCCGCATGACGGCACAGGGCCATCATCCGGCTTGTGCTTCACGCCGGATCCGCAGGTGCGCAGAGGCCAAGATTAGCATGAATTAGCCCAAGTGCGGCGAGCACGTCGCAGCCCTCGTAGAACATGGCCTCCACACCGGCCCTCGCCAGATCGCCGTCCTCGTCCGCAAGTTTGCCCGCAAGATAGACATGGGCAGCACCCGCGCCCTTGAGGGCCTGAGCCATCTCCACCGCCTTTTCCGCGTAAAGCGCATCGGAGGAGCACAGACACACGATATCGGCGCCGGTGTCGCGCAGTGCAGCCGCCGCGCTCTTGCCATCCTCCAGGGGCTCGCTCGCCTGAGCCTCGATGCCACCGGCCTCAAAGAAGTTCTTGGCCCAGGTGGAGCGCGCGGTGAAGTCCGTGACGCGTCCGAAATTCGCCAGAAGCACCCTCGGCCTGCGGCCCGTCTGCTTGAGATGGGCGTCGGAAGCATCGCGCAGGGCCTCGAAAGGCTCCGCCAGCCGGTAGGTGAGAAGCGGCGCGCCCTCCACGCGGCGCAGCGCATCGCGGGCCCGGGCAAGATCCACCGTGCAGGCCCCGCTCTTGGCAGCCGCAACGAGGGCGGCCGTCAATTCGCCACGCCCCGGCTTCGGCAGAACGATATGCGCGGTGTAGACCCCCAGGTCGGGCGGCTCGCAGTTCAGCACCCGAACCGGCTTTTCGGCGAGATTGGGAAAGCTCGACGTGCCGGTCAGCGGCGCCTTGCGCGCGGCAATGAGACGTGAGCGCGCCGCCCGGCTCTTGCTGATGGCGGCATGAACGGAGCCATACCGCACCCCCTGCTCGATCCCGCCTTCCGCCTCCACGGCCTGAAAGAGCTTCCAGGCCTCGTGCACCAGTTCGTCGGTCAGCGCCTCCACGGCACCGGACCCTGCCGCGGGATCCGCGACACGGTGCAGGTTCGATTCCTCGATGAGGATCGTCTGGGTGTTGCGCGCAACGCGGCGGGCAAAACCGTCCGGCACACCAAGCGCTTCGGTAAAGGGCAGAACGGACACGCTGTCCGCACCGCCAACCCCCGCCGCAAAGGCCGCAACGGTGGTCCGCAGGATGTTCACCCAGGGGTCGCGCCGGGTCATCATGCGCCAGGCGGTTTCCGCGTGGATTTCCAGCGGCGTCTGTTCAAGCTCGCAAACATCAAGCACACGGGCCCAGAGCCTGCGCATGGCGCGCAGCTTGGCAATGGTGGCGAACTGGTCGGCATCGGCTGCGAGCGACACCGACAGGCGCGATTGCGGTTGCAGCCCCTCACGCCCGGCGCTCACGATCTCGCGCAAATAGGTGACTGCGGTGGCAAGCGTATAGGCCAGCTCCTGCGCCTCGCTCGCGCCCGCCGCATGCCAGATACGCCCGTCGGCATTTCTGAGCGCTCCCTTGAGGCCGATATCCTCGCAATAGTGGATCAGATCCCACAAGCGCGGCGCCATCGCCGCAAGCGAACCGGAGGTCCATCCCCGATGGGCGAAGACTCCGATGGGATCAATATCGACACTTACCTGCAAGGCGGACGGATCGATGCCCCGCCGCTCGGCCAGCGCAATGAGAAGCGCCAAGGCCGACCGGCTCAGATAGCCGCCGTCGATGCGGATGTGAACGAGATCCAGAAACACGTCTTCCAGCAGGCGATCCATCTCGCAGAGCGTATCGATCGACAACCCCGCGCCGCGCGCGTGCTTGGAGGGGGCGAAAACCAGCGACAGGCCACCGGCTCCGTTTTCCAGCTCCTCCAGCAGCAGCGCATTGGCCTGGGCGGGATCGGGGTGTTCCACCCGCGCCACCACCGTCCACGGCATGCCCGCCGCGCGTCCGGCCAGCGCACTTGCGTCCCTCCGGCCCCGATAGATCGGTTCGATGGGCAGACCGTCGATGGTGTGGGAGCGCAACCGGTCAAAGGCCCGCCCCTTCAGTGCCGCTTCGGCAGCTTCCATCCAGTCGGCCTCATCGACGGCCGAAAATCCTCCCGCGAGTTCGATCACGTCCTTGCCTTCCGCGTTGTCCCACCCAGTCAGACGCCATTCTCGCACACACACAAGTGATTGGAAAAATGCCGTACTGATCAATTCTTATAATCGGCCATGAAAAGGCCGCGCAACACAACTATTTGGGGAAGAATCGGATAGAAAGCCCTGTTGCTGCAACGACCTACCGCTTTCCCACAATCTAGGAAAACGCCCATTAGTCCGAATACTAACATTAGGATTTTTGATAGACCCCTAGCCACTTTCAACGTAGGGTAATTGTGCAAGGAAGATTTCGCTCCTGCACTTTCTCAGCAATCACGGGCAATTCGACCGATTTCAAAGAAATTAACTCGGTATTCCGGTCGGAGGAGCCGGTCAGCCCCGCACATTATGAAGATCAGAAGGGCCATTAACATGGATGGAATGCACGACACTTTTGAGATTGCACGCAGGCTCAGTCGCGCAACCGATCCAGGAGTTGTGTTGGATGGCCTTGAACAACTTTTGCGTCAGTTCGGTGCAACGCATATCCTCATTACTGGTCTTCCGATGCCGAACCGGCCGATTGACCATCTGGTCCTGCGCATGAGCTGGCCCGACAAGCGCCGCGATGGAGCCGATCTGAGTTCCGTTCAGCCCTCCGACAGCGTGCTGCTAGCCACGCTCGCCGCCATCCGCCCCTTCGTTTGGAAGTCCGGCACGGATGACATCGAGCATTCGGAGCTGCTGGAAGCCGCAGGCGGTGACCGTGGCGATGTGAACGTGCTTCTCGTTCCGGTTGACGATATTGCGCCTTTCCAGCCCTCCATCATCTGCGCCGGTCCGAACCTGGAGATCGGCAGCGAACAGCTTTCCGGGCTGTCCATGCTCGCCACGGTGGCTTTCCGCCGGCTGATCCAACTCGGCGTCGTCTCCACCGACCGTCCCGGCGATCTCTCCGCCCGTGAGCGGCGCGTGCTGGAACTGACCGCCCTTGGCAAGACCGCCGCCGACATTGCGGAGCTGCTCAAGATCTCGCAGCGCACGGTTCATGCCCATCTTCAGAATGCGGGCTCCAAGCTCAATGCCTCCAACAAGACCCACACGGTTGTGGAAGCACTGCGCTACGCCCAGATCAAGCTCTGAGCACCGATACTGGACTGAACGACCCCTGAAGACGATCCCTTCGTGGATTTGACACCTCCACTGCCCTCTTCGCTTTTCCCCCTGCGAAGAGGGCTTTCTTTTGTCCGGCCTTCCGTTTTCGCAGACGTCTCTCCCGCCACCGCCTCCACAGCGCATCGCGGACGTGCCAATCCGGCACAGACATCGCGGCACAGAGCTTGCGTTTCATGCTTCGACAAGGTCCGGCCATCCCGGACCGGGGCATATTGCCGAAGCCGGAGACGATCGATGCAACGCCGCGCCTTTCTCAAGGGAGCCGTTTCAGCGTTTGCCGTATCCGCAGCCGCCATCCCGGCGCTGTCGGGCAAGGCGCGGGCGGAGATCCGGCTTGCGGACATGCGTGGCTCGCTGGGGGCGGAGGCCGCAAGCCTGCGGCCCGGAGCGCCGGACGATCAAAGCCGCGCGCTGCAATTGGCCATCGACCGGGCGGCTGAGCGTGGACGCCCGCTTTTCATTCCCGCCGGCCGCTACACGGTTTCCAACCTGCGGCTGCCATCGGGCACACGCCTTGTCGGGGTTTCCGGCCAGACGCGCCTTCTCTATCGCGGCGATGGGCATCTGATCTTTGCCGAGGGCGTGGAGAATATCGCACTTGAGGGGCTTGTGCTGGATGGCGGCAATCGGGGGCTTGGCGATTATGCGCCTGCGCTTGCCCATATCAGCGAAACGCGTGGCGTCACCATTTCCGATTGCGAAATTCTGGGCAGCGCGGCAAGCGGCATCGCGCTCGACCGCTCATCCGGGCGGGTGGAAAACTGCGCCATTTCGGGCGCGGCACAGGCGGGCATTCGCGCGGTGGAGTCACGCGGGCTCCGGCTTTCCGGCAACACCGTCACCGATTGCGCCAATGGCGGCATTCTCGTTCACCGCTGGACCGCCGGCGAAGACGGCACCCTCGTCACGAATAATCGCATCGAACGGATCGCGGCGCGTGATGGCGGGTCAGGCCAGAACGGCAACGGCATCAACGTTTTCCGCGCCCATGGGGTGATCGTTTCCGACAACCGGATCGCCGATTGCGCCTTTACCGCGGTGCGCGTGAATGCGGGCTCTAATGTCCAGATCACGGGCAACTCATGCCTGCGCAGCGGCGAGACCGGCATCTTCGTGGAATTCGGCGCGCAGGGCGCCATCGTCTCCTCCAACATGGTGGATGGGGCCGCGACCGGGATTTCCGTTTCCAACTTCGATCAGGACGGGCGGCTTGCCGTGGTCAGCGGCAATGTGGTGCGCAACCTGCACACGACCATTCCCTACAAGGACCCGTCCCAGGGCCGCGGCATCGGCATTGCGGTGGAGGCGGAGACGGCGGTGAGCGGCAATGTCATCGAGGCCGCGCCGAATTTCGGCATGGTGCTGGGCTGGGGCCCTTACCTGCGCAATGTGAGCGCCACCGCCAACATCATCCGCAAGGCCGGTGTCGGCATCGCGGTCTCCGTGGCAGACGGCGCAGGCGCCGCACTGATCGCCGACAACATCGTGAGTGACGTCGAGAACGGCGCGGTCATCGGCTATCGCTGGCGCGAGCGGGCGACGGGGGAACTCGCCGGAGATGACGGCGATGCGGCGGCAAGCTGGCCGCACCTCACCGTGTCGCGCAATCGCGTGGGGTAGTGCGTTCGGCCGCTGAACGGTATGCGGGAGTGACTGAGGATGGAGCCATCCTTAGAGACGCGCCCTGCGGGCGCTCCTCAGGATGACGTTTGAGTGTGTTGCATGCTGTCTTGACCCCGGGGCTTCGTTGTGAAAAGAGCCCGGCTTGTGCACCTCTCCCATTGGGAGAGGTCGGCGCGACAGCGTCGGGTGAGGGGGCAGGTCCCTCCGCATCCACGAGAAATCGCATCCCCTCACCCCAACCCTCTCCCCATGGGAGAGGGGGCGGTTCCGCGGGTGTTGCAGGATCTGGGGGACTTTCACGAAAGAGCGCCCCCCCTACGTCATCCTGAAGAGCGGTTGCAAGACCGCGTCTCAAAGGCTTTCAGGAAGATGAAAGATAACGGACGGGTGAAGTCCAGAACGGAAAAAGGCGGGAAATCGGACTGGGAAGCCCGAGCGGAAAACCTGCTGAAGGCTGAACTGAAGCACGAAGGCGTAACCCATACGCAGCTTGTCGAGAAGCCGGCCGATATAGGAGTTGACGATAAGGAAGCGAACGTGCGGAATAGGCTATCTCGTACCAAATTTTCAGCGGCGCCTATATTACGATGCCTTACAGAAATATGAGAAAGAGATTTTCATATTTTATAAGAGGAAATCTATCTGGAACACCTATTACATGGTGGGAGTTATCTCGCTTTGTATTGTGGCTAATAATCTCGATTTCAGCGATCGTCATTCTATTATCAATCCTACTAGGCACTTGGGAGTGGTACATAGGTAATCGAGAAATAGCTTACAACTACCAGCAACGAGCCGAAGATGACCGAAAAAGAGCCGCCCAAGAGATAGCAGATCGCTGCGCCATCACCCTCGCATCCCCAGAGGCGTTCAGAATGTGCCTTATAAATGAGATATGGGCTTATCGAAAAAAGGCGCTATCCAATCAGGACTTAGAGGCTCAACAGGAAATGGCCAGATGGACGGCCATTATGGGTGTTGTTGGGATCGTTAGCATTCCGCTTAGCGTTTTGGGGCTGATCGCGCTGTGGCTGTCTCTTCGCCAAACTCGTCGCGCCATTAGTACTGACCGAGAAGTCGGCCATGCGCAGGTTCGCGCATACGTTTCCCTCGAACCGGCTCGGATTACAGAAATCAGTCCCGGAAAAGTTCTTAGTGGGAAATTCGAGATCAAAAACACTGGGCAGTCACCCGCCCATCAAATGAAATATATCGCTCGTATTTTTGTCGAAAACGCAGGATTCTCCGAATCTGAAGCAGATATTGTGGCTGCGATACCGGATGATCGGAAATTGGGGGCGTTCATCCCAGCAAACGGTTCCATGGAAGGGGAAGCTGAAAGCGATATTCTCTCTGAAGATGACATCAAAAGTGCCATGAAGACGGGCGATAAGAAATTGTTTCTCGTATGTATAGTCACTTATTTTGATGTTTTTGGTGTTGAACGTGGGTATCCAGAAAGAAAAACTAGGCTTTGCGCTTTCCTTGAGCAGAAAGGCAACATTGTGCACCGCTCTGATGGCCGGACTATAAGAGCCTACAGTTGGATTCTGACTGGCCCGCATAATGATGCAACCTAGGCCGAACAAGATGGCAGCGGCTGGCAATATCTACTTCCGTGCGCGCATTACGCGGCCCTTTCCATAAGGGCCGACATAGGCTCCGCACCGTTAATGCGTTTGCCACCTATTGCCGTTTCCAACCAGCGTCCCTGCCCCGCCTCCTCGCAAGGTCGTGAACAGTCTGTTTCCCATTTGACGTCTGGCCTTTGAGCACAGCGGCCCCACATAAGGGCCCAAGCAACGTTTCACACGTCGATTTTCGTTTCAGGCAGGGAGAGGGCCCATGTCCATCCGTCCTATCAAGCAGATTTCAGGCACCCAGCCGACCATGGAAGGCGCGGGCGTCAAGCTCAATCGCGTCTTCGGCTTCGGCGACACGTCACTTACCGACCCCTTCCTCATGATGGATGATTTTCGCTCCGACCGACCGGAGGACTATCTGGCCGGGTTCCCCTGGCATCCCCATCGCGGCATCGAGACCATCACCTATGTGCTGGCCGGGTCCGTGGAGCATGGCGACAGCCTCGGCAATCGCGGCACACTCGGGGCCGGGGATGTCCAGTGGATGACGGCGGGCAGCGGGATCATGCATCAGGAGATGCCGCAGGGCGACCCGCAAGGGCGCATGCACGGCTTCCAGCTCTGGGCGAACCTGCCCTCGCGGCTGAAGATGACCGAGCCGCGCTATCAGGATGTGCCCGCAGGCGAGATCCCGGAGATCATTGATGATGACGGCACCGTGGTGCGCGTCGTGGTCGGCAATTTCTGGGGCAAGACCGGGCCGGTGGACGGGATTGCGGCGGACCCGCAATATCTCGACATCTTCGTGCCGCCGGGCAAGCGCAAGGTCTTCCCCGTGGACACCTATCGGCAGGCCTTCGCCTATATTTTTGAAGGATCCGGTTCCTTCCGCGACGCTTCCGATCCGTTCGGCGTTCTGACCGAGAAGCAGATCAACGGCGAGGAAGTCCATGTGCGCGACCAGAGCGGCAACCGCACGCTGGTCGTTTTTGACACGGGCGACGAGGTGGTGGTGCAGGCAGGCGAACACGGCATCCGCTTCCTGCTGGTTTCCGGTGCGCCCATCAAGGAGCCGGTCGCCTGGCACGGCCCCATCGTGATGAACACCCGCGAGGAGCTTCATCAGGCCGTGCGCGACCTCCAGAACGGCACCTTCATCAAGGACAATCCGCTCATGCGATAACTCGCAAGAGCAGGACCAGACACGAAAAAGGCCGGGGTTTCGCCCCGGCCTTCTTGTTTCGCCTTGCGTCAGGCGGGATCAGCCCGCCGCGCTCATTTTTGCAGGCTCGTGCCGAACTCGGCGACGGTGCGAACCTCGCCGGCCGTCACGCCGCGCCGGGTCTTGATGGGGGCATGGTCGAAGCGCGCCAGCACGTCCGCCTCATCCTCATCCACCTCCATCAGCGCGGAGATCACGCCCGCCATCATGGCTTCGGACGCGCGCGTCGTGCCGTCATCGCATTTGAGGGCGACGCCGAGACCAACTTCGGGGATCGCGGCACAGAAGACGCCTTCCGCACCCGTCTTGACATAAATGCGCTTTGAGAAAGCCTTCATCACATCGGTGCAGAAGCGATCCGTTCCCGCAACCATGTGGGGATGGCCGCAACAGGCGTCGTAAAGCGTGGCTGCGGCGTCCGCGCGGGCGGGCTCAAGTCCCTCGCCCGTTCCGAAACAGGCAAAGGCGCGCGCCAGGCCGGACAGCGGCGTCGCCCATGTGGGGATCGAACATCCATCGATCCCGCATTTGTCGGCCACGAGCGAGGCCCCCGTCATCGCCTCCATCACGGCGCGGATTTCCTGCTGAACGGGGTGATCGGGCTCCACATAGCCCTTGGTGGGCACACCCATGACACGGGCCAGCCCCAGAAAGCCCGCATGCTTGCCGGAACAGTTGTTGTGAAGCGCGCAAGGGCTCTCGCCATTGCAGATCAGGGCCGAACGATCCGCATCCAGCGCGGGCCACTGGGCCCCGCATTCCAGCGCATCTTCATCGAGCCCGGCCTTGATCAGCATGACGCGGGCGGTGTTGACGTGAATGTCCTCGCCATTATGCGAGGCGCAGGCAAGCGCGAGTTCTTCCGGCTCGAAATCCAGAGCCTCGGCGGCCCCCGACTCCACCAGCGGCAACGCCTGCAGGGCCTTCACGGCGGAACGTGGAAAGATCGGTCTTTCAATATCGCCAAGGGCGGAGCGCACATTTCCGGACGCATCGACAATGGCGATCGCGCCGCGATGGGCGGATTCCACCAACGCGCCGCGGGTGACTTCAACAAGAACAGGATTGGTCATGGCGTGATCCATTGCCGGAAGCGGGACTGACGCGGCGCGCGCGCTCCCTGAAGGTGTGCGTTACATTCGCGAAGGTATCGGATGCCCCGGCGTAATCAAGCGCGCAGGGAAGCGTCCGGCTGAGGTTAGCCCGCGACCACGTCCGGCACTTCGCCCCGGATCCAGCGGCCCAGACGGGCCACGGCCTCATCCAGAACCTCGTCGCGCTTGCAGAAGCAGAAGCGGATGAAGCAGGAGGGAGCATCGTCGCCATAGAAGGCGGAAACCGGCACGGCGGTCACGCCTGCCTCCACCGTCAGGCGGCGGCACATCTCCACATCGTCGAGGCCCGGCAGAATGCCGGAGGCATCGCAGGTCACGAAATAGGTGCCCTCGCAGGGAAGCACCGCGAAGCCCAGTCGCGCCAGCCCGTCCGCCAGCCGGTCGCGCTTGGCCTGAAGCTCGCCCGCCAGTTCCTCGTAATAGGCGTCGCCCTTGGTCAGGCCATAGGCGACCGCCTTTTGCAGGTTCGGCGCGGTTGTGAAGGTGACGAACTGATGCGCCTTGGCGATCGGATCGAGAAGCGCGGGGGTGGCTGTGATGTAGCCGACCTTCCAGCCGGTGAGCGAGAAGGTCTTGCCGGCCGACCCGATGCGCACGGCGCGTTCGCGCATGCCGTCGAAGGCCATCAGCGGGCGATGCTTCGCGCCGTCAAAGATGATGTGCTCGTAAACCTCATCGCAGATCGCATAGAGATCGTACGCCACGCAGAGCTTCGCGATGCCCGCCAGTTCCTCTTCGGAAAAGACCTTGGCGGCCGGGTTCATCGGGTTGTTGATCAGGATCGCCTTGGTGGCGGGGGTGATGGCGGCTTCGAAGGCGTCGAGATCGAATTTCCATTCCGGCGGCGTCACGCGCAGGCGCACGGGCGTTGCGCCGGCCCGCTTCACCAGCGGCAGATAGCAATCGTAAAGCGGCTCGATCAGGATGACCTCGTCACCGGGCTCCACCAGCGCCATCAGGCAATCGGCCAGGGCTTCTGTCGCGCCGGAGGTGACCAGGACCTCGCGCTGCCAGTCAATATCGAGATCGTAAAAGCGCTTGTTGCTGTCGGCCACGGCCTGACGCAGTTCCGGCAATCCCAGCATGGGCGGATACTGGTTCGGCCCGGTCATGAGCGCGGAAGCCGCCTGCGCGCGGACATCTTCGGGCCCGTCCACATCCGGAAACCCCTGCCCGAGATTGATCGCGCCATGCTCCATGGCGAGACGCGACATGGCTTCAAACACGGTTGTGGGCAAACCCGTGAAAACGGAGTTGGTGGACTTCATGGGCTGAGTTTCCTTCCTCGCAACCATGCCTGTTGCACCCGGCCGCTCAAGTCGGCGCAACCTCTTTTGCTGTTGTGTTACTACGTCTGATGCTGGTCGCGAAAGACATAGAATTGGCAATAGGGAAAACAGCCCCGAACATCAGGGTTTCCCCGCATGCCCGCGCAGCAGTGATGTGGAAAGCGCGAAGAAAGATGCACCAGCACAACGCCTCAGGGGGCCCGGCGGGCTTGGCCGGAGGACTCACCCCTCACAGCACAAGATCGGTGTAACGTCCGGCCCGCAACCGGGTGCCCGCGCCGCTCAGCGCATTTTTTCCAGCGACGCAACAAGGCTTTTTTGCGCATTGGCCGGAAAGCTGCCGAACAGATGGACCTGGGCTTGCGGTATCACATAGGGGCCACCCCGCAACGCGGCGTATTCTTCCCTGAACTCCGCCGTCGGCGGCTTCAACGCGTTGGTCGCGACCCCGCCATGAACCTGGTGGAATGTCCCCTCGCCCAGAAGCATGACCGGAAAGCAACCGTCGCTCTCCACCGCGCGTTTCCACGTGTCGAGATTGGCGAGCCCGCCGCCGGGGGTGCGAAAGCGTGGATCGTAGCCACCAAGCTCGCGCCAATGGGCGGCTGTGAGGAACAACGCGTTGGTCTCAGCCGGGACCTGGAACCACCCTCGAGCCGATGATCCGGCGAAAACCGAGATATCGAACAGCCGGTAGCCGTCTTCTTCCCAGCCGCTGCCCGCCAGAAGCGTATCTTCCGCCTCCTGATCGTAGCCTTCGCGCACGGAGCGCATCTGAACGTCGGGGCCGAGATGAAAGGCCAGGGTGCCGATGACCGGGCGCTCGTGGAGACGCGCGGCCATCAGCGCGGCGCGGAGCAACCCCGGAGACGCCATGCGCGCACCATCGATGAAAACCCCGATCAGGTTTCCTTGCGCCGCCTCGATCCCGCGATTGATGGCGGCCACGGGGGAGACGGTTGGGTTCTCCATGCGAAGGATCTTCAGATCCGGGATCCAGCGGCGGCACGCGTCCTCATCGAACGGTCTGGTGGATCCGTTGTCCACCACGATGACCTCGACCTCCCCCGCCTCGACACCGCGTTGATAGTCGGTGGAGAGGGTCCGGATGGTGCGCGGCAATTCGCGGGCCATGTTATAGGCCACAACGACGAGTGAAAGCTCAGGACACCTCAAGAGAGGTCGCGATAGATCTCTCATGTCTCCCCCGGACACGCCCCTTCCACTCGTCAGGGCTTGAGCCAATAGACGCCGCTCCCGTCGATCGCCACCATTTCCGGCAGCTCTTCGCCGCGGGAAGCGAAGAAATCGCGAACGGCATTCCGGCAGACGTCGATCGCGCCATAGTCGTCCATGATCACGACGCCGCCGGAGGACACCTTATCATAGAGCGCGTTCAGCGCGTCCATGGTCGACGAGTAAAGATCGCCGTCAAGGCGCAGCAAGGCGATCCTGTCGACGGGCGCTGTCGGCAGGGTGTCGGCAAACCACCCTTTCAGGAAAACGACATTGTCGTCCAGCAGATCATAAAGCTCGAAATTGCGGCGGACCGTTTCCTGGTCCACCGCAAGCTGCGGATACCGCGCCTTGGTGAGATCGAGCCCTCGGTCCTGCTCGCTCGGCGCCGGCAGTCCCTCGAAGCTGTCGGCGACAAAAACCCTGCGATCGGTCAGCCCGCGCGCTTTCAGATAGGCTTGCATGAAGATGCAGGCCCCGCCGCGCCAGACGCCGCATTCCATCAGGTCGCCCTCGACACCCGTCTCGCAGACAAGATCGAGATGCGCATGAAGGCTGTCCAGCCGCGCCCGCCCCATCATGGTGTGGTTGAAGCCGCAATTGGCGATCTTGCGCCCGGGGAACTGACCGACAGCGCGGGAACGCTGCAATTCGGCAAGCCCCTGTGGACAGGCCTTCCCTATGTCATGAAGGTCTGCGTAAGCGAACTCGCGCGTTCCTTCCAGACATTGACGCAGATAGGAGATGCGCAATTCGTCTTCGATATAGATCTCGTTGAGCAGGATCTTTTTCAACAGATCCAGATAACGCCCGTTCTGTCGGCCAGCCGCCCCCTGTCCTGGTCCAGAACGGCGGGCCGCAACGCTTTCCAGATGGTCGCGCACACGCGATACCGGAACCGGCGCCAGCCGATCACGCAGACTGTCGAGGGATGCCTCGCGCCACTCCCCGGCTTCAAGACGCTCCACGATCTCACCATAAGCGTCTTTCAGCACCGTGGACTGCGGATCAAGACCGGAGATGATCGCCAGCCCCTTGATCTCGATGTCGAACACCTCGATCGTCAGATCCGGGCGGTATTCTCGCAAGACAGGGATGAGCCTGTAGACATCGCCCGTCCAGTACTGGCCCTGACGGTCCCGCGTCGCCCAGGACATATCGGCTGGCAGAACATCGTCGGTCAGAATGACGGAAGAAGGCTTGGCGCAGCTTTCCAGATTCATGAAATCGCGCAAGGCGTATTCCACGCGGTGCATGCCGTCGATGAAGGCGAGATCGGGGCCCTCACCCAGGATCTCCGCCAGATCACTACGGGCGAAGAAGTCGTCGCTGGTTTCACGATAGAGGCTGGTGGGCGCTGAAAGCGTCTGCGTGATCTCGAAATCGGGATCGACGGCGATGGCCCTGCATCTGGCAAGCGCCAGGCTTATTCCGACGCGACATCCGATCTCGACATAGAGATGCGGTTCGATCGTTTCGTGCGCAAGACGCAACGCTTCAAGGTAATTCATTGCGGCCCTGTGTAAAACTGCGCATCCCGGCGGCGCTTTTACTGCTTCTCCACCTGATTCGCAAATCGGAGGCACCTCGCGTGGCCACGGCAGGGCACGTTCCACACCTTTCATCCCGCCGGCGAATATGAAAACAACGCGGCATCCATCGGACACCGCGTTGTTGATACCATATGCCTGACGGCATCCAGCGCGGCTTGTCACTTGTCGAGTTCATGCTCCAGCGCGCTGATGCGCTTGTTGAGCTGCTCGATGTAGATATGCGCCTTTTCCAGCTCGTGAATGACGCCCGCCGTCTTTTCCGTCACATTGAACGGCTGGTCGGGAGCCGTCGGCCCCACGCCCCACAGATGCTTGTTCTTCCACATGTAATCGGCGTGTTCCTCGATCGTCTCGACCTCATAGAGGTCCTGATCGAAGACGCCGTCGCACGGTCCGGGATTACAGGTCGGGCCTTGCGTGACGATGCCATTGGCGTCGATCTTTGCCCACAGGTCAGCCCCGGTGACCGTAGGCCCTGCCAGAAGGATGGCCGTGTTGCCAAGTTCGATCTGGGTCTTGGTACTGCCGGATCCGTCAAGTGCGACGAAGCGGCGGTTTGCGTTGTTCGTCTGGAACCGGAACTGGACCGCGCTGTTGTTGGAGCTTTCAAGGCGGGCCAGTTTGATGCCGTCGCCGGTCACGAGAAAGGAGTCCATGCCCGACGCATTGATCTCCAACGGGACCGTCGGGTTATTCGTGCCGATGCCGACATAGCCCGATGACGAGACGATGAAATCGTCCGTCGTGCCCGCGCCGTTCTCCACCTGGAACGGCCCGTCCGGCGTGCTGGTCCCGAGGCCAACTCGGCCATTATTCGCGATGAAAAGCGAATTGGCCGGCGCACCCGGCGCGATCTTGAACGGGATCCGGCCGGAATTCGTCACGTCCCGGATGAAAAAGTTGGTCTCGTTGCCCGCAACATCCCACGTTTGGGACGTGAAGCCTCCCGAAGAGTCCTGCTCCAGACGGAGGGCGGGGGAGTTACCGGACCTGGTGTGGAGATTGACCGCGGGCGTATTCGTCTGGAAACCGACATTGCCGTTTCTCGACATGAACACCGTATTGTTCGGCGCGCTGGACTGAATGAACAAGGGCTTCGTGCCGCTCGTTGAATCCTCAATGGCGAACATGTTCTGGCCGCCATTGGTGGTCTCGTTGGCGATCAGACGCCAGTCGACATTCGGGAAGGAACCGGAGTTACTCGTATCATTGAAAAAGATACGCAGGTTGTTTTCCTTCAGGATGAGCGTATCGAAGCTGAAGGTCTCGCCGTTCACGCAGTCCACACCGGTGCAAAGACTGCCCTGAATGATCACGTCCTGAGCAAACACCTGATCCGCGTGCGCCGAGCTGGACATCATGACGCTCGATGCCATCAAGGCCGCGACGACGCCGGCTTGAAGCTGCTTCTTCATCAGATCATTTCTCCCCCCGGCCCGTGCCGGTCAATTGCCGCGGCTTCGCTCCGCGTCATGTCTCACGAGCAATGCCGCCCGCCAGAACCGGCCTCGGACACTGCATGCTCACTTGCCCCTGAGACCCCGACGACGCAGCGGTCTCGTGTATTACGCAACTTATCGCTCTTCTTCGTCCCGGAACTGCTTGATCACGCCGCCCTTCACGACGAACGTCCCACCAAGCTGCGCGCCTTCAAATGCGGCCTTTCTGGCGTCTTCGCCGCGCCCGTCATTCAGTGTGGAGCGGTACTCGACGCGCTTAGTCGTGGAGCCGGTGAGCTGGAAATTGTAGAGCCCATCTTCCACCTTGCCGAACTTGCGCAGGTTGATAACCGGCGCTGTGCGCTCCGACTGCGCGGAGACGTGGAACCCGTTCGGGCCGGAAATGGAAAGCGTCAGATTGCGGTAGTTCCCGCCGAGATCGAAGCCGATGGTCGCATCCGCGAAGCGGCGCGTGGCGACAAGCGCCCCATCGTCGGCGCGCGCGACATCCACGCCCCCCGTTACGGTCAGCATGACGACAGCAAGCACCAAGTGGCTCGCCGACATACGGCCCGAGCCGCGCCTCCGCGCCCTCATCGCATAGGATCCGACTTTTTCGGACATTCCCCCTCCGCATGCCGCAGACCGGCAAATCGGCCCGCCCCTCCCCAGGCCCAGGCCTGGGCGGAGCAACGCATTTGCCTCGACTAGAATCTCATCCAGTTTATAGGGATCCAAAAGACATGCCAACCGCATATACTTGCGAAATCAACTCTACGCCGAATTTTAAAATGCTCATTACAATCTTCACCCCGCCGCCTCTCGGCGCGGACAGGAAGTTACGGGACTATTATCAGAATATCGATAATATTCACACCTCTCATTCAGATTTCTACGTTCCGATACAGACAATCGTCTGCGGTACATTAGTTATTGGCCCGCCTGCGCATGCCAGCGCTGATTGGCCAGCGTCTGGGCCTCGTTGATCTGCCCGGATGTCAATCGTGGGCGCAGGGCGGCCCGCAGCTCAATGGCTTCGGAATGACCGGCGGTGCTTGCCAGATTCAGCCACATGTAGCCCATCACGAAGTCCTGCGGTGTGCCGAGTCCGCGGAAGGCGAGAAGCCCGAGATTGGTCATGGCGGGCACATATCCGCCATCGGCCGCTTTCTGGAAATAACGCGCGGCCTTGGCGTAATCGCGCGTCACGCCAAGGCCGCGGGCATGGATGTAGCCCAGCATGAACGCGGATAGCAGGTCGCCCCGACCGGCCGCCTTCTCATAGCTCTGCAGCGTCCAGCCTCCGGAATAGGGGGCGGCCAGGCGGCTATCATAGATGGCTTCGATCTCGTTCAGGTCGATCCGCGGCGCAGCTTCCGGCACCTCGGCCGCACGACCTCCCCGGCGATACCAGTCATAGGCGAGGCTCTCGCTTTGGGGGCGGCCAAAGCCGTTTTCAAACATGACGCCCAGATTGAGCATCGCCTGCTTCACCCCCTGATCGGCAGCCATCTGGAAGAGATCGGCGGCCTTTTCGTAATCCTGCGGCACCCCCTCCCCGCGCACATAGATCAGGCCCAGATTGTTCTGCGCGCGCGCTACGCCCTTCCCGGCGGCGGAAGCCAGCAGCTCGCGGGCCCGAACCGGATCCTTCGCCACCCCTCGCCCCTCCAGATAGAGGATCCCGAGATTGGCCTCCGCCTCCGCCAGCCCCTGGGCCCGCGCCTTCTCATACCAGCGCGCCGCTTCCGCCGGATCGGCGGGTGTGCCATGGCCATTGTCATACATGGCCGCCAGATCGAACTGGTGATGCGGGTCGCCCTGTTCGGCGGCCAGCCGGTACCATTTCAGCGCCTCGGTGAAGCTCTGCGCCACACCGGTTCCGGCCGCGTAATAAAGCGCCAGACGGTTCTGGGCCTCGGCATTACCGGTGGCGGCGGCGCGCGCGTACCAGCGGGCTGCGGCGGAGAAATCCTGCGGAACGCCGGTGCCGTTGTTGTAGATGGCGGCGAGTTGAAGCTGCGCCTCGACATTTCCAGCCTCCGCCAGAGGACGCAGAAGGTCGATCGCGCCGCTCCAGTCATTGCGCGACAGAGCCTCCTGCGCGCGCGCCAGACCGGCGGCTTCATCGGACGCGGCCTCAAGCGACCCCGTTGTCAGAACGCCAAAACCGATGGCGAGCACGAGCGCGAGCGCCAGCGGGGCCCGCACCACGTGGACCGAACGACGGCCCCGCCCCTCGCCTTTCCTTGTCGGGACAACCGGAACGCGCATGGTCACTGCCCCCCGGACAGGTGGGCAAGGGTCCATTCACGCGCCAGCCGCTGGGCTTCGCTGATCTGGTCTGGCGTCATCAGACTGGCGAAGAGATCGCGGGACTTGATCGCCTCGCGGTTGCCATCGGCGGCAGACAGGTTCACCCATTTGTGGGCGACGACATAATCCTGCTCCACACCTTCGCCGCGCGCATAGAGAAGCCCGAGCTGCAACTGGGCAAAGGGATCGCCACGCTCCGCCGCCTCACGATAAAGCGCCAGCGCGCGCTGCGGATCGGGCTCGCTCCCCGCCGCGCCCTTGGCGAGCAGGTCGGCAAGCCGCCCTTCGGCGGACAGAACGCCCTCCTTCATCGCCCCCTCCAGCCATTGGCGCGCGGCCGCATCGCCGGAAAGCGCGGCCGCATGAACGAAGGTCACGACGGCCGCCTTGTCCGCAACGGCGAGTTCACCGCTGGCATAGAGCGATCCCAGCCGCGTTCCGGCGCTTTTCATGCCGGCCTGAGCCGCCTTTTGAAGCCACACCTCGGCGGCGTCCATATCCTTGTCGACCCCGCGCCCTTCCAACAGCATCACGGCGAAAGCGGCCTGCGCCCGTGGCAAACCACTATGGGCGGCGGCCTGATAGAGTTTCGCTGCCTGCGCCTCGTCACGGGTGACGCCGTCGCCGGTCGCATACATGAAGGCGAGATTGGTCTGGGCGGCGGGATCGCCCTTTTCGGCGGCGCGCGAAAGCCAGATCCGTGCCTCGTTCGTATCCTTGGCGAGGCCGCCCGTGCCTGAGAAATAGAAGGCGCCAAGCAAGGTCTGCGCCGGTACGTATCCGGCGGTCGCTGCGGCACGATAAAGCTCCAGCGCCTTTTCCTCATCGCGCGCGATAGCCCCGCCACGGCTGAAATTCTGCGCCAGCGTGAACTGGGCCTGCGGCAGGCCTGCCTGGGCGGCCAGATCAAGCCATTTCAAGGCTTCCGCCTCGTCCGGCCTCACACCGAGACCCTTACCGAAAATCTCCGCCAGCTCGAACATGGCTTCGCCGATCCCCTGTCGGGCGGAAGCCTGAAGCCAGGTCAGGCTCTTGATCGGATCGACCGGAACGCCCGCGCCCTCGCGATACATCTTGCCAATGAAATACTGCGCTGTCGCATTGCCCTTCTCCGCGCCGAGGGCGAAGAGCTGGGCGGCGGCAGCAGCATTGCGCGAGACGCCGCTTCCTTGCAGATAGAGCTGCCCGAGCAAGGTCATTGCATCCGCATTGCCATTGCTCGCAGCCCTGTTTAGAAGCTCCGCCGCGCGGCCGAGGTCCTGTGCGCCGCCCTTGCCCTGCACCAGCAGGAGCGACAGCCGGTAAAGCACCTGCGGATGACCGGTCGAAAGGAGCTTTTCAAGCTCGGCACGTGCGGTGACGAAATCGCCGCGCTTGTAGGCCGCCTCGGAGGCAGACATGTCGGGAGCCGGAGCTCCGACCGCCCCAACCAGCGGCTGTTGCGGTGAAGCAGGCGCCGCTGAGGGCGTGGCGTCCGCCGGGCGGCCCTCAGCGCCCGCGACAGCCCCGGCTTCAGGCTGCGCCTGAGCCTGTGTCTGCGTCTGTGTCTGTGTCTGGGCGAAGACGGGCGACACCACGGCCAAACTCAAAGCGAAACACGCGCCCAGCGCCAGCGAACCTGTCAGAACAACAGTTCGAGCTCCCCCCATCGTCACCCGTTGCGTCCGCCGCAAGGCCGTTTCGCACTGCATGTCGTCTCCTGTCATTCCTGCCGGGCGTGTGTGTGGGAGCCTTTCCCCGCACCGCCGCCACATGTCCGGGTGTCAGTTCGGTTCGCTTCAGTTCACCGCACGGGCCGTGCGCTCGATCAGGTAGCGGGCCCCTGCGGGAAGAGGCCCCTCGATGACGGTCTGACCGCCGTCTGCCCAGTGAATGCTCACGCTGTCCACGGTCTCCACATCCCCCAGTCCGATATGGGCTTGCGCCAGGTCGAAGGACATGAAGCCGCCGCCAAGCTGGATCTCGCGCGACCACATCCGATCCCCCGCCCGGACCTCGATACGGTTGCCGATGCCGAAACGGTTGCCAATGTGATCATTGAAGGCAAAGACGATGGCGTTGCCGGTGGTGGAATTGTTGATGAAGGTCATGACCGGCCCATTGACCGGGGCGGTGACGAAATCCAGGTCGCCATCGCCGTCGAGATCGAGCTGCAAGGCCGACGCGGTAATAAGGTAATCGGCAAGGCCGAACGCATCGGTCGCCTCCTCGAAGGTGCCGTCGCCCTTGTTGCGGAAATAGAGGTTCGACGGGCTCACCTCGTTGGGAACCCAGGTTCCGTTGACGATATAGACGTCCTGATAGCCATCATTGTCGAAGTCGCCGATCTTGGTGTCCCAGCTCCAGCCGCCCACATCCAGCCCGACGGCTTCCGCCGTCTCGGTGAAGCCACCATCGCCTTTCGGCTCCAGCAACACGTTGCGACGCAGGATCTGCGGCACCGTCTTCGCCAACTCCGCCTCGCTCGGCTTTTTCGCCGGGCGGAAGTGGATCTCACACAGCTGGCGGGCGCGGCGCGCGTCCTTCGGGATGAGCTGGCAGATGGAGGGATCGCGGTTCTGGATCGCCAGATCCTTCACCAGCATGGATTTGCATTCGCTCTGATAGCGCCCTTCGAGCTCGGCGCATTTGCCGGCGAAACCGGGATCGAAGCTGTGGCCGGACTTGTACCAGCGCTTGATCGCCATGTTCCGCTTGCAGATGGCGGCCTCTTCCGCGCGCTCGATGCCGTCGCAATAATAGTCGAGCGAGCGCATCTTCAGCTTGGAGGAGACACCGGAGGAGCGCCCCGCGATCTGGGCCGCATAGATGGCGGGCTTGCCGGAATTGGCCAGATCCGCGGTCTTCAGCGTCATGGTCGTGGTCGTCGTCATCGGGATCAGGCCGTCCTCGCGGGTGATCTCGCGAAAATTGCCCTCGCCGTCGCCCTTGTAGAACATGTCCGGGATCTCGAAGTCGTTGCCGACGAGCAGATCCTGATCGCCATCCACATCGAAGTCGGAGAGCAGGATCGACAGGGTCTCGCCCGGAATACCCGGCAGATCGACCAGCCTGCCGTCGAACAACGAACCGCCTTCGTTGAACAGGATGGCATTGCGCGCCTCCTCGCCCGGCACCGTGCGATACCAGCCCGCCACCCAATTGCCGAGGGCCAGATCCAGATCGCCGTCGCGGTCGATGTCCCCGAAACTCGCCGCCAGGGTCAACAGCGCGCTCTCATGGTTGGGGACCGTTTCCAGCTTCGCAAAATCGAAGCGCCCCTCCCGGTTCCTGGCGAGAAAGTTACCTTGCCTGTAGGTGGCGATGAACAGGTCCAGCCAGCCGTCATTGTCGACATCGACCAGCACCGCATTGAAGACGGGCATATCCGCGACCTTGCCGATATCGGGCGTTGCCGCCGCAAATCCGCCCTTTCCATCGCCGTTATAGAAATAGAGGCCCTTCTCCGTGGAGGCGAAGACGAGGTCGGCATTGCCGTCGCGGTCATAGTCGCCAGCACTTATGGACCGCCCTTCCCAGAAGGGGGGCCACATGTCGGCGAAGGAGAATTCGGTCGGCTTGTCGATGCCGGAATGCCAGGCTTCCTTGCGGGTGAAGGGCTTTTCGCCGGCAGCCGAGCGCGGCGCGAAATCGCTTTTCGTCACCGTGACGGTCGCGCCATCCACCTCCATCACCTTGACATCGGACATCTCGCCCGCATGGGCCGAACCGACCAGCGAAATCTCCCAGCCGAGCAGGGTCTTCAGCGCCCGCTCGCTCTGCCACTTGTGATAGTGGCTGACACCGAGACCGGCCAGAATGCCGGTGACACAGATCACCGCCGCCAGCAGCCATCCCGCCCGCCAGGAAATCGCGGTGGCGACGATGAAGAAGGAATAAACCGAGAAAATCCCGAGCGTGAAAAGCAGCGTCATCACGTAGCCGGGCGCCAGCCCTGCCTGCATCAAAGCCCCCGAAGCCACCACATCGAGCCCGATGGGCAGGGGCAGAAAGGTGCCAACGACCGCCGTGGCGAGGAGACCGACTGCCCCAAAGGCAGCTCCCTCCAGAAGCGTGGCGGACACGAGACTGGCCACCAGCGCACCCAGAAAACCGGCCAGGATCATGAGCGGCAAGGTCGTTTTCACGATGAACCACAGGTTCAGCGCATAGTCCTTGGCGAAATAGAACAATGCCCAGATGATGCTTTCCTGCTCGGTGGCGCTTGTGTGCGGATCCGGCGTGACGTGGGCGGCGCGCTTTGCAACCGATGCCTGAAGCTGTTCGGGCGGCAGGAACCGGCAGATGACCGGCACGGCGATCAGGATCATCACCACAGACAGCGCGATCTTGGTCACCGCCATGTAGAAGGGAAAGATGGAAAACAGCATCGTGAGGACCACGATGTTGAGCGTCGGCGAGGCGATCATGGCGGAAAGCGTCGATTCCGCCCGCGCCCCGCCGGAATAGAGCCCGCGCGCAATGGGCGCGGCGCAATTCACGCAGACCCCCAGCGGTGCACCAATGACGAGCCCCATGGCGGAGTTGGAAAAGCCGTTCCGGAAGCCGTGCTTGCGCACATAACCCAGAAGGGTCAGGAAAGCGGCTGCAAAGAGGATGCCGAAGGTCATCCCGCGCTGGTTGGTCTTGATCCAGTTGCCGGTGGATTTGGCGATCCGCTCACCCATCGTGTCGTCGGGCGAAAGCGGGAACTTGGCCTCAAAGCCCAGCGGATCCTCAAGCTGGATCGCCCCGCTCATCATGGCTTTTTCATTGAGCGCCGGGTAGCGCGATTGCGTCCAGAACTGAACCGCCAGAACCGCAACCAGCAGCAAGGCCAGACAGAAGCGTTTTCCAAATGGCCTGACAACAATGCGGTCCATCATCCCCTCCCTCAACGATCGTGCCCCGCATCCGCAGGAGTGACAACCTCTCGGACACCCCGAGCCGTCGGTATGGTTCAAGACCGATTCCCTGGCGGCCCGAAGCCTTACACGCTCTGGTTTTCTTACGTTGTGTCACTTCATCCTACAAACCAATTTATCCTGCGCAAGAACAGTGGCGCCCTGGCATAGGGGGGCTCTCCCGCAACACCCGTCAAAGCCCGAAGCTGCAGCCAATTCTTCCTGAAGATGGACCGTCTCCCGCGAATTCCGGCTTCAAGAACCGTATCTTACGGTCGCCACAATGTTCTTGAAGCGTAGGGCAGAAACCGTCAAAAGGCTGCGTGAGACCAGAAAACAGCCAATAGCAATCACGCCCCGATCACGCACAGACTCCAGGCCGACCTTGCCGTATCAGGCGGAAAATGCCTCCCTGAAGCACATGAGCATCCAGACCGCCCCGCAGCCGCGCCACTTTTTCGACCGATGCGAAAGAAACGACACCAAGATCGTCGTTTCCGGCTGGGCTTTTTTCGAGCATGGGGACGTCACTTCGATCGAGGCCTTCATCGAAGGCCGGGATCCGGAACTTGAGAGCCTCGCCATTGCAATCCAGCATGGCGAATTGCGCCCCGATGTGCGTGACACCTATGGCAAGCCCCAGGCGCTCCACTCCGGTTTTGCCGCCACGTGCCCGATGCCGCGCTTCAAACCGCGGAGGTTGCGCCTCGTGCTGCATGGCGCGGACGGTGGCAAGGCGACAATCACGGCGCGCATTCGCCGCGCGCGCATCAATCTGGCACACTTGGCGCGGGAGGTTTGGCGCGAGGCGACGCCGTCCAACATATGGATGGCGGCAGGCTGGATCGCGCGCGGAGATTTCGGCCGTTTCAAGCGCGAGATCCTGGGCCTTTTGAGTGCGCGCTCCGCCAACGACGTGCCCGCGATACCGTTTCGCGACGTGCTTGACCGCCTTGTGCCGCAACACTGTCCCCCCGCGCTTGAAGAGCCGGTCGATATCATCGTCCCGGTCTATAACGGTTTCCAGCATCTGGATCCGCTTTTTGCGAGCCTGAAGGCCAATACGCAGGGTGCCTACCGCCTCGTGGTCATCGAGGATTGCAGCCCCGACGACCGCGTCCGCCCGCATCTGCGCAAGCTGCTTGAGCCGTTTGCGGATGTCGTGCTCATCGAGCACGAGGAGAACCGGGGCTTCGTGCGCTCGGTCAATGAGGGGGCGCACCACGCCCGCACGGATTTCGTCATCCTGAACAGCGACACGGTCGTCCCGCCCGGCTGGTTGCAACGGCTTGTAGGCCCCCTTCGTGCCAGCAAGGACGTCGCCAGCGTCACGCCCTTTTCCAATGCGGCGACCATTTGCAGCTTTCCGACCCTGTGCCGGGACAATCCCATGTGGCCCGACGTGACACTGGCCCAGATCGACGCTGCCTTTCAGTGTATCGCGCCCTCCGAGCCGCCCCTTGAGCTGCCGACCGGGGTCGGCTTCTGCATGGCGGTGAACCACTCGCTGTGGCAGACGATCGGCCCGTTCGACGCGGAGACCTTCGAGCTCGGCTATGGCGAGGAAAACGACTGGTGTCTTCGTGCAGCGGCCGCGGGCTATCGCAACATCATGGCGGAGAACCTGTTTGTTCGCCATGTGCATGGCGGCTCCTTTGACAGCGAGACACGCACCCGGCTCAACAAGACGCATCTGGCGATCCTGCAGAAGCGCTATCCCGCCTATGAAGGCCAGGTCCAGGCCTTCATCAATTCCGATCCGGTTTTGCCATCACGGACCGCCGCCGCGTTCATGATCGCCGCGCAGGCCATGCCGAAGCCCGTGCTCATCGTCGATCACGACAAGGGCGGCGGCGCCAACCATTTCCGTGCGCAGATGATTGCCCGCCGCCTTGAGAGCGGACAGCCCGTGCTGCTGCTGCATGAGCGCGCGGGTTCGCAGGCCGATCCCTCCCCCTTCAATCTCCGTCTGCTCATCCGGCAAAGCCGGTTCGACGTGACGCTGGCATCGCTGGATGAGGTGGAGACGCTGCTTTCGCAGGTGATCGCACCGCAGGAAATCCACTTCAACAATCTCGTCGGTCATCGCGACCCGCTCTCCGTTGTGGAGTTCCTGACGCGGCTGAAAACGATAACCGGCGCGCGCCTCACGATGGCGCTGCATGATTTCTATCCGCTGTGCCCGGCCTACACGCTTTTGAACAAGACCGGGCGTTTCTGCGGGCTGCCCGAGCAGGAAAAGTGCCTGTCCTGTCTCCCCAAGAACGCCTTCGCAGCCAATCCGACCGGTTCGACGATTGGGGCCTGGCGTGAGGCCTGGGGGCGGCTTGTCGATGCCGCGGATGAAGTGACCTGCTTTTCCAAGGACAGCCGCGCGCATCTCTTGCGGATCTACCCCGCCTGCGCGCCGAGGGTCCGGGTCCGCCCGCATGACCCGACCGTCACCTTCTCGCGCAAGCCGACACTGGGAAACCGACAAGCCCTGCGCGTGGCCATTGTAGGCGGCATCAGTCACCAGAAGGGCGCTCACGTGGTTGAGGCGCTGGCGCGCAAGCTTCTCAAGGTACAACCGGAGGCGCAGGTCGTCGTCATCGGTGTGCTGAGCAATCCCATAAGCCTGCGCAACCTGACGATTACCGGACGCTATGAAGCGGAACACCTGCCGGACATTCTGGAAGCCCATGAGATCAACGTTTGCCTGTTTCCCTCCATCTGGCCGGAAACCTATTCCTATGTGACGGCAGAGCTGATGGCGCTGGAGATGCCGATTGTTGCCTTCGACATTGGCGCACCGGCGGAGCGGCTGAAGACATATCCACACGCCGCGCTGCTGCCGGTGGCGGAAGCGGAAAACCCGACTGCCGTGATCCAGGCTCTGGCTGGACTCGCCGGCACGAGACCGGTTTCATAGGCAAATTCATCATTCCTTTCATTTTTCACGCGAAACCAATCGAAATTCTTCTAGAGCGCAGGCGCAATCCATGAAAGTCATCCTCCACATCGGTGCGACGAAAACAGGCTCCTCCGCGCTCCAGAACTTTCTGTACAAGAACATGCGCACCTTGCGGTCGATGGATATCTGCTATCCCGATCTCGGCATCGCGTCCGACGCGCATCACCTGATCGCCGCCTCGCTTCACCCGTCCGCCCACGGTATTCACAGCAAAGCCCTTCCGAACACGCCGCAAGAGCGTAAGGAACAGTTTCACGCCTATGTCTCCGCCGCCCGGCGCGAAGCGGAGGCGATGGGCGCGCAGACCCTTGTGCTGAGTTCGGAGTATCTGTGGTGGACCTTCACCGATGACATTTACGCCACCTGGGCCCGCGCGCTGGACGGCACACAGGTGATGGTCTACGCGGCCTTGCGCGACCCGATCAACTGGGTCCCGTCGTCCTATATTCAGGCGGTCAAGGGCGGCGAGGCGCGCAGTCTGGAGGAATGGTTTGACTGGAGCATAAAAACCCGCAGGCACCTGCTGGACTTTGCGGCGATCCTGTCGGGCTGGCGCAAACTCGGGCCGCAGACAGAGTTTGCCCTGCACAGTTATGAGCAGTTGACGGCGCAGGATGAGATTTTCGCAAACTTGCTCCAGCTGTGTGGCGTCAAGCGTTTCAGGAAAACGGACTACTCCTGGAACAGCGGACAGGTGAACCCCTCTCCCTCTCCCAAGGCAATCGAGCTTCTGCGCAGCATCAACAAGAGCGATATGGACGCCCCAAGCAAGGGAAGCTTGCGCAAGCTCATTCTCACGCACCTGGCGAAGAAGAAACCCGGCATCTCTTGGGACATCGTCGATGAGGCCATGACGCAAAAGATCGCCGCCTTTTACGATCCGATCGTCGAGCGCCTCCTCAGCGAGTTCAGCACATGCGATATCGACTTCGTGCGTGGCTATCACTCGCAAGCCCCCAGAGTGGCCAAAAAGAGTTCCTGGCTGGCGCAATTGTGGTGAAGCGTCCGCGAATCGACGAGAGCGCCCCCAAGATTCTTTTCCACACAGTCAGCTAGCAAAAAACCCTTGGCCGCCCCCACAGTCCGCACCCCCCTCCGAGGCCTCGTTTCGTATAGCCATTTCCTTTCAATGTGTTATATAGCTTCCACCATATAGCCTTCGAGCTATTCAAACCGCTATTGGACTGGACCTGACGAGACTTTCGGTCCATTCCAGACCTCAAAATGCCAAGGTCCAAGCGAAAGGGATCGCGCATGAAGGGCATCATTCTCGCCGGCGGGCTCGGGACGCGGCTGCATCCGGTCACACAGACGATCTCCAAGCAGCTGTTGCCGGTCTATGACAAGCCGATGATCTATTATCCGCTGTCGACGCTGATGCTGGCGGGCATTCGCGAGGTGCTGATCATCTCCTCGCCGCGCTCGCTACCGCTTTACCGCGAATTGCTGGGCGATGGCAGCGACTGGGGCATTTCCATCGACTATGCCGAGCAGCCCGCCCCCGACGGACTGGCGCAGGCTTTTCTGATCGGCGAGCGCTTCATCGATGGCGATCCTTGCGCGCTGGCGCTGGGCGACAACATCTTCCATGCCGCCGGTTTCACGCAGGTGCTGCAGCAGGCAGCCCAGCTGAAACACGGCGCCGCCGTCTTTGCCTATCCGGTCGCCGATCCGCGCGCCTTCGGCGTGGTGGAGATGGATGAGAACGGACGCGCGATCTCGCTTGAGGAGAAACCCCAGCAGCCGAAGTCGAACCTCGCGGTCACGGGGCTCTATTTCTACGATGCAGACGTGGTGGAGATCGCACATGACGTGCAGCCCTCGCATCGCGGCGAACTGGAAATCACCTCCGTCAACGCGGCCTACATGAAGCGCGGCGATCTCAAGGTCGTGCGGCTTCAGCGCGGCACCGCATGGCTGGACACCGGCACGGCGGACAGCCTTCTGGCAGCCGCCAATTACGTTCAGACGGTGGAACTGCGCCAAGGCTACAAGATCGCCTGCCCGGAAGAAATCGCATGGCGGCTCGGCTATATCGGAAAGGACCATGTCCTTCGCCTGGCCGCGCGGCTCAACAACAGCTACGGCGAATATCTGACGACGGTCGTGGAACAGAATTTCACGACAACCGACACGGGCCTTTGAACGGACATCGGCCGGCAGCCCTCGCCCCGGCGCTTTGCCAGCCTAGATAGAGAGAACGAAGGGAGACATAAGGCGTGGAGGTGACGACATTTCATATCGAGGGGCCACGGCTCCTGTCGCCGGTGAAGCACGGGGACAAGCGTGGCTTTTTTTCAGAAGTTTATAACAAGGCGCGTCTGGCCGAAGCCGGCATCACGGCAGATTTCGTTCAGGACAACCATTCCTATTCCGCAGAGCGCGGGGTCATCAGAGGGCTTCATTTTCAAAGCCCGCCCCATGCGCAAGGCAAACTGGTGCGGGTCACGCGCGGGGTGGCGCTCGACGTGATCGTGGACATCCGCCACGGCTCGCCCACCTTCGGAGAGCATCTGGCGGTCGAGCTGAGCGCGGAAAACTGGCGACAGTTCTGGGTGCCGCCAGGCTTTGCCCATGCCTTCTGCACGCTCAGCAAGGACGTGGAATTTCTCTACAAGGTCAGCGGCTATTACGCCCCCGACTGCGATTTCGGGCTCGCTTTCGATGACCCGGATCTCGGCATCGATTGGCCCGTCGCGCCGGAAGAGGCCATCCTTTCCGACAAGGACCGCAAGCACCCGCGTCTGAAAGACCTGCCAGTGCATTTCCAGTATGACGATTGACGCATGATCCCTTTTTCAAAACCCATTTCGATCCTGACGGAGACAACGCATTGCAAAGCTCCCTGAACCAAGACGTGAAGACCGTCCTCGTGACCGGCGGGGCCGGGTTCATCGGATCGGCGGTCTGCCGCCATCTGGTGGGTGACCTCGGCCTCAAGGTGGTGAATGTCGACAAGCTCACCTATGCCGCCAATCTCGCCTCCCTCGCACCCATAGAGGGAAACCCGCTCTATACGTTCGAGAAGGCCGACATCTGTGACGGCGTGGCGCTGAAGCGGATTTTCGAGGCCCACCGCCCGGATGCCGTGATGCATCTGGCGGCGGAAAGTCATGTGGACCGCTCCATCACGGGCGCGGCGGATTTCATCGAGACCAACATCACCGGCTCGTTCCGCCTTCTGGAGGCGGCACGCGGCTATCGCGACAGCCTGCCGGGTTCGCAAGCCGACGCCTTCCGCTATCTGCATGTCTCCACCGATGAGGTTTACGGATCGCTGGGGGCTGACGGGCTCTTCAGCGAGGAGACGGCCTATGATCCCTCCTCGCCCTATTCGGCCTCCAAGGCCGCGTCCGATCATCTGGCGACCGCCTGGCACCGCACCTACGGCCTGCCGGTGGTGATTTCCAACTGCTCCAACAATTACGGGCCCTACCATTTCCCGGAAAAGCTCATTCCGCTGGTGATCCTGAACGCGCTGGAAGGCAAGGAACTGCCGATCTACGGCACGGGTGCCAATATTCGCGACTGGCTCTATGTGGAAGATCACGCCCGCGCGCTCCACACGATCCTGACGAGAGGACGGCTCGGCGAGAAATACAATGTGGGCGGGCGCAACGAGCACACCAATCTCGATGTGGTCAGGCGGATCTGCGAGACGCTGGACCGGCTCGCGCCCCGCGACCACGCCCATGCGGACCTGATCACCTTCGTCGCCGACAGGCCCGGCCACGATGCGCGCTATGCCATCGATGCCACGAAGCTTGAGAACGAGCTTGGCTGGCGGGCGCAAGAGACCTTCGAGACCGGCCTTGAAAAGACGGTGCGCTGGTATCTCGACAACGAGGCATGGTGGCGCCCCTTGCGGGAGAAGACCTATGGCGGGGAAAGACTGGGGTTGTTGAAGGCATGAACACAAGCCCAAGGCTTCTTGTGGTCGGGCGCAGCGGACAGGTTGCGCAGGCACTTGCCGAGCGCGCCGCCTTGCGCGGCGTGCCGCTTCTGGCACTGGGGCGCGAGACGCTCGACCTCGCAAGCTTCACAGGATTGCCGGAAGCAGCCCTCGCGTTCCAGCCGACGGCCGTCATCAATGCCGCCGCCTTCACCGCCGTCGACAAGGCGGAGGAGAGCCGCGAGGAGGCCTTCGCGATCAATGCGCACGGCGCCGGGCGGCTGGCCGAGGCCGTACGCGCCCTCAGTGTTCCCTTCCTCCACCTCTCCACCGATTACGTCTATGACGGCTCGAAAGCCGCCCCTTATGTGGAGACGGATCCGACCGGGCCGCTCGGCGTCTATGGCACGTCCAAGCTTTCGGGCGAAGACGCGGTGATTGCGGCGCATCCGCAGGCGCTCGTCTTCCGCACCGCGTGGGTCTACAGCCCCTTTGGCGGCAATTTCGTGAAGACCATGTTGCGCCTTGCCGCGACCAGGGATCGTCTCACCGTGGTGGACGACCAGATCGGATCGCCCACCTCCGCCTTCGACATTGCCGATGCGCTTTTGGGCGTTGCCCGTTCCATCGGCTATGAGGGCATGAAGGGCCGGGCTGGCATCTATCACCTTGCGGGTGGGGGGGAGACGTCGTGGTGCGGCTTTGCCCGTGTGATCTTCAAGGCCTCCGCGGCCCTCGGCGGGCCGAGCCTTGAGGTGGAGCCGATCACCACTGCGCAATATCCGACACCTGCGCGCCGTCCGGCCAATTCACGGCTCGACTGTTCCAAGCTGGAAGACGCCTTCTCGCTCACCCTGCCACCCTGGCAGGACAGCCTGAAGCCGATTGTCGAACGCCTTGTCAGCGAGGCTGTGGCGGAGGCCTGAGGGTCACAGATCAAGGCCCAGCTGCTGCGCCCAGAAGCGGCGCTGCGGCGCAGGATCGTTCAGGATGGCGGCGCTTGCCCGCGCGCGCACCTGCATGGCGCGCAAGGCGGCGGGATCCTCCAGCGCGCTCAGGATCGCCGCCACCCAGGCCGCCTCGTCATTTTCCACCAGCAGCCCAGTCTCGCCATGGCCGATATGGTCGGCAAACGCCCAATCGGCGCTATAGAGCCCGACCGCGCCCAGCATCGCGTGCTCGATCACCTTGTTGATGGAACGGCCCTGATTGAAGGGCGTGTCGAGCATGGGATAGAGCGCCAGATGGAAGCGCAGGCGCGCATGACGGGCGCGATGCAGCGACCAGGGCAGCGGACGGCGCAGACGCAGGCGCGGATGGCCATCCAGCGATGTGCCGAGCTTCTTGCGCGCGATCATGGTCACGCGCACATCGTCGCGTTTCGCCAGAACGGCCTGAAGCACATTGGAGACGAAGGCCCGGTCTGCCCCGTGGGTGACCGACCCGAGATAGGCGATGTCGATGACACCGCCGGTCTCCAACGCCTTGAAATGGGCATCCGTCGGCGCATCGCCTGCCCAGACCGGGCCGATTTGCACCGTTTCATGGCTGGCCGCGAATTTGTCGGCCAGATGCTGGCTTGGCACGACGATGGTCCGCGCGCGATCCACAAGGGCGCGGTACTGGCCATCGCGCAGGCGCTTCAACCGCGCGCGATAGTCGCCGGGAAGCGTGGTGTCGCGATCGGCCGCATCCAGATCGTCGTCGATCACATAGGTGAGCTTCAGCGCCGGATCGCCCAGAAGGGCGTCAATGACACGGGGCGTGTCGCGGCGGCAGACGACGGCCTGATCACCGTGAAGAAAACTGTTCGCCCCGATGCGGCGCACCACAGGTGTGCGGCGCCCCGGCGTGGGGCGCACCCAGTCGCAGCAGGCATTGGCGAAATAGAGGTCGGTGGTCGGGATCGCGCGACTGGCGCGGGCAATCCGGCCCAGATTCTGCCAAACGGTGCGCAACCGGCTTCCCCTCTTGAGCCCCTCGCCGTTCAGGCGTTCAGGACCGCATCGTCTCTTTCATCGTCTGTAGAACGTTGAAAGGACGGCGGCAAGGCTGCAAGAGGACCGTCCGCAGCGTGAGATCGCAAATGGGGCGGAGAGCGGGTTTGCCATTCGGCAGTACCGGGACGCCGAGATGACGAGAGGCCGTGCCGGGTGCCCATCCTTTAAGACGCGGTCTGACGACCGCTCCTCAGGATGACGTTCTGTGTGTGGCTGGCTGTTGAGAAAGGCCACGGCTTCAGGTCATCACTGCAGATCAACCGCACCCTCAACGTCATCCTGAGGAGCCTGCGCGAGCAGGCGTCTCGAAGGATGGGCCGCACCTGCCGAAACGGGCTAAATCACGCCCCGCCTAGACCACGATCACGCCGGAATGCTTGGCCTTTTCTTCCGGTTCCACATGAATGGTGATGATGGAACCGGGCACGTCCTCGCGCAGGGCCTCCTCCACGCGGTCGCAAATCTCGTGCGCATCGGCCACCGTCATGGAGCCGGGCACAACAAGGTGAAACTCGGTGAAGGTCTTCTGGCCCGCCCGCCGGGTGCGCAGGTCATGGGCTTCCAGAGCCCCGTCTGCATGCAGGGAAATGACATTGCGAATGCGTTCGCGAATGGCGGGCTCGGGCGCCTCGTCCATCAGCCCGCCGACGGATTCGCGCACCAGTCCCCAGCCGGACCACAACACGTTGACGGCCACGATGGCGGCGAGCAGCGGGTCGAGGATCAGCCAGCCGGTCCAGGCAGCAAGCGCCACGCCCGCGACCACGCCGACGGAGGACCAGACATCCGCCATGAGGTGACGGCCATCGGCATCAAGGGCGGGGGAACGATAGCGCTTTCCGGAGGAAATCAGGTAGCGCGCCCAGACGAAATTCAGGACACCCGCAAGGCCGTTGACAACCAGACCCATGAACGGCTGATCGAGGACGCGCGGGCTCAGAAAGGCGTTCCATGCTTCGTAGAGAATGGCGATTGCCGCCAGCACGATCAGCACGCCTTCCAGCACGGCGGCGAGATATTCCGCCTTGTGGTGGCCGTAGGGGTGGTTCTGGTCGGCGGGCTTGGCGGCGTAGCGCACCGCAAGAAACGCGGCCATGGCCGCGGCCACATTGACGATCGACTCCACAGCATCCGAATAGAGCGCCACGGACCCGGTCAGCCAGAAGGCTGCGAATTTCAGGGCCAGCACAGCCAGTCCGACAAGGACGCTGCCAAGCGCGATCTTCGTGATGTGGTTCATGTGGCAATGCGATAGGCCGCCGCGCTACGCAGGTCAATCCGTTTGCTTTACGGATCAACAGTGCGCTCCGGCCATCGGCCTATTTCACATTCAGATCGAAATTGATCGAAGAGACGGTCTGATGTTGCGTGTTCGTGTAGACGAACCGACTGTAAGTCACTGAGAACCTGTCTTTCCCGCGATACCCGCGCGCGGGCGTGTATTGAATGCCAAGAAACGGCAATGGCCGCCCGGCGCATTTGCCGCCCTTGGCGCCGATCCGCCCGGTTCCCTTGAAGAACTTGACGCTGCCATGCTGCGGCTTTTGACGAACCGTCGGCTGCGGAAATGCCATCGCGCGGCAGTTGTCGCGACCATACCATCCGAACGTGTAGACCGTTGTTGTCCGGCCTGCCTTCACCGTTTTCGAGACATTTTCGGCAGCGGCAGGCCCCGCCCCCATGACAAGCAACAGCAACACAAGGAAAAACCGGCGCATGAACATCTCCGTGAAAACCAGCCGCAAGGAGCCGTCGGGAATAAAATAGTTATTTTTTACAGTTATATTATTTGCTACCTCTGGCCAACGTGCAAGACACGATCGCCTATTCGCCGGGCCCCCTTTCGGCTCGACGCACAGGTCGATCTCCGATAAACGCACTCTCCAGGGAGACGGCTGCGGGAGCGCAATGACCGGCGTTCATGAACGCTCAGGCAGCGGGGCGAAACGCCACAGGCCTTTTTTTGGGGGGATAAACGCATGAGCGAGGCACAGGCGCGTGCGCGCGCTGAGACCACGGGCGACGAAACGCAGTCGGCCCTTCCCGCAGACACCGGCCAGCCGCTTTACGCCGCCGCCTGGATGCTCCTCGCCCTCCTGTCCTTTTCCGCCATGGCGGTGGCCGGGCGCGAGCTGGTGGGCCATCTCGACACTTTTTCCATCATGTTCTACCGCTCGCTGATCGGCTTTGCGGTGGTGGCCTCGGTGCTGACTGTGACGGGCAAGTTCGGGCAGGTGAAAACCCGGCGCATCGGCACCCATTTCTGGCGCAACGTGGCGCATTTCACAGGCCAGAACCTGTGGTTCTTCGCGGTCGGCTACATCACGCTCGCCCAGCTGTTCGCACTGGAATTCACCTCCCCCATCTGGGTGGCGCTGGCCGCCCCGTTCTTTCTGGGCGAGCGGTTCACGGGCTGGCGGATCGGGACGACCATCGCCGGCTTCATCGGGGTTCTCATCGTGGTCCGTCCGGGGGTCACGGAAGTCGGCATCGGGGAGATCGCGGCGCTCGCCTCTTCCGTGTGCTTTGCCTCCAACATCATGATCACCAAGTCGCTGTCGCGCACCGAGACGACGCTCGGCATCGTCTTCTGGATGACGCTGATGCAGGCGGTGATGGCGGGCGTGATCCTGCTCGGTCAGCCCATCGTACCGGACTGGCAGGTGGTTCCCTGGGTGGTCGTGGTGGGCTTTGGCGGGCTCAGCGCGCATTTCTCGCTGGCGCGCGCCTTCCGCCATGCGGACGCCTCCGTCGTCGCGCCGATGGACTTCCTGCGCCTGCCGCTGATCGCCTTCGTCGGCGCGCTTGCCTATGCCGAAGCGCTCGATCCTTACGTCTTCATCGGCGGGGCGATCGTGTTCTTTTCAAACTATGTCAATGTCTGGCGTGCGGGGCGCAAGGCGGCCTGAAACATGCGTTTCGAAGGCGTTCGAATTCTCTTTCGAACGCCTTCGATCAGACACTGAGTTGATTGGCCTTTCTTTTGAAGCCCCACGCAGGCTTCAAACTTCGCGCCTAACGCTTGGGGCCGCGCTTCATGGCTTCGGCCAGAGCGGCGGCCAGGGCGCTGTTTCCGGCGTCTGAAGAGCCACCCCCATGGCTGCCCTTGCCCCCCTTGTCGCGCGGTCCGCGGCCGGACTTGTCCACGCCCCCGCCACGCGGCTTATCCCCGCCGCGCGGAGGCTGACCGGCCCCGCGATTGCCACCGCCGGCCCCACCGCGCGCAGGCCCTTCGCCGCGCGCGGCATGAGCCTCGCGGGCCGCGCCCACATCCTTTTTCATGGAGAGTGCGATGCGCTTTCGCGGAATGTCGACGTCGAGAACGGTGACGCGAACGATGTCGCCTGCCTTCACCACCGCATGGGGATCCTGAACGAAGCGGTCGGCCAGTTGCGAGACGTGGACCAGACCATCCTGGTGGACGCCAATATCGACGAAGGCCCCAAAATTCGTGACATTGGTGACCGTGCCTTCCAGCGCCATGCCGGGCTTCAGATCGGAGAGCGTCTCGACACCTTCCTGGAAGCTCGCGGTCTTGAACTCGGGGCGCGGATCGCGGCCCGGCTTTTCCAGTTCCTTGAAGATGTCGCGGACCGTCGGCAGGCCGAAATGGTCGTCGGTAAACTCCGCCGGGTCGAGCGACTTCAGCGCACCGGGCTCACGCATCAAGGTGCGCAGGTCGCGCCCGCAGGCCTTCACGATCTTTTCGGCAACCGGATAGGCTTCGGGGTGGACGGAGGAGGCATCGAGCGGATTGTCGCCATCGGGAATGCGCAGGAAGCCCGCGCACTGCTCGAAGGCCTTCGGACCGAGGCGGGAAACCTTCAGCAGTTCCTTGCGGTTCTTGAAGGCCCCGGCGGCGTTGCGCTGCTCCACGACCGCCTGCGCGAGGCTCTCGCTGAGGCCCGAAATGCGTGACAGGAGCGCGGCGGAAGCGGTGTTGAGATCGACGCCGACGGCGTTCACCGCATCTTCGACCACCGCATCGAGCGCACGGGCGAGCCGCGTCTGGTTGACGTCATGCTGGTACTGGCCGACGCCGATGGCCTTGGGCTCGATCTTGACGAGCTCGGCCAGCGGATCCTGCAGACGGCGCGCGATGGAAGCCGCACCACGCAAGGACACGTCGACATCGGGCATTTCGCGCGCGGCAAGCGCGGAGGCGGAATAAACCGACGCCCCTGCTTCCGACACGGTGACCTTGGTGGGCTTGGCGCCCGGAATGCGCTTGATGAGTTCGCCCGCCAGCTTGTCGGTCTCGCGGCTGGCGGTGCCGTTGCCGATGGCGATCAGTTCCACCTTGTGCTTCTGGCACAGCGCGCCCAGCACGGCGAGCGCGCCTTCCACGTCGTTTCGCGGCTGGAAGGGATAGACCGTGGCGGTGTCGACCAGCTTGCCGGTCGCATCGATGACGGCGACCTTCACCCCGGTGCGGATGCCGGGATCAAGGCCCAGCGTCGGGCGCGACCCGGCGGGTGCCGCCAGCAGCAGATCCTTCAGATTGCGGGCAAAAACGCGGATTGCCTCTTCCTCGGCGCGTTCGCGAAGCGAGCCCATGAGATCGAGATCCAGATGGAGCGCGATCTTGACCCGCCACGCCCAGCGCGCGGTCTCGACAAGCCAGCTATCGGCCGGACGCCCCTTGTCGACAATGCCGAAAGCGCCTGCGACCATGGCTTCTGCGGGCGACAACCCGCCATCGGCCGCCGGTTCGGCGTTGAGATCGATGGACAGAACGCCCTCGTTGCGGCCCCGGAACAGGGCGAGCGCGCGGTGGCTCGGAATATCGGCCCACTTTTCCGAGTAATCGAAATAGTCGGAGAATTTCGCGCCTTCCGCCTCCTTGCCTTCGACAACGCGCGAAACGACAGTGCCGGTGCGCGCCACATGATCGCGCAGCTTGCCGACAAGGGCGGCGTCTTCGGAAAAGCGCTCGGTGAGGATCTGACGTGCCCCATCGAGCGCGGCCTTGGCATCCGCCACGCCCTTTTCCGCATCGATGAAACCGGCAGCCTCGGCTTGCGGATCACGGGTGGGGTCTCCCAGCAGCGCATCGGCCAGCGGCTCCAGCCCCGCCTCGCGGGCGATCTGCGCCTTGGTACGGCGCTTGGGGCGATAGGGCAGGTAAAGATCTTCCAGCGTCGCCTTGGTGTCGGCGGCGCGGATCTGGTTTGCCAGCGTCTCGGTGAGCTTGCCCTGCTCATCGACCGATTTCAGGATCGTGGCGCGGCGCTCTTCCAGTTCGCGCAGATAGATCAGGCGCTCTTCCAGCGTGCGCAGCTGGCTGTCATCGAGCCCGCCGGTTGCTTCCTTTCGGTAGCGCGCCACGAAAGGCACGGTCGCACCGCCATCCAGCAATTCCACCGAGGCCGAAACCTGATCCGGCCGCGCTCCGATTTCGCCGGCGATGCGGCGGGCGATGGAGGCAGCAACAGCGGCGGGCGCTGCGGGGGCGGCATGCGGGGACGGGGTCTGGACTTCGGACATGAACTCTTCGCGCTTTCGCTCTTTGTCGCGTGATGCGCCCGATCCCGGGCGGCCTGACGACGGGAGAGCGAAAATAGGGATTCAGATCCGGCAGCGCCAGCATCGGCTTCGTTGAATTCACACAAGTCGCACAAACAACACGTCAGACCGGCGCACCCGCACCTGCGATCACCCGGAATGCCGCCCCCCCCCAAATGGGGGTCGTCGATTGGCCGGCAAACGTTTTCAATGCAGCTATTGTCAGTCGAGATCCCTTACAGCGGCGGACAATCAGGACCGGGGGCCGGTGGGCGGGCGTTCTAGTCATCGTCGGCAAGGTCACCCGTTTCGATCTTTCAAAACGGGACATACGGATGACCCTCCTGGTCGTTCGAGCGACTTTGACCCGGTTTGGAGTGCTTTCGTACTCACGCGACTTGCGACTTGGCGCTGCCCCGGCCTTTGGCTGGAGCAGCGCCCTTTCGTTTCCGGCCTCATTTTCCGGCCCAGTTTTTTTCGGCCCAGTTTTTTTTCGGCCTCATTTCTATGGCCTCGGTGGCGCCGCCTGTCCAATCTTGCTGATGCCCCTAACGCAGGCGCATGAAGCAGAAGCGCTCGATCAGCCTGACCAGCGCCTTCTGACTGCGACAGCCCGTCTTGAGCAGCACAGACTTGAGATGCTTGCGGGCGGTATCGAGCGCAATACCGCGCATCCTTGCGTAGTCGCTCATGTCGATGCCGCCAGCGATCGCGCCAACCACCCCCTGCTCACTGGCCGTGAGGCCGAAGAGCCCGCCAAACTGGGCAATTTCCGCAGCTTCGGGCGCGGGTTCGCCCGACAGGCGCACGAACAGCACAACCAGCATGGAGCCTCGCGGCCCGCCGCCATCAAGTACAGGCAGGAACCGCACACCGATCTGTTCGCCATCGGGCGTGAAGACGGCTCCAGCCATACCGCCCCCCGCGCGCCCCTTCGCGCCGCCCATCGAGCCATTGATGGGTTTCGGATTGCGAGCGTTCACCCCCGCCAGCGCTGTCGAATATTCAAGGGCTAGCGCATTGTTGGAGAAGGCGAGGCGATGTCCGGTCAAGCGGAAAACGCCCGCCGCCCGCAAGGCGTCGCCCGCCGCATTGATATGGGTGACGAGACCGGTCGGGGTGACGATGACCACCCCGCGCCCGGTTGCAGACCACAAGTCGCTGAGGACACGCTTGCTGTTGCGCTCATGCCAGAAGGACAGACCGAGGCGCATCGCCTGGCGAATACTGGGCAAGACGCGCGCGATGGCGCCCACTTCCTCTTCGGAGAAGGGGATATCTTCGGTCCGGCCCACGCCGAACCAGGTCGTGTGCCCTTCCATCCCCAGTTGCGCGCCGGTGATGGAAAAAATCCGTTTGGGAAGAAAGAAATCGTTGAAGACCGGGCTTATCCGCTTCTCGTCCTCGCTCCAGAAATCGGGATCGCGCAGAATCTTGCCGACCGGCGCGCCGAGAATGCGCGGCACACGAATGTCAGAGGGCAGGTAGTCATTGACATATTTGTCATAGTCTACCGGATCGACGGTCTCCAGGAATCCGAATGTCTCCTGGTTGCGTGCCTTGTCGAAGGCCATGACATGGGTGCTGACAGCTCCGATGAGCTGCGCGAAATCATTGACGGCCGGCCGCCATAAATCCGGATCAATGGCTGCTTCGTAAAACGCTGTGACGATCTGGTCGAGCCGGTCGCTATCCACAGCCCCCAAAGCCCCCTGAAAGCAACATCCCCATCTTTCCGCTACGTCTTTTCGCCAGCCTTTACTTGACCGGACATCCACTCTATCGCGGACATGGGCCGATGATAAGGTTTTTGTCCGGTAATTTGCGCAAAACGAAACGACCACTCCGCTCTCCCCGAGCCGAGACTTCGCGACCGCAATCAGACGGCAGCTGGGAACAAAACCCCGACGTTGACCGTTATTCGCCTGTAATCAAAACCGAAGTCGGCGCAACCGGCTTTACGGCCCCGCGCAAGCATCGCTTCGTAGTACCGGAAGACCAGCACCGCGATGATGCGGATGCCAGGGGCGCGGAATCTGGCGCATAGTGAGTGCCAGGCAGGACAGAGAGATGATTCGACGGATGTTTTCCCACGACGCCGGAACCGGCGATGACGGCGCGCAGGATACGACAGAGACAGCCTCCGGCAACGGCATCAGCCGCCGCGCACTCGTTGCGGGGCTTGCGCTGACGCTTGCCGGGTGCTCCTCCTCTCGCATCCGCCAGGCCCCGCAGCAGCTGGCCGACCCGCGGCTCGATCCGGGGTATCGGCGCATGTACGGGCCGCTCTATGACAACGGGGTCAACGTGCCGGCCGTCGACCTGCGCACCATCCCGCCGCAGTACCTTCGCCAGTATATCGACTATCCGGCACCGGAACATGCGGGCACCATCGTCGTCGATCCGAATGCGCGCTTCCTCTATCTGGTTCATGGCAACGGCAAGGCGTTGCGTTATGGCGTAGGCGTCGGGCGTGAGGGCTTTGGCTGGTCGGGCAATGCCAAGATCAAGCGCAAGGAACCGTGGCCTACCTGGACGCCCCCAAAGGAGATGGTCGAGCGCGACCCCAAGGTGGCGCCCTACAAGGACGGCATGCCGGGAGGGTTGCAGAACCCGCTGGGAGCGCGCGCGCTTTATCTTTTTGAGGGAAACCGCGACACGCTTTATCGCATTCACGGCACCAACGAACCGCATTCCATCGGCAAGGCGGTTTCGTCGGGCTGCATTCGCCTGCTCAACCAGGACATCATTGATCTCTACGACCGCGTTCCGCTGGGAACCCCGGTGATCGTGCTGCAATCGGCACAGGCGACAGAAACCATCCAGGTCGGCGCGCTGTAGCGCGCTGAGCCGCTGCGGGCCGCATGCGGCGGCGCATCAGGTGAAACGGCGCCGGTACGAAACGGATCTATTGGTCGTTCTTGTTCGTCCCGGCGCCGCGAGCTCCCGGGACGCAAGGTCCGGAGCTCTTGCCCGCACACGAAGCGCTGCCTTCAGCGCGGATCTCCGGCGCGGGCTCTGGAAGCTCTTCAGGTCAGAGCGAGCACATCGCGGCGATGCCCATTTCGGTGATCGCGACGCGACCATCCTTCAATTCAACGAAATGCATCGAGCACAGATCGCGCACGGCGGTCTTCACGGATTCCTCGTCATAGGCCGGCAAGGCGGCCCGGATCGCATTGAGCGGGATGAAATCCGCACACCCCGGTACGTCGTAGCGCGAAATTTTTTCCAGAAGATCAAAACGGCAATCAGAGATCATTTTGGCGCACTCCATATGTTCTTTCTGGACCGATGACCACGACAAGGCAGGCCCGCTAAGGCCGGAACGCCCCGAAAGTCAAAGTGACCCGGCCACCGCGTTTCGTCCGCAATCAAGGACGGCTGGTTGCCGGCAGTCAGCGCCTTTTTGTGGGTCTTCTTGTTTCTTCTCCCTCGCTAAATGACGCGCTTTGCGCATCGGGAAGAGAAACTGTGCCGGTCGCTGTTAACATAATGGCAAGAATGCGGCGACGCGCGAAGTCTCTATCTGCACATGGTGCTGTTTTGTCGCAGAACCCCGATTATCAAGTCAAGTCATGTACTTAACATATCGATCGCATTTCACACCGCTGTGCGGGGATCTCTGAGCGGACCCACTTTCGGAAGATGTCGTCCCCTCCGGGGGCCCGCCCCGTTAACGGTCAGGGATCACGGTTTTGGCATCTTGCGCGCCGTTTCGGTTGCCCTTTGGGTGCAGTTTCGCGCACAAGAGGAGACGCAGGCGGACATCGCGGAATCGCCGTCGGGAACATGACGGTCCGGTTTGCCCGCGCAGACTTGCGAACATGCGTTGAAGGGTAAGCGTTGCCATGATCCATCCTTGCATCCTGTCCGGCGGGTCCGGCTCCCGGCTGTGGCCGCTTTCGCGCAAGGCCTACCCCAAGCAATTTCTCCAGATCTTCGACACCGAGAGCCTGTTTCAGAAGACCTGTCGGCGGGTATCGGGGCCCGGCTTCGGCGCACCGCTGGTGATTTCCAACCAGGACCATCGTTTCCTGTGTGGCGAGCAGATGGTGGAGGCCGGGCTTGAGGCCGGACGCATCGTGCTGGAACCGCAGGGTCGCAACACGGCAGCGCCTGCAGCCATCGCCACACTGATGGTGGAGCGCGAGGATGCCGACGGGCTAATCCTGATGCTGCCTTCCGATCATCTCATCGCGGATGAGGCGGCGTTTCTCGACGCCGTGCGCGCAGGTGAGCAGGCCGCGCGCGCGGGATACATCGTAACCTTCGGCATCCGCCCCAGCGAACCCCACACGGGCTATGGCTACATCCATCTGGGTGAGGCGATCGGGGCGAGCGAGCCGCAAGGCGAGGATGTGCGCCAGGTTCTCGAATTCGTGGAAAAGCCCGACCGGGAGCGCGCGCAGGCCTATCTGGATGAGGGTGACTATGTGTGGAATGCGGGCATCTTCCTGTTTTCCGCCCGCGCCATGCGCGCCGCCTTCGAGGCCCATGCGCCGGCCATTCTGCAAAGGGCGGAAGCGGCGCTTGATGCGGCGACAGCCGATCTCGACTTCCTCCGTCTCGATGCGGCCCGTTTCGGCGAGATCGAGAACATTTCCTTTGACTACGCGATCATGGAGCGGACGGGGACTGTGGCCTGTGTGCCGATGGATCCGGGCTGGAGCGACCTCGGCTCCTGGTCGGCGGTGCGCGAGGTCTTTCCCGCCGACAAGGACGGCAACGCCTCACTGGGCGACAGTCTGTTTCTCGACACCCGTGACAGCTTCGTCTATTCGGCGGAGGCGAGCGTCGCCGTCCTGGGCCTGAGCGACGTCCTCGTGGTCAATACCCGCGACGCGCTGCTGGTCGCGCACAAGGACAAGGCGCAGGACGTCAAGCGCATCGTTGAGCGGCTTGAAGCCGACAACCGCATCGAAGCCATTGAGCACAAGCGGGTTTACCGGCCCTGGGGCTGGTATGAGGGGCTGAGCCAGGGCGCGCGCTTTCAGGTGAAATGTATCATGGTGAAGCCGGGGGCCCAGCTTTCCTTGCAAAGCCACGTGCACCGCGCCGAACACTGGGTGGTGGTCAATGGAACGGCCGAGGTGACCATTGACGGGGAAACGCAGCTGCTTGGGGAGAACCAGTCGGCTTACATTCCGCTGGCCGCGCGTCATCGCCTCGCAAACCCCGGCAGGATCCCCACCTATCTGATCGAGGTGCAATCCGGCTCCTATCTGGGCGAGGATGACATCATCCGCTACCAGGACATCTATGGCCGCGAGGGGACAAGTTCCTAGGGGCTCATGCGCGCGCCCTCCTTTGCCTACGCCACAAGCCCTGTCCCTTTCAACAAGAAGCCCCCGGAACCATGCGTCCCGAGGGCTTTGTTGTGTCTGGCTACCGGGCGGGGGCCTGCGGGGCTGTCAAACCACCGAGGCGGAGGCCGCGCGCACCTTCTGGGTGGCGGCGTCAATATCCGCGGTGGTGGTGGAAATCGCCTGGATGTTCCGCGTCAGCGCATCCACACCGTTGGAGGCCACCTGCATGTTGCGCGAGATCTCGCTGGTGACCGCGGTCTGCTCCTCCACACTGGAGGAGATGGCAGCAGAGATTTCACTGATCCTGGAGATGATCTCCATGATGTTGCCGATCGCCTCCACCGCGCTGGCGGTGGTGGTCTGAACGGATTCCACCTGCACGGAAATCTCCTCCGTCGCCCTGGAGGTCTGGGAGGCGAGGCTCTTCACTTCCGAGGCCACGACCGCGAAGCCCTTGCCCGCCTCGCCCGCCCGCGCCGCCTCGATGGTGGCGTTGAGAGCGAGAAGATTGGTCTGGCTGGCAATGCTGTCGATCAGCTCAATCACGTTGCCGATGGTTCTGGCATCTTCGGTCAGGCCGGACATGATCTGGCTGGACTTGTCGGCCTGCTCCACCGCGCGATTTGAGATTTCATGTGCATCGCGCACCTGGCGGCTGATTTCCTGGATGGAGGCAACAAGCTCCTCCGTCGCGACCGCGACCGCCTGTACGCTTTCGGAAGTGTCCGCCGATGTTGAGGCCGATGAGGTCGCCTGATCCGACGTGACCGACACGGAGGCCGCGATCTCGTTCAACTCGGCATCGATCTGGCGCTGCGTTTCAGCCCGCCTTTCGCGCGCCATCACCGCGTCGGTGATATCGGTCGCAAACTTGATCACCTTGTAGACATTGCCGTGCGCATCGATGATCGGATTGTAGGTGGCCTGGATCCAGACAACCTTGCCTCCCTTGCCCAGGCGCTTGAACTCGCTCTGCTGAAACCGACCGTCGCGCAGTTCGTCCCAGAAACGCACATACTCGGAACTGGCGCCATAGGCCTCGTCGACGAATATGGAATGGTTCCGGCCCTTCACTTCCTCAAGGCTGTAGCCCATGGCGTTGAGGAAATTGGGGTTGGCGTCGAGGATCGTGCCGTCGGTGGTAAACTCGATAACCGCCTGGGAACGGGACAAGGCCTCGACCTTCGCGCTGTTCTCATTGGCACGAATGCGTTTCTCAGCATCCGCCCATTCGACCACGGTGCCGATACGCTTGCCCTTGAGAAGGATGTGCCTGGTCCTCAAATCGAACCGGCTGCCCCCGAGGGTGACCAAGGTCTGATCCTCGCCGGTCAGCTGATCAAGCATGCTGCGTTGATGCGTCGGGTTTTCGTAGAACTCGTCGATCGAGCGTCCGACCAGCTTATCGGCATCGAAACTCGGAAAGCCGTCACGAATGCTCTCCTGCGCGTCATGCAGCAGCTGACGCAGCGCATCATTCATGTAGACGATCCGATAATCGCGATCGGCAATCATGACATTGGCAGCAAGCTGATCGATCGCTGCCACAAGGAGAGAATTACTAGACGCCTTCATGTAGGAAATACCCAACCGCTTGGCCCACCCTTCACCACTCTACCTGCGGCATCTTTTAGACTATATCCGTTAATAAAGGCTATTAATTGTAGATATCCCGCGATCTATACTTATATTAATAATTTTTTACTAACATTTCACAAACACTGGTATTTGTCTCACCATTTGTATTGAATCTTTTATACGTTTACGCGCATATAATTACGCTATTTCACGCAAGCCATCCGGTTTGCCGCCACCTCGGCCCGGCAGCATCCCCTCAGAACATCAGCGGGGCTGCGTTTCAAAACAGCTCCCTGGAAAGCCGCGACTGAACGGGCCGATTTGATAGACGAACAATCCGACCAGGTCAGAACGCTGCCCCGTTCAGAGTGAGAGCACTCCAAACCCGCTATAGGACCACCACCCCTATTAGGTTGCCCAGATGCGCATTCATTCGCTGAGTGCCTGCAAACCCAAATGGAAAAACATAGCTAAAAGCAACGCCCAACCCTCCAGACAACAGCGATGCGGAACCAACAGACCCACAGCCTATCTCGATAATGGCTTAGCAGGCCCTACAGGTTAGCCGTCCGGCAGATGCACAGATTTAAGCTGTAACGCCCCTGCACATGTATCCACGAATGCCATAAAGGTATTGTGCAGGGGCCAATACGCCTTGAATCGACGCATTCAAAGCGTATTGGCTCCCGCCGCACCATACCTTCTTTCGAACAACGTCATCCACATGACTTCGATCGCATCCTGTCTTTGGGCGACAGACGCCTACCCTTCGAAGAAGGCCAGTACATTCATATACAACTGTATATCCAAATATATCGATGAGAACACAAGATTCCTTGTACGTTCATCTCTCAAATCTGGGAAGTACTTCCTCTTTGTATTATTAACGACATCCATCGGCTCTCCACCAATAATCGGAACCAATGTCGAGGGCCTTTCAAGTATTCCTACGGCATCGAACGTCTTCAGATTGTCAAGCGCCAGCTGCAAGACCTCTTCGTCGGACAAGTCAGAAAGTTCACTCCTTTGAGGGAACATATGAGACTTAGCCAATTGATACGTCATTGTATTTTGGCGACTCACAACAATTCTCTTGTCGTCCGACTCCAAGAACTCGTGAAAGCTCAATTTTGCAACATCTTTGAACACATCGCCAGGATCATGATCCGGGGTTCTGTAATGCTGAAAATTATATAACGATATCAACCGTTCAATCGGATTTCTGAGCACAGTAACAAGGCGCCCCCCCAATCTCTGGGCTTCGTCGAAGCCAATGTGTGACATAAACACATCATAATCTTCAGACGCGCGCTCATAGCCATACGAACGATACTCTTCCGAAAAAACAAAATCACAAATTCGAGCAGATGGGTTTCTGTCTTTGATGGATTGCTTTACCGCAGATCCGCCGCATTTGTTGATATGCACAAACACCGTGTTTTCCGGACGCGGAGGCCTAACAACCCCAAATCCATCTCCGGTCGGCCGTATCTCTCTAATTACTTCAGCTGCATTAATATAGGCAGTGGAGGGCAAAGAAGCGCTGATCAAACGCCACGCTTCTTTCATTTTGTCGTTGAGCGTAATGTCATCGAATACGATAAGCTTTGGCTTAAGGGCCGCGCTGTAGAGCGAAAAACTAGCCAATGTCGGCGCGGTCAAATGCGCAGCATCGATATAAACAAGATCAATAGGGGCAGACCCGAAGGCGTCGAGAATTTCATCAAACGTCTTCTCAGAGTTCGCGTCGCCGACTATTTTCCGGATCTGCGGGAAAGCATCGAGCTTTCCATCGCTCTCTGTCGTGATGTCGACAGTCACGATTTGCGCATCCAAACCGGCCCGCACACCAGTCGCCATGGCGCGGGTCGCGCCGCCCCAATGTGTACCTATTTCCAAGATGCGCCTAAAGCCGTAGCGCCGCACCAGCCCCGCGAGAAAGAAGTAATACGGTGGCGGACTGTCTTTAATATCAGTTCGATTGCCCCAGTGTATCCTGCCGTAGCCGATACCGTCGAGGTTAATCTCTTTTCCGGCTTCCCATGCGTCTTTTACGACTTGGGAGATTTTAGTTTGTTTCAGAGAAGACATCAAAGAGCACCACGCAGCTTCGATATTGATCTTTAATGCGACTTTAGACTGAGAGATAAGGCTGCTTGTTATTGCCGAGCAAGACGACCGACCTCACTACAAACATGCAAATCACAAGACAATTCATGTAACGCATAAAATCACCAATATATCCCCCACTACCTCCAACCGAATAATCACAATACGGACTAAATACATATACTATTATATTCCGAATATTACGCACTGTTATTTACTTATTTATATTCACGCACCAATATATCAACTTTTTTTCAAATAATATTGCGTGTGATCATTATTTTGATACCACGTCGACCAAAGAAAAGCATCCACTCACACCTCATCGATCAACCTCTCCCAACGCTCGAAGAACTTCTCCAGCGTGTAGTCGGCGGCGCGCTTTCTGCTCGCCTGTGCCATTGCGCTCAGTTTTTCAGGCGCAGAACACAGGCGGGTCAGGGGCTGGGAAAGGTCCTGCGCGCGGCTCTCGCCGGTCGGATTGACCAGCGCACCGCAGTCGCCGTCCACGATGATCTCGTTCGGGCCGTTGCAGTCGGCGAAGGCGACGACCGGCGTGCCGCAAGCCAGCGATTCCACCACCACAATCCCGAAGCCCTCAAAGTCGCTGGGCACCACGGAAAGGGCGGCGTGCTGGAACACGCTGTCCATGTCGCTGCGCACGCCCCTCAGAGCCGCGGAATGGGAAAGGCCCGCCGCATCGATCTGCGCCTGAAGGGCAGGACGCAATTCGCCCTCGCCGTAGATATCCAGACGCCAACCTTGCCCGGCCAACTTCGCGGCGGCGAACGCCTCGATAAGGAGATCCATGCGCTTTTGCTCGGCAAGTCTGCCGACCGCGACGATCGTGCGTGCGCGCGCAGATCCTTCCGCCCCGTCGTCATCCATCGGACGGAAGACGTTCAGGTCCACACCGTTGGGAATGACCGCGACCCGGTCGCGCAGTTGCGGATCGAGGGATTGCGCAAAACTGCCGGAAAGCAGGTGCACCCGATCCGCCTTGGCGAAGGCCCGCTGACGCTCCTCGCGCGACCACCAACGCTCTTCGATCTGCCAGGGATCATTGTGCTCGGAGGCGATGATCTTGACGCCCGCGCGATAGCCCGCCTCGATCAGAGGCGTGAACAGCCATTCGGAGAGCATCGGCACGAAGACCTCGATGCCGTTTTCCACCAGATAGGCCTGAACCTCCCGGATCGAGGCCTCCATCCTGTCCTCGGCAAAGACCTGCGCGACGGTGACGCGCGCATGAAGGGGATAGACCACCCCGGAATGAAAGCTTCTTCTGCACAGGATGTGGACTTCGAAGCCCATCACGGCCAGATGCGAGGCCAGCTGCGCGGCAAGACGTTCGATCCCGCCCTTTGAAAAGGCCATGCCATGGACATAGAACGCCACCTTGCGACGGGCGCGAAGCGTTGGCGTACGCTCCGGGGCGATGTCGGACAGGGCCACGCCGCCGGAACGCTTGGCGAAACGTTCCAGCTCATGCTGGAGCGCATGACGCATCCGCCCGTCCAGCCCCTGGCTGACCGGGAAAAGATCATAGACCAGCGCCGCAATCCTGCGACGTTCATCGAAATAGGTGGGCGTTCCCTCAAGCTTGTGCACTGTGGAGCCGGCGTGACGGCGGAAGTAGTTTTCCGCCATCGGCGTGTAGGCGACGCGACCATGGCGCAAAATGTGAAGATAGGTCGCCCAGTCCCCTGCCATGCGGTAGCCTTCGCCCACGCCCGTGTAGAGCCGCACGATGCTCGTGCGCATGATCAGGCCGCTGGCATTCGCCAGAAGGCAGGCCGCCCCCATTCCTTTGTTCACGAAGATGTCGCCTTCGAGAACAAACGGCTTGTCGAAGAGCCCCGGGCATTGCTGATTGAGATAGCCGTCCATGGGCGCGGGATCGAATTTCCCGTCGAAAGAGGGGATGGTGCGGCCCGCGGCGATGACGACCCGTTCATCGACCGTCAGGCCGATCAGCCGTTCCAGGAACGTCGCGTCGCACCAATCATCGCTTTCCGCGACCCAGGAGAACGTACCGCGAGCCAGGGACAGGCCCTTGGCCCATTGGCGAAATACGTTTCCGCTATTCGCCTCGTTCGCAACCACCCTGGCGCAGCTCACATCGGCGACGATGCCCGCGATCACCTCCAGGCTGGCATCGGAAGAGGCGTCGTCCAGAACGATGATCTCATAGTCCCGGTAGGTCTGCCCGAGAATGGAGCCAAGCCGCTGGGACAGGAAGTCGGCGTGGTTGTAATTGGGCACGATGGCCGAGACGACCGGTGCCAGGCCGACCTTGCCGATCAGGATCGACAGCAGCTCGAAGCAGCTTTGCTCGCTCACATAGCGCGCAAAGAGGCGCTGACGCGCGGTCTGGCCGAGTTCCCGGATCTTTTCCGGCTTCGCGAACAAGGCGCCGATGTTCCGGGCAACCTCCTTCGGGTCCGCACTCTTCAAGGCGACACCAGCGGGCGCTTCCCCATCTGGGGTCACGAAATTGCTGATCCCGGTCGTCCCCTCGACGAACAACGTGGGGCTGCAATGCTGCGCGGCCTCCATGCACACCAGAGGAAACGGATCTTCGCGCGAAGACAGGAAGAACAGATCGCTTGCGGCCAGCAATCTGGCGGCGTCCATGCGTGTGCCGGTAATCCGGATCCACTTTTCCAGTCCCGCCCGGACGACGCGCTCCTCAAGGGCTGCGCGTTCCGGTCCGTCGCCGACCCAGATGAAATGAACCCGGTCGGCGTTGGCGGTTTTCGCATTCACGGCAAGGGCGGTCTCGATGAAGATGTCGGAGCCCTTGCGCGCATCGACCGTTCCGCACCCCATGACGACCCGCGCCGTGCGCCCGAGCCCAAGCTCCGCGCGCGCCCAGTCGCGCAGCTCGCCATCGTCAGCAAGCCCGTCGGAGACCACCGGCGTGATGAAAGGCGGGCTGGTCGAGATGCGGTCTGCCGGATGCCCGTAATCCTCCACCAGAACCTTCGTGCTCAGCGGGGAGGCCGAAATGAGGTGGCTGCAATGGCTCAACATCAGCTGCAGCAGGTCCTTGTACTCGGCAAGCACCCCGCTCATTTCGTGAATGTGACCCACGAAACTGTGCGGTTCCAGATAGTCCGCTTCGATGTCCTGCAGGAATTTGCCCGAGACAACGGTGTTGAGATAGATCACGCCCCAATCGCGCTTGAGCAATTCGCGCCGCACGGCAAGCTCAAGGTCCGGGTCGATCGGCGCCGCGATCACTTCGACGAGTTCGCAGAAGTCCGGCGTCATCTGCCCGCCGACCATCAGATAGACCGTCACGGGACGCTTCGTGTGGATCTTCAGCCAGCGGGCAAATTCCAGAAGCACCCGTTCCGCCCCGGCCAGCATGGCATCATGCCCAACCAAGAGGATGGGCTCTCCGAGCGCCGCGTCTTCCAATGCGCGATGTTGGGAACAGCCGTAGCGCCCCTCATGGCGGCCATGAATGACATAATGCGCGAAACCGTTGGGCACCACTGCACAGACATCCGCATTGGTAGAGAAGTAGAAGTCCGCGTCAAAATCCGCGCAAGGTTTGCGCCCCTCGCGCTCGCCGAACCTCACATAATGCTCGACAGGGTCGAGCTCCGCCCGCGCGACATCTTCACTATGTGAAAGATAATAGTCGACATCGAAGAGATCGCTGCTTCTGATTTCCTCTATCGCGACCTCTAGGTCGACGCTGGAAACTGTCGGGCGGGCCTTCAATATATGCTCGATCAATAGGCGACTTTCGCGCGATGCCGACGCCCAACGCCCAGTGGCGCCGCCCGCGCGTCCCTCCCCGACGAATGCGGACGTACGCTTGTGGGTTGCCAGTTCGGGTTCACCCCTGGCTTTCGCCATCTTCGGCCCGGGGGACCGACCCAAGATCTCGCCAAAACGAATATAATGTTCGAGTGGGTCCATCCCGAGTATTTTAACATCAGGATAGGCATCCAGATACCATCCCGCATCGAACGATCCGGAAATCAAGATACTCGATTTGATATCTTCATCACCAAAGGCCATAAGTAATTATGCTCCTGGGCGAATTTATAGGGATAATTTAATATATTTCTGTCTTAAAGCCCTTTTATCTTTGATATATTGGCGAATTGGGGGTTCGGATGGCGCCCCTCATTCGCCCCATAACGAACATAGTGAAGCAGCGGATCCAATCCGGCGTCTGCAACATCCTTATATTGAGCAAGGTACCATTCTTCGTCGAACAGCCCGGATTGCCTCAGGCGCCACATCTTTTGCCGGATACGCGACAGACGATCGCGGATTGAAGGGCCCGCGCCCTCACGCAAACCCGTCACGGCACGCCGGATCTTTTCCGCAGCGTCCGTCAGGCGCGCATCGCGGTCAATAACCGCCTGTGTCAGCAAGGCAATTTCATCAAACCGGCGCTGAAGGCTCTCCTCAACAAGCCGCTTTTCAGCCAGCACCCTTTCGGTTTCCGCTCTGGCTTCGCGCAGTTGTTCCTCAAGTTCGATCCTTGCGCTGTCCACCTCAAGCCTGGCCGATTCAGACAACTCGCCGTCCGGATCGCCCTCCACCTTCGACAGCAACCCCGCGATCTGCCTCACAACATTGGTGGCAAGTCGCTCCACTTCTGGCAACGAGCGAACAAGCGCGGCAATTTCCTCGCGTGTGGCATCAAGCGGCGAAGGGTCCGTCCCTGCCTGCCTCCCGGCGAGCAGAGACGGACCCGCCGTATTGGATGATGCTGTCGGGTCCTTCGTCTTCGCGGTGAGTTTAGCCAACGTGCCGCGTTCTTCCTGACACTGTGTCGTGTTGTCGTTCCGGTGCGGAAGCACGGCGCCCTTCATCTCAAGTTCTTGCCTGGCGCTTTCGATCTCGGCCTGGCTCTGTGCCAGCTGGCTCTCCAACCGGTTCACACGCATGGACTGCCTCACCTGACTGTCCACAAGCCAGCCAAACATGTCTTTCGCGCGGTTGAGCTCGTCCCGGATCCGATCGAGCGTGGCGTAGTCCTGCTTCGCCTCACCATTGGCGATCCATTTGGTGAAGACCCTGAACGCGTCGCGCATCCAGGTCGGGAAGCCCGACTTTTGCAGAAGCTCATCGCCGTTTTCGTGGTGGTGGCGATATTTGTCGGAAAGGAAGGCGTCAATCTGGTCCGATACGGCGTCCGGATGCTGCGGCCAGTCGATTCCGAGCCGCATCCGCGCTTTTACGACCATTTCCCGCCAATCGTCCAGCAGGCTGTCGTAATCCGTGAAAAAACGGGGCACACCGCGCGAAGACACTTCGGCATCAAGCACATGGCGCAACCACATGAGATATCCCGCCTGCAGTTCGAACCCGTTTCGCTTCTTCAAAGAAGCGGCGACCTCGACGGGATTGCGCAGCGGAATGACCACGACAGGCCGAAAATCCGACGCCCTCAGAAGCTCCAGCCAAAATGGGAGAATTCGGCAGATGCGGGGGTCTTTCAGGACGATGGCCGACGACGCCCCGTATTCCTGAGCAAGAACGTCGCGGCCCTTTTCGCGAAATTCGGCCGCCGCGGGCGAAGCGAACCAAGCCGGATCCACGTCACGCCAGTCGAACCAGAAGCTCGATATGGACTTCAGAAGCTCGTCATTGAACCGCTGCACCAGAACGGATTCCCAATGCCCCGTTTCATTGGAAGGCGCAGCGCCGATCAGCGTCTTGGGGAGATCATAGCCGAGAAGATTGATCGCACGCGCAAGAGCGCTGGTTCCAGAGCGGTGCATGCCCGCTATGATGAGAGCCGACTTTTCTTGAGGTCGCTTTTCGATGACGTCCTCCGGACTTTCCGCGCTTTCCCCGTTTACCACTAAGTGCAAACCTTCAAGCAGATGCCGGCTCCAATCTAAACGGCCGGCGTAGTCAAAAGGGCAAGCCACCAAGCCCTATTGCAATCCATTATTCGCAATACCAAAACCAACCAACACTCGCGGTCGGATAGCCACTTCCAAATAGATTTCAGGACCCAATAAGTCGCTTCGCTCGCGTTCAAACCCTATGGGGCAAAACCCACCCTAAAGGGTAAAGCTCATCGCCCGCTATCCTGAAGCGGCGGATCCTGACGGCGCTAAATTATTCTACACCCCATCAGACATATTACCAGCCATTTGCCCAGGAACGGAGCTTACCCCCAACTTTCCCGTACGGGTACCCTCAAATTCTAGCGCCACGTTCCCGAGAAAGGTCGCGCGCAATCCGCGCATATCCCGACAAGAACGGTTCTCATCAGGCCTTCAATCGTAGGTTGAGAACCAAGGAGGGACTGGCTGGGGCGGCAGGATTCGAACCTGCGAATGGCGGCACCAAAAGCCGCTGCCTTACCACTTGGCGACGCCCCAACGCGCAACTGTTTCGGTCGCGGCCCTTCCTATAGCGACTCACCGTTCGCGCTGCAAGCCACCTGAAAGGCCCCGCAGGACCAGAGGCGCCAAACATGAACCACCCTGCATGAAATGAAGGGACTGCCATCGCGCCGGCCCCACGTCTCGCCGACGGTTCGGCCGTCTCGCGCGGGTGGCTGGCGCGTTTCAACCCCGTTCTCCACTTGTGGAAAACGCTATTTTTCAACGTCTTTGCGAAAACACGCTGCGGCAATCATGAAACAGTGGATAAACGCAACACTCGTCGCTTGCGGGCAAGCTACGAGGACGCTATAAGACCGCCACTGAAACGGGCAGCGCCGAAGCGAAAACGCCTCGAACCGCTGAAAATACCCGCTCAGGTGAAAAGTCGGAGTGTAGCGCAGCCTGGTAGCGCACCTCGTTCGGGACGAGGGGGTCGCAGGTTCAAATCCTGCCACTCCGACCATTTTTCCCGCTGAAGTCACATCCCCCTTTGATTCGAATGGTCCGCGCGATGCCGGTTTCCCAGGCACCGCTTGCGTTCCGCATCCTTGCGTCCCTTTTCGTCCGCATCGGGTTCCAGCGCGCGGTCTATAGAAATCAGCCGGAATCAATGCACTCAACAGCAACGCAGCGGCATCCCCTGCGCTCAGGGTTCAGGCCGCCAGCGCAGCCGTGATCCACTTTTTGGCCTCATCCCGCTCAGCGACCGAGAATAGCCTGACCTCGCCCGGCATAAGAAAGGTGAAGGCCGATATCGTATTGCCGATCCACGCGATATCGGTGACGACCGCGATCCGCTCCCAGCCAAGCCAATGTTCCAGGCCGGTCTTGAAATCGCTCCACATGGCGCCCGCCTCCACGTGCTCCAGATCGCCATCGATCTCATAATAGAGCCTGAGCTTGCGGTGACGGGAAAAGGCCTCATCAACTGCCGGAATCAGCACCTTTTCATAGTCTGCCCTGGTCAGCCGCCCATGACAGGCAAAAGCGACGGTATTTTCGGGAAAGCCCTGGAGTTGCTCGATCATGCGACGCCTCCTGACATAATGGCAGGTTTACCATACGGCATCTTGCGAAGCGCCGTAACTCCCGAAACCGCGCCAACATCCCCAATCCACCGGCACGGAAAACGCCGAGGCGGGCGCTTTGCGAAACAGAACTCGACGCTTCCGTTAATCACCCCCACCTTCGAAATTGTCATATCTATATATTTTCCTCTGAAATACTAGCAGCTCTTCTATCTCTATTGAGATTTTCTTCCAATATGGAAATGCCTATATCGCAATGACACTCCACTTTCCGTAGATTCCTCCGCATGCGCTTTAAGCGTTCGTAAGAGTTTGACGCTATACCCATATTGGCTTGCTCAGGCTACTTGTGAGATGGATCCGGAATGACTGTCGAACATGAAGACATCCTCGGTTGCACGTGCCTGAATTGCGCCGCGACCAGGCAGTTCCAGGCCGATGCGGTTGAGCCTCAAAACGCCGCCAAGCCGGTCTTCACGCTAAGCCAGGTGATCGACCAACTGACCGATCCCGCGCAAAGCTGGACATCGACGACGGTCACCTACGGGTTCACGACGGTCAATCCCGGGTATGGCAGCGAAGCGTCCGGATACGCGCCTTTTTCCGCGGCCCAGAGGTCGGCGGCACGCGAGGCAATTGCGTTATGGGATGACCTGACCCCCCTGACCTTCGTGGAATCCGGCAACGGAAACACGGCGGATATCCGCTTTTCGAACACCACAACCGGGCCACAGGTTGCCTGGGCCTATTATCCCAGCACCTATTCCAATTATCAGGAAGAGGGCGACGTCTGGATCAACCCCAATTACTGGGCGAACAGTTATCTGGACTATGGCGAATACGGCTTCCACACACTTGTGCACGAGCTTGGTCACTCAATCGGGCTTTCGCATCCCGGCGCCTATAACGGCGGATCGCCGACCTACACCGACATGGCCGAATATCAACAGGACACCCGCCAATATACGGTGATGTCCTATTTTCAGGCTTCCAACACGGGCGCGGACCATTCGCCTCCGGGGCAATCCACATCCTACGGCGCAACGCCGCTGCTGCATGACATCGCCGCCATTCAGGCGATCTATGGCGCCGACATGACGACACGCACGGGCAACACGGTCTACGGCTTCAATTCCAATGCCGGACGCGCCCAATTCAATTTCGCGATCAACACCGCCCCCGTGGTCGCCATCTGGGATGCGGGCGGCACGGATACGCTCGATCTGTCGGGTACGAGCTACAATCAGGTCATCAATCTGGCGGAAGGCACCTTCTCCGACGTGATGGGCATGACCGACAATCTGGCCATCGCATTCGGCGTGTCGATCGAAAACGCGAAAGGCGGCAGCGGGCAGGACCAGATCAATGGCAACGGCCTTGCCAACTATCTTTATGGCAATGCCGGGAATGACACGCTCAATGGCGGCGACGGCAATGACATCCTCTGGGGTGGCCTTGGCGCGGATCATCTCAATGGCGGAGCTGGCATCGACCGCGCCCAGTACCATCTGGCTGCGGCTGCGGTGACAGCGGATCTTCTGATCGCAGCCAACAACACCGGCGAAGCCGCAGGCGATACCTATATTTCCATCGAGCACCTTTACGGCAGCCGCTACGGCGACACCCTGCGCGGCGACAACGCAAGAAACGTCATCTGGGGGTGGCTCGGTAACGACACGATCAACGGAGAAGGTGGAGACGACACGCTCTACGGGGATGTGGGCGACGACACACTCAACGGCGGCGACGGCCCAGACAACCTGCTCGGAGGCCTCGGCGCGGATGTGCTCAATGGCGGCAACGGCATGGACCGCGTCTACTATCAACAGGCAACGACTGCCGTCACCGCAGATCTCTTGAATCCCGCCAACAATACCGGCGAGGCCGCGGGCGACACCTATATCTCCATCGAGCACCTTTACGGCAGCCGCTACGGCGACACCCTGCGCGGCGACAACGCAAGAAACGTCATTTGGGGGTGGCTCGGTAACGACACGATCAACGGAGAAGGTGGAGACGACACGCTCTACGGGGATGTGGGCGACGACACACTCAACGGCGGCGACGGCCCAGACAACCTGCTCGGAGGCCTCGGCGCGGATGTGCTCAATGGCGGCAACGGCATGGATCGCGTCTACTATCAAAAGGCGACAACCGCCGTCACCGCAGATCTCTTGAATCCCGCCAACAATACCGGCGAGGCCGCCGGCGATACCTATATCTCCATCGAACACCTTTCCGGCAGCCGCTATGGCGACACCCTGCGCGGCGACAACGCAAGAAACGTCATCTGGGGGGAGCTCGGTAACGACACGATCAACGGAGAAGGCGGAGACGACACGCTCTACGGCGGTGTGGGCGACGACACGATCAACGGTGGCGACGGCCGAGACAACCTGCTCGGAGGCCTCGGCGCTGATGTCCTCAATGGCGGCAACGGCATGGACCGCGTCTACTATCAACAGGCGACAACGGGCGTCACCGCAGATCTCTTGAATCCCGCCAACAATACCGGCGAGGCCGCAGGCGACACCTATATCTCCATCGAACACCTTTCCGGCAGCCGCTATGGCGACACTCTGCGCGGCGACAATGCGGCCAACAGCATCTGGGGCTGGCACGGTGATGACGATATCTCCGGAGAGGGCGGAGATGACGCGCTTTATGGCGGTTCGGGATCGGATGTCTTTCACTTCGCCGCCGGGTTCGCATCCGACACGGTCTTCGACTTCGAATACGGCTTCGACACGCTCATGTTCTCAGCCGATTTCGGCACCGATCAGGCAGTTACGCTGGCGGCGACCTACGGCGAAGAAGTCGCAGGAAACTACGTTTTCGATTTCGGTGCGGACGGGCAGTTGACCATCCTCAACGCAACAGAAAGCCAGGTCGTCGACAGCATCATGTTCGCCTGAACGCAGACGGCGGGACAATGCAACAAGATGCGAATAGCGCCTTGTCACGCGTGTGGCCCCGAGGCCACTTCGCCACTGCTGCGGCTGGCGGCATGGATGCCCCCTTCCCGTTTCGAGCAGCCCGACATGCCCTTATTTGAGGACGCGTGGCCGGATGGCGATCTCCTCGCAGGCTACACAGTCGCTCTGCCTGCGTCGACATGGACAGCGCCGCACAGGCAGCACCACACGGGCAGCACCGCGCAGGCAGCACTGCACACAAACGGCGTCTTTTCCGATCAAACCCGGGCACGAATTACTTCTTTAAATCGACTGTTTCTTTTCCGATTTCACTGAACTCTCTTTGGTTCCCGTACTGGCGAAACGACGAAACCTGTGGTGTACTCGTCTTTTAACGCGCCATCCGCGATATTTGTATTATCGGAGATTAGACATGAAATTCCTGTCTGCCCGAACACTCTCTTTTTCGATGATTTTTTCCATCGCGACACTTTTGGCGGCCAGCGTTTTGTTCTTGGCCCCATCCGCCTCCACGTCAGACGCGGACACGTTGCCCCCGTTCACCCCTGCCGATGTGCCGCCTGCGCCGGACTATGCCGAGGCGAGCAGCTGGCTCGACCTGCCGGAGAACCCCGACCAGTTCGGCGTCGACATCATCTGGCTCTATCCGACCGTGCTCGTCGACAATTCGGCCTGGCTCATGGACATCACCCGCAAGGACCTGATCGCGGGGGCCGCGGAATCGGTCGCCACCGAGGCCCGGATCTTTTCCGGGCAGGCCAACCTCTATGCGCCGCTCTACAGGCAGATGAACCTTGCCGGGTTCAACCTGCCTGAAGAGCAACGTGACGCCATCGTCGCCTATGGCGAGGACGATGCGAAACGCGCCATGGCCTATTACATGGAGCATTACAACAAGGGGCGGCCTTTCATTCTGGCTGCCCACAGCCAGGGCTCCTATGTGCTGACGCAGCTTCTGGTGGATTACTGGGGCAAGCTCGGCATCGAGGACCAGTTGATCGCAGGCTATGTCGTCGGCTGGTCGGTGACCCACCAGGATCTCAAGGACAATCCGGCGATCACCATCTGCGAGGAGGCCCGGCAGACGGGCTGCTTTGTCAGCTACAATTCCGTTGCGCCGGGACGACAGGAGGCATCGCCGCTGATCCTGCCGGGAGCCATTGTCGTCAATCCGCTGACATGGACGCGAGAGGAGACGCTCGCCCCGGCCTCGCGCAACCGCGGTTCGACCTTCTTCAACCAGGACCACACCTACCAGATCCTGCCGGAATTCGCGTCCGCGCAGATTGCCGATGGGGGGCTCGCGGTGGTGGCGAAAGATCCCGCGCGCCTCAACTCCCCCTACTTCCCGCAAGGGGTCTATCACGGCTACGACTACCCGCTTTTCTATGAGAACATCATGTCCAATGCCGCGCAGCGCATCCAGTCCTATCTGGATGCGCGAAAATAGCCTGCGCATGGGGCGTGGGTGCGAAGGCTGGCGGCGACGGTTTCACACGCGGCGCATGGCTTTCGTGCGAGAGTTTGTTAACATTTGCGAAATTGGGCGAGTCTCTTGCTGGACGGGGCGCGGATGAGCGGATCGGTCATCACCATCGCATCGCTGAAGGGGGGAAGCGGCAAGACCACGCTTGCCACCTGCCTCGCCGTGCACTGGCATCTGAAATGGCGCAACCCGCTGCTGATCGACGCCGATCCGCAACGCTCCATCATCCGGCTTGCCGAGCGCGAGCGGGCGCTTGGCGGCATCGATCTGATCGAACAGGCCGACAAGAGCGTGTGGGAAACCATCAAGCAGCGCAGCCCCTCCTATGGCGTGACCATCGTCGACACGCCCGGCTTCGACAGCGACATAACCGTGGCGGCCCTTGCCGTTGCCGATCTTGTTCTGATCCCGGTCAAGGCCTCGCCGCTTGATGTCGACCGCATGATGGATACGGTCAAAACACTGATGAGCGGGATGAAGGGCTGGACACCAGCCTTTCGTTGCGTGTTGACCCAGACAACGCGCGGCAGCGTGATTTCGCGCCATATCCGCGCCGAGCTTGAGGACGGTGGTTTTCCGCTGCTGGCAACCGACATGCCGAACCGGGTTGCCTATGCGGAAGCAGGTCTTTATGGCGCAACGCCCACCCAGATCGCCCCGGATGGCCCGGCAGCGCGCGATATCGCGGATATCGCCACCGAGGCGGAGGTGCTGCTCTCCACCCGGAATGCGCGAAAGGCGGTCGGCGCATGAGCAAGAAACTGCCGCGCACCTCTCAACGCACGCTGAGCGATCTGCGCAACGCCGCCCGAGATGCGATGGAGGCGGAAATCGCTGCGGACCCGATCGTCGAAGCGGTGGCATCCGACAAGGCGGAACACCGTGGCGGAGAGACGACCGCGATGTCGTCCCCCTCACCTGCCAGCCCACCTCAGGCGACCGCCGCGCAAACTGATGAAACGGCGCCCGGGGCCGCCCCAAAAGCGACGCCCGAACCGACACCCAAGCCCGCCGCACGAAAGCTCGCGCCGTCCAGGGCTGTCGCCACGCGCGCGCCCTCCCGACCGGCCGCGCGCGCTGTGGTCGCCGTCAAACCACCGGCCTTCGACAAGGCCGCGTTTCGCGAGGCGGCGGGGCGGATGATTGTGGAGCGCCACGCCAACCTTGCCGCGGTGACGGGGCTGATCCCGCTGCCTTGGGTGGATCTTGCGGCGATTACCGCGATCGTGGACCGAATGTTCCGCAAGCTTGCGCGGCTTTACGGCATGCGACTGGAAGGCGAGCGCAGCAGGCAGCTGGCGACCGCGATGTTGACAGGCGTGGCGGTGCCCGCCATTGCCACCTTCACCACCAGCACCCTCTTCCAGATCACGCTTGGCCAGAACCTGATCGGCAGCGCGCTCACCTGCATTTCCGCCGCCGTGATCGTGCGGATCGTCGGCGAGACCTATCTCACACGTCTGGCAAGCGAGACCGGACGGGCCGGAACGGATGCCGGGACAATCAAGTCCCATGAGCCGGTCGGGGCGTGAAATTCCCGGGAAACGGGCAATCAGGCCGGTTAACCCTTTTCATTTACCAGCGATAATAGTATCTTTTCTGATGAAAGGTGGGCCTTCCAGAAATACAGGCACCTTCGACTTTCATCGGACCGTTGTTGATTTGGCCCGAATTGATATCAGGAGATTTCCATGGCGAGCAAAGCAGCCGCTGCCGCAGCGGAAGAGCCGATCGAAGCAGATATCGACGAAGCGACAATCGAGTCCGACGAGGAATTTGACGCAACCCGCGAGCTCACGGCAGACAATCTGATCAAGGATTACATGCTCGCATCGGTTGCAGCCAGCATCGTGCCGGTCGCCTTCTTCGACATCGCGGCGGTGGTCGCAATCCAGCTCCGCATGATCCAGAAGCTGTCGAACCTTTACGGCAAGCCGTTTTCCGAGCGGCTCGGTCGCAAGGTGATCTATGCGCTGGCCGGCGGTGTGCTCGGCTATGGCGCGGGATACATGGTGGCGGCCAGCGCCACCAAGATGATCCCGGGCATCGGCTGGATGGTCGGCATGGTTTCCCTGCCCGTCGTCTCCGGCGGATCGACCTATGCGGTCGGACGCTCGATCGTGAAGCATTACGAGGAAGGCGGCACCCTGCTGGACTTCAACGCCTCCAAGATGCGCGCGTTCTACAAGGAGCAGTTCGAGAAGGGCAAGGACGTGGCGCGCAAGGCCAAGAAGACGGCCACCGCGAGCGCCGAGGCGGCTGCAGAGGAAGCTGCCGCATCCTGATCCTGTCCCGCTATCGCGCGCATCGGGTGATCCGGACATGAACAAAAGCCGCTCCGTGGAAACGGGGCGGCTTTTTTTCGTGGGCACGGATAGGGATGATGTAACCGGCATCGCTGATGCGCCCAGCCCCGGGCCGCGGCGGATCCGCGCCTTGCCGGATCGCGCTCGCGATGTGCGAACCCTTCACAGCCTCAAAGACCTGACCGATCTGAGCGGAGCGACAGACCGGGCCGTTCAGATACGGCGGCGGCGACGCTCGCGGACGGGCTTGGACCAGTTATCCGCGGCCAGCAGCACAATGACGCCGACCACCGGGCTGAAGATAAAGGCGATGAGGAAGTTCCCGACAAAACCAAACCGGGTGTTACGGCCCAGCACGCCGATGATCCAACTGGCCAGGACCCAGAAAAGGAACGCCCAGGGATTTACGAAAATGGTCATTTTGCAATCGTCTCCATCTCCGGGGAAAGCCCGCCGTTTCTGACGTCGGGCCCGGGTGCCTCGACCTGCTTTGGACCGTTTGGCGCGCCCGCACTCCTGTCCAGAGGGATCGTGATCCCGGCAACCGTGTGGAACGCCGTTCCGTCGTGGCGCACGACATAGATTTCAGTGTCGGTGATCAGGCCGTCGCGGTCAAACACCAGGGGCCCGGTCACGCCCAAAAACGGCGTCTTGTAGCGCGCGATCTTCATCACGTCGGACACCTTGTCGGGGGAAAGCGTCCCCGCACGGTTCACCGCATCGCGCACCAGCGTGACCGCATCATAGCCGAGTGCCGCATTCAGATCCGGCAGGGAGCTGTAGGCCTTGAGATAGTCGGCCGAAAATTCCCGCGCATGGGCGCTGGCCGTGCTGTCGCGATCATAGAGCGAAACGCCGATGACATCCTTCATCGCGGAACTGCCGACCTTGCGCTCCACAACCTCGGAGAACAGATACTCCATGCCGAAGATAGGTACGGTAAGGCCGAGATCACGCGCGCGGCGGATGAACTCCGCCGTTTCATCCAACGATGAGGAAACGACGAAGAAGGCGTCATAATCGTTCCGGGTGAAGAGCTTGTTGTCGAGGATGAACATCACGAGATCATCGATCGAGCGCCGGGTGCTTGAAAGGAACCCACGGAAAACCGTCTTCGCCCCGGCCTTGGTAATCGCCTCGGAGAAGAAGTTGGCAGCCTCCTTGCCGTAGTCGGTCTTGTCGGACAGGACAATGAAGTTCTTGTAGCCGGACTTGATCGCATAGCTTGCGATCAGATCGGCGTTGGTCGCGTTGTCGGGCTGGAGGGCAAAGATCGTCTCGAAGGAGTGGTTGGTGAGCGAGGTCGCGGTGGCGTGGGTTGCCAGAAACAGAACGTCGTTGCGCGCATAGATCGAGCTCGCGGTGACCGCCGTGTCCGACCATTCGTGCCCGATGACCGCAACCAGGTTTTGAAGACGCGAGATCCGGTCGGAAAGGCTCAGGGTTTTCGAGACCGTCGTTTCCAGCTCGGTGCCGACACGGATGCCGTCCTCGCGCACAAGCTCCAGCTTCACGGGACGCCCGAGCACCTTTTCCTTCGTGGCGTTGACATGATCCACCGCCAGACGAATGCCGTCGATGAAGCTGTTTTGTTCGTCATCGTCGGAAAAGACGGCGACGATCTTCAGGCTGTCATCTTCGGGCATGAAAGGGGCCAGAAAGAGCCCGAAGACCGATCCGGTCCGGTTGAGACCCGCGATCATCATCGCGCTCACGACGGCGAGAAGCCCTAGCGCCAGAAGCGCGAACAGAACCCGGCGCGCGGGGCGGGCGCTCTTCACGGTCTTGGGTGTGTGCCGATTGTCCGCCTCGCCCTGCACCATCGCACCTATCGGTCGCCGCCGAGAATGAGCGGCATGCCATCCTTGCCCGCCCCTATCACCACGGTCTTGGAATTGGGCGAGGTCGCGAGCTCCTTTGTCGCCTGAACGCCCTGCCAGCGCAGGAGATCTTCGGTCAGGCTGCGTTTGACGATGTCCTGGTACTTGCGGATGCCCTCCGCCTCGATGGCCTTGCGCTCCGCTTCCTTCTGTTCGATCTCAAGCCGGTACTTGTAGGCTTTCTGCTCTTCGGAAAGCGTCAGCTTGCGTTCGATGGCGAGGCGCACGGCAGTTGGCAGTTCAACGTTGCGGACCAGCACGTTATCGACGATCACATAGCGATCCTCGACGCTTGTCAGGCTGCTGATGACCACCGTCTCCAGAAAGCCGAGCCGCGAGGTGTAAACCTCTTCCGGCGTGTATTGGCCAACCGCGCGGCGCAGCACCGCTTCCGTTTCGGGAAAGACGATCTTGTCGAGATATTCCGGACCGACGGTCACGTGCAGGAGGGGCAGAAGGCGCAGATCCGGCTTGTAACGCACCGCGATCTGAAGCTCGATCGGCAGACCATCCTTGGTCAGCATCGTGTAGTTGCGTTCCTTGGTCTGGAGGCGGACATTGTAAATGGCCATCCGGTTCCAGGGCCAGATGATGTGCAAGCCTTCCCCGTAGATCCGGCTCATCTCCGTCCCGGAGACCCAACGGTAAAGAACGCCGGCCTCACCGGATTGCACGGTGATGACGATGCGGTTCCACAGGAGCGCCAGACCAAGCCCCAACGCGACGAGGACAATAAGAAAATAGAGCTGAAAACGGCGCTGGCGATCGCCTCTCAACGCGTCTTCGTAGTCGTCGAAGTCGTCGTCATAAGCCATGCGACCAACTCACCTCATCCTGTCCGGCGCGAAGTAGGACTATAAGGTCAGCCCGCCCCGCTTTCCAATACGCAAACGCCTTGAACACAAACGATTTAAAGGCTCTCCCCCTCAATATCCGTGTTCTGCGGCCGCGATCGGAAGACTTTGTGCCCCGCACCTTGCGCGACCTCATACCGGATCCGCCATCAGTTCTTTCGAAAACTCGGGCAGCCAGTCGGCAAGGGCGGGCTGTCGCAGGACCGAATAGTGATCGGCTGCCACACGCCGCACCCGCAGCGGGAGGCTGGAAAGCGCCGTCCAGCCCTCCACGAAATCGCCATCGAGCCCGTCCATCGCGCGCACCAGCGTGATCGGCAATGTGGAGCGCGGCGGATCATAGGACCGCACAAGCCGGAAATTCGCGCTGAAGACATCCAGCAGGCGATGTACCTCCGCCTCTGTGCCGCCGGGGAAGACGGCATCGAATTGCGGCAGCGCGTGCACGAAGCGCACCACATCCTGATCCGGCGCAAGCGCGACATCGACACCGAAGAGATCGCGCACGAAGGCCCGCCTGCATGCAAGATCGAGATCGGCGGGGGTTAGCCCCTCCCCGCCCTGTACGCCGATAATGTCGGTGGGGGTGTAGCTGTCGATGAGCCCGAGGAAGGAAACCTCCTCGCCCGCCTCTTTCAGCTGACGGGCCATTTCGTAAGCGATGACGCCGCCAAGCGACCAGCCGCACAGCCGATAGGGGCCGGACTGCTGCACTTTCAGGACCTGCCGCAAATACTGGCCAGCCAGCGCCTCAAGGCTGTCGGTCTGCGGGGTTTCGCCGGGTTCCAGTCCCGCAGCGCGCAGGCCGTAGACCGGGGCCTCGAAGGTCAGAGCCTCAAGCAGCGGCCGATAGCAGGAAAGCGTTCCGGCAACCGGATGGATGAGAAAGAGCGGCGGGGCCTCGGGCGCGCCGTTGCCCGCCATCCGTTCCGGCTGGCGAAGCGACACGATGAGGGAGCTGCGCGTCGTTGCCCCTGCCCGATTGGTCAAGGGCGCGGATATCCCGCGACGGCGCAGCAGGCGGGCCTGGCTGGCGATGGTGCCCGCGCCGGCGAGATCGGCAACCGAGAGGCTCGCGCCGAAGACCTGATGGATGCGCCCGAGAAGCCGGACTGTGAGAAGACTGTTGCCGCCCGCGAGCGAAAAGTCCTCATCGATGCCGAGCCCGCCATCATCCGTGGGCCGCCCCAGGGCCTCCGTCCAGATCGCATGGAGATGCTCTTCCAGGCGGTCGCGCGGAGCGCGCGTCTCACCGCTTTCCTTTCGGATCGCCGTTTCCTGCCTGCGCAGGGCCAGACGGTCGATCTTGCCGGAAATCGTCTTGGGCAGGCGGTCGAGGCGGACCCAGATCGAGGGCACCATGTGGGCGGGAAGCATCTCCGCCAGTCGGGCTTTCACATCAGCCATCGCAATGTCGGTTTGCGGCAAGGCGAGATAGGCGGTCAGGACCGGATCGCCAACGCGGTTGCGCTCCACAAGAACGGCGGCCTCGGCAATACCGCAGGCGGTGAGCGCGGCCTCAACTTCGCCAAGCTCGATGCGGTGACCGCGGATCTTTACCTGATCGTCGATCCGACCCCGGAACTCCACCAATCCGCCGCTATTGGGGCGGAAGCAGGCCAGATCGCCCGTGGCGTAGAGCCTGATTTCGCGCCCGCCGATCCGGTGGGTGGCGAATTTCTCCTCAGTCAGGGCGGGCCGACCGTGATAGCCGATGGCCAGCCGATCCCCGCCAAGATGGAGCTCACCGACAATCCCGTCGGGCACGAGGTTGCCGTTCTCATCGAGAATGTAGATCTCCACGCCCGCAAGGGGGCGACCGATGGGCACGCCCATTGGAGCATCGCTGCCGCGATCGGCGGGTTTCACATCATGGATGAACGCGGTGATCGTGGCCTCGGTCGGGCCATAGGCGTTGATCAATCTGAGGTCGGCAAGCGGGCTGCGGGCCCATGCCTCCACCACATCGCCCGTCAGGGCCTCGCCGCCGACAATCACCAGCCGGAGGGCGAGCGGGCGCGCCTCGGGTTTGCGGCTCCCCCATGCGCGCAGCAGTTCGTGCAGATAGACCGGCGGCAGATCGGCAACCGTGATCGCCTTTTCCGACAGATAGTGATGGAAGGCCTCAGGGCCCTGCAAGCCTTCGGGGCGAAGCTCCAGCCTGCCGCCTGCAATCAGGATCGGCAGCATCTGCTCCAGCGCGGTGTCGACGGAAGCGGGGGCGAATTGCAACGCGACGTCGCTTTCCGATATGCCGTATTCGCGGCCCACGATCTGGCAATGACGCGACAGCGCGCCGTGGGACACCACAACGCCCTTGGGCGCGCCGGTGGAGCCTGACGTGTAGATGACATAGGCCGGATCGCCAAGCCGGATTTCCCCCAGCGAGACTTGCGCAAACCGGCTTCGAAGGCCCGGACGCTCCCGGTCGAGATCGATGACATGGGCGGGCGGCGTTTTCAGTCCCTTCAAACGATCCGCATGGGCGGTGTCGCTCAAGACCACCCGCGGCCCCGCATCCCTGACGATGAAGGCGAGGCGTTCGTCGGGGTATTCCGGATCGAGCGACACCCAGACACCGCCGCTTGCCAGGACAGCCAGCAGCGCCGCGATTGAATCCGGTGTGCGCCCGAGAAAGACGCCAACCTTTTCACCCGGTTTCAGGCCGCGCTTTTCAAGCAATTGCACAATCTGGCGGATGCGCGCGGCAAGGCGCTTATAGGTGAGCGCTCCTTGCGCCCCCGAAACCGCAAGCGCCCCCGGCATCTGGCGGGCCCGCGCAAGGATCAGGTCATGAACCGGGATCTGAACCGTCTCAACGAGACGCTCGTGGCTCCAGTGATGAAGGGCACGCTCCGTTTCCGACCGCGTCATCATGGGCAGGGTGGAAACCGGTTCGGATGTCCCCTCCGCCAGCGCCTGAAGCAACATGCGATAATGCTGGAGCATGCGCCCCATCGTGCCGCGGGCGAAGGCATTGGCATCGTAGTTGGCGATGATCAATGCGCCTTGAGCATCGTTCTGGACCTCGATGCCGAAGGGGGTATCGCCGGACTGGCGGATCTGGTCGAGAAGACGCACATCGCCTTTTGCCACGCTCTCGATCGCGGCGTGTTCTGCGCCGAAACTCTGATAGGCGAAGGTGACCTGATAGGGGGGCTCGCCTGAAACCGTGCCGCCGAGTTCACGGGCGATGCCTGCAAAGGGATAGTCGCCATGCGCCAGCGCCTCGCCCAGTTCCGTGTGGATCCGGGTGGCCAAGAGCCGTGCCTCCAGCTCCGGGTCCAGCTCGTGACGGAAGCCGATCATGTTGGCGCAGAAGCCCAGCGTCTCGGCAAAGCGGCGCGCCGGGCGGCGCAGCGTCGGGACGCCGATGAGCAGATCGCGCTCACCCGTATAGCGATAGAGAAGCCCCGCAAAGGCGCTGAGATAAAGCGAGGCCTGACTGGTGCCCAGTTCGCGCGCCAGATCGGCAAGTCTGTCGGTGAGATCCTGCGAGAGGCGCAGCTCCTGACTGTCGCCCGCCCTCTCCCGTTTGCGCCGCGCACCCGAGATCACCGGCAGGCGGAGATCGGGCAAGGGACCCGCGAGCTTTTCAAGCCACCACGCCTTTTGGAGCCGCCCGTCTTCGGAAGCCGCAAAGCCGGTTTCCCATTCCACGAATTCCGCGTAATCGGCGGCCAGGGGATTGGGTTTTGGGGCGTGCGCACCCTTTGCGAAATGATCGTAGGCCTGCCAGAAGGCGCCGGAGATCAACGCGGAGGACACCCCGTCCGTCACGATGTGATGAGCGACGAACATAAGGACGCTCGTGCCGGGCTCCAGCCTGTCGCCGGTGATGCTCTCCACCCGGAAAACGCCTTTGGCGAGATCGAAGGGAATGAGCGCGCGCTGACGCAGGAAGGCGTCGCGCTCAAGTTCCTTGGACAGGGTGACGGGCTGGATTTCAGGCCCATCGGCGCGCGCAACCAGCACCGGCTCGCCCTCTCCCTCCTCCAGCCGCGTGGCGAGGATCGGGTATTCGTTGAGCAGCCATTCCAACGCCTTTGCCAAGGCCGCCCTGTCGATGTCGCGGCACAGATAGGCGGAAGGAACGTTGTAGTCGCCGCTTTGCGGATAGAGCGAATGAAGAACCCACAAGCCCTTTTGGGCCTCGCCGAGCGGACGACGCTCGGGCGTGGCGCGGCGGATCGGGCTTGCGGTGGGCTGGCGGCTTTCGATTTCCGCAGCCACGGGCCCGGCTTGGATGGCGGGCAGAGACCCCGCCAGCAAACCGGCCAGACGCGCGGGCGTGGGGTGGTCTTCCATGTCCTGCGCGGTGAGCGAAACGCCGTAGGCTTCCTCAAGGGCATAGACGAGGCGCATGCGGGCCATGGAATCGACGCCCAGATGCTCCAGATCCGCATCGGGGGCAACATTCTCGACGGGACGGCCGAGTTCGCCGGCCAGCACCTTGCAGATGAAGGCAAGCGGGGTCTCTCCGCCGGGCATGTCGGCGGCGCTCGCGGGCGCGGCAGAGGGAACCTCGACGGGCGTCGTCTTCAGCCAGTGCCGTGTGCGCTTGAACGGGTAGCCGGGGAGAACCAGCATTGGGCCTTGCCGGGAGATTTCCGGCGAACGCGCGGCGGCGGCCAGCGCATCGCCGGTTTCGCGGTAGGCCTGATCTTCAAGCTTGTCGATCAGCTCCTGCAGGCTTTCGGCGGCCAGCAGGATCTCGCATTCAAAGCTCTCACGGCCAAACCGCAGGGTGCGCGACAGGGCCTCAAGCGACACATCCCGATGGCGCCTCAGATGGGCGGCAAGCGCAAAACGCAGCGCGCGCAGGCGGTCCTCGTCGCGCGCCGATACCGGGAAGAGCCGCGGCAATGCGGGCTCGTCGCTTGCTGCCGGCGCCCGGACATCCGGGGCTTCTTCGAGAATGAGATGGACGTTGGACCCGCCCGCGCCAAAAGAGCTGATCATGGCACGGCGCGGGGCCCCTTCAAGGGGCGTCCACGGGGTCAGTTCGGCAAGCGGGCGGAGCGCCGTGCCCCGGAAGGCATCGGACGCGCCCGGCTTCACAAAAGAGGGAAAGAGCTCTTGGTGCTCGAACTGGGCCAGCACCTTCACGAGTTGGGCAAGCCCGGAAGCGCCTTCCGCATGACCCATATTGGCCTTGACCGAGCCGATGGCCGGATGGGCGTCGGCGACGTTCAGATAGAGGCTTGATAACGCGCGCAGCTCAATGGCATCGCCGATCTGCGAGCCGGTGGCGGCGGCTTCGATATAGGAAATGCTTGCTGGATCCACATTCGCCATGCGGAAGCTGTCGGCCAGCAGGCGTTCCTGCGCATCGACGCTGGGGACCGCATAGCCCGCGGAATGGCCCGCGTGATTGGCGAGACTTCCCTTGATGACGGCGAGGATGCGGTCGCCATCGGCCAGGGCATCGGCCACGGGCTTCAACAGCACCGCCCCAACGGCTTCAGCGGGCAGATAGCCAGCCCCTCCGGAAAAGGCGCGCGCTTCAGGATCGGCGGCCACGAGCCCGCCCCGGCTGAGCGCCTCGTATTTGGCCGGATGGATGGAGAGATTGACCCCGCCCGCGACCGCGAGGCGGCATTCGCCCGCCCGCAGGCTCTGGACCGCCTGATGAACCGCCTGAAGCCCGGAGGAACACATGCTGTCCACCGCGACACTCGGGCCCTGAAGATCAAAGAAGAAGGAGGTTCGGTTGGCGATGCCCGCATAGGAGGACAGCGACAGCAACGCGCGGGCATCCGGCTCGCTGGCGAGGCCCGGATACTGATTGTACATGGAGCCGACGAAGACGCCGACGCGGCGCTCGTAATGCTCTGCCAGCCAGTCCCGCGTGTGGCCTGCGCGCTCGAAGAGATGCCATGCGGTTTCGAGGAAGAGACGTTCCTGCGGGTCGCTCAGATCGGCGGCCCGCGGCGTGAAGCCGAAGAATTCCGCATCGAAGCTGTCGACATTGGAAAGGAACGCCCCCCATTTGCAGTGGCTCGCCCCCGGCTCACCCTTGCGGGGTGAATAGACGGGCACGAGATCGGGGCGATCCGCTGGAATTTCCGTGATGAAATCGTGCCCCTGACGCAGGAGCTCCGCGAAACGTTCCACCGTATCGGCATCGGGAAAGCGCCCCGCGACCGCGATGATGGCGATGTCGCTGGTCTCAGGCGCGGAGGCCAGACGGAGGGTCGGGTCTGGCTGGGACACAGACTGCACGGGCGTTGAGCGGACGGGTCCTGAGGGGGCAACCGGTTGCGGGGCTTGCGGGTTTTCGGGGGCTTGCGGCGCGGCGCCCGTACTGAGTTTTCCGGCCAGCTCATCGGCCAGCCGGTTGATGGTCGGAAATTCGAAAAGGATGGTGGGAGGCAGCGCCCCGAAGCGGGCTTCCAGCGCCTCCACGATCTCAAGGCCGAGCACGGAATCCACGCCGAAGCGATCGATGGTGTCATCGAGGCGGAGGCGGTCTTGCGGGATGCCGAGCGCATCTGAGAAGCCGGCCCGGATCGCCGCGATCGTGGCGTCCCGATCTGCTGCGGCGGGCGCGGGATCGGAACGTTTGACGAGCTCGGGCGCAGCGGCCGTGACAGGCTTAGGCACAGGTTTTGCGGCCGGAGCCTGAAGGGATTTCATCTGCTCGCGCAGGCGGTCGTGATCGCCTTCCAGCACCAGAACCTGCGCCTCATCGCCTGCGGCCAGAATGGCTTTCAGCGCGGCGATCCCGGGCGCGGTTTCAAGCGGGGTGACGCCGGCTGCGCGCTCCAGCGAGAGGATCGTGCGTTCATCCATCGACATGCCGCCATCGCGCCAGTAGGGCCAGTCGATGGAGACGGTGTGGCCGTGCCGTGTGCCCGCCTCAACCATCGCGTTGCGCTGCGCGGCGAAGGCATCGAGACAGGCATTGGCGGCGGCATAATCCGTCTGGCCCGGATTGCCGAGCGCCCCTGCGGCGGAGGCAAAGAGCACGAGGAAATCGAGCGGCGCATCGCCGATGGCACGATCCAAGCACTGGACGCCCGTGACCTTCGGCGCCAGCACTTGCGTGAAAGCGCCCGCCGTCTTGGAAAGCAGCAATCCGTCGCGGGTGACGCCAGCACCATGGAAGACGCCCGTGAGGGCCCCAGCTATCTGCCGGATTTCATCAATCAGCGCGGCAACGGCATCCCCGTCAGTGACGTCGATGCGGCGATAGCGAACCCGCGCGCCGTGACCTTCCAGCCGCTTCAGCGTTGCTTCCGCCTCCGGTTTCAGCGCCGAGCGCCCCGTCAGCCAGAGCGAGGGCTTGCAGCCGCTTGCGGCAATCGCGTCCGCCACATGAAGCCCGATCCCGCCTGCCCCGCCGGTCAGGAGATAGACGCCGTTTTCTTTCCAGGGCGCACAGGTGGGCGCGGGGGTGGCAGGTGTGATCTCGCGCCAATGGCGAACGAGACGCGCCCCCTCGGTGTAACGGATCTCGCTCTGATCTTTCGCCGCACCCACCTCAGCATCAAGACGGTGGGCCAGACCGGGGAGGCCGTCTTCCACCGCAATGAGCTTGCAGGCGAGAAACGGATGCTCAAGGCTTGCGGAGCGCAGCAGGCCGGAAAGTCCTTCCAGAAGACCGTTGTCGCCCGAAAGCGGCACGACAACCTGAACCGTGCGCGGCTCCTTCTTGCGGGCAAGATCCTTCAGCCGTTCCAGCAAGACCCAGGCGAGGCCGGAATATCGCTCGGCGGGCGAAGTGCCGGAGGCCTCAAGGAGCGCGACCTCGGCCCCGGCCCGTCGGAGATCGTCCGCAAGGGTGGGACAGGCGGCATCGCACGCGACGAGAACATGGAGCGGCTTTGCAGCCTCCCCCGTCGGCTGGATATCCTGTGCCCGCCAGTCGGGGGCGTAGAGAAGCGGAAGCGGCTCTTGTGGGCAAGCGGGCGCGGCGGCGCAAGCGGGCTCGCCTTCCAAGACGGGTAGCCAGTGGACCTCCTCGGCAAAGGGATAGCTCGGCAGGCTGATCGGGCGGGGCTTCGGTCCCTTTCGCAGGGCCTGCCAGTTGACCGCGGCGCCCATGACCCAACCGGCCGCGATATCGCGCAGATTTTCCGAACTTGCGAGCCTCGCCCCCGGGTTCGCGGCCCTTGCGCGGAACGTCGCCTCCGATGCCTCGCCCCTCAAGGCATGGTCGAGGCCTTCCTTCAGCGATTGCAGGCTGCCTGCAATGATCGCGAGGCGTTCCTCAAAGGCTTCACGGCCCTCCTGAAGGGTGAAGGCGATGCGCGGCAGGTCGCGTTCATCGACGGTGTCCAGATGAGCGCGCAAATTTTGCAAAAGCGCCGTCAGGCGTTCCGGATCGCGGGCAGAGACGGGGAAGACCGTCGGCTCCAGGGTCGCGACCGGCTGGGCGGTTTCCTGATATTGCGCGATGACCAGATGGGCGTTGGAGCCGCCCGCCCCGAACGACGAAAGCCCCGCGATGCGCGGGCCGTCGCTCGTCCACGGTTCCAACTTCTGCTGCACACGGAAGGGAGAACCCGCGAAATCGATATTGGGGTTCAGCACCTCGGCATGGAGGGAAGGCGCGAGCTGGCCATGCCGCATCTGGAGCAGGATCTTGGTCAGGCCCGCCATGCCCGCCGCACTCTCGGCATGACCGATATTCGATTTGACCGAACCGATGGCGCAAGGCGCGGCTGTCTCTCCGCGCGCCTCGAATGCGCGCGTGAGGGCTGCGATCTCTATGGGGTCGCCGAGGCTGGTCCCGGTGCCGTGGGCCTCGATGTAGCTGACATCACTGAGCGCGATGCCTGCACGGTGACAGGCCTTTTCGATGACCGCCGTTTGCGCCAGCGGATTGGGCACGGTGAAGCCGTTTGTCTTGCCTCCGTGGTTGAGCGCGCAGGCGAGGATCACGCCATGGATCCGGTCACCGTCGGCCTCCGCCTTTGAGAGCGGTTTCAGCAGCACAGCGCCGACGCCTTCGGCGGGAACATAGCCATCTCCGCCCGCGCCAAAGGCCTCGCAGCGCCCATTGACGGACAGGAACCGGCCCTGAGAGAGCGCGCAATATTTGTTGGGATGCGAGGTGAGGTTCACCCCGCCCGCAAGCGCCACGGAACAATCGCCGGATCGCAGGGCCTCCGAGGCCAGATGGATCGCGGTGAGCGACGATGAACACATGGTGTCGAGCGCGATGCTCGGCCCGTGGAAGTTGAAAAAGTGGGAAACCCGGTTGGCGATGGCCGCCGCACTTCCGGCAAGGGCCGCAGGGATGCCCCTGGCGTTCAGTTCCGCCGTGTAGAGCTGATACTCCTCCCACATGACGCCCGCAAAGACGCCCACATCGCCGCCCGGTGCGACCGTCTCGCGGGTGTAGCCCGCATCTTCCAGCGTTTCCCAAGCGCATTGCAGGAAAAGACGTTCCTGCGGATCGAGGAAACGGGCCTCGCGCGGGGAGATGTTGAAGAACATCGGGTCGAAACGATCATGGCCTTCAATGAAGCCGCCATGACGGCAGGTCGTCTTGCCGATCTGACGTTCCGGATCGTAGTAGCGCGCGTGATCCCAGCGCGTTGCGGGCACCTCGGTCACGCTGTCGCGCCCGGCGGCAAGGTTCTGCCAGAATTCCTCGACATTGCGCGCACCGGGATAGCGCCCGGCAAGACCGATGATCGCGATGGGCTCATCGCGCGCCTCCCGCCCGCGCCGGACGGTATCCGCCGGGGCCTTGGCGGAAAATGGGGCGGGAATGGCCGGGGACTGCGGCGCGGCTCCGCCGCAGATTTCGGCAAGACGGGTCCCATGGGTTTCGCGGAAATACCCGATCAGCGCGCCGAGCGTCTGGTGCTCGAAGAACAGCGTCTTGGGAAGCGGGCCGAAATCGCGTTCCAGCACGTCGGTCAGTTGCATGATCAGGACGGAATCGATGCCGTAATCTTCCAACTGGGCTGTCAGGGAAATGGTGGCGGCATCGATCTCGGTCTCACGCGCGATCAGGTTGGTGAAATAGCGCTCAACGGTTGCGGCATCGGCGGGTTTCGACGGAGCAACATCCTCCCGCGCACCGGGCATGACGCGCACGGAGAAGCCTTCAATGGAGGCGCATATTTTGCCCGTCTCGTCAGCCAGCACGATATCGAGCTTTCGGACACCCTCGCCTGCCGGACGGACACGCAGATGCGCCCACATGGTCTCGTCGGTGGGCTCGAAGACGGTCACGCGGTCAATGCCGTATGGCAAGGCCAGCGCGCTGTCGCCATCTTGCGTGAAGGCGACCAGCGCCGCCTGGAAGGCCCCGTCGATCAGGCTCGGGTGCAGGGTGAACGTCTCGCCTCCCCCTGCCCGCTGTGCCGCTCTGGGCACCGCGAGACGGGCGAGGACTTCGCCGTCACCGGACTGCAAGTCGACAATCGCCCGCATGGCGGGGCCATAGTCGATGCCGAGAGCGCTATAGCTGGCATAGAGCCAATTGGGATCGTGGGACCTGTGGCAGGCGGCCTGAAGCGCAGCGATATCGAGCGGCGCGGGCTGAGCGTCATCGGCTGCGCGGACCACGCCGCGCATGAAATCGGCTTGCCCCTCGGCCACCGGCCTCAGACGGAACGCGTGACCGCCGCCGGATGCTTCCTCCAAAGCCACGGTCAGATCGAGCGTCCCCGCCGCCAGTTCGATGGGCCTGCGCCATGTCACCCCGGACAAGGCCAGCGGCAAGGGGCCGGCACAGTTTCGCGCCAGCGCCGCCCGGCACACGAGTTCAAGGCTCATCGCACCCGGCAGGATCGGCTTGGCGCGCACCACATGGTCCTTCAGGTAGAAGGCATCGGCGTGAAGGCGGATATCGGCATCGGTGGCGGGTGGCTCGCTCGCTGTCGGAGCCGCGCCCGCGCGATAGACATCGCGGGCAAAGGGCGTGGTGGGCAGGCGCAGGCGTCGATGCGGGGCGGGATCGAGGGTCTGCCAGTCGACGTGACCGCCCTTGACCCAATGTCCGGCGATTTCCTCAAGACTGGCGTCGGGCCGCAAGGCTGCGGGGACGGATTTTGAGGCCGTGCCGGTGAAGATATCGGGGTTCGCTTCGCCCGCCAGATAGCAGGCAAGCGCGGCGCGTAGATCTTCAGGGCTCGTCGCGACGATGGCGAGGCGCTCGGTGCGCCCGGTGCGGCCCACCTGAAGCGTGAAGGCGAGATCGGCCATGTCGGCGGGCGCGATGCCGCCCCGGTTGATCTCCGCCAGCAAGTCGGCCGCGGCTTCCTTCAAGCGCTCGGGTGTGCGGGCGGAAAGCGTGACGACCACAGGGCCACGGGGGCTTTGTTCGGGAGCCCGGGCCTCGTCGGGCCGGTATTCTTCCAGGATCGCATGGGCATTGACGCCGCCGAAACCGAAGCTGCTGATGCCTGCGCGAAGAGGCAAGGGATTGCCATTCTCATCCCGGACGGGCCGCCACTCGGCGGCCTCGCGCTGGATGCGGAAGGGGCTCTCGGCGAGATCGATATAGGGGTTCACCGCCGCGCAATGGAGGCTGGGGGCGAGCCTGTGATGCTCGAACTGCTTCAGAACCTTGATGACACCCGCCACACCCGCGGCGAGTTCCAGATGGCCGATATTGGTCTTGACCGACCCCAGCGCGCAGCCCGTCTCCTCAAGCCGAACGTCCGATTTCGGCAAGGACCGGAACGCGGATTTCAGCGCGTTGATCTCCACCGGGTCGCCCAGCGCCGTGCCGGTGCCGTGGGCCTCGATATAGCCGACGGTGCACGGATCGATGCCCGCTTTCGCATAGGCCTCGATGATGAGATCGGCCTGCGCCTGCGTGTTGGGAGCGGTCAGAGAGTTGGCGTGACCGCCGTGATTGATCGCGGTGGCCCGGATCACGGCGAGGATCGGGTCGCCGTCGCGCCGGGCATCGGACAACCGCCGCACGAAGAGCATGCCGACGCCCTCACCGCGCACATAGCCATTGGCGTCCGCCGAAAAGGTCTTGCAGCGGCCATCGCTCGACAGCGTGCCCGCCTTGGCGAAGCTGATATGGGCCTCCGGCGTGACGATGGTGTTGACGCCACCGACCAGCGCCATGTCGCAATCGCCTGCGCGGATCGCCTGCACCGCGCGATGAAGCGCCACCAGCGAACTGGAGCAGGCCGTTTCAACCGGCTCGCTCGGGCCGTGCAGATCGAGCAGATAACTGATCCGGTTCGGGCCGACGGAGGGAACGGAGCCGGTGGCGATATAACCCTCGCCGCCACTGTCCTCGCCAATCATCTCGCGATAGCCGCTCGACGATGTGCCGACGAAGATACCGACCCTTTTGCCTGCGAGGCTTTCCGGCGCATGGCCCGCGTCCTCGATGGCTTTCCACGCATGGGTCAGCATGAGGCGCTGCTGCGGGTCCATCAGCCGGGCCTCGCGCGGCGAGATGCCGAAGGCCAGCGGATCGAACGCGAACACACCGTCGATGAAGCCGCCCCAATGGATGTTGGTCTTTCCCGGCTCGCGGCGCGGATCGCCGTCAAGCGCCTGCCAGGACCAGCGGTCCGGCGGAATGCGGGAGATGCAGTCACGGCCCGTGATCAGGTTTTCCCAGAATTCATCCGCATCCGCCGCCATGGGGAATGTGCAGCTGTGCCCGACGATCACGATGGGGTCGTCATCGGCGTCGATGGGGCGGGACTGCACACGCGGCTCAGGCTGCGTCCGGGCCGCAGCAACGGGCGGCGGCGTGGCAGAGGTCTGGCCGTCCAGCCCCAATTTCGCATCGGAAAGATCCGGCGCGATATGGGCGGCGAGGCGTTGCAGCGTGGCGAATTCGAAGAAATCGGCGGGCGAAAGCGCAAGGCCGAGGCCGGAATTTATCTGCGAGGCGAAAGCCGTCATGGTGACGGAATCGAAGCCGAAATCGCCAAGCTCCGTGTCCACGTCCAGAATGGCGGGGTCCACTTCCAGCGTAGAGGCGGCGATTTCCGTCACGCGTTCCAGGGTGCGGGCAAGGCGGGTTTCGGGCGTGACATCCGGCAGACTGGCGACGGGTTCGGACTGGCTGGCAGCGGGCGCGGCTGGCGCCACCGGGGCAACGGGAGCAACGGGGGCAGATGGACCCTCCCCCACCCAGTAGCGGGTCTTGGCGAAGGGATAGCCCGGAAGCGCGATGCGTTTGCCCGGCCGGCCCTTTCGCACGGACGCCCAGTCTATGCTCAGGCCACCGGCCCACAGCGTCAGCAGATCGTCCGCACGGCCTCTTTCGGCAAGTCCGGCTGCCGCCTCCCGCAAGGGGGCATCGGTTTCCAGAACCGCGTTTGTCCTGCGGTTGGGCTTGACCCGGCCCGTGTGCAGCGCCTCGCTGTCCTTGTCCGCCATATAGGCGCCCAGGCGGTCCAGCATCTCCTCGCGGGTTTCGGCCTTGAAGCCGAGGCGGAATTCCATCGGCTCGCGTGCGGTCTGCAACGTGCAGGCGATGTCGCAAAGCGACGCCGTCTGGTCCGGGCGTTGGAGGAAGGCTCTCAGCTCCCCGGCCATCTGCTTCAACTGCGCCTGAGAGCGGGCGGACAGCACAATCAGGTCCGGATCGTTTGCGGGCGTCGCCGATGTGGACGGTGCGGGGGGCACATATTCTTCCACGACCACATGGGCGTTGGTGCCGCCGAAGCCGAAGCTGCTGACGCCTGCCCGACGCGGCAGGGTCTTGCCTTGCGCATCGCGCGGACGCGGCCAGGTTTCGCCAACCTGCGCCACATGGAAGGGGCTGCCCTTGAGCTTCAGATAGGGGTTGAGTTCCTCCGCATGGAGCGACTTGGCGATCTCGCCGTGGCGCATTTGCAGGAGAACCTTGATGAGGCCCGCGATACCTGCGGCAAGTTCCAGATGGCCGATATTCGATTTGACCGAGCCGAGCGCGCAAGTATGCGCCGGAGCGGGGCCGAAACGCGCCTCCGCCTCGCGATCGAGATCGGCAAAGGCCGCCGTCAGCGCCTCCACCTCGATCGGATCGCCGAGCGGCGTTCCCGTTCCATGGGCCTCGATATAGCCGACGGTTCGCGGATCGATCGCCGCCCGCCTGTAGGCATCGCGAATGAGGTCGGCCTGCGCCTTGGGATTGGGCGCGGTCAAGGTGGCGGCATGGCCGCCGTGGTTTTCGGCGCTTGACCGGATGACGCCGAGGATGCGGTCGCCGTCGCGCTCCGCCGCGCTAAAGGATTTGAGGAAGACAAGCCCGACACCCTCGCCGCGCGCATAGCCATCGGCTTGCGCGGAAAAGGTCTGGCACTGGCCTTTCGGCGAGAGCATGCCCGCCTTTGCGAAGCCGACAAAGGTGTCGGGAAGCAGCAGCGCATTGATGCCGCCCGCGATCGCCTGTGTGCAATGGCCCGCGCGGATCGCCTCCGCCGCGCGGTGGACCGCGATCAACGCGCTGGAGCACGCCGTTTCCACCGCCACGCTGGGACCGTGCAGATCATAGAAATAGCTGATGCGGTTGGGCCCGAGCGAGGGGGCGAGCCCGGTCATAGCATAGCCTTCGATGTTCACGCCCGCTTGTGCGACAAGGCGGCTGTAGCCCATGTCGGCGGTTCCGACGAAGACGCCGGTCCTGGAGCCCGCAAGCGCCGAGGGCGCATAGCCCGCATCTTCCATCACCCGCCAGCTTTCGGTGAGAAGCAGGCGCTGCTGCGGGTCCATCATGCGCGCTTCGGGCGGAGAGATCCCGAAGAAGGCGGCATCAAACGCGCCGATATCGGAAATGAAGCCACCCCATTTGACGTTGCCCTTGCCGGGCTCGCTCACGGGATCGCCCCAATAATCACGCCAATCCCAACGGTCCGACGGGATTTCGCAAATGCAGTTGCGGCCTTCCTTCAGGACCTCCCAGAAAGCCTCGATGTCCGGCGCGCCGGGAAACTGGCCGCTCATGCCGATGATGGCGATGGGATCGTCGGAAAGCGTTGCGGACGCTTGCGCCGCGTTTGGGACGGAAGCGGTGACCGGCGGCACGGGCTCAGGTGCGGGGGCGGGCTCTGGCGTGACGGCGGCGTCGATTTCGGCTTCCACGCTGGCATCAACGCCCAGACCCGCCGCCATGGCAGCCGTTTCTTCTTCCGCCAGATATCCGGCCAACCCTTCCAGAACCGGATATTCGAAGAACAGCGTCGGCGTCAGTTCCAGATCGAAAAGATCGTTCAGGCGGTTGGCAAACTGGGTGAAGCCGATGGAATCGAAGCCGTATTCGGTCAGTTCCACATCCACGTCGATATCGTCGGGCGACACCTTCAGTTGCGCGCTCGCGGCTTCCAGAAGCGCGCTCAGCACCGCACGGCGCAGACGGTCGGGATCGGCGCGTTTGCGCACCGATGCGGCTTGCGGCCCGCCTGTCGCCTGCGGCTTCGCCTCAAACGCACCGCCCACGAAGCGGCGAATACGGGTGGGATCGCCGGGTGTGACGGCGACGCGCGAGGTGGACCCCGCAAGAGCCGCGCACAGGGCATCGAGCCCGGTATCGGTTTCCATCGGCACAAGGCCGGTGGTGCGGCGCATGAGGTCTTCCTGCGCGGTGTCGATCCGCATCCCGCCATCGCGCCAGAGCGGCCAGGCGATGGAGCGGGTCACGCCGTGGCATTTGCCCGCAAGGCGGCGGGTCTCGCGCGCTTGCGCAAACGTATCGAGGAAGGCGTTGGCGGCGGCATAATCCGCCTGCCCGATATTGCCGACCACGCCGGAGATCGAGGAATAGAAGGCGAGAAAATCGAGCGGTGCGTCACCGATGGCGGCGTCCAGCGCGACCGCACCACTGACCTTGGGCGCGAGAACGGCGGCCAGTTGCTCCCCCGTCTTGCGCGCGAAGGCCTCGTCGCGGATCACGCCCGCGGTATGAATGACGCCATCAAGATTGCCGTGGGTCTCGCGGATTTCGCGCACGAGATTTTCGACAGACACGGTGTCGGAGACATCGGCGCGGATGTGATGGAGACCGGGAGTTTCGGCGATCCAGCTTGCGACGTCGCCTTCCGCAGCACTGCGGCTTGCCAGAACGACGGTCGCGCCGGGCGCGTCTTCAAGGATACGCCCTGCAAGCGCGCGCCCCAGCGCGCCGGTGCCGCCGGTGATCAGATAGACGCCATCGGCGCGCCATGGCCGTGAGGCCGGTTCAGGGGCAGCAGCGACCTCCTCCCAGACCTCCATCATGAGCCCCGCGCCTTCCGCCTTCAGACAGGCACCTGCGGGGGCGCTTGCGGCGGTTTTCAGGAGGGGTGCGAGGTCGGCACCTTCAGGCACCAGCAGAAGCTGGCCGGAAAGCTTCGGATGTTCGCGGCCCATCGACCGCATCATGGCGGCGAGCGCTGCGAGCGGGGCTGTGTCGGGCGTCTCTGTCAGAACAAGCTGGATCACGGCGGAAGCGGAGGACAGTTCCGCCTGCCCTATGACCAGAAGTTGCTCAGCAAGGCGATGGAACCGCGCATCGAGCGGGGTGGCGGGATCATCATCCAGCGCGCGGATATCGGCATCCGGCAGGGTGGTTTTCAGGGCATTCGCATCGCCTGCACCGGACGTCAGGAGCACGATATGGCGGGCCGGGATCTCTGGCGGGGCGGCGGGCGCCAAGGCCCGCCAGTGCGGCTCGAAGCGCAGAGCTTCGGGCCCATCGGCGCCGGTCGGGGTGCTTTGCTCCAGCGCCCTTGTGGTGAAACCGGCCAAGCGCACGCGCGGGCTGCCATCCTCGGCCAGAAGGTCGATATCCATCCGCATGAGGCCGGAGGCCGTGCGCTCGCGGATGCGGACATCGGCCCACATCTTGGCTTCGAGCGGACCACGGCTCTCCACGCTCTCGATGGAGAACGGCAGGGCGGCCGCCGTCCGCGCCTCCCCGTCTTCATCGAGCGCAAGACCGACCGCCGATTGCAACGCGCCGTCCATCAGCCCCGGATGCAGGACGAAATCGGAAAGCGTGGCGCGAAGCCGTTCCGGCAGGACAAGCTTCGCCAGAACCTGCGCCTCCCCTGCGGCATCGGTGGAGATGGCGAGATCGGCGATCAGGCGATGGCTCGGTCCGTAAGTCAGCCCCATCGCATCGAAGGCGGCATAGGCTTCGCTGCCGGAAAGATGGCGGGCGGGACGGTTTCGCAAGGCATCCAGATCGCGCGGCGGGTCCTGCGTCACGTCCCCTGTCGCGATTTTCATCTGCGCATGGACGCGGCGTTCGCCGCCCGGCATTTGGGTGAAGATTTCCGCGCGCGCATCCCCGTCGCCCGGCCTCGTGATCTCGCAGGTGATGCGGGTCGGACCCTCCACCTTCAGCTGGGCCATCCAGACGACCTTGCGCAAGATCGGGTTGGCGATCCCGGCCTTTGCAGCGGCTGCGCGGGCAAGTTCCAGATAGGCCACACCCGGCAGGACCGGCACACCGGCGACCTTGTGATCGGCGAGAAAGGCCTCATGGCCTGTGACGGTCAGGACAAAGGCGCCCGCGCCTTGCGCTGACGGGTCGAGCGTATCGCGGCCCGTTGCGGTTTCCAGTTCCGGCAACCAATAGCGTTTGCGCTGGAAGGGATAGGCCGGAAGCGCGATGCGGGGCGGGCGGGTTTCGCCATAGAGCTCCGCCCAGTTCACTTCGCCGCCCATGCCCCAGTGGCGGGCGATGACTTCCGGCTCTTGCCCGCGCGGATGAAGCATCTCGACACGATCGCGATGTCCGGGTTTGATCGTGCCGCAGATCGCCGCATTTTCATCGCCGGAAAGATAAGCCTCCAACTTGCCGATGAGGTCGTCGGTGCCATCTGCGATGAAGGCTGCGCGGTGGCGCATCGCGTCGCGTCCGATCTGGAGCGTGTAGGCGAGCGAGGCGAAATCGGCGTCACGCGCGGCGTCTTTCAGGCGGGCGATGGCCTCTTTCAGGGCCCCGGCATTCTTTGCCGAAACCGGCACCACGACGGTGCCTTGCGCGGCACAAGAGGGGTGCGCCTGCGACGGGCGGTATTCCTCGATCACCAGATGCACATTGGTGCCGCCCGCGCCGAAGGAACTCAGGCCCGCCCGACGCGGCTGTTCCCGACCATCAATGACCGGGCGTTTCCAGGAGGCTGCGGATTGCAGGAGATAGAGCGGGCTTGCCTCAAACTCCAGAAGCGGGTTCGGCTCGTCACAATGGAGCGAGCGGAAGAGTGTGCCGGATTTCAGCGCCAGCACCACCTTGATGAGCCCTGCGATACCGGCGGAGGCCTCCGTGTGGCCGATATTGGATTTGACCGAGCCGATGCCGGTAACGGGTGTTACGGGCGGCTCCAGACCGTGGTCGCGATAAAGCTCGCTGAAGGCGAGTTTCAGGCCTTCCACCTCGATCGGATCGCCCAGCCGGGTGCCCGTGCCGTGGCATTCGACAAGGCCGATGGTGCGCGGGTCCGTGCCTGCCTGCCGGTGCGCCGCCACGATGAGAGCGGCCTGCGCCTTGGGGTTGGGCGCGGTGAGCGATGTCGCGCCGCCGCCGTGATGTTCGACGGATCCGCGGATCACGCCGAGGATCGGATCGCCGTCACGCTCGGCCAGATCGAGCCGTTTCAACAGCACAGCGCCCACACCGTCGGAGCGGGCATAGCCGTTGGCGTCTTTGGAAAAGGTCTTGCAACGCCCGTCCGGCGAAATCATGCCCACCTTGGAGAACATGATGTGCTGGAGCGGCGACAGCATCAGGTTCGACCCGCCCGCAATCGCCATATCGCAGCCCTCGTGGCGGATGCTCATCACGCCGCGATGGATGGCCACCAGCGAACTGGAACAGGCGGTATCCACCACCTCGCTCGGCCCGTGGATATCGAGCAGGAAGGAAATCCGGTTCGGGCAGAAGGAATGGCCAAGCCCGGTCAGCTGCTGGGCCTCCATGATATCGGCCCGGTTCACCATCACGGTGTAATCGATCAGGTTGATGCCGAGGAACAGGCCCACCTTGCGACCTGCGAGCGATCCGGGCGCATAACCGCCCTTTTCGATGAGCGACCACACGCATTCCATGAACAGGCGGTGCTGCGGATCCATCAGTTCCGCTTCGCGCGGAGAGATGTTGAAGAAGCCCGCATCGAACATGTCGACATCGGGAACGAAACCGCCAAACCTGACGTCTGTGAAAGCCCCCTTCTTCGGATCGCCAAAGACCGTGCGCCAGTCCCAGCGTTCCGGCGGGATCTCCTCCATGCAATCGTCGCCCGCCGCCAGATGGGAGGCAAAGGTTTCCAGATCCGGACTTTTCGGGAACATGCCCTCAATAGACAGGATCGCGATCGGAGCGTCATGGGTGTCCGGCCCGCCGACGGCGGACTGCTCCGGCTCAACGGCACGGGGTGCCGGGGTCGCCGATCTGGCTGAGACCGCCCGGTGGCGGCGCAACCAACTGGCGGGCGGGGCGGAAGCGGACCGGGAATGCGGCCCCGGTTCCACCTTCGGCCCAGCAACAGGTTCGGGAACCGGTGCGAGGTCCGATTCCGGGTCCGATTTTGGCTCCTGCTCTGGGGCTTTGCCTTGCTCCAGCTTGTCGTAATGCGCTTCGATGGATTTCCCGTAGCGGGCGAGCAGGATTTCGCTCAGGTCATCGAGATGCTGGGCCTCGAAAAAGGTCGTGGGGGCAACCGAGATCGCGAAATGGCGTGAGATCTGGACCATGATCTCGGTAATCGCGATGGAATCCACACCGAGATTGGCGAGGTTCTCCTGCGGATCGAGTTCCTCTTTCGGCATACGCAGGGCGGATGCCGCGATCTGCCAGACATCGCGCGACAGGCGCTCCGACAGGGGCGTTTTGGGGGGCGTCTGGGGGCGCGTGTCGGTCCTGTCGTCCGGTGTCTTCTTTGCGGATTTTTCGGCCTCCGCCCTTGCGGCGACGCGCGCGGCTGCCCGCTCGACCAGCTCGCGGTCGAGAATTTGCGCCATGCGGGCGCGCAGGCTGTCGCGCGGGGCGTCGCTCATTGGGCGGCCTCCCCTTTCAGATCGGGCGCGCCCTCGGCCAGCATCTCCCGGTAGCGGCGCATGTGGGCCAGCAGCTTCCACAAATCCGCCTCCCACTGGTGGCGGTAACTGTCGATGAAATGGGTCTGGCCCAGATCGGGCGCGTCCGTTTTCTTTGCGGCGAGAAAGCGCTCAAGACCGGGCGTCTTGCCAAACCAGGCGCGGGCATACATCAGCACGAACTGGCCTTGCGTTTTCAAGCCATCCCCCAGCCCCCCGGCGGCGTTGATGAAGCCCATGAAGAGGATATCGTCGAGATTACGCGGTGTGGAATGCAGGAAGAGGTCGGGGATCGACCCCTTCCACTCCAGAAGCGACGCTTCGAGGAAGGGGAAGTCGCGGCGATAGCCGGTCGCATAGAGGATGAGATCGAATTCGGCGGAGCTGCCATCGCGGAAATGGACGGTCTTGCCCTCAAACCGCGCGATATCGCCCTTGGGCGCAATGTCCCCGTGGCCGATGTGATAGAGCAACAGCGAGTTCATCACCGGGTGGGCGGCATCGAGCGGATAGTCGGGCTTGGGCAGCCCGTAATCCGTGCCGTCATAGCCTGCGAGGCGGAAGACCTCCTCGATATAGGCGAGCGTTTCTTCCTTGGTGGCGAACTTGTTGCCAAGCTCCATCATCCATTGTGGCGTCGGTTTTCCGGCGATGAATTTCGGCTGGTAGTAATAGCCGCGCCGGGTGGAGTGATGGACGCAGACCGCGGTGCGCACGGCATCGACGGCAATATCGCACCCTGAATTCCCCCCACCCACGACGAGAACGCGCTTGTCGCGGCACTGATCGGCGGTTTTGTAGTCGCGCACATGCAGGATCTCGCCGTCAAACTCGCCGGGATAGGCAGGATCGGGATAGCGCGGGACGCGCTGCAAGCCGTTGGCCACGACGACCAGCGGATAGTGGGCGTCATGCCCGGCGCGCGTCTTCAGCCGCCAGCCGTCCGCCTCCTTCGTCAGGCTCTCCACGTCCGCGTTGAAATGCGCGCGCTCATAGACCCCGAAGGCCTTCGCGTATGAGCGGATATAGGCAAGCATCTGGTGGTGATCGGGATAGGGCGGATAATCGTCCGGCATGGGAAAATCCGGCACTTGCGTGTTGAATTTGGGCGAGATGAGATGGAGCGAACGATAGGTGCGCCCGCAAGGCGCATCGCCGTTCCAGACACCGCCGAAATCGGCCTCCGTCTCAAAAAGATCGACCTCGATGCCGCCCTCGATCAACTCGCGCGCAACGCCGATGCCGGTCGGGCCGCCGCCGATGATCGCAACCTTGCGGGACTTGTCGCTCATGCCTGCGCTCCCATTCATGACGACAGATCCTCCTCGAAACTGATTTCACGGCTTGCCCCCGGCGCATTCACACGCACCCCCTCAAGGCGCAGGGCCTCCGGGCCGTCGGACGCGAAGACAGACACAGTGCCCGTTGCAGAAACGGTTACAAGGGCGCCATCCGTCACGGGGGCGAAGGCGGTGATCGCCTCCATGGACAGCGGGAAGGCCAGCGCGTTGCGGCTTCCCGCATCGGCCACGCACCCCGCCTCGCGGAAGGTGAGCAACCGCCAGACGGCATCGAGCACGAAGGGATCGAAGAGCATCGCCGCATGGGTGTCGCCCCTCGGCAGCGCGAGCCGCGCAGTGAGCGTATCGCCCTCGCGGGCAAGTTCCGTGACACGCGCCATTTCAGGCGTCGGCGGGCCGGAATGGATGGCGCAGGCCTCAAGGAAGGCGCGGAAGATTTCGGTGATATCGGTGCCGGGGAGCCTTTCGCCGATTTCGAACGATCTGGCCTGCTCCGGCGCGCGCATGGTTGCAACGCCTGCGCCCAGATGACAGGGGCGCCCGTCCTCGCCATCGGCCTCCACGCGGTAGAGCAGGCCTTCAGCATCAGACAGCACCGTCACCGTCAGATCGCGCGGCCTGCCATTGATGGAAACCGGATGCCCCCAGAGCAACTGGCTGAGTGCGGAAACCGGTTGGCCTGACAGCCGCTCAAGGGTGCTCCTGGCAAGTTCCGGCAGGAACAGGCCGGCAAGCAGCCGCGTCTCGCCATTCACATGGGTGGTCAGGAAAGGTTCATCGCCATGGATGCGCAGCGTCATGCGCCCGATTTCGCCTTCGGTGGGAAGCGCGCCCATGAAAGGCGTGGCAGGGGATGCGGGGGCGCTGCCCTGTTTCGGCTTCGCTTTCGGCGCGACCCAGTAGCGGGTGCGCGCGAAGGGGTAGCCGGGGACATGAAGGCGGGAGACACCACTCTTCGGCCAGTCGATCTCCAGCCCCTTTGTCCATAGCTCGGCCACCTTGTCGCGTTGCGGCTTCTCTGTTGAGGAAAGCCATTTGGCGACCAGAGCCCTTGCGTCCGCATCGTTTCTGTAAAGCGCGACGGCGGCCTCCTCGCCTGAGGAAAGATGCACACCTTCGACCGTCTGACCGGCTGCTGCAGCGGCAAGTTTGCGCAGGAGATCGGCGCGGTCTGAGAAGGCGAAGGCCAGACGCTCGGTGAAAACCGCCCTGCCTCGTTGCAGGGTCGCGGCAAGAGCGGAAAGATCAAGCGACGCATCGGCGGCAACGAAACGTTCCATCTGCGTGGCCATCTCCCTCAGGCAGTCCCGGTTTCGCGCCGACAGCACGAGGATTGGTGGCACGGCGGCAGCCGCGCCCCGTCCCGGACGCAAGGCCGCCTGATATTCCTCCAGCACAAGATGGGCGTTTGTTCCGGAGAACCCGAACGAGCTGACGCCCGCCCGGCGCGGGGGCCCGTTTTCGGGGGCGGCCCAGTCCTCCAGCGTGCGGGCCACCTTGAAGGGGGTGCGCGCGAAGGGGATGTGGCTGTTGAGGGTCTCCACGTTGATGGAGGGCGGCACTTGCCGGTTTTCAAGCGCCAGCATGGCCTTCAGCGCCCCCGCGACACCGGCCGCGGCAAGCAGATGGCCGATATTGCTTTTCACCGAGGTGAGCGCGCATTTGCCACCCGCCGGGACGCCCTCAAAGGCATCGCTCAGGCCTTCCACCTCGATGGGATCGCCGAGCGCGGTGCCGGTGCCGTGGCATTCGACCATGCCGATGCTCGCCGGATCGATGTCGAAACGCGCGTGAATGCCCTTGATGAGCTCGGTCTGCGCCTTGGGGTTCGGCGCGGTGATGCCGTTGGTGCGGCCATCCTGATTGATGCCCCAACCGCGAATGACGGCCCGCACAGGATCGCCGTCGCGCTCCGCATCCGACAGGCGTTTCAGCATGACGACGCCGACGCCCTCGCCCGGCACGAAGCCGTTGGCGCGCTCATCGAAGGTGAAACAACGCCCCTGGGCAGACAACATGGAGACCTTGGAGGTATCGATGAACATGTCCGGGCCGATCAGCATGCAGGTTCCACCCGCCATTGCCGTGTCGCAGGTCCGGTTCGCAAGCGCCTCGCAGGCCTCCGCAATACCAACAAGCGAGCTTGAGCAGGCCGTATCGATCGACAGGCAGGGGCCGCGCAGGTCGAGCAGATAGGAAATGCGCGCGGCCAGGATCGCGCCGGAACTGCCCAGCATGCTGTAGGTGTTGTGGTCCTCGATCAGATGCTCGTAACCGCTCGGGCCAGAGGAGACATAGACGCCGCATTTCGTGCCTGCCAGATCGGCGGGCCGGATCGCGGCATCCTCGATGGCATGCCAGGCGGTTTCCAGGAAGAGCCGCTGCTGGGGGTCCATGAATTCCGCTTCAAGCGGCGTGATGTTGAAGAAACGCGCGTCAAAGGCGTCCGCATCGTCCAGCGCGCCCATCCATTTGCAGTAGCTCTTGCCCGGCGCCTGCGGGTCCGGATCGTAGAAACGGTCGATCTCCCAGCGCGACGTGGGCACTTCCTCGATGCAATCGCGCGCAGAGGCGATATTGCGCCAGAACTCGCCCAGATCCGCCGCCTTCGGGAATTTGCCGGACGCACCGATAATGGCCACGGGTTCCGGACCATTGGCGGCCACGGCGGGGCTGGCGACAGGCGATGCGCTCGTTGTGGCGGGCGGGGGCTGGGATGGGGGCAGGGACGGCGACGGGGACGGCATCGGGGGTGCGACAGTCGACGCGGCGGGCTGCGCAACTTCGCCAACCGGCTTCGCCGCAGGTTCTTCGCGCGCGGGCACAAGTCCCACAATATGTTCCACCAACGCGCCGACCGTGGGATGGGCATAGACGGCGGTCGCCGGAAGGTCGATGGCGAAGCGCTTGTTGAGGTGGCGGATCCATGTCACCGCCAGAATGGAATCGAGCCCGAGATCGAGAAAGCCGTCGTCTGAGCGGATATCCTCGACATCGATGGCCAGATCTTCGGCCAAAAGGGCGATGATCTCGCCTTTCAGGCTTTCATCGGGTGCCCTCGGCGCGCTCCCCGGGGGCGCTGCGGGAACGGGCGCGGAGGCGACGATGGCGTCAACCGGCACCGCGGCCGGAGCGCTTGCGGGCACCGGTTTCAGCGGCTTGGCAGGCGCGTTCTCCGCGACCCGTTCGGCCACATGGGCGGTCAGGGCTGCAACCGTCGGATGGGCATAGACGGTGGTGGCAGGCAGATCGATCCCGAAGCGGGTGTTGAGATGGCGGATCCATGTCACCGCAAGGATGGAGTCGAGACCGAGATCGAGGAACGCATCCTCGGCGCGAATATCGCCCGGCTCGATCATCAGGTCTTCGGCGAGCGCGGCCACCAGCTCGGCCTGCAGGGCCGTGCGGTCGATATCGGGCGCGGTTTCGGGTTCCATCACGGGCTCCGGGTCCTCCACTTCGCCGAACTTTTCCATGATCCGGGCGCGCACGCTTTCGTTTCCGCGGAAGGTTTCCTCGTGCATGGCGAGTTCGCGCTCCATCACGGCGGCCAGCCGTTGCCTGAGAAGGGCGGTGGCCTGATCCTTCTTCGCGATGAGATCCTCGCGCGACAGGCGGGCGAGCTTGTGCGCGGTGGCAAGCGCGGTGCGCAGAACCTCGCGCGCCGGGCGAACATGAATGCGCGAGGAGCGTTCCCCCAGTTCGCGGCCCTGATACTGGCGCGCGGTGAACAGCACCTCGCGGCCGAGATTGTCACCGAGCCGATAGGGGATCAGCAGCGATGCCCCGCCGCCCGGCGTGAAGCCGTACCAGAGGTAGTTCGAATGATAGACCGCCTCTGAGGCGAAGATCGCGTGATCGCAATACATGCCGAGCGACCAGCCCCCGCCAATGCCATGGCCCTGCATGGCGGCGATGACCGGCAGCGGGCAATCGAGCGGCACGGCATAGATGCGGCGTTCGGTGAACTTTCCAGCCCCTGACTGGATGCCCGCGAGCCCGTCGCGGGTGCCGCCGCAGGAGAAATAGGTGTCGTGGCCAGTGAGCACGACGACCTTGGCTTCCGCCATGCCCGATATCTTGGCAAAAGCCGCCTCCAGCCCGTCCATGAAGGCATCGGTGAACATGTTGCGGCCCGCCCGCTCGTTCATCCTGATCTCCACGACGCCGTCGTCATGGAGCGCCAGATCGATGACGGTGCTGTCGAGTGGCACGGGACGCGGTGTGCCCTGATCCTCCGCGATCTCGCGGGCTGGCGGATCGATGAAGGAATGGGGCTCGGGCAGATCGTCCAGCAACAGCGGCAATTCGCGGTGCATGTGGCGCTTGAGAAGTGTCAGCGCGCGGCGTGGGCCATTCGCGATCTCGCGGGCGAGCGCCATGGCAGCCACCTCTTCCTGGCCGCTCGGCACACGGGTGATCTCGGCCTCGGCCGTAAGCCTTTCCAGCAACAGATGCGTCGCAAGCTTGCCGCGCGGCGTCGGCAGATGGCCGAAATGGACCGTCTCGTCCGCGATCAGGAAATCCGCCAGCAGCGCCACCGCACCCGCCTGCCCGGTCGGCTGGCCCCGCACCTGCGCGATGACCGGGACAGGGCAATTCAAGGCGCAATCGGGCGGAAAGCCTGCGACCGGGTTTTCGCCCGCATGCCAGACCGTATCGCCTTGAAGGATGACCACGCGCACCGTCTCATCCGCCCCCGCCGCCTCAAGCTCGCGAAGGAGGCCGTTCGCAACGGACGCGCCCCATGCGCCGGTAAGGGAGAGAATGCGCACACCGTCTTCATCGGCACGACGCACGACGTCGCCGACGGCGGTGTCGGCGCGCGCGCGCAGGGCAGACAAGGTCACCCTGGCGGAAGGCCGCAACGGCGCAGACGAGACAGACGCGGCAACCGAGCTGGGCGTGGCAAGCCGCAAGGGGACACCGCGCAGGCGCGCAAAGGCGTCGGGCGCAGATGACGGCGCGGGCGCCTGTGACGCCGTCGCGACAGGCTGCACACGCGGGGCCTCTTGTGTTTTCACCCAGTAGCTTTTGCCCGCAAGCGGATAGCTCGGCAGCGGCACGCGGCGGCGCGGTCTGGCGAAAAGGGCCTTCGCCTCCAGCGCGCCGCCATCCAGGAAATGCCGGGCAAAGGCCGCAAGGTCCCCTGCCCGCTGCGGGCCATCGGCCGCAGCCGGACGACTATCGCAGGGCGGCGCGGGATCGGCGTCATGTGCCGCCTGCCCTGTATCAACGCCACAGTCATGCGTTCCCGCAAGCCATGCCCTCAGTTTCAAGATGAGCGCGCCCAGATCCTCCGCCACACAGGCCAGACGATGCGGGAACGCGTGGCGGCCCGCGATGAGCGTGAAGGCGACATCTTCCGGCAACAGACCCCGGTGCGCCTCCAGATGGTCGGCGAGGCGCGAAGCCTGGGCCTTCAACTGATCGGGCGTGCGCGCGGAAAGGACGAAGAGCTGGCTCTTCGCAGGCTCGTGGATCGGCGTGACCTCGGGGGCTTCCTCGATGACGGCATGCGCATTGGTGCCGCCGAAGCCGAAGGAACTGATCGCGGCGCGGCGTTTTCCGCCCGCGCCAACGGGCCAGGGTTCCGCGCGCGTGTTCACCCGGAACGGCCCCTTGTCGAAATCGATGGCCGGGTTGCCGGTGCCGAAATGCAGGCTCGGCGGGATCGTTTTTTCGCGCAGGCTCAACAGCACCTTTGCCAGCCCCGCAAAGCCCGCCGCCGTGGTGGCGTGGCCGATATTCGATTTCACGGAACCGAGCAGGATTTCGTGTTCCCCGCCATCGGCAAAAGCGCGTGTGAGGGCCGTGTGTTCGATGGGATCCCCCAGAACCGTGCCGGTGCCATGCGCTTCCACATAGCCGATGGTGGCCGGATCGATGCCGTAATCTCGATGGACCTGCCGGATCAGACTTTCCTGCGAGGCCGCGCTCGGCGCGGTGATGCCGTTGGTGGTGCCGTCCTGATTGATGCCCGAGCCGATCACCACGGCTAGGATGTTGTCGCCGTCTTCCAGCGCATCGGCCAGCGGGCGCAGAAGCACCGCGCCCACCGCCTCGCCCGGCACCATGCCATCCGCCCCCGCCCCGAAGGCGGCGCAGCGGCCCGTGGGCGAGAGCATGTTCGCCTCATTGGCATAGAGGTAGAAACGCGGCGAGGACTGCACGAAGACACCACCGGCCAACGCCATGTCGCACTCACCGGCCCGCAGGCTCTGACAGGCCATATGGAGCGCCACGAGCGAGCTTGAGCAGGCGGTATCGATGGCGACAGCCGGGCCCTTGAGATCGAGCAGATAGGAGATGCGGGACGGGATCAGCGAGGTTGTGTTGCCCCAGAAGGCCTGGCCCGGCGGCTGCTCGGTGAAAAGCTCCTGATAGTCGCCATGAGCGCTGCCCACGAAGACGCCGCAGCGCCGCCCCACCATATCGGCCCCGCCGTGGCCCGCATGTTCCAGCGTCTTCCATGCCTCTTCCAGGAAGAGCCGCTGCTGAGGGTCCATATAGGTGGCTTCAACCCCGGAAATGCCGAAGAAGACGGGGTCGAAGCGGTCTACCCCATCGATGAAGCTGCCGTGACGGCCATAGGTGCCCGGCTCCACGTCCTTGTAGAAGGGCGTGAGATCGAAGCGGCTGACCGGTTCGATCAGATCGTCGCCCGCTTCCAGATGCGTCCAGAGTTCATCCAGCGTTTCGGACTTCGCAAAACGCCCGCTTGCGCCGACAATCGCGATGGGGGCGTGGGCGGTATCCGGCCTTGCCAGGGGCGTTTCAAGCGGTTGCGTGATCGCTTGAGACGGCTTGACGGCAGCCGGTGTCGCGGCGGACACGGGCGCAGCCTGTGTGGCCAATTCGGGATGCTGGGTCAGAAGATGCGCTTCCAACCGCGCGACAGTGGCGAAGTCGAAGAGCGTCGTCTGGTCGAGATCGATACCGAGCGATTTGCGCAAGAGATGGACGAATTCCGCCCCGAGGATGGAATCGAGCCCGTAATCGGCAAAGCTGTGATCGGGCGCAATACGCTCCGGGGCCATATTCAGTGTTTCGCCGAGCTTTTCGAGAATGCGCTCGCGAAGACCAACGCGCGATGCTTGCGGCGGAGATTGCGGCGCAACTTGCGCGGCCCCCTGCCCGCTCGCGCGGGCGACGACGATCTGCTGGCCAAGCGCCTGTTCGCGCGCTGAAGAGCCTGCCACCCATTCAAAGCCGTTCGCCTCCAGCGCCTTGCGCCAGCTTTCCGCCGTCAGAGAAGGTGTACCGGGGATGCGGCGCTCGGGATCGGTGAAGCGCCACCAGCCTTCCAGCAGGCCGAAGGTGACATGGGTGAAGACCGTGGGCCTGGCTGTTTCGTTCAGGAGCAGCAGCGCATCGCCTGACATGGTCTCGCGCACATGGGCAAGCGTTTCATGGATATCGGCGCTTGCGTGGAGCACATTCGCGGCGATGACCAGGTCGTATCCACCCGGCTCGACATCCTGCTCGGCGAGCGGCCTTTCGATATCGAAGAGCGCGGTTTTCAGGCCCGGTACGCGGGCCGAGTAATGCCGATCTGCATGGATCAGGAAGGCACGGGAGACATCCGTGTAGAGATAGTCGCCGATCCGGCTTGCAAAGGGTGCGAGCGCCTCGAAAACCGGCTCGCTGGTGCCGCCGGTGCCCGCCCCGATTTCCAGAATGCGGAGTTTGCGGCTCTGGCCGGACCACTCAGAGACGAAACGCGCGGCCGCCGCCGCCAGTGTGCGGCTGAAGCGGGCGGCAACGCGGTTTTCCTTGTAGACAGCTTCCACGAGGCTCTGGCGGCCTTCGGGGAAGAGGATGTCGGTTGCCCGCCGGGTGCCTGTCAGGATAGCGGGGAGATCGCGCAAGGCGGCTTCGGCGAGCGCCATCTGCGCCGGGGCAAGCCCCTCCCGCTTCAACGTCTCCCAGCGCGTCCATGCCTGATCGAGCGCAAGGACCGGGTTATCGGAACCGCTCTCAAGAAGCGCGTTTGCGGCGTCCCACCAGGGGCCGAAATCCGGGATGATTGTTGCCGCATCGAGATCGTGAAGAATGGCGCGGAGGACTTCGGCGATGGCTGCTTCCAGCCGGTCCTGTTCCGCCTCAAGCGCCGCATCGCCGGACGCCGCTTCCACGCATTGCGCAAGGGCTTCCCTCTCATCGCGGGCGCTGTCGGGCGTGATCCAGTAGCGGGTCTTCTCGAAGGGATAGGTCGGCAGCGAGACGATGCACGCAGGCGCATCGCGACGCAAGGCGGACCAGTCGATTGCAACGCCTTCGGCCCACAGGTCCATCAGGCTCTGAAGGTCGCCCGTCTCCCATGCGCGGGCGGCGACATCGCGCAGGATCGCCTCGCCTGCAATACCCAAGAGCCCGTTGCGGTTGCCATCGGCGCGGCCCATGGCGAGCGGCACGTCCGCCGCGCGACCGGCAAGCCACGCCTCCAGCGCCCCGGCCAGTTCGGACGTGGTTTGCGCGATGAGTGCAAGCCGGGCCTCCATCGCCTCGCGCCCCACCTGAAGCGTGTAGGCGATATCGGCCAAGGCGGACACATCGCCCGGCCCCGCCATATTGCCGCCCGTCCCGCCGATGAAGGCCGCCAACCCGGCAACCGAACCCGCAAGTTCCAGATCCGAAGGGTTCGCAGACACGCCGAACGTCGCCTCGCACCACTGGCGCAGCGGCGGAATATGGGACGCATCGAGGCCAAGGGTTTCGAAGCTGTCGTCGGCATCGATGTCGACGGGCGCGACGTTCAGAAGATCGGCGATCCAGGCGGTCAGGGAGGCTGCGATCTCCGCCGCATCGGGCGTCTCCGGCTCCGGCTTCAGCGCCTTGCGCAAGAAGGCCAGTAACCGTCTCGCGTGGTCCTTCAGGCGATCCTCGTTGCGCGCGGAAAGAAGGATCAGTTGCGGGCCATCCTCGGACGTCCTAGTGCCATCCGGTTCGCACCATTCCTCCACGATCACGTGGGCATTCGCGCCGCCTGCCCCGAAGGAGGAGACGCCCGCGCGGCGCGGGCCTTGCCCGATCCAAGACGCCGTCTCCCGCTGCAGGGTGAACGGCGTTTTCGCCAGATCGATATTCGGGTTCACCCGCGCTGCATGGAGGCTTGCAACGCGTGTGCGGTGCTTCATCTGAAGGACGAGTTTCGTCAGCCCCGCAATGCCTGCTGCGGCTTCCAGATGACCGATATTCGACTTGACCGAGCCAAGCGCGCAGAAGCCGGTGGCATCGGTATCCGCCGCGAAAGCCTGGCTCAGGCCATCGATCTCGATGGGGTCGCCAAGCTCGGTGCCGGTGCCGTGAGCCTCGATGGCGGTGATGTCACCGGCACGAAGCCCCGCCCGCTCCAGCGCCGCGCGCACCACGTCTGCTTGCGCGGTGGGGCTCGGCACGGTGAAGCCATTGGTGTGCCCGCCGTGATTGACCGCGCTTGCGCGGATCAGCGCATGGATACGGTCGCCATCGGCCAGGGCGTTTGAGAGCGGCTTCAGGAGCACACAGCCGACGCCCTCGCCCGGCACGAAACCATCTGCCCCTTCACCGAAACTGCGGCAGCGGCCGGAGGGGCTCAGCATGTGGGCGGCGCTCAGTTCGACGTAATTGGCGGGGTGGAGATAGAGATTGACCCCGCCCGCAATCGCCATGGCGCAGCTTCCGCGCCTGAGATGCTCGCAAGCCTCGTGGATCGCGGTGAGCGAGGAGGAACACATGGTATCGACCGGCAGGCTCGGGCCTGCGAGATCGAAGACATGGGAGACCCGGTTGGCGATGGCGGCGAAGGAGGTTGCGGGCCTGACCGTCGTGCCGCTCTCGGTCCGGAAGGGCCCGTGCAGCGCGTAACCGGTCTTGGTGATGCCCGCAAAGACGCCGACGCGCGCGCCTTCATGTTCGCTGCCCGCCACCTCTTTCAGCCGGGCGCGGGTGTAGCCCGCATCTTCCAGCACCTGCCAGGCGCTTGTCAGGAAGAGGCGCTCCTGCGGGTCCATGGCGGCCGCATCGCGCGGCGAGAGCTTGAAGAAGAGCGGGTCGAAGTCGGCGAAACCGTCCAGGAACGCCCCCCAGCGCGAATAGCTCTTGCCCTCAGCCGCCGCCTTGTCCGGGTCGGTCTCGAAAAAGCCATCCACTTTCCAGCGATCCGCCGGGATTTCGCGCACGGCATCGTGGCCGGTGACGAGGTTCTGCCAGAAGGCATCGAGGTCTGGCGCATCCGGGTAGGTGCCGCTCATGCCGATGATGGCGATGGGATCATCGGGCGAGACGGCTGGTGCGGAAAGGACAGCGGGCGCAGAGATCCGGGCCGCAGAGGACGGTGTTTGCAAGACACCGCACCATGCGGCGCAAGCGGCGGGCTGGGCCTCGATCAGATAGTCGGCGACGGCTGCCAATGTGCGGTGGCGGAAGAACAGCGTTTTCGGCAGATCCTCGAAAATATCACCAAGCTCGTTGTTGAGCCGGGTGATCATCAGGGAGTCGATGCCGTAATCCTCAAGCGAAGCGTCGGGCGCGATGGATGAGGCGGAAAGGCCGCTGACGCGGGCGAAAAGCGCGGCCAGCCGGGCGCGGGTCTCAGCCGCGAAATCGGCGGAAACGGGCTGACCTTGAGGCGCGGGCCTTGCTGGTTTTGAGGCAGCACCTGCAAAAAAGGCGCGGATGCGGATGGCGTCGCCTGCAAGGACGGCGCATTGCGATGCGGGCGCGCCAAGGCAGCGGTCCAGGGCCGCAAGCCCGGCGGAGGTCTCAAGCGGTTCCTGTCCCATCCGGCGGCGGAGCGCGACTTGCGTCGCCTCATCGACACGCATGCCGCCCTCGCGCCAGAGCGGCCAGTTGATCGCGGTGACTTTACCGCCGGAGTTGCGCGCCAGCGCATCGAGGAAGCCGTTGGCGGCGGCGTAATCGGCCTGACCAGCATTGCCAAAAGGACCTGCGAGCGAAGAGAACAGAACGAAGGCATCGAGATCATGCCCGGCCACTGCATCGCGGAGCGCCAGTGCGCCCCCGACCTTGGGGGCGAGAACGGTTTCGATGTCGGCGTCCTGCTTCGTGGCGATAAAGCCGTCACGCAAGGTTCCCGCGCAGTGGAAGACGCCGTTCAGGCCGCCATGGACCTCGACGGTGTGGCGAACCAGAGCCGCGACGGCGGCGGCATCGCGCAGATCCACCTGCCGATAGGCCGCGACCGCGCCGTCCTTGCGCAACGCCTCAAGGAACGCCGTGCGTTCCGCATCAAGCGGTTTTGCGCCCGCCAGAACCAGCACCGCGTCCGGAACGGTGCGCGCGATATGGCGGGCAAGAAGCCGCCCCAGACCGCCCATGCCGCCCGAAATGAGATGGACACCGCCCTGTCGCCAAGGGTGCGTGGACGCGGAAGCCGGACGTTCGGTCCAGACGCGCCGTTCGCGTTTGCCATCGCGGAAGCGGATATGGGTGTCGGCGCCGGTCTCCGCTGCGAGCCAATCGGCCACCTGCGCGGCGCTTGCGCTCTCGGGCACCTCGACAAGCTGGGTGTGGAGGCGCGGGTCTTCTTCGCTCGCCGTTTGCAGCATGCCGGAAAGACCGGCGAAAAGCGCGCCGTCCGGCACGACGAGCTGGATCAGCGCAGGCGCATGGCTCGTGGCAGCCATTTCCGCGCGCAACAAGCCCAGAAGCTGACGGGCGGCATCCTTGTAGCGGGACGCGATCCCCTCGCCTTGCGGCGTCAGTTCGCGGGTCTCGAAACCGGGATCGGCGGCGATGGCCACATTGCAGCCGATGACCATGCGACGGCCCTCGAAGGGCGCGCCCGAAGTTTCCGCCTTTTGCCAATCGGGCGCAAAGAACAGGGTTTCCGACGCAGCTTTCGGGGCCGCGCGCGCGATATTCGGCAGCCAGAAGCGGGTGTCGGCGAAGGGGCGCGGCGCGAGCGGCGACCGGGCCGCGACGCCCTCCTCCTCAAAGCTCTCCAGAACCACATGGGCATTGGAGCCGCCGAAGCCGAAGCTGCTGACGCCAGCCCGCCTCGGATGGTCGCTGTCCTTGCTGACCCACGGCTGGCGCGCCGTCACGATATGGAAGGGGCTGCCTTCAAGCGCGATATGCGGATTGAGCGGTTCACTGTTGAGCGTCGTCGGCAGTTCCCGCGCGCGCATCGCCATGATGACCTTGATCACGCCCGCAAGCCCGGCTGCGGCTTCCAGATGGCCGATATTGGATTTGACCGCGCCAAGGCCAATGGAAAGGTCCGGCGCGCCTTCGGCGCCGGCAAGTTCCTCAAAAGCGAGACGCAAGCCGTTGATCTCGACCGGATCGCCCAGTTCCGTGCCGGTGCCGTGGGCCTCGATATAGCTGATCGATGCCGGATCCATGCCGCGCATGGCGTCCGCGATGAGGCGACCTTGTGCCTTGGCATTGGGGGCGGTCAGCGCGCCGGAGCGCCCGCCATGGTTTTCCGCCCCACCCGCGATCAGCCCGAGGATGCGGTCGCCGTCGCGCTGTGCATCGGCAAACCGCTTCAGGAGCAGCGTTGCCACGCCTTCGCCGCGCGCATAGCCATCGGCCCGCTTGCCGAAGGTGCTGCAATGGCCGGTGGGCGACAGCATGCCCGCTAACGCCGGGCTCTCGAAACCTTCCAGCGCAAGGCACAGGTTCACGCCGCCAACGATGGCGGCAGCGCACTGGCCCGCATTCAACGCATCGCGGGCCCGCAGGAGGGCAACCAGCGAGCTTGAACAGGCGGTGTCGATCGCCTGGCTCGGGCCGGTGAGATTGAACGCATGCGAGATGCGATTGGCCGCCATGGCCAGCGAATTGCCGGTGGCGAGATAGCCATCCGCCGCCAGCCCTTCCGCGCGCCACAGCGAGGCATAATCGAGCGTGGTGATGCCGATGAAGACGCCCGTCTCGCGTGGAAGCTCTTCTGGCCGATACCCGGCATCCTCTAACGTGCGCCATGCGCTTTCCAGAAGGAGGCGGGCTTGCGGGTCCATGCGTTCGGCCTCGACCGGCGAGACCTTGAAGAGCGCAGCATCGAAGCGATCAATATCCTCCAGGAACCCGCCGTGACGGGCGAAGTCCGCCTTGGCGATCCGTTCGGCATAAGCGGGCGAATAGCGATCCAGCGGCAGATCGCTTGTCAGATCGCGGCCCGCAAGCAGGTTTTCGAAGAAGCTCTCGATATCCGGGCTCTGCGGGAAGCGTCCCGCCATACCGATGATGGCGATGCGGGTGTCGTCGAAGGCAGGTTCCACCGTGATCTTCGCAGAGGCTATGGCCGCAGGCCGGACGGCGGGCGCGGCGGCGGGAGCTGGTTGCGGCGTCGCCTCCGGCAGGCGGACGCCGTGGCGCTTGATCAGGTGGTCGGCCAGCGCCTCGATATGCTCGCACTCGAAGAAGACCGCGGGCGACAGATCGATTGCGTAGGCGGCGGAGAGATCGTTGGCGTAACGGGTCAGCGAGATGGAATCGAAGCCGAGATCGTGGAACGCCTCGCGCGCACTGATATTGGCCGCATCGAACTTCAGGATCGAAGCCGCCTTCTCGCGCAAATCCGCCTGAAGGCTCTCAGACGGCGCGGCGCTGGCGGAAGGCTCGGGGCGCGCCGGGGCGCGGATCGAGACGCCCTCCCCCATCGCCACGCCGGACAGCGTGCCGACGCCCCGGCCAGCCCCATCGAGGAAGCGGACGGTCAGCCTGCCCGAAGTGTCCGGCTGACAGAGCACATGGGCAATGTCGGTGCCATTGAACTGCGCATGTTCCATCGTGCGCGGGGAGCCCGCAGCGCTGCTCAAGGCAATCGCCTGATGCGCCGCGCCCAGCGCCGGGGCGGGACAGGCGATGTTCTTCTTGAAAAAATCCTGCTGCGGCGGGTCTTGGCGCAACCCCGCAAGCACACCGCCATCGGGCAGCCGCCAGACTTCCGCGATGGCCTCCAGATAGGGGCCGCAGGCAAGGCGACGCTCTTTCAGCGCCGCATAGACGGCGGCATGGTCCAGAACCTCGACGGCCTCGCGGCGCAAACGCGCCAGATCGACGGTCTCGCCGGGGCCGGGGAGGGCTTCGCGGACACGGGCCTCCCCCCAGCGGATGCGGGTGTCGTCCTTGCGCACGAGATCGATGGAGACCGCAGAGCCCTGCGCATCCACCGCGATTTCCAGAGCGCGGATATTGGGCCAGTCGGGACTGTCTCCAATGCGCAGGTCGGTCAACTCGGGCCGGGTTGCGATGCCGGAAAGCCTTGCGGCTGCGGCACAGATTTCCGGGAGAGCTGTGGGCAGAACGGTCTCGCGGCCAGCCTCCAGATAGACGTAGTCGCGCAGTTCCTTGAGATGGATAGCGGTCTCAAAGCGCAGGCCCGAGGCATCCGACCGGTTGAGGCCGATGAAGGGATGGAGCTTTTCGCGCGATCCCAGCGGATTGATGACCGAGGGCGCATCCGGCTCGGAGGGATACCAGCAGCGGACCTTCTCGAACGGATAGGCGGGCAGCGAGATCCGGCGCACATCGCGGCCCCGATTGAGCATGTCCCAGTCAATCGCGGCCCCGTTTGCCCATGCGGCGGCAATGCTATCCAGATTGCGGGCGGCGCAATCGGCGGCGATCTGATCACGATCACGCGGCGGGTCTACTTCGAGGATGGAGGGCACGTGGATCATGCCCTCAGCCAGCGCGCCTGTTTCCAGATATGTGCGGATCCTTGAAAGCGCATCCGCCTTGCTGTCCGCAAGCAGCGCGAGACGCGCGGTCAGTTCGTTTCGGCCCGCCTGCAGCGTGAAGGCGGCATCGCCAAACCGTGTTTCCGGGTGGGTGTCCAGATGATCGGCAAACCGCTCCAGGACCAGCTTCAGGCGCTCATCCGTCAGGGCGGAAAAGACCAGAAGGTCCGGCTCGTCCTGCGCCTCGGGGCGCTCTGCAGCCTGATGTTCCTCGATGATGATGTGGAATTCATGCCGCCCGCGCCGATGGAGGTGACGCCCGCGCGGCGTGGCAATTCATGGCCTGCCTCGTCGATCAGCCGTGTCCAAGGGGCCAGTTCCCGCTGGACGTAGAAGGGCGAGGTCGCGAAGGGAATATCCGGGTTCAGCGTTTCGGCGTGGAGCGAGGGCGCGAGCTGGCCGTGCTTCAACTGTGCCAGCACCTTCACGAGGCCCGCCAGCCCGGACGCGCCCAGAAGATGGGCGACATTGCTCTTCACCGTGCCGATGGGACAGGCCTGCACGGCGTCCGTGTGCTTGCGAAAGGCTTGCGTCAGCGCCTTGATCTCGATCGGGTCGCCCAGCGCCGTGCCCGAGCCGTGGCCCTCGATATAGGAGATGGTTCCGGCTGAAATCCCCGCATCTTCCAGCGCGCGCTCGATTGCCGCCGCCTGCTGGTTCGGATTGGGCACGGTGAAACCGTTGCGCACGCCCGCGTTCGAAATGCCGGAACCGGTGATGACACCGTAGATATGGTCGCCGTCGCGTTCGGCATCGGCCAGCGTTTTCAGCACCAGCGCGCCGACGCCTTCGCCCAGGATCGTGCCTTCCGCGCCGAGGCCATAGCCGCGGATGACATCGGCCGATTTCGTCGTGAAATGTTCCTGCGAGGTGGCGATGAGCTTTTGGGGATGGAGCAGCAGCGAAACGCCGCCCGCCAGCGCCATATGGCAACGGCCCGCGCGCAGCATGTGCACGGCCTCATGCACGCAAGTTGAGGACGCCGAACACATGGTGTCGAGGAAATAGGACGGGCCGGTGAAACCGTAATAATAGGAGACCATGTTCGGCACGGTGCCGGTGTAGCTTCCGCTTGCGAGCGCGCCGCGCATCAGCATGTTCTGGAAGCCGTAGAGGTCGTATTCGTTGGTCATCGAGCCGACGATGACCGCGACCTCGCCACCGAATTTTCGCGCCATGGTCTCGCGCGAATAGCCCGCATCCTCAAACGCTTCCACGCTCGCCTGAAGGAAGAGGCGCACCTCCGGCGACATGAGTTCCGCTTCCGCCTGCGAGATGCGGAAATAGCGCGGGTCGAACTTGTCAATATCGGGCAGGAAGCAGCCGGTCTTCACCACCGTCTTGCCGAGAACGTCGCGCTCGGGGTGATGGATCGCGGCATGATCCCAACGCGCGCGCGGCACGGGCTCGAAGCCGTCCATGCCTTTCGACAGCATCTCCCAGAAGGCATCCTGCGTGTCTGCGTTGGAGACATGCAGCGACAGCCCGACAATGGCGATGTCGTGACGGTCGTCGGAGGCGGGTTTTTGGGGCGCGGGGACGGGTTCAGAGACGACCGCTTCGACAGGAGCGGCTCTGGCCGGAATGGCGGACTTGGTGGCGGGTTTCGCGGCAGGCTTCAATTCATCGGCAAAGAGGGTGCGCAGCGCGCCCCCGTGTTCCGCGACCAGATGGCCCGCGACGCCTTCCAGATCGACATATTCGAAAAACAGCGTCTTGGACAAAGGCCCCAGCGCCTCTTCCAGCCGGTTGGTGCTCTCCACGATGGCGATGGAATCGAGGCCGTATTCCTCAAGCTTGCGGTTGGCGCGGATGCGCGCAGCGTCCATTTCCAGAACGTCGGCCAGCGTCTCGCGCACGAGATCGATGGTCTTTTGACGAAGCGTCGGGGGATCGATATCGGGAGCGGCTTCGGGGGACCCCTCGGAAGTGGAGATCTCGGCTTCCGGAGTTGCGCTCTCTGCCTTTTCCGGCACCTGACCGAACGCGCCCAACACCTCGTCGATGCGCCCCAGATCACCGTAAAAGACAGTGCTGCGCGGGGCGCCCGTGCCGGAAAGGACCGCTTCCAGCGCCTCGATCCCCGCCTTTTTCGGCAGGGGCGTCAGGCCGAGGCGGCGGCGTTGGGCATCTTGCGTGGCGGCGTCCGCCGACATGCCGCCCTCTGCCCACAGCGGCCATGCGACGGCCACCGTCCTGCCCGGGGCATCGCTCAGCGAGCGTGTTTCGGCAAAGGCATCCATGAAGGCGTTGGCGGCGGCGTAATCGGCCTGCCCGGCATTGCCAAAAACGGCGGCGATGGACGAACACAGCAGGAAGAAATCGAGCGGCTGTTGTCGCGTCGCGCGGTCGAGGTTCACGGAGCCGGAAACCTTGGGCGCGAAAACGGAGGCCGCCTTTTCGGGGCCCTGCGTCAGGATATAGCCGTCATCCAGGACGCCCGCCGCATGGAGGATGCCCTTGAGCGGACCGAGGGTTCGGGAAACCTCCTCCACCAGTGCCGCGACGGCCCCCTGATCGGTGACGTCGCAAGGGCGATAGAGGAGGTCCGCACCACGCCCGCGCAAGGGCGCAAGCCATGTCTCGGACTTCGGGTCTGTGGTCTCGCGGCGACCGGTCAACAGCAGCTTTCGCGCGCCGCGCCCCACCAGCCACTCGGCGAAGATGCGGCCCAGACCGCCGAGCCCACCGGTGATCCAGTAGACCCCTTCGGGGTCGATTGCGCACAGATCGGCCTCGCCCTGAACGCTATCTGAAACCGGAAGCCATGCCCGGCGCATGCCGCCCGCGTCATAGCGCAATTCGGTGAAGGTGTCCTTCGCCGCCAGTTCGGCCGCCGCAATGGAGCGAAGGCGGCCCGGTGTGATCTTGCCCGCAATCGAGATCACGCGGCCTGAGATCTTCGGGCTTTCGGTGGCTGCGGTTTTCAAAAGACCCGCCAGCGGCGCGATGGAGGGTGCGGGAAGATCGGCTGCGGCGAGGACGAGGAAATTGACCGGTTCGGCAGCGCGCGCCTTCAGGGCGGCTCTGACGGAAGCGCGCGCCGCCTGATAGAGGGTCAAGGCGGCCGCCGCCTCATCGAAACCCGAGATGTCCGGCAACACCTCCACCGTCCAGCGGGCATCTTCGGTAAGGACGGCCACGGTTTCTGCGTCGAAACCCGCCAGAAGCAGGCGAACCGTCGCCGATGGGCCATCCGGGTTCAGATGGAGCGGCATGGACTGCCAGGTTCCATCGGTAACGACCGGTGGCAGGGTCTCCTCGTCTGGAGCTCGTCTCTCCGTCTTCAAAACGCGCAGCGCCAGATCGCGGAAGGCGACGCGGGGATTGCCGGACTTGTCGAGAAGCTCGATATCGAGCGTACGCACCGGCGCATCCTCGCCCTTGCCGGGGCGCATCGTGACATGCGCCCACATCACCTGTTCACACGGCCCGAAAACCTCGATCCGGCGGCAGGCGAAGGGAACTGCGGCGCCCTTCGGGGCTTCGCTGCCCGTCGCCACCCATGCCTGAATGGCGGCATCGAGAAGAACCGGGTGAAGCGGCATGGCCTGAAGTGACGGGGCCAGACGACGCGGCAGACGGATCTGCGCCAGAACCTCATCGCCCTGACGGGTCACACGCGACAGGGCGCGGAAGGCGGGGCCATGATCGACGCCGCTTGAGCGCAGCCAGTCGTAGCAAAGAGACGGCTCGACCGGATCGGAAATCCGGGCCTTCAGGGCATCGAGATCGCGGGCTTCCGGTGTGGGCGCGTCAGTCAGACGGCGGATCGTGCCGGTGGCGTTGGGCGGGGTTTCGGTGTTGGACGGGCTCTCGTTCTGTGAAACCATGCGGAGGATGAAGCCGATTTCCCCCGCCACGCCGCGTTCCAGCACGGTTTCCACCGTGATCGCTTCGCGATGCTCCAGCAGGATTGGCTTGCGCCAGACCACATCCTCCAGCGCAAAGGCATCCTCGGTCAGCCCGCCCGCAAGCGTGGCTGCGGCCCGCGCCATTTCCAGACACGCCACACCCGGCAGGACCATGCGGCTCTCCACGTGATGATCGGCGAGGACGAATTCGTCGCCGGTCAGCCGGGTCTCGAAACGGCTAGCCTCAAAACCGGAGGTGTTGCGGTGGAGAAGCGGATGGGGGACCGGGCTCTGGTCCTTCGCGCCCAGGGAAAGATCGAGCCAGTGCCGCTTGCGCTCGAAGCCGTAGACGGGCGCATGGATGCGGCGGCCCGCCTTCGGCCACACCACATCCTCGCCGGCAGCCCAGCGGCGGGCTTTTGCGAGCCCCCCGTCGCCTTCGATGCCTGCGGGCAGCACGCCATCATCCGGGCGGCCTTCAATCAGAAAGCCGCGAAGCGCGCCTTCAAGTTCAGCCAGATCATGGGCGCAGAAGACGGCGCGGGCCTCCATCGGCTCGCGCGCCCATTGGTAGGTGTGGGCGACATCGGCGAGCGCGACCGCCTCCCGGTCCGCCGCTTCCACAAACCGCAGAAGGGCTGCGACCGCATGGACGAGGCGGCCCTCGTCGCGGGCGGAAAGCGGGACGGCGTGGAGGCCTGTCGCGCTGGATCTGTCAGCGGGCTCCGGAGCGGGTGGTTCTTCCACAAGCACATGGGCGTTGCTGCCGCCAAAACCGAAGGAACTGACGCAGGCAAGTCTCGGACGATCTTCGCGGCGCGGCCAATCGGTCGGCCGGGCCTGAATGCGGAACGGGGAGCCCGCGAGGTCGATCAGGCTGTTCTGCTCGCAGAAATCCACATTGGCGGGAAGCCGTTCGTGCTTCAGCGCGGCCAGAACCTTGACGATGCCCGCAACGCCTGCCGCCCCTTCCAGATGCCCGATACTGGTCTTGACCGAGCCAATGCCGCAGGTCTCTGGGCTGAACGTGACCTTTGTCTCCGCAGCCAGCGTCTCGAAAGCCTGTTTCAGCCCGGAAATCTCGATCGGATCGCCGAGCGGGGTGCCTGTGCCATGGGCCTCCACATAGTCGATCTTGTCCGGGGAGACGCCCGCCTCGCGGTGCACCTCTGCAATCAGGTCTGCCTGCGCCGCCGGGTTGGTGACGGTGAGCGAATTCGTGCGCCCGCCATGGTTCACACCAATGCCGCGGATGACGGCGTGGATCGGGTCCTTGTCGGCCAGGGCCTGAGACAGCGGCTTCAAAAGCAGCACCGCCCCGCCCTCGCCGCGCACATAGCCGTCGGCTGCCTCATCAAAGACCTTGGCACGGCCATCGCGCGAGAGCATCCCCGCCTTGGAAAAGGCGATGAAATGGTTGGGCGACCAGACGAGATTGACGCCGCCTGCCAGCGCCATGTCGCAGGTGCCGTCCTGCAGCGCGCGCACCGCCTCGTAAAGGGACGTCATGGAGGCCGCGCAGGCGGTGTCGTTGGTGATGCTGGGGCCGTGGAAATCGAAGAAATGCGAGACCCGGTTGGCGATGATCGAAAAGGCGATGCCGGTGGGTGTGTAGGCATCGACGGTCGCCAGGTGTTTTTCGGCCAGTTCCGCGTAATCCCAGTGGCACACGCCCATGAAGACGCCGGTGCGGGAGCCTGCCAGTTCAGACGCGCGATAGCCCGCGTCTTCCAACGCCTGCCAGGACATTTCCAGCGCAAACCGCTGTTGCGGGTCCATCCATGCGGCCTCGCGCGGCGAGATGCCGAAGAACTCCGCATCGAAACAATCGGCATGCTCAAGGAAGCCCGCCCGGATGCTGACGGTCTTGTCGCCTTTTGACGGATCGCCGTGGAGATCCTTGGCGCTCCAGCGTTCAGGCGGCACCTCGGTGATCAGCGAGGTTTCGCTGGCGAGATATTGCCAGAACCCGTCAAGGCTCTCGGCTCCGGGAAGGCGCAGGCCGAGCCCGATGATGGCAACCGGTTCGCGTTTGAAACCCCTTGCCATGCGCGCCGTCTCCCTATCGCACCAGCGCGGACAAGCGGCGGCTCAAGAGATCCGCCGTTTCGCCCAGCAATTGGAGGCCAATGGTGTCGGCATGGCGATTGCGCCAGCTTTCAAGCTCCGTTCCCGCCACCCATTGATTGAAGGCGCCCAGCGCCGGGCCGCAATGGATCTGGAAATCGACCTTGCGGCTCATTTCGCCCGTGAGCGCCCACTCGGTGGTGTCGCGATAGTAGCGCTTGAAAACCAGCGACATGCGGTGTTTGGGGCTACGTTCGGCGCGTTCGATCTCGGCAGGGCCATAGACCTGCGCCACATCGGCGAAGACATCCTCGAAACTCCGCCCGAAATAGCGCTCCTCGATCTGCTTCCTCAGCTTCGGATCGATTTCATCGAGGCTTTCGTGCTGACGGTAAAGCGAGACCAGCTTTTCGGCCCGCGCGGGGAAGAAGACGCCCTTTTTGAGAACCTGCACCTTGGAGCCAAGCTCGAACATCTCCCCCGATGGTGCATAGGTCGTGTCGTAGACATTGATGCCTTCCAGCATGTCCTTGACCGCGTCGCTGGTGCCCGCCTCCACCGTGCACTGGTTGATGGAGCCGGTGACGATGAAATCCGCGCCCAGCACGAGGACGGCGGCGGCTGCCTCCGGCGTACCAATACCGCCCGCAGCGCCCACGAAAAGCGGGCCGAAATCGGGGAAGCGGACTTGCGCCGCATCGCGCAGCTTCACGATCGGCGGGATGAGCGCGAAGGGCATGCCCTGATCGGTGTGACCGCCGGAATCCGCCTCCACGCAGATCGCATCGGCCATCGGCACCCCACGCAGCATCTCCGCCTCATCCGGCGAGATCGTGCGGGCTGCGAGAAGTTTCTCGATCACGTGCTCTGGCGCGGGGGCCAGGAACTGCGCGGCGACATCGGGACGCGAGACCTTGGCGATGATCCGGTTCTTCGCGCGGATGGCGCCGTTCACCCGCTCAAGCCCCTTCGCCCGGTAGCGCGCCAAGGCCGGCGTCACTTCCATGAAGGCAGCCGCTTCGACGATTGTGACACCTTCCGCGATCAGAAGATCGGTCAGCTCGTCTTCCAGATGCGGGCGGTTCAGATGGGCGATGAAATTGACCCCGAAAGACGCGCCTTCAGGGATCGCCGCCCGGATTTCGCGGATGGCCTGGCGGGTCTCAACCAGAGGCAGACCGGCGGCACCGAAGACGCCCAACAGACCCGCCTTCGCCATGCGGATGACTAGCCCCGTGGAGGCGATGCCCTGATACATGGCGCCAGAGACATAGGGGTAACTGAGCCCAAAGAGATCGCAGAAGGCGCGCGAGCCGAGGGTGTCCATCGTGACGCGGCCCAGACTATGCGTGGCCCCATTCATCTTTTGCGGCAGAGGTTCGGATGGCTCAGGCTCGATGGGTTCGGATGGCGCGGGCGGTTCGGGCGGCGCGGGCGGTTCGGGCATCTCGGCCTTTGCCTGGTCCGCCGCAGCTTCTTCCGCCGCCAGGTCCGCGGCATCAAGCGGACCGGCTTCCAGTTCCGTGCGCTTGAACATGGGGCGCACGACCGGCGGGCCCGCGGGGCCGATCTCCACCGCATCGGCAAAGGCGACCCCCTTGGCCATCAGATAGCGCAGACTTTCCGACCAGCGCACGGGCGCGGTGATCTGCTCGATCATGCGGCGGGCGATCTCGCGGTCCACATGCGGGCGGGCTGTGACGTTGGAGATGACGGGCACGCTTTGCGCTGCGAACTCGAACCCCGCGATAAAGCGTGAGAACTCCGCGCGCGCCTCTTCCATGATGGGGGTGTGGAAGGCCCCGCTCACCGGCAGCACCTTGTAGTGGCTGGCGCCCGCCTTCAAAAACAGCTCTTCCGCCTCATGGACCGCCTGCCGCCTGCCGGAGACGACGATCTGCTTCGGCGTGTTGAAATTGGCCGCAAAAATGTCGGTGATGCCTTCGGCTTTCAAAAGCGCCTCGATGGCTGAGGCTTCAAGCCCCAGCACCGCCGCCATGCCGCCTTCGCGGGCTTCCGCCATCAGCGCGCCGCGTTTTTGCACAAGGCGCAGGCCGGAGGCGAAATCGAGAACGCCGGAGGCGAAGAGCGCCACATATTCCGACACGCTGTGACCGAGCAGGTAATCCGGGTCCGATCCGGCCTCTTCCCGATGGGCCAGATATTTCAGGGCATTGACGACATAGAGCGCTGGCTGGGTAAACTGGGTCTGGCTCAGCTTTTCAATCGGGCCTTCGCGGCAGAGCTCCGCCAGGCTGTATCCCAAAATGTCATCGGCCACGCGAAGCCGATCGGGGTAGCGGGAGAAAACGCCCTCCCCCATACCCAGACGTTGCGCACCCTGGCCGGGGAACATGCAGACGGTCATTCTGCCTCCAGCTCGGCTTTGGTTTTGACCCATTCGATCTGGCCCAGATCCAGCTTCACCACACGATCGGCAAGCGGCCAGTATTTCTCGTCATGGGTCGTCGCAATGACTGTTTTCCCCTGCTCGCGGAGCCGGGGGATCAAAATGTTGTAGAAATGGTCGCGGAAAAGGACGTCCTGTTCCGCCGACCATTCGTCAAAAACATAGACGGGACGATCTTCAACGAGGGCCGCAATCAAAGCAAGGCGTTTGCGCTGGCCGGTGGAGAGATGAAGCTGGTCGAAACGACCGTCCTCGAAGGTCACCTTGTCGGAAAGACCCATATCCGCGATCAGCCGGTTCACCCGTCCGGGATCCACATCCTCGACCCCGTAGAGCCGGTCGAAGAGATGGAAATCGACAAAAACGGAAGAGAAAAGCTCGCGATACCCGGCAATCGCCTTGCCGGAGACGGCGGCCTCATCCACCCCGATCCAGCCGGACTGGACGGGATAAAGCCCGGTCATCATGCGAAGCGCGGTCGATTTCCCGCTGCCATTGCCCCCAACCAGAAAGACCACCTCGCCGCGCGTGATGGTGAGATTGAGCGGGCCGACCACATAGGCGTCCGGGTTTGTCTGGTCGTAGCTGAACCGGGTGCCATTGAAGGTGATGGTGGAGAAATCGAGGAAGGCGGGCGCATGGCGGCGCGCCTCTTCCGGCGTGGCGGAGGCGCCTTGCGACAATTCCTTGTCGATTGCGAGGATCGACTGAAGCCCGACCTCGGCGCGCAGGAACATGGGCGACTGGGTGACCGTCTTGCCGAGCGTCCCCATGCAGAACAGCAGCACCGGCACGAGCTGGAAAATGGTCGCCTTGTGCCCGGCCACATAGTCCGGGAAGGCGAAGGCGACGATGCCGAGCATGGAGAACATGGTCACGCTGCCCAGCATGATGAGCGAGACCCAGTGTTCCACCGAACGCACCAGAAGGCGTTCCAGCACCAGCGATTTCTTGCGATAGGCAGCCCCCACCGCTTCGCTGCGCCTAGAATTCAGCCGCAGTTCCTTGGACCCATGGATGATGTCGAGAATGGCGTCGAGCATCTTCGCCTGCATCTTTTCGACAAGACGCAGGATCTCGCGGTAGCGGTTGTCGATGACCTTGTAGCCCAGAACGCCCGCGCCCACCGTGATCAGGAAGACGAAGAAGGCGGCGGGCGAGAGATAGAGCAGGTAGAGAAGCGAGACGACGAGCAGCACGACCTGCTGGATGGCATCGACGATCAGCGGGAAGGTGACCGAGAGGTGGTTGGTCTCCTTGGCGACCAGATTGTAGAGGCGGCCCCGGTCGAGCTTGTCCACCACCAGCAATTCGGATTTACGCAGCTTGTCGGCGATATCGAGCCGGACGCGGTTCAGCAGCTCTTCGATGATCGCCATGGAGCGGACCAGCGCGAACTGGTTGGTGATGTAGTAGAGCGCGAAGATGCAAAGGAACGAGACCCAGTCGACAAGACCGGGCCGCTGGGCCGCGGCAACCGTCTTGGCGACATTGGTCACCACCACGATCAGGCCGGCATTGGCGCATCCCGCCACCAGCGTCAAAAGCCACATCTGGCGGCGTTGGCCCGGCTCGGCGCGCCCTATGAAATCGCGCAAGACCATGGCTCAGCCCTCCCCTTCAGGCAGGATGGAGCCGAGATCGAGCGAGACGCGGCGGTCGCAGTGGTTCCAGTAATGATCGTCATGGGTGACGGCGAGAACCGTCTTTCCGCGCGCCTTCAGATCGGCCAGAAGCTCGGTATAGAAGACCTCACGGAAATGGGCATCCTGATCGGCGGCCCACTCATCGAAGATGTAGATCTCGCGGTCTTCCAACAGCGCGACGATCAGAGCGAGGCGCTTGCGCTGGCCGGTGGAAAGCTCGCTGGTTGAAAAGCGCCCATCCTCAAACCCCACCTTGTCGGAAAGCTCCATCCGGGCAATCAACCGCTCCACCTCGGCCTGATCCACATCCTCCAGCCCGTAGAGACGGTCGAAGAGATGGAAGTCGGTGAAGATGGAGGAGAAGATCTCGCGATAGGACTGGCGGTTCTCGTCTGCAATCTCCACGCCGTCGCACAGGAGCCTGCCCGTTCCGGGCTTGTAGAGACCACACAGGAGTTTCAGTGCGGTGGACTTGCCGCTGCCATTTCCTCCGGTCAGAAACACGGTCTCGCCGCGCGCAAAGGACAGGTTCAGCGGGCCAGTCTGGAAGGTGATGTTGCCCGCCGCATCGATGTAGCGAAACGTTGCGTCACTCAGCTCGATTTCCGAAAAGCCCCGGAAGGGCGAGTTTTCACGCGGGTCCTTGTCCGCCTTCGGCAGCGCCCCCTCGTCGAGGCGGGCTTCCAGCGCATAGACATGGCCAAGGCCCGCTTCGGCGCGGCTGACAAGGCGCACCACGGAGATGATCGCCGCCAAAGGCCCGAGCGAGAAAACCGAGGCCGCGGTGATCTTGTAGATCGTGTCGGTGTAGCCTTCGAAGAAGACCGGCAGCACGAAGACCACGACGCCGACCAGAAGGAAGATGAAGGCGTTGGAGAATTGCAGGAGCGCCACCCAGCGCCCGCCAAGCCGGATCACCACGTCGCGCAGGCGACCGGTCACATCGGAGAAATGGTCGTAGAGCGCCTCGTTCTTGGCGGCATTCAGACGGATTTCCTGAAAGCCGAGCGTGAAATGCATCAGGCTGTCGAGCATTTCCGCCTCGCGGTGATGCACCTCCACCAGAGATCTGGTGAGCGCACGCTGGCGGGCGATGAAGAAATGCGCCCCGAGCGCGGTGAACCCCACGATCACCACGAAGGACATCAGGGACAGGGTGGCGATGTAGAGAAACAGGAAGAAGACCAGAAGCGCGCTCTGGGCCGCGCCGATCAGGAGCGGCAGCGTTTGGGACAGATGATCGGTTTCCTGCGCGACGGTGACATAGACATCGCCCTGCCCCAGCCGCTCAAGGGTTCTCAGGTCCGACTTGCGGATCTTATTGACGATGCGCCGCCGGGTCATTTCCAGCCGCGACTGGACGAAATTGTTCGCCTGATGCAGCGCAGACCGGTTGGAGATGAGAAAGAAGGTCAGCGTCAGGACATAGACGACCAGCAATTGCAGATCGACCGAGACCCCGATGAGCGATTGTTCCGCCGCTTCGTTGACGAGGCCGACCAGCCCGGCATTTCCAAAGCCCGCAAGGGTGGCGAGGACGAGGACCATCCTTCGGCTGGCGGGAGGTCCGTCGCGGAGCAGGCGGAAGATATTCATACACACCCTGCCATTGCCGACACATCCGCCCCCAACCGGAAACACGTGATCCCACCGTCGCATGACTGAGAAATCCAGCGCATGCGGGCGGGCATACTGGCGGGCGGCACTCAGGCAAGCCCCCCCGTATCCGATGAACTTTCAATGCTATGCGGCGGACAGGGCGCGCGCAACCACATGCCCTCGTATCTGCACATTATATTGCAGTAATTATCTGCAATTATACCTATGGTTAACGCAAGGTGACGTGCGAAACCCTCCCAAATCGGGCAGGGCTGCATCCTTCAGCCCTTTATCGGCGCGTTTTTCGTGCAATCCTTGAAATAAGCCGCATCAAGGACTGTCGCCGCTGCGTGGGATTGGCTAACCTTACCGGGAGCCAAACCGATCGAGAACCGGCGCAAAATCAACCGGCTATCTTGACGGGGGCGCTGCTTGCAGTTTTTGCGGGGCATTCGCGCGTCATGGATAAAATTCGTGAATTTATCGAAGAACAATTTCTTATCGAGTTCGATGAAAGCTTTCCCGAGACGTCGGATCTGTTCAAGGAAGGGGTGATGGATTCCTTCGGCTACATCCAGCTGATCCGCTTTCTGGAAAAGGAATTCGACATCAAGTTCACCGAGCAGGAGATTACCGGCGGTGTGATGGTCAGCCTGACCCAGATCGAACAGGCCGTGCAGCGCAAGGTGGCGGCGCGCGCCAGTTGATGACCCCGGACGAGTGGTAGCCATATGTGCGGTATCGCAGGCATCGTCGACCAGACCCAACCTGCCGGAGCCTTGCGTGGCCAGATCGAGCAGATGCTCGCGCGGATCGGCCATCGCGGCCCGGACGGCGCGGGCTATGTGGTCGATGACGGCTTCGCGATGGGCACCGTGCGGCTGGCGATCCTTGACCCGAATGCGGGAGCGCAGCCCTTTGGCGATGAGCGCGGGCGCTACTGGCTGAGCTATAACGGGGAGATCTACAACTACCTTGAGCTTCGATCCGAGCTGGAGGCGCTGGGCTGCCGCTTCACCACCCATTGCGACACGGAAGTGGTGCTCAAGGCCTGGATCACCTGGGGGCCGGACTGCCTGCCGCGCTTCAATGGCGGCTTCGCCTTCGCGCTTTATGACCGGCAAACCGGCGATGTGTTTCTTGCCCGTGACCGCTTCGGCAAGCGGCCGATGTTTTATGCCCGCCATGGCGGCAGGTTGCTGTTCGCTTCCGAAATGAAGGCCTTTCTGGCGGTGCCTGGCTTTGAATTCGAGCAGGACCCGGAGCAGCTTTCCTCCATTCTCGGCCAATGGACGCCGCTGCCGCACCAGAGCGGCTTTCGCAACGTTGAAAGCCTGCCGATGGGCCAGTGGCTCAGGCTTCGCGGCGGCGAGATCACGTTACACACCTATGCCGAACTGCGCTTCGATGAGGGCCCGGAAGTGGCAAGCGAGGCGCAGGCGCTTGACGCGATCCGTGCGCGGCTGACCCGGTCGGTGGAACTGCGCCTTCGAAGCGACGTGGAGGTGGGCGTCTATCTGAGCGGAGGGGTCGATTCCGCCATTGTGGCGCGACTTGCCAAGGATTTCGCCACGAGGCCGCTCTCCACCTTCTCGGTCGAATTCGAGGATGCCGAATTCGACGAATCCGCCGACCAGCGGCTCGTCTCCGAGCATCTCGGCACACGCCATCACGCCCAACGCATCACCCATGCCGATATCGCGGACAAGACGCCGGATGCGGTCTTTCATGCGGAGGTCCCCGCCTTCCGCAGCGCCTTCGTGCCGATGTTCATATTGTCGAAACGCACACAGGCCGAAGGCATCAAGGTCATTCTGAGCGGTGAAGGGGCGGATGAGGCGTTTCTCGGCTACGATCTCTTCAAGGAGACGTTGCTGCGCGAGGCCTGGAGCGAGCTTCCCGACGATGTGCGCCGGGCGCGCATCGAGACGCTCTACCCGCATCTCGCCCATTACGGGCCGGACGATATCGCAGCCGTGACAGGCCTCTATCACCAGTTCTCGGTTGAGAAGATGCCGGGGCTCTTCTCCCATGAACTGAGGTTCCAGAACGGGCTCTTTTCCGCCCGCCTTGTGAAGGAGGCGGGGCAGCCGTTTGCCGCGATATCGGAGCTCGTCGCCTCGCAATGCGGCTATCAGCGGCTGTCGGCGGTGGAGAAGGCGCAGTGGCTTGAATACAAGACCCTGCTTCCCGGCTACCTGCTTTCCACACAAGGCGAGCGCATGAGCCTTGCGCATGGGGTTGAAAACCGCTGCCCGTTCCTCGACCCGGACGTCTTTGCGCTGGCGACCTCGATCAATCTGAAATTCGATGACGGATTTGTCGAAAAGCGCCTGTTGCGCGAGGCGTTCCGGGGCCGTCTGCCGGATCGGATCATCGACAAGCGCAAGTTCCCCTATCGCGCCCCCGACGCGGCAGCCTTTGCAGCCCGGCGTCCCGACTATCTCGATCTCGTCTTGAGCGAGGCGGAGCTTTCCGCCATTCCGTTCCTGAACGCGAAGTTCGCGCAAAAGCTTGCCAACAAGGTCTTGAGCAAACCGGCGAGCGAGATCAGCACCAAGGAAAACCAGACCTTCCTCTACCAGCTCTCCATCTGCCTGCTCAACCGCGCCTTCGTGAAGCGCGAGGGCCTGCCGGAGGCAAGGCTGCCGCGGCTTGAAAGGGTCGTGGATCTGACGGAAGGGGCGCTGGCCTAGGGCTGCGTTTGGGGTTGTGGCCCATCCTTCGAGACGGCCCTTCGGGCCTCCTCAGGATGACGTTATGAGTGGGAAGGAAACGTGCTCGGGGAGTGCCGCCCATCCTTCGAGACGCCTGCTGACGCAGGCTCCTCAGGATGACGTTGTGGATGTGGGAGGCTCCGTGTTCGCAGACTGTCGCCCATCCTTCGAGACGCGCCCTTCGGTCGCTCCTCAGGATGAGGTTTGAGTGTGTAGCCGGCATCCACAAGAGCTATTGGCCAACAACCATCAACGCGAGAACGTCATCCTGAGGAGGCCGAAGGCCGTCTCGAAGGATGGGCCACACACTCAAAACCGATAACAAAAGCCCGCCCCTAGTCCTCCCAGGGGAACGTGAGATCGCTCACATAGCGGCGGATATCGGCCAGGACCTTGGGATCGCAGAAGATCTCCCGGTTCGCCGCAAGCGCGCGCGCGCGGTCCTTGGCCGGGTCGCCGGACGCTCCCGCCATATAGGCCTTGTAGCGGGCAATGGCGGGTTGTTGCAGGTGCCGAAGCCGCGCCAGATGCTGGCGCAGCGCCGCCTCGCCGTTTTCCGCGATGACATCGACAAGCCCGCTGGCAAGCGCATCCGGGGCCGAAACCGGCCTGGTCATCAGCGTCATGTAATGGGCGCGCTGACGACCGGTGCGGCGGATGAGGAACGGCAGGACACAGGCCGGAAAAAGGCCGAAAAGCAGTTCCGAAAGCGCGAATGTCGCCGTCTTTTCGGCAATCACGATATCGCATGCGGCGACGAAGCCGACCCCGCCCGCATTGACCCGCCCCTTCACGAGGCAGACGGAGACGAAGGGGCCTTCGGCCAGTTTCAGCCAGATATCATAGAGCGGGCCGGGATCGCCTGCGGACCCGTTCTCGGCAACCGCTTCGAAGTCGCCGCCCGCGCAGAAAGTCTCCGCCCCGCCCTCGATCACCACGACGCTGATGGGCTTTTCGCCCTGCCCCGGCGCCGCCTCGCACCGGGCCAGAACGCGCCCGAGTTCCTCAACCATCGCCGTGTTGATGGCGTTGCCGACGTCGGGCCGGTCAAGCGCGATGCGGCAGAGGCCGTCGGTCCATGTCACCTTGAGGGTTTCATAGGTCATGGCCTGCGCCCCTCCCCGTCTGCAGGCGCGGCGATCACCAGCGCGGTGTCGATGCCGCCGAAGCCGAAGGAGAATTTCAGCGCATGGCGGATGCGATGAGCCTCGGCTTGCGTGCCGACCCAGCCGAACCCATCATCGAGCGGAGCCTCAAGATTGCGGGTCGGATGAAGGCGGCCTTCCGCGATCTGGGCGAGGACGGCGGCAATCTCGATGGCGCCTGCCGCACTCAGCCCATGGCCGATGATGGATTTGGTGGCATTGATGCGCGCGTGGGCAAGACCGAGCGCGCGATAGGTCTCCAGTTCCGCCTCATCGCCCGCCGGCGTTGCGGTGGCATGGCCGTTGACATAATCGATATCGGCGGCGGTGAGCCCGGCCTCATCCAGGGCCAGTTCGGCAGCGCGCTGCTGGCCTTGCGTATCGGGTTCCGGCCCGCGCGATCCGTCGGCGACATGGCCTGCGCCCATCAGATGCGCATAGACCTTGTTGGAAGCTGCGAAATTCTCCCGCGTGAGAACGAGGGCCGCGCAGGCTTCGCCATAGATGAAGCCGTCATGGTCTTTGTCCATCGGCCTGCAGGCGCGCGCAGGATCATCCGCGAAAAGCTCCGACCCCATCGCGCCCAGCGAGCGCATGGCGTGAAGATCGTAACCGGAAAGATCCTGCAAGGCGCCAAGGGCGATGCAGATATCGATGTCACCTGCCCGGATCGCCCGCATGGCCTCGATCACGGCCACCGAGCCGCTGGCCGAGGCCCCGCCCACCGTCAGCGTGAAGCCACGGATGGGAAGGGTCGCGGCGCAAAGGCCCGCGATATCGGTGTCGAGAAACATGTGCCCGTGGCGCGGCGGGACATAGGCGAGACGGTCGGCATAGCGGGACGCGGCCAACGCCTGTTCGCGCGACATCAGGTTGGTCCCGCCGACGACAAGACCGATGCGTTCGGGATCGACATCCTCAAGCCCCGCATCGGCCCAGGCCTCGCGAAGAACCTTCAGTGCCACGCGGGCGGAAAAGGTGGTTGTTCGGGCAAGACGCGGCGGCAGGCTTTCAGGTTCATCGGGAAGCTCCACGCCGATGAAGGGCGTTTCGTCCTCAGGCTGCTCGCGGCCTTCGCGGCGCAAGACGCCAAAGACATTCGGGGCCGCAAAAAGTCCTTTTGCGAAGGCCGCCTTGCCGTAGCCCAGACCGCAGGCAACCCCCATTCCGGTGATGGCGACAGGACTGGCAACTGGGTAGGTCATGATGTCAGCCGGCGCTCTTGGACAGGAGCAGGTCGGCCAACTCGCCGATGTTTTTCGGCCCGTGCAGCTGGACCATGGGAATTTTCAGGCCGAGCTTTTCCATGGTCGCCAGAATGATCTCGCTGCGCTCGATGGAATCGACGCCAAGCTCGGCCATGGAATCCGCCGCTGTTATCGGCTGATCGGCCAGTTCCGGCACGGTTTCGCGAATTTCCGCGATGATCATTTCGGCGATCCGGGTGCTGTCCAACGTTCGAATTCCCCTGAAATCAGATCCAGTTGTAGTTGCGGTGGTAGTCGACCACGCTGTCGAGGACAAGGCGATCCCCCTTGCCCACCGTCGGCCATGCGCCGGGAATGACCTGGCGATCAAGCTCCGCGTTCCTGGTGCCGAAGCGCACCACTTCCTTGCCGGTGAGGAGCTTTTCATATTCGGCAATGGACAGGCGATAGCGTTCATCCAGCGCCTTGGAGATGCCCATGGCCTGAAGACGCGTCTTTCCTTCCGGCGAGACCACGCCGGAGAAGAACTCCGAACAACAGCCCGAGCCGTAGGAGAAAAGGCCGATGCGCTGGGGCTGGGAAAGCTCCACCGTATCGATGGTGCCTGCCAGCGCCACATAGACGGAGCCGCCCGCGGTGTTGCCCACCCGTTTGCCATAGGCGAGGCTCGGGCCGAGGCGGGTCTCGAAATCCTGCGCGATTTCGGCGGGCGGCGTTTTGTAGAGCTTGCGCATCAGGTGGCGGTGCGCGCCCTTCACCATGCCGCCAAAGGGCGTGTGGAAGCAGAGCTGCGAGAAGGTTTCCCGGAAATCCGCGCCCTCCACGCGGCGCGCATAGTCCTCAAAGGCGCCTGCGCAGCAATCGAGATAGGCCATCAGCGACAGATCGGCATCGCCCGCTTCCGTATCCGGGCCCGGACGGCAGGTATCCATCACCTCAAAGGCGTGATTGCCATAGGCGCCCGCATCGAGCGCCAGAATGTGGGGTGTGTCGGAGACGAGCATCGCCGTGGCACCGGCCCCGGAACTGGGTTCGGAATAGGCCCATTCCTGAACCGCGGCGGCGTCAGCCAGGGCGAAACGGGAAATGTCGGTCGTCACCACCAGCGCCTTTGCGCCGGGCGAGGTGTGCGAGAGCACGAAATTCACCGCCATCTGCAATCCGGCCGTGCCCGAATAGCAGGCCTGCTTGATCTCGAAGAGACGGCAATTGGAGGGCAGATCCAGATACCGGTGCAGATAGGTGGAGAGCGACTTGCCGAAATCGATGCCGGATTCGGTGCAGGTGATCACCATCTCGATGCGGGCGCGATCCTCCGCGCTCAAGGCGTCCACGACCGGCTTTGCCGCATTGACCGCAAAGGTGACCGGATCCTCGTAGGGAAGCGCGACCGTCTTTTCCTGCATCAGGAGGTTTTCGAAACGCGGCATGTCGAGGCCGCGATGGTCGCACAGTTCACGCACATCGAGATAGGCCATGCCGCCAAAGACATTCATGGCCTCGATACCAACGGGTCCTCTCACGCAGCTTTCCTCACATGGATGGGCAGATGGCCGAGGCCGCGGGCATTCATCCGGTCAAGCCGCCATTCGGGCGTCCCGGCCAGGTCGATATGGGCGTATTTCTCCAAGAGCCTGGAAAAGGCGATCTGCGCCTCAAGACGGGCAAGCGGCGCACCGATGCAGAAATGCGCGCCGCCGCCGAAGGTGAATTGGGCATTGGCGGGGCGGGCCACATCAAGCTCGTCGGCGCGCTCAAACCGGGCCGGGTCGCGATTGATCGCGCCGATCAGGCCGATTACCGGCGCGCCCCTGGGGATGGTCATGCCCTCAACCTCGAAATCCTCCCGCGCGACACGCAGGATCATGTTGCCGCCGGGCTCCATGCGAAGGAACTCCTCCACAGCGGTACGTGTCAAGGCGGGCTCGGTTCGAAGGCGGGCAAGCTCGGCAGGGTTGCGCAACAAAAGCAGCAGGCCGTTGCCGATCAGCGTCACCGTTGTCTCGTGGCCCGCAACGAGCATGGAGACGAGGTTCGTCAGCGTCTCTTCTTCATCCAGCGTGCCGTCCTTGTAGGCATGAAGCGCGAGGCCCATGAGGTTGTCCTCATGCCGGTTCTCGCGCGCCCGGATCTGTTCGCGCAGGAAATCCTTGAACTCGGCGAGCGCGGCTTGCGCCTCCAGCTTCTGATCCGGCGTCATCAGGATATCGCCAATGCGGATCAGCGAGGCGCTCCAGCGCGAGATCGTCTCATCGAGACTTTCGGGAATATCGAAAAGCTCGCACAGAACGCGAAGCGGCAGGGGAGCTGCGAAGGCCTCGATGAAATCCACCTCGCCGTCATCCGGCATGGCGGCGAGCAGTCGTGCGGCCTGTTCCTCGATCAGGGGCGCCATGCGCGACATGGCCTGCGCGCGGAAGGCCGGTTCATAGACCTTGCGCATGCGACGATGCTCCTCGCCGTCGCAATTGATCATCTGGGGCTGGAACTCGCTGAAGAGCTTGTAGCCGACGGGATCATGGGCGCGGTAATCGTCGGAATTCCAGCCGCCCAGCCAGTTGCGCGTGTCGCGCCCCATCGAGGACGATTTGGAGACACGGGCAAAGGCGCGGTGGCCGAGGATGAAATAGATGCCGCTTGCCGGATCGAAATGCACCGGCCCTTTTTCCTGAAGGCGGCGCAACTGGGGATAGGGATTTGCCAGAAAATCCCTGTCGGAGAGAACCGACCACCAGTCGATCCCGCCGGAAACACCTGTGCTCGAAATGTCTTTGCTCAAATCTGAAATCGGCTCGCTCCCGCGAATGGGCAAAATCCCGCCAGTTTCCGCCCCGCATGAAAAGGATCGGGGTGGGTTTTCACACCTGCAGGAGGAAGTGTTTTCCATGTGGGGGGCAGCGTCAAGGAATGAGGGGCCAACTTGCGGTTTTCCCCCGCCCCAGGTTCGCCTCTTGTGAGAGCAACCCCATATTGTGCAGATTAGCCCTTCCGACTCCCAGACCACAGTTTCCCAAGTCCCATGAAAATCAGAGCGATCAGCGACCTCCATCTGGCCAGTCCCGCCAACCGCGAGGCGCTTGCCGCATTGCCCGATTTCGGTGATGACTGGCTGATCGTGGCCGGCGACATCGCCGAGAAATTCAGCCATATGCGCCTTGCGCTGGAAAGCCTGACGCGGAAATTCGCCAAGGTCTTCTGGGTCCCGGGCAATCACGATCTGTGGGCGATTTCGGAAGAACGGGGCCAGCCGGCCGTTGTGGGCGAGGCGCGCTACCGCGCACTGGTGGAGATCGCGCGCGAGTTCGGCGTCCTCACGCCGGAAGACCCTTACGAAATCTGGACGGGCCCCGGCGGCGAGCACGCCATCGTGCCGCTGTTCCTGCTCTATGATTACAGCTTCCGGCCCGACCATATCGCGCGCGACGAGGTGGTCGCATGGGCGAAAGAGGGAAGTGCCGTGTGCGCCGACGAGATGTTCCTGAACCCCGCGCCGTGGGAAAGCCGCGATGCGTGGTGCGCGCGCCGGATCGCGGAGACCGAGGCGCGGCTTGGCGAACTGCCAGATGATCTGCCCACCATCCTGATCAATCACTTCCCGATGCGCGCGGATCTCATCCACATTCCGCGCGCGCCGCGCTTCACGCCCTGGTGCGGAACGCGGGCGACCCATGACTGGCACACCCGCTACAATGCGAGCGTCGTCATTTCCGGCCATCTCCACACACGGCGCACGGACTGGCGCGACGGGACGCGGTTTGAGGAAGTCTCGCTCGGCTATCCGCGCCAGTGGGACCAGAGCCAGGGCCTTGAGACCTATCTGCGCGAGATCCTGCCGGGCTGAGCGACGCTTTCAGGCTTTCGCCAGATCGCGCAGATAATCGAGCGGCGCGGGCCTCGTATCAACAACGAGCCGTCGCTTTGCCGGATGGCGCACAGCCAGCGTCATCAGGTATTTCGGGCCTGGCCGGTAGTGCTCGAAGTGCCAGTTTGCCGGGTCGTCGGCCACCTGATCGCGGAAGCTGATTTCAAGCGCGTCGGGATCGAAGGCGAAGGCGTCGAGCGGCTGGGAAAGCCCCTTGCCGATGGCCTTCACATAGGCCTCCTTCAGCGTCCAGAATTTCAGGAACGTGTCGAGGCGTTCGCCGTCGGACGCCTCCGCCATCTTCCGGCGCTCCGGTTCCGCGAACATGCGTTCGGCGAGCTTTTCCGCCTCCACGGTGCGCTCAAGCCATTCCACGTCCACGCCGATATCATGTTCCTGCGTCAGCGCAACGGCGGCCAGCCCGCGGGTGTGGGAAATGTTGACGCGAAAGCGCGGGCCCGCCTCGGGCGCGACCAGTTCCGGCTTGCCGTGCTCTTCCACCGTGAAACGCCAGTCCAGCGGGGCGCCGCCCAGGCAATAGCTCAAAAGCCCGCGGCAACTTGCATGGGCGGCGATGTAGACGAGGCGGTCGCGTTCGAAATGGAAACGTTCGGACCGCTCCCGTTCTGCCTCGGTAAGAAGGGACGAGAGGATCGGCCAATCAGCCTCACCGATGGTTTCAAGCGGCAGCCACCAGGCGGCGGCGCGGTCGCGGTCAATCAGCGCCTTGCCGCCGACGGCCGGGCCGTGCGACAAGAATCCGTCGCCGATCTCATTGCCGCTCAAGGTCTTTTCCATGCGCTCCTCATCGTCGTCCCTACCCACGGCCTTCTGCTTCGCAGGCCAAGGCTCGCAGTATTATCACATGGCGGCAGATCTCTTGAACACCGATGCCGTCTTCCGACAGTGGATGGAAATAGGCGACAGGATCGTTCAAGACGCGCAAGGCTTTTCGCCGCTTGCCGCCATCCATGACGATGCGCGCAGCCGTGCGGACGCCTTCGATCATCTGGAGCATTCCCACCCCTCCCTCTTCATGGTGCAATTCGCGGCAGCCAAGATGTTGCAGGCGCGTGGGCTCAGGCCCGACCTGCTGGTGGGCGTGAGCCTTGGCGAATTCGTCGCCATGAGTTTGGCCGGGATGATCCCGTTTGAAACCGCGTTGAAAGCGGTCGCGGACCAGCCGAAGACCTTTCGCAAGACCTGCCAGCCCGGCGCGCTGATCGCTGCCCTTGCGCCGCCGAGCATCCGCGATGCGTCGCCTCTCCTGCGAGAGCGAACCGAGATCGCCGGCATCAATGCCGAGCGCCATTGTGTGCTGGCCTGCGAGGCAGAGAACACGGGCGCGGTCAGCGATGAATTGCGCCGCCTCGACACGCCCTTTCAGGCGCTGCCCGTGCCCTTCGCCTTTCATTCACGCTGGATCGACGGGGCGGAGGACACCTTCTTGCAGGCCGTCTCGGACTTGCGCTTCGAGACGCCGTTCTGGCCGGTCTGGTCGTGCTGTCTCGGACGTCCTGTTCAAGCCGCCGACGGCCCCCTTCTGTGGCGGATCGTGCGCGACCGGATGCAGCTGCAGGCGACATTTGCAGCCATCGAGGCTGATGGCGGGGCGCATTATGTCGATCTCAGCCCGACGGGCACCTTCGTTGCCGTGCTCCGGCAGGACCTGCGTAGAAGCTCGACCTCGAAGATCAGCCCGCTGATGTCGCCCTTCGGCGGGGATCTGAAGCGGCTGGATGCGCTTTGCGGCGAGAAAGCCTGAAGCGGAGGCTTTGTTCGGCACCGGGACTGAGTATGGGGGCCCATCCTTCGAGACGCCTGCTCTCGCAGGCTCCTCAGGATGACGTTCCCGTGGGGGGGCTTTTCGGGAGCCAGCAACACACACAACCTCATCCTGAGGAGGCCCAACGGGCCGTCTCGAAGGATCGGCCACACGCTCAAATCGTGTTTGCCGGAGCCAAGCACACCGCAAGGACCAAGCTTGCCTCCTTACCGCCAGAGGCGAACCGGCAGGCGTTCGAGGCCGCGCTGGTTGGTGCGATCCGTCCACCAGACAGGCTCGCCCGCAGGCTCGATGCGGGAAAAGCGGTCCATCAGAACGCTCAGCGCGACATCGACTTCCAACCGCGCAAGGGCGGCCCCGATGCAGACATGGGGACCGCCACCGAAGATCACCTGCGCATTGGGCTTTCGCGCGATATCGAAGGTCTCCGCATCCGCAAAGCGCGCCGGATCGCGGTTGATCGCGCAGATGAGACCCAATGCCAGCGAGCCTGCAGGCAACGTCATGCCATCCAGTTCGAAATCCCTGATCGCCACGCGCAGGATGAAATTGATGGCGGGCTCATAGCGCATCATTTCCTCAATCGCGGTGCGCATGAGATCTGGGTTGGCGCGCAGGCGGTTAAATTGCGAGGGGTTGCGCATGAGGGTCAGGAGCCCGTTGCCGAGCACGTTGACGGTGGTCTCGTTGCCGGAGACGAGACCCTTCAGATTGTTGAGGGTTTCCTCCTCATCCATGATCCCGTCATCAAGGGCTTCGAGCGCCAGTGCGATCAGCCGGTTTTCCGCATTGCCGCGCTCGGCTTCCAGATGTTCGCGCAGGAATGCCTTGTAGGCGCGCAGCGCCTCCAGCGCCTCGCGCTTCTGGTCCTGCGACATCATGATGTCGCCGATCTTCACCAGCGCCGCGTTCCAGCGGGCAAGGGCGGGGTCCATTTCGGGCGAGATGCGGAAGAGATTGCGCACGACGCGAAGGGGCAGATGGTTGGCAAAGCCGGTCATGAAGTCGACCGGCTCCCCTTCTGGCAGGGCGTCGGCCAGCTCGCGCGCTTCCGCCTCGATCATCGGGCGCAGCGGCGGGATCTCGGCCGGGCGGAAGGCCTTTTCATAGACATCGCGCATGCGGCGGTGATCGGGCGGATCGGCATTCACCATCTGGCGCTGGAACTCGCTGAAAAGCTCATAGCTCAGCGGATCGCGCGCCTTGCTTTCCGGGCGGCTCCAGCCATTGGTCCACAGGCGGGTATCGCGGCCCATTTCAGGCGCGCGCACCATGGCGTTGAAGGCCTCGTGACCAAGCACGAAATAGATGCCGGACGGCTCATCCAGATGCACCGCCCCCATCTTGCGGATGCGCGTCAGGTCGGGATGCGGATTGGCGAGGTAATCCGGGTCGGTGAGCAGGGTCCACCAGTCAATCGCCGGGGCAATGGTTTCGCTCATCACGCCTGTCCTAGCTTGATGGGGAGGGTATGCAGACCGTGCTGATCGCTGCGGTGGGTCCACCACACGGGCTCGCCTGCAAGCTCGATGCGCGCAAAGCGTTCAAGAAGATGCGCAAACAGCGTCTGCGCCGTCATGCGCACCTGCGTCTTGCCGAGGCAGATATGCGCGCCCCCGCCAAAGACGTGATGCGCATTGTGGCGGCGCGTGATGTCGAATGTGTCGGGATCGTCGAAGCGTTCCGGGTCGCGGTTGGTCGCCCCCGTCAGGCCGATGGCCAGCGCGCCCTCAGGTATGCGGGCGCCCGCGCATTCGTAATCCTCGATGGCAACCCGGATGATGAAGCTGCAGCCAGGCTCGAAACGCAGCATCTCCTCTATCGCCGGGGCGAGAAGGTCAGGATCTGCGCGCAATTTCGCCATCTGGTCGGGATGGCGGAGCAATGTCAGAAGGCCATTGCCCAGAAGCGTTGCGGTCGCCGTGCCGCCCGCAATCAGCGTCACGAGATTGTTGAGGGTTTCCTCCTCATCCATTGTGCCATCGGCCCAGGCCTTGAGGGCGATGCCAACAAAGCCCTCGCCCGGCCGATCCGTGCCGGACGCGAAGCGCTGGCGCAGGTAAGTCTTGAATTCGCGCATGGACTTTTGCGCGTTCTGCTTCTGCTCCACGCTCATCATGATATTGCCGATGAAGCCCAGATCCGTCACCCAGTCGGCGAGCTGTTCCTCCATTTCCGGCGGGATGTCGAAGACATCGCGGGCGATGCTGCGAGAGAGCGGATTGGCGACCTGCGTCATGAAATCGATGGGTTCGCCCACCGGCAGGGCATCGAGCAGACGGGAGACTTCTGCTTCCGCCAGCCGCACAGGCTGCGCCAGACCGTCCGCCCGGTATGCCTTTTCGTAGATCCCGCGCTGGCGGCGATGGTCGGGCGGGTTGGCGTTGGTCATCTGCGGCTGGAATTCGCGGAACAGCTCATAGGTCAGCGGATCGTTCTCGCGCACCTCCTGCCGGTTCCAGCCATGGGTCCAAAGGCGCGTATCGCGGCCCATTTCGCGCGCGCTTGCCATGGCGCGAAAGGCGCTGTGGCCGAGAACGAAAAAGACGCCCGTTGCCGGATCGCGGTGGACGGGCCCCTTGTCGCGCAGGGCATTGAGCTGGGCATAGGGGCTTTTGAGATATTCCGGATCGGTCAGCATCGACCACCAGTCGACGTCACTTTCAATCGCTCCGACGGTACGCTGGCTGTCAACAGACACAGTGGAGATGCTCCCTGTTTCCCCGCCCTGTGGGCCCAACGGCCCCGCACTCCGGCGCGCTTGTCACTCCGGCGACACGATCAACGGCAGCGACCACAGCCCGCGCTGGTCGGAGCGGTCGGTCCACCACTCCGCCTCGCCCGCCAGGTCGATGCGCCCGAAACGGTCCATCAGGGCGTTGAAGGCCACTTCCGTGGTCATGCGGGCCAGCGCCTTGCCGATGCAGATATGCGCACCACCGCCAAAGGCCGAATGGTGGTTGGGCTTGCGGGTGATGTCGAAGGTGTCGGGATCCTCGAAACGCTCCGGGTCCCGGTTGATGGAGCCGACAAGGCCGATGGCGAGCGAACCCGCCGGGATCAGCACCTCGCCGCACTGGAAGTCCTCGACACCGGCGCGCGGGATGATGCTGCTGCCGGGTTCAAACCGCAGCATTTCCTCAATGGCGCGCGGCATCAGCGAGCGGTCGGCGCGAAGCTGCGCAAACTGATCCGGATGTTTCAGAAGGCTCACAAGGCCGTTGCCGAGAAGGGTCAGCGAGGTCTTGGAGCCGGAAATCAGCATGACGACGTTGTTGAGGGTCTCCTCCTCGTCCATCGTGCCATCTTCGGCCGCCGCCAGCGCCATGGAGATGGGCCCGTCGCCCGGGTTCGCCTTCAACCGTTCAAGATGCTCCTTCACGAACTGCTTGAAGTCCTTGTTGGACTGCTTGGCGTTGCGCTTCTGCTCCGGCGTCATGACGATGTTGCCGAGCCAGGAGAGATCGGAAATCCACTTGCCGATCTGGCCTTCCATCTCCTCCGGGATCTCGAAGAGCTTCAGCGAAATCCGGTTGGGCAAGGGATTGCCGAGACCCGCCATGAAATCGAAGGGCTCGCCGACCGGCATCTCGTCCAGCAGCTTGCGGCACTCGTCCTCGATCATCGGCAAATGGCGCATCATGTCGCGCGGACGGAACGCCTTGTCGAAGACCCCGCGCATGCGGCGATGATCGGGGGCGTTGGCGTTGATCATCTGCGGCTGGAAGTCGATGAACAGCTCGTAGGTCTCCGGATCGTTCTTGCGGTTTTCCGGACTGCTCCAGCCATTCGCCCAATAGGTCGTGTCGCGCCCCATGGCCTGCGTCTTGGCCATCTGACCGAATTCCTTGTGCCCCATGACGAAATAGACGCCCGAGACCGGATCGAAATGCACCGGGGCAAGCTCGCGGATCCTCTTCAGGTCCGGATAGGGATTGGTGAGGAAACCGGGATCGGCCAGCATCGTCCACCAGTCGATATTGAAGGAAGGCGGCACGGACGCGACGCGTCCTGCCGCAGCCGCCATCCCGCTTGTTTCGGCACTTTCCAGTTGCGCGTCAGACATGAGTACGCTCCGGTCAAATTCCTGTTAGAAATCATCGAACCGCAACAAGATTGCGGATACAGGCAATACACGCAAAGATAGGTTCTTCCGCGATAGTGCCCTTGCGTTTCCCGTCACGCAAGACGCGGAACGGCTTCTTCAGGCGCGATGGGCATAGATGTGAAAAACGGCCGCCCCACCCTGCGCCATCGGGTGATCGCCGATGACGGTCTTGTATCCGCGCGCCTCAAGCTCCTCGCGAATGGTCTTCAGTTCCTCCGGCCCGCGATGGACCTCCACCAGAAGCTGGCGGATCTTCGGCCACAAACCTTCGCCGATACCGTCCAGAACCGGGCGCTCCTGCCCCTCGGTATCGATCTTGAGAAGGTCGATCTCGTCGATCCCGAACCGCGCGACCACATTGTCGAGCGTGTCGACATCGACGGTGACGGTTTCCTTGCGGAAAAGCTGATCGATGAAGGCTTCTTCATCGAGACGATCATGGGCGCCGGTCTTGTCGATGATCGCCCGGATATCCTCGCTGGCGCCCTGCCCGAAAAGAAGACTGCGCAGGCCACCGGCAAGGGTCTCGCCGACGGCGCTGTCACCGGTGGAAAGCGCCGACAGTGCGGGATAGTGATCGAACTCGGCCCGGCCGGGAGCCGCTCCCAGCGCCACACGGCAGGCTTCCACCATCCCGCCCATGCGCTCGGAGTTGTTCTTCAATGCCTCGAAGGCGGCGGGCATGGGTTCAAAGGCATAGATGCGCGCATCCGGGCACAGGTCGTGCAGCCGCAGACAGAAGAGCCCGATATTCGCGCCGACATCGAAAAAGACGCCATCCACCGGCAGATCGAGCCCGCGTTCGGTAAGATCGTCGGAGACGATCTCGTGCCAGCCGAAGCCAACCTCATAGGCGTTGACGCAATGGATCCGCCGCCCATCGGGAAGTTCTGTCATCGCAATGCTCATGCGTGGGGTTCCCCTCTGCCTGAACCCGCATCAGCCACCCCCAATCCGCCTGCGCGCCCGCGAAGGGCCTTGATGCGGATGGCGCGCCGCGACGCCGGCTCCACCTCTAAGCGATTCCCTCATATTGTTCCCTCAAAACGGGCGCGACTTCCATCCCCTAACGTAAGGATATGCGCGGCCAGGCGCACCCGGTGCCCCGCAACGCCCTGTGGAGCGCGGATTGCGCCTGCTTTTCCGCCCTGATCACAAGGAGAAAGGTTCTCTGTTGCCTGCGATCCTGACATGTGTCAGGCTTCGCGCCGTCCGGATCGGCTCGGGAGCATGATCGGCGGGCGCGTCCGGGGTTGGGAGTTCCGGGCGGGCGCGGGGATCGGCCAGGCCGGACACAAGGAAAAAGGCGGTGTGGTCCTGAACGGGCTCTGCCGGAACGACAAGAGGCGCCGGAGTTGGGCCGCCTGTTCACTTTGAGGGAGGACTCCATGACGAATACCACTGACGGGACCACTGAGGGGACCACCAACGCGCGCGCGGGCAAGACGACCGGCGGCACGAACCGGCGCGCCCTGCTGCGCGGGGCCGGCATCGCGGCGCTGGCCGCACCGGCTTTCATCGGCAAGGGCATGGCTCAGGGCTCGGTGCGCTGGCGTGTGCAGTCGCACTGGCCCAAGGCGTCAAGCTCGTTCACCGCGAGCCTCGGCGTTCTGGCGGACGAGGTTTCCAAGCGCACCGACGGCGCTTTCAAACTGGAGCTTTTCGGCGCGGGCGAATTCGCCAAGGGTCCGGGCATCTATGATCTGGTGCGCAAGGGCGTGGTTGCCATGGGCACCATCAGCCCCTCCTACATCCAGGACGATGCGCAGGCCGCCTCGTTCCTCTATGGCATTCCCGGCACGCTGCGCGAAAGCTGGGAGATGCAGCACATCGTCAAGAACCTCGGCATCGAGGCGCTGGTCAATGAGGACCTCACCAAGCAGGGCGTGCAGATCCTGGCCGAAAAGGTGCTGCCGACGGAACTGACGGTCACCAAGAAGATCGAAAACGTGGACGATTTCCGCGGGCTGAAGCTGCGCTCTTCCGGCACGATGCTGGACTATCTCGCCAAGGCGGGCGCGGCTCCGCAGTACATTCCCGGCTCGGAGCTCTATCAGGCGCTCTCCTCCGGCACCGTTGACGGCGCGCATTGGGGCGCAGCGGTTGGCGCGAAGTCCATGTCGCTCTGGGAGGTCTGCAAGTATCACGTCAAGCCGCCGCTGGCGCAGACGACGGATGCCTTCATCCTCAACATGAACGAGCTCGAAAAGCTCGATGACGCCATGCGCGTGGCGCTTCTCGATGCCATCGAGACCCGCTTCTACGCCCGCTCGGTGGAATATGTGCATGCCGAAGCGATCGCGCTTTCGCAGGGCATCGCGGAAAATGGCCTTGAGGTCATCACCCTGCCGCAGGACGTGCTCGACCTTCTCGCCAAGGCTTCCATCGAGATCCTCGATACGGAAGCCCAGAAGGGCGATCGGGCTGAACAGGCCGCCGATATCTACAAGGGCCTGATGCGCGACCTCGGCTACGCCTGAACGGGGCCTTTGCTCCCTTTGGAGAGGGGCCCGACCACGCGGCCCCTTTTCGTTTCCACGAAAATCGAAAAACAGGCGTCGGGCGGGGTCACTCCCGTCCTCTTCGCCGTGGAATGAGGTGCATCTTCATGCAGGCTGTCGCCCGAGCGGTCACGCGCCTGAACCTGTGGATCGGGAAATGGGCGGCGCTCGCCATCTTTCCCATCTTCATCCTGCTGCTTTGCGACGTGGCGTTGCGCTACATCGTGGGACGGCCCGCCATCTGGACCGCGGAACTGGCGGTGCTGATCTTCGGCGCCTACGCCGTGATCGCGGGCGGCAACCTTCTCGCCCGGCGCGGGCACGTCAATGTCGATATCTTCTATGGATCGCTCTCACGGCGGCGCAAGGCGATGGTCGATATCGCCACCTGGCCGCTCTTCATGCTGTTTGTCACCGTGCTGCTGTGGCAGGGCTGGGAGATCGCCTCAGATTCGCTTGCGACCTTTGAGCGTTCCAACTCCGTCTGGAAGGCCCCGCTGTGGCCGACCAAGCTCTTCATCCCCCTTGCCGCCGTCCTGTTGCTGGCGCAAGGCGCCGTGCGGCTCTATGGCGATATCCGCGTGGTGCTGGGACTTCCCGTGGATGAAGACACCTTCGGACGCCAGGAGGAGGAGCCAGAGGTCTTGTCCGTAAATCCCCGCGAAACGTCTTCTCATGATGCAAAGGGGAACGGCAAATGAGCGTCGAACTCCTGACCCTTCTGTTCTTCGGATCGCTGTTCGTCTTCGTGCTCCTCGGCACCCCGCTCGCCTTCGTGCTGGGCGGTGTCTCTGTCGTGTTTCTCTATTTCGAGATGGGCACCATCGGCTTCTACCTGCTGTCGTCCAAGATGTGGGAGGCGATGCATGATCCCATGCTGATGGCGATCCCGCTCTTCGTCTACATGGCGACATTGCTGGAGAAATCCGGCGTCGCAGGCGATCTCTACGACATGATGCACCAGTGGTGGGGCGGCGTGCGCGGCGGGCTTGCCATCGGCACGGTGATGATCTGCGTGATCTTCGCGGCCATGTCCGGCATTTCGGGCGCGGCGGTCGTGACGATGGGCACCATCGCGCTGCCGAAGATGCTGGAGCGCGGCTACGACAAGAAGCTGGCGCTGGGCGCGATCAACGCGGGCGGCGGCTGGGGCATCCTGATCCCGCCTTCCATCCTGATGGTGCTGTTCTCGCTGCTCACCGAAGTCTCCGTCGGGCGGCTGTTCGCAGCCGGCATCGGGCCGGGCCTGCTGCTCTTTGCGCTGGTCTCCGCCTATATCCTGATCCGCTGCTTCTTCCAGCCCAACCTCGCCCCGGCCCTTCCCGTGTCAGAACGCGCGGACTGGGGCACCAAGTTCCGGTCCCTGAAGGCCGTGATCCTGCCGATCCTGATCGTTCTGTCCGTGCTGGGGGCGATTTTCGGCGGCTTTGCGACCCCGACGGAAGCAGCGGCCATCGGCGTCTTCGGGGCGCTCGTCGCGACCACGGTGAACGGGCGACTGTCAACCAAGATCATGATGGAGACGGCCTTCTCCACGCTGCAGCTGACGGCGCTCATCATGTGGATCCTGTTCGCCGCGCATGCCTTCTCCACCGCCTATACCGCCCTTGGCGCGCAGAGCCTGATCGAGGATCTGATGAGCGATCTGCCCGGCGGCCGGTGGGGCGCGCTTCTGATGATGCTGAGCACGCTCTTCGTCCTTGGCATGGTGCTTGATCCGGTCGGCATCATGCTGATCACGCTGCCGGTCTTCCTGCCCATCGTGCAGGCCAACGGCTTCGACCCGATCTGGTTCGGCATCCTCTTCATCATCATGATGGAGGTGGGCTACATGACGCCGCCCTTCGGCTTCAACCTGTTCTACCTGCGCGGTGTCGCGCCTCCGGGCGTGACCATGGGCGACATCTACGCATCGGTGATCCCTTACGTGCTGGTGACGCTTCTGGGCGTGGCGCTGATCATGATTTTCCCGGAAATCGCGCTCTACGCACCGCGGCTGTTCTTCAGCTGAGAAACGGGCGCCCCGATAGCCCAAAAGAAAAGCGCCCCCGGAGAGATCCGGGGGCGCTTTTTGCGTTTCAGTCCTGAGAGCCGCGCGGTCCTCGTCCTGGACGGGATTTCCCGTCGACCGGGTCGGGTCAATCCAATTGGGACAGTTTCTGGATTTCGGCCAGCGCCTCGGCGTCACGGGCCGCCAGTTCGGCGACTTCCTTCCACTGCAGCTTGCCGCTGGCATTACGCGGCAGGGTGTCCGTGAACACCACCTGGCGCGGCACCTTGTAGGCGGCCATGTGTTCGCGGCACCAACTGATCAGCTCTTCCTCGCTCACCTCCCCGCGCAAGACCGCATAGGCGATCACGCTTTCGCCGCGTCGCGGATCGGGGCGGCCAACGACGCAGATTTCGGCAATCGCCGGATGATCGTGCAGGATCGCCTCCACCTCCGTCGGCCAGACCTTGAAGCCAGAGGCGTTGATCATGCGCTTCATGCGGTCGACGATGTAGAAATAGCCCTCTTCGTCATAGCGCCCGATATCGCCTGTGCGCAGGAAGGACTTGCCATCCAGTTCGACAAAGGCGTCCCGGGTGGCGGCCGGGTTGTTCCAGTAACCCAGGAAAACCTGCGGCGCATTGATGATGATCTCGCCCACTTCGCCGGGGCCGAGTTCCTTGCCCGTTTCCGGGTCGATCACACGGCTGTCCACATCGAAGACTGGAACACCGAGGCACTGCCGGCGCGGGGCATCGATGGGGTTGATGTGGGTGGCGGCCATGGTCTCCGACATGCCGTAGCCTTCGATATAGTCGAGGCCCGTCAGCTCCTTCAGGCGGCGCGCGATGGGAGCCGGCATGGCGGCCCCACCGCCGCCAACCACCTGCAGGCTGGACAGGGCGGAGGCGTCCACGTCCGGATCGTTCAGCAGATCGATCATCATGGTGGAAATGCTACGCCAGCGCCCGACGGCGTGGCGGCGGATGAGCTGGGCGGCGACGCGCCTGTCCCAGCGCGACATGAGGACCACTGTCTCTCCGACGAAAATGGGCCCGTTCATCGAGCCCTGCATACCGGTGACGTGGAAGAGCGGCAGAACGGCAAGAGAGGGCGAACCGAGACCGCGCGGGTTCCAGATGACACCGCCCACAATCGTCGTCATGACGGTGCGATGCGAGTGCATGCAGCCCTTCTGCTGCCCCGTCGTGCCGGAGGAATAGGGGATGACGGCGAGATCGTCCGCGCCGGCGGTGATCGGACCCGGCATCAATCCCATGGCCTCCGCTGCGGGCCAGCCAAGCGTTCCGGGAATGTCGTAGTCCTCGCGCCCGGCAACTTCCAGACCTGCGGGAAGCGGTGTCTCCGGGTCCCGGCCCGCCTTGTCGGCATAGGCGGCGACGAGCATATGCGCGAGCCGTCCGGCTTTCGCGAAAGGTGCGATGTGGGCGAGCAGCTCCTGCCCGACCAGCGCAACGCTCGCGCCAGTGTCGGCGATCAGGTGATCCAGCTCATGGTCGCGGTTCATCGGGTTGACCGGCACGACCACCGCATCGGCTCTCAGGATCGCGTAATAGCCGATGATGAACTGGGGGCTGTTCTGCATGTAGAGTAGGACGCGATCGCCCTTGGCAACCCCCGCCTCATCTTGAAGCCAGCCCGCGATACGCAGCACCGTCTCCTGCAGCTCGCGATAGGTGATGTCCGCGCCGTAGTAATGGATCGCGGTCGCGTCGGGCGTTTTTTCGGCCGTCAGGCGCAGGTTTTCCGACAGATTGCGCTCGGGCACGTCGATATGGTGCGGTACTCCGGCTGGCCACACTCCAAGATGCCGGTCAAACATCGGATTTCCCTCCCCTTTTTGTTCTCTCCTCACATCCCGCGCATCGTCTGCTGAAAAGCGACGGGCGGGGACGCGGCTGGTTTAACTGCCCGGCAATGCGCTCTTTCGATATCTGAAGACCGCGCTTCCCTTCGCCAGCACTTCACCGGTCTCATCCGTCACGCGACCTTCCGCGAAATAGGTCGACTTGCCGCCACCCGTGCGCCAGCCCTCCGCGATCAGCAGCTTGCCCTTGGGCCGCGACAGATAGTTGGTGGTCAGCGACAGGGTGATGGCGCTGCGGCGCACATCCTTGTCGCCGGTGTAACAGCCCGCAAAGCCCATCACCGTATCGAGCAGCACGGCATAGACTCCGCCATGGGGAATGCCGTGGCGGTTGTCGAATTCCCCGGTGATGGGCAGTTCAAACCGCGCCCAGTCCGGCTTCCAGCCAACCATGCGGAACCCGATCATGTCCTGGAAGGGATAGGTCGGCTCTTCGATAAGCGCAGTGTCGATCACGTCATCCATCGGCGTCATGTCCAGTCTTGCTCAGGCATAGGTGAGAAGCCGCGCATCCGCGCGCTCACGCATATGCGGCGTTTCGTTGAAGGCGTGCAGGTAGCGGGCATCCGGGCCGCCCACCAGCCGGGAGACCGCGCAGTTCTTCATCTGAAGCTGCAACAGGATCATCTGTTCGGCAGGCGCCGAGAGCGCATCGACAAGAAGCCGCGAAATCGCGCCGCCGGAGCTGACGGCGAGCACCGGCCCGCCCGCCGCCTCGGAGGCCGCGAGCATGGCATCGCGGGCGGCCAGAACGCGGGCGGTGAAGGCGGAAAAGCTCTCCGGCGGGCCGTCGACCTCGTCCTTCTGCCAGGCGATCACGGTCTCGCGCAGAATGCGGAAGTAGGTGCGCCGGTCGCGGCGCTCTTCCTCGCTGAGCCCGCCGGGAAAGCGGGCGGCCAGAAGCGCGGAGGCGTCAAACTCGTTCAGGCCCTCATGGATCACCGCATGCTGCGGATCGAGGCCGAGCGCGGGGGCCATGCCGTCCAGCGTTTCGCGGTGACGGCGCTGGGCGCCGCGAAAAACGCAGTCCGGCGCAAATCCCTGCGCGGCCAGCGCCGCCCCAAGGCGGGACGCCTGTTCATGGCCGAGCGGCGACAGGCGGTCGTAATCCGCCTGTCCGAACGAGGCTTGCCCGTGACGAACCAGAACAAGCTCGCTCATGCGCCCCCTTCCGCGCAAAGCTGCGCCAGCGCATCGCGATATTCGCCCTCGATCCTGTCGACAAGCGCACCGGCGGTGACCAGATCATGCACCGCACCGATACCCTGCCCCGCGCCCCAGATCTGGCTCCACGCCTTGGCCTTGGACTGGCCTTCGCGGAAATTCATGCTCTCGACATCGCCGTCGGGAAGCGCATCGGGATCGAGGCCTGCGCGCGCGATGGAGGGTTTCAGGTAGTTGCCGGAAACGCCTGTAAAGAGCGACGACGTGACGATATCGTCCGCCCCGCAATCGATGATCATCTGCTTGTATTGCGGATCGGCATTGGCCTCTTGCGTCGCGATGAAGGCGGAGCCGACATAGCCGAGATCCGCCCCCAGCGCGCGCGCCGCCAGAAGCGCGCGGCCCGTGGCGATGCTGCCCGAGAGCAGCAGCGGGCCTTCGAACCATTCCCGGATTTCAGAGATGAGCGCGAAGGGCGATTGCGGCCCGGCATGACCACCGGCACCGGCAGCGACCGCGATGAGACCGTCCGCGCCCTTCTCGATGGCCTTGCGGGCAAAGACATTGTTGATCACGTCATGCAGCACGATGCCGCCGGCCTGATGGGCGGCATCGTTGACTTCCGGGCGCGCGCCAAGCGAGGTGATCCAGATGGGCACCCGCCAGCGGGCGCAGATTTCCACGTCACGCTCCAGACGCTGGTTGGAACGGTGAACGATCTGATTGACGGCGAAGGGAGCGGCGGGGCTGTCCGGATTTTCCTGATTGTGACGGTCGAGTTCCTCGGTGATGCGCTTGAGCCATGTCTCCAGCATGGGCGCCTCGCCCTCCGCCTCGCGCGCGTTGAGCGCGGGAAAGCTCCCCACGATCCCGGCCTTGCACTGGGCAATGACCAGTTCCGGGCCCGAAATGATGAACATCGGCGATGCCACCATCGGCAGACGCAGGTTTTGAAGAATGCCGGGCAGGCGGCTGTTGGCTCGCATCAGGTTCGTTCCTCCCTCGAAGCCGTCGGCGCGTCCGCTGCCCCGGCCTCCATGTAACGCAGGCCCAGCCAGTCGGTCACGATGGCCGGGCGTTCGGCACCCTCCACCTCCACCTGAACCTCCCAGGTCGTCAGAACAGCGCCGGGTGCGCGCAGATTGATCGTCTTGAGGCGGAAGCGCGCGCGGACACGCGCGCCCGAAGGGACCGGCGCGAGAAAACGGACACGATCGAACCCGTAATTCACGCTTGAGCGGACCCCCGCTATTTTGGGCAGAGCAGATTCCGACAAGGTCGGCAACAGGGAAAGCGTCAGGAGACCATGAGCGACGGTGCCCGCATAGGGGCCCTCGCTGGCCGCGCGGGCAGGATCGACGTGGATGAACTGGTGGTCCCGCGTCACGCGGGCGAAGTCGTCGATCAGATCCTGATCGACGACCAGCCAGTCAGAGACGCCGATTTCCTCGCCGAGCTTGGCTTCAAGCTCGCCAAGAGAGATCTCCGGTCGCATCGCGGGCTCCCTCCCCGGTTTCCCTGTCGCCCTTTTCTCAGGCCGCGTAGCTGCGGACGATCTCGCCCTCGCAGGCGTCGGTATCGCCGAGCTGATGGTCGAGCATCACCAGGCGCTTGGCGTAGTGAGACGACGCGTATTCCCACGTCATCGCGATACCGCCCTGCATCTGGATGGTCTCTTCCCCCACAAGCCGCGCCACACGTCCGACCAGGCTTTTGGCCATGGCGGAGGTGCGGGCGGCTTCCGGCTCACCGAGGCAGGCGGCAAGGGCGATGGTCATGGAGCGGGCCTGTTCGATTTCCGACAGGAGATCGACCGCGCGGTGTTGAAGCACCTGGAACTTGCCGATCACCGTGCCGAACTGCTTGCGGGTCTTGAGGTAATCGAGAAGCAGCGCATTGGCTGTGTCCATCGCGCCAACAGCTTCCGCGCAAAGGGCGAGACGCCCGGCGGCGAGCATGTCGGTGATCGCCGCTTCCGCATCCGCGATCAGCAGGGTCGCCGGAGTGCCGTCGAAGACGACTTCGGCGGCCCCACCGCCATCCATCATGCCATAGCCGGTGACGGTGGCCGCAGATGCTTCGGTCTGGAAAACCGCAGGCTTGCCATCAAGCTGCGCGATCACCAGAAGCGTGTCGGCGACATGGCCGCCATAGACGGCCGTCTTACGGCCATCGAGCATGTAGGCATCGCCCGAGGCGCGGGCCGTGGTGGACATGAAAGCCGCATCATAGGGCTCGTCGATCTCCGAGAAAGCGACCGCGTAGCGCGTGGCGCCTTCGATCAGGGCTTCCTGATCCGCGCCCGCAGCACTCAGCAGGCGGCTTGCCAGCAAGGTGGCGAGAAACGGCTCCGGACAAAGCACACGGCCCAGCTCCTCAAAGACGACGGTGATGTCGAAGCCCGTGCCGCCATAGCCGCCCGCTTCCTCGCTCACCAGCGCGCCGGGAATGCCGAGCGCAGCAAGTTCCGTCCATGCCTTCGGATCATGGAAGGGCGCTTCATAGGCGCTCTTGTTGCGATGTTCCATGCCGCAATTATCGGCCAGATAGCGGCGAAGGCTGTCCGACAGCATCTGCCGGTCGTCGGTCAGATCGAAATTCATGATCTAAAGCTCCAGCATCGTCTTGGTGAGGATGTTGCGTTGGATCTCGTTGGATCCGCCGAAGATCGAGGTCTTGCGGTTGTTGAAGTAGGTGGCCGCGTTGTGCTCGGTGTCCTTCGGGCCCATGACGAGATTGCCGTCGGTGATGTGTCCGGGGAAGGGAGCCGCCACGGGGCCGAGCGCCCGGCGCGCCAGATCGCGCAGTTCCTGCCCGATGAGCGTGCCCTTGATCTTGAGGATCGAGGTTTCCGGCCCAGGCTGGCCCTGCTTCTGCGCGGTGTAGAGCATGCGCAGATTGGTGATCTTCATGGCCTCAAGCTCGCTTTCGACGCGTGCGATGCGCACGGCGAAAAGCGGATCCTCGATCAACGGCTTGCCACGGCGCTTGGTTGCGCGCGCCAGCGCCTTCACCTCTTCCACCGCCTGCATGGAAATGCCAACGCCCGCAATGTTGGTCCGCTCGTGGGTCAGCAGGTACTTGGCGATGGTCCAGCCCTTGTTCTCTTCGCCGACAAGGTTTGAAACCGGAACCTTCACGTCGGAGAAAAAGACCTCGTTGACCTCATGACCGCCCTCGATCAGACGGATGGGGCGCACTTCGATACCGGGAAGATCGATGTCCATCAGCAGGAAGCTGATGCCTTCCTGCGGCTTGCCGTCCTGCTTGGTGCGCACAAGGCAGAAGATGCGGTTGGCGTGCTGGCCGAGCGTCGTCCAGGTCTTCTGGCCGTTGACGATGTAATGATCGCCGTCACGGTCCGCGCGCGTCTTCAGGCTGGCGAGATCGGAGCCTGCGCCGGGTTCCGAATAGCCCTGCGCCCACCAGTCCTCGCCGGACAGGATCCGCGGCAGGATTTCGCGTTTCTGCTCGTCATTGCCGAATTTCTGGATCACCGGGCCAAGCATGTGCGGGCCGAAGGCGACGATGCGCGGGGCGTAAGAGCGGCTGCATTCCACGTCGAAGATATAGCGTTCCACCGGCGTCCAGCCGGGCCCGCCATATTCCTTCGGCCATGTCGTGCCGAGCCAGCCCTTCTTGCCCAGAATTTCGTGCCATTCCTGATAGATCTCGCGCGACAGCTCTTCGCCGGAGCGAACGGCAGCGGCGATATGCTCAGGCAGCTCCGCATCGAGAAACGCGCGCACCTCTGTGCGGAACGCTTCTTCCTCAGGTGTATAGGACAGATCCATGATGCGATCCTTGTCATTCCATTAGGGTTGCCGCGCATCGCGAAGATGCGCGGAATTCATGCCTGCCGGTTCAAAGAACCTCGAAAAGGCCCGCAGCGCCCATGCCGCCACCCACGCACATGGTGACGACGACATGCTTCGCCCCGCGCCGCTTGCCCTCGATCAGCGCATGGCCGACCATCCGCGCACCCGACATGCCATAGGGGTGGCCGACGGAAATCGCGCCGCCATTGACGTTCAGGATCTCGTGCGGAATGCCGAGCGTGTCGGCCGAATAGAGAACCTGACAGGCAAAGGCCTCGTTCAATTCCCAAAGGCCGATATCGTCCATGGTGAGGCCATGGGCGGCCAGAAGCTTCGGCACGGCGCGCACCGGGCCGATGCCCATCTCGTCCGGATCGAGACCGGCGGCCATGACGCCGACATAGCGGCCAAGCGGGGAAAGCCCGCGCTTCGACGCCTCGCCCGCTTCCATGATCACGCAGGCCGATGCGCCATCGGAAAGCTGGGAGGCGTTGCCCGCGGTGACGAAGCGGCCTTCCGGGATCCGCATGCCGTCCTTGAAGACGGGCTTGAGACCCGACAGGTCTTCCAGGGTGGTCTGCGGGCGATTGCCCTCGTCCTTGGTCAGCAGCACGTCCTGATAGGAAACCTCGCGGGTTTCCTTGTCGACAATGGCCTTGGTGGAGGCCAGCGGGACAATCTCGTCGTCGAACTTGCCCGCAGCCTGGGCTGCGGCGGTACGCTGTTGAGAGCGCAGGGAATACTCATCCTGCGCCTCGCGGGAGATGCCATAGCGATCCGCCACCACTTCCGCCGTTTCCAGCATGGACATGTAGAGATCGGGACGGTGTTCCTCGATCCACGGATCGGAGCGGTGATCGGTGCGGTAATTCTGGTTCTGGACCAGAGAGATGGATTCCACGCCGCCGCCGACCGTGATCTGCATGCCGTCGCTGATGACCTGCTTGGCGGCTGTGGCGATGGCCATCAGGCCGCTGGCGCACTGGCGGTCCATCGACATGCCGGCAACGGAGGTGGGAAGCCCTGCGCGGATCGCCGCCTGACGGCCGATATTGCCGCCGGTGGAGCCCTGCTGGATCGCGCAGCCGATCACGCAATCCTCGATCTCGGAACCGTCGAGCCCGGCACGCTTGACCGCGTGTTCGACCGCGTGGCCGATCAGGGTCTGGGCCTGAGTGTTGTTGAACGCGCCGCGATAGGCCTTGCCGATCGGCGTGCGCGCCGTGGATACGATGACTGCCTCACGCAATTTGAGGTCTCCTCCCTTGGCCCCGATATCACGGGGCTATGTCCTTCAGTTCGTTTTCTGGCTGCCCGGCTTCAGCTGGCCGTAAGCCGCGTTGAGCTTGCGCATGCCCGCGATCCAGCGGTCGGTATCGTCGGCCCGGCGGCGCATGTAGGTGCGCACCTCAGGGTGCGGCAGCACGAGGAATTCGCCCGCCTCCACCGCCCGGATACCGGCCGCGGCCACATCCGCCGGTTCCATCATTCCGTTGACGCTGGCCACACCGTTTTCGCGGCCCGCCGTCATGTCCGTTCGCACGGCCTGCGGACACAGAAGCGTGACGCCGATGCCAGCATCGCCGTGGGTGAGGCCAAGCCATTCCGCAACCGCGACCGCCGCGTGTTTGGTGACCGCGTAGGGGGCCGAACCGACCTGGCTCAGGAGCCCCGCAGCCGAAGCGGTGATCAGGAAATGACCGCCGCCGCGCGCCGTCATGCGCGGAACCAGATGGCGCGCCGCCCAGACATGGGCCATCACGTTGATCTTCCAGATGCGCTCCCAGTCCGCATCCGGCGTCTCGAAGCCGCCGCGCAGGATGATCCCGGCATTGCCGCAAAAGAGATCGATGGGACCGATATGGGTCTCCGTCTCATCGATGAGGGCCGCGATTTCCGCCTCCTGGGAAACGTCCACGCGCCAGGCGATGCCGCCCGCCTCGCGGGCAACGCGCTTTGCGCCCTCCCCGTCAATATCGGCGGCAACCACGTTGGCAGCCCCCGCCCTGGCTGCGGCAAGCACCAGTTCGCGCCCGATGCCCTTCGCCGCGCCCGTGACAACCACCGTCTTTCCTGCAAGCTGCATGGGCCTCAACTCCACATCGCGGAGCCGCCGCAGACGGTGAGCGCCTGGCCGGTCATGTAGCTGCTGGCGTCGGATGCGAGGAAGGTCGCGATGCCTGCGAAATCCTCCGGCTCGCCCAGACGGCGCAGCGGGATCTGGCTGTTGGCTTTCTCCTCCGCTTCCGGGTTGTCCCACAGCGCGCGGGCAAACTCGGTGCGCACCACGCCGGGGCAGATCGCGTTGGCGCGGATGCCGTCGGGCCCGAATTCCAGCGCGAGGTTTCGCACAAGCCCCAGAAGCGCCAGCTTCGAGACGCCATAGACGCCCAGCGTCGGCGAGGGTTTGAACGCGCCGATGGAAGAGGTGAAGATCAGCGAGCCCCGCCCCTTCGCCTTCATGTCGGAAACCACGAGACGCGACAGCCAGAGATTGGCCTGCACGTTGGTGGTCATGATCTTCTGGAAGGCATCGTCCGGGATTTCCGAGATCGGCCCGTAATGCGGGTTCACGCCCGCATTGCCGATGACGATATCGATGGGCCCGGCCACAGAACGCGTCTGCTCCACCAGTGCCTCAAGGTCCGCCTGCCGCCCGGCATTGGCGGCGATCGCGTGAACGCGATCGGCACCGATGGCGGCGTTGATTTCGGCGGCAGCGGCATCGAGCTGGTCCTGCTTGCGCGAGGAAATCACCACCGTTGCGCCATGGGCGGCCAGCGCCTCGGCCATTGCCCGGCCCATGCCGCGCGAGGCGCCTGTCAGAAGCGCGACACGGCCCGTCAGATCGAAGAGCTTCGTCATGGTCACGGCCCCTCGAAAATCTCGCTGGCGGTCTTGAGACCGGCAGCGTGACGACGTTCGTTGGAGGCCACGAAGGCCTTGCGCTCGGCACGGGCGACGACGGCGTGGTGAACCTCGTCCGGGCCGTCGGCCAGGCGCAGCGTGCGCTGCTTCATGTACATCTCGGGCAGATCCGTCCACTGGCTCAAGCCCGTCGCGCCATGGACCTGCATCGCCTGATCGATGATGGAACAGACCTTCTCCGGCACCATCGCCTTGATCATGGAGACCCAGACGCGGGCTTCCTTGTTGCCGAGCACGTCCATCGCCTTGGCGGCTTTGAGAACCATCAGACGGCAGGCCTCGATCTCGATGCGGGCGCGGCTGATCGTTTCCATGTTCTTGCCGAGATCGATGATCTTGCGTCCAAAGGCCTCCCGCGAGAGACCGCGCGCGATCATCATGTCGAGGGCCTTTTCCGCAGCGCCGACCGAACGCATGCAATGGTGGATACGGCCCGGCCCCAGGCGAAGCTGACTGATCTCGAAGCCGCGTCCCTCGCCCCAAAGGATGTTCTCAGCCGGGACGCGCACATTGGTGAAGCGCAGGTGCATGTGGCCGTGCGGCGCGTGGTCCTGGCCGAAGACATGCATGGGGCCGAGGATTTCCACGCCCGGCGTATCCATGGGCACGAGGATCTGGCTCTGCTGGCGGAAGGTCTCGGCCTCCGGCGAGGTCTTGACCATGACGATCATGATCTTGCAACGCGGATCGCCCGCACCGGAGATGTAGTATTTCTCGCCGTTGATGACCCATTCGCCATTCTCAAGCACCGCGGAGGTGCCGATATTGCGGGCGTCCGACGAGGCCACATCCGGTTCGGTCATGGCGAAGGCGGAACGGATCTCGCCGTTCAGAAGCGGCTTCAGCCAGGTGTCCTTCTGCTCGCGGGTGCCGACACGCTCCAGCACTTCCATGTTGCCGGTGTCGGGTGCGGAGCAGTTGAGCGATTCCGCCGCCAGCGGGTTCTTGCCAAGCTCAACCGCGAGATAGGCGTAGTCGAGATTGGAAAGACCTTCGCCCGTCTCGGCATTGGGCAGGAAGAAGTTCCAAAGCCCCGCTTCCTTGGCGCGGGCCTTCAGACCTTCGAGGATCTCAAGCTGGCCGGGCGCATAGGAAAAGCGTTCGGTGCGATTGGCACCCAGCTTCTCGTATTCCTCCAATGCCGGATCGCAATGATCGCGGACATGGGCGACCACCTTGTCGAGCAACGGACGGGCCGCCTCCGACATGGCGAGATTGTTCAGTTCTGCGGGCCATTGTCCCGAAACCATCGTCGCTCCTCCCTGAGCCGTGACGTTTCTTATCGGTTCTTCCATTCAGGCTTGCGCTTCTCCACGAACGCATTGACCCCTTCGGCGAAATCCTCCGTTTCGCGCAGATCCATGAGCACCTGGCGGCTGTAGAGCAGGCTGGTGCGCAGGTTGTCCATGTCATCCATGTGGCGCAGCACACGCAGCGTGGCACGGATGGAAGACGGCGAGACGGAGGCGATCTCGTTCGCCTTCTCCATCGCCTTCGCCATCAGTTCGTCCGGCGCAAAGACCTCGTTGACGAAGCCGAGCCTCTGGCCTTCCTCCGCCGACACCTTGCGGCCGGTGAGAAGGAGATCCACGGCGGGTTTGCGCCCGATCTGGCGGGTGAGACGCTGCACGCCGCCGGTGGCCGCAAAGAAACCAACCTTGGGTTCCGGCAACGCGAAGGTGGCGTTGCTGGAGGCAAGGATGATGTCGCAGGCAAGAGCGGTCTCGAAACCGCCGCCCATGGCGACACCATTGACGGCGGCGATGATCGGCTTTTCCAGATCCATCCGGGACGTCAGCCCCGCAAAGCCGCTCGCAGGCGGCTTCATGCGCCCGCCCTGGGCGGTGTATTTCAGATCGTTTCCGGCGGAAAAGGCGCGCTCGCCCGCCCCGGTCAGAACCGCGACCCAGAGATCGGGATCGGCCGCGAAATCATCCCAGATCTGCGACATCTCATGGTGCATGGGCGCATGAACCGCGTTCATGACATCCGGGCGGTTCATGGTGACGACAAGAACCCGGCCCTCGCGGCGTGTGGTGCAGAATTCCAGATCGCTCATGCTGCCTTCCCCCGCATGGACGCCGTCTTCAGACCGCCGAAATCGAGATCGAGGAAGGAGCCGCCGGACTCGCTAAGACGGCGCAAGCCTTCCGCCGGAGCGAAGGCGGGATCGTCCGCGCCAAGCTTTTCCATCGCAGCCAGAATGCGCGGCGCACCGACCTGATCGGCCCAGAACATCGGGCCGCCCGTTTCGGCGGGCCAGCCATAGCCGTTGAGCCAGACGACATCGATGTCGGAGGCGCGCTGGGCCTTGTTCTCTTCCAGGATCTTCACCGCCTCGTTGACCATCGGATAGAGGCAGGCGACGACGATGTCTTCGGCCGCCATCTGACGGGGCTCCGCGCCCGTGATCTCGCGGATCAGGCCGGCGGTGACGGTGGAGGGACGGCCTTCGCGGCCTTCATATTCGTACCAGCCCGCGCCGGTTTTCTGACCACGCCGACCGATTTCGCACAGCGCATCGCGCACGGGGAAATCTGTTTTCGCCCCCGGCGCCCAGCCGATATCGAGGCCGGCGAGGTCCGACATCTGATAGGGGCCCATGCGGAAGCCGAAATCGGTGATCGCCTTGTCGATATCCCAGGGCATGACGCCGGAGAACATCAGCTTTTCCGCCTGAAGCCTGCGCGCGCGCAGCATGCGGTTGCCGACGAAGCCCCAGCAGACGCCGACGAGGACGGCTATCTTGCCGATGGTCTTCGCAAGATCCATGGCGGTCGCGACGACATCGTCTGCCGTCTTCTCTGCGCGCACGATCTCCAGCAGTTTCATGACATTGGCGGGCGAGAAGAAATGCAGCCCGATCACGTCCTGAGGCCGCGATGTGGCGGTGGCGATCTCGTCGACGTCGAGCGCGGACGTGTTGGTCGCCAGAATGGCGCCCGGCTTCGCGATCCGGTCGAGCTCGCCGAAGATCTTCTTCTTCAGGTCCAGATCCTCGAAAACCGCCTCGATGACCAGATCGCAATCGGCGAAGGCGGCCATGTCGAGGACACCCTCGATGCGGCCCATGCGGGCTTCAAGCTCGTCCTGGGTGAAGCGCCCCTTGTCGCAGCTGCGCTGGTAGTTGGCCCGGATGACGCCAAGGCCGCGATCCAGCGCCTCCTGCGTGGTATCGCGGATCTTCACCGGGATGCCTGCGGTCGCGAAATTCATCGCGATACCGCCACCCATGGTGCCCGCCCCGATGATGCCCACGGATTTCACGGGCCTGCGGGCAACATCCGCACCGATACCCGGCACGTTCCACGCAGCCTTCGCCGCCTCCGCCACATAGGCGGCGGCGTTCTCAAATGTGTTGGTCATGATGATCGCTCGCAAGATTTCGGGAAATGCTTGAATTCGCTGAAGGCGGGGAGCGGTGACGGACATGCCTCGGCATAGGCGGCACCGAGCCGACCCAGCCCGCGTTGTTGCGGCTGCATCCTTGCGGGTTTGCCCATGACGGGCTGCGTCGCGGCTTGCACGATCCTTCATCCTCCCCTTGTCGCAAGGTTTCGCCTCTCGCAGAGCGTTGCGCAGCGCCCCACGGATCGCGGGGCTGCGGCGCAACGCGAACGGGGCGCTTTGCCTTGCCTTTTCGTCCGGACCGCATGGCGATGACGCGCATCGCAGCCTCCCAGCAGCGCCCCTGACGTTTGTCAGGATTTGCAGAAGCCCAAACGAAAAGCAAGCAGAATTTCGGATGGTCTCGCTTGGGACCTGCGGATCGGGGCGATCCGGCGCGGGAGCGTCTGCCCCTGCCACAGGCGCGCCCCCGACACAGCTGCCCCCAAAGACCGGTTTGGGAAATTTCGTGCATTGACCCTGCGGCACAGCGCGTCTAGGAATCAATCCTGACAGTTGTCAGGAATCATCGGCACGTTTCGCGTTGGCATGAGCCGGGAGGGCTTCGACCACGACGGGACGGGAGGGAGGAGCCAATGAACGCCTACGAGGGGAACGCCTACGAGGAGATTCTCGTCGAGAACACGGAACGCGTCACGACGATCACGCTGAACCGACCGGAACGGCTGAACGCCTGGACGCCGCGCATGGCGGATGAGGTGCGTCATGCGGTGGGGGGTGCCGGTCACGATCCCGATATCCGGTGCATCGTGGTGACGGGCGCGGGCCGTGGCTTTTGCGCAGGGGCCGAGGTGCAGAACCTCGAAATCACGGCCAGCCGGGGCAAGACGCGCGGCGAGGAAGTGCTGCACCCCAACGACATCGCCTTTGAAAACGTGACCGCGGAGACCGGCGCCCCCGATCTCGACGGACTTTATCCGGGCCGGTTCGGCTATCTCTATGACTGCCCCAAGCCGGTGATCGCCGCGATCAACGGACCTTGCGCGGGGATTGGCCTCGTTTTCACGCTCTATTGCGATTTCCGCTTTGCCGCCGCCGACGCCAAGTTCACCACGGCCTTTGCCGCTCGCGGACTGATTGCCGAGCATGGCAGCGCCTGGCTTTTGCCGCGGCTGGTGGGCGAGCAGACGGCGCTCGATCTGATGCTGACGGCGCGCAAGTTCACCGGCGAAGAGGCGGCCCGCCTCGGGCTCGTCAACGCGGCCTGTGCGGGCGAAGACCTGATGGATGTCGTGCGCGAGAGGGCAGCGCACCTGGCGGTCATGTCCTCGCCGCGCTCCATGGCGGTGATGAAGCGCCAGATCCGCGCTGCGCGCCAACAGGCTTTTGCCGATGCCCTCACCGTGGCGGACGACGCCATGCATGCAAGCTTCGGCTCCGCCGATTTCCGCGAGGGCGTTGCAAGCCTCGTGGAACGTCGCACGCCCGCCTTTCCCGATCTTTGACGGCAGGAACCTGATGACAATGGCCCATGCCGGATCACCGGAACTGGAAGCCCCGCGCGCCGCGCATCGTTTCGACGAGGCCCGCGTGCGCGACTGGCTTGGCGAGGCGCTGGGCACGGATCCCGGCCCACTCTATGTGCAGCAATTCGAAGGGGGCATGTCGAACCCGACATTCCTGCTGACGACAAGTGCCGGCAAACGCTACGTGTTGCGCAAGAAGCCGCCGGGCGAGCTGCTTCCGCGTGCCCATGCGGTGGACCGGGAATACCGGATCATCAACGCGCTTCAAGAGACCCCCGTGCCGGTTCCCGGCACGGTCGCCTTTTGCGACGACATATCGGTGATCGGCGTCGATTTCTTTCTGATGGATTTCGTGGAAGGTCGGGTGATCGCCGATCCGGCCATGGGGCCCGTGCCCCTTGCAGAGCGCCGTCCGCTCGCCTTCGCGCTGGTCGACACGCTGGCGGAGCTTCACAAGGTGGACTATGAGGCCGTCGGCCTTGGCGATTTCGGACGCCCGGAAGGCTTCATGGCCCGTCAGGTTAAGCGCTGGAAAGGGCAATACGAGACGGCGCGCAGCGCCCTGCCCGCCTCGCTTGATCACTCCGACATGGACTGGCTGGCAGCCTGGCTGGCCGAGCAGGATTGCATCGCGGACGAGGCAACCATCGTTCACGGCGATTTCCGGCTCGGAAACGTGATCATCGACCGGCATGAACCGCGACCGTTGGCGGTGCTCGACTGGGAGCTTTCCACGATCGGGCATCCGCTTTCCGATCTCGCTTACCTGATGCTGCCCTATCACCTGCCCCACATGCAGGACCCGTCCACAAATGGCGCGCCCACGCACGACGATATGCTGGCGCGCTACGTGGCATCTTCGGGCCGTTCGGGACTTGAACACTGGCCGGTCTTTCTCGCCTTTGCCTGTTTCCGCTACGCCGCCATCGTGCATGGGGTGGCGGCGCGGGCGGCCAAGGGGAATGTCAGCAGTGCGCGGGCCGACCCGATCCGCGATGCGCAACGGGCCATGACGGTCGCCCGCATCGGGCGCGACATTGCGCTGGATGCGGAAGGCGACACACGCTCAAGTTGACGTTACGGTAGTATTTATTGCGGAACTTGTTGACAGGGAGGCGATTGGCCCCAATCCTGTCATTTGTCAGGATCTAGATGAAGCCCTGCCCGTCCTTTCGGGTTCGTCCCGAAAGGCATCCGGTGACCTGCTCGATAAGGCAGGCCCGGTCCCCATCTTGGGGATTGAACGGGGAACACCACAGGGACCTGAGGGAGGAACACATGAAAACCTTTGCTATCGCCGCGGCGGCCTTGATCGCGGTCGGCCTGCAGGCCGGGCCTGCGCAGGCGCAGGACAACTACGCATGGCCCCGGATGCTGGTTGTCGGCACGCCGGGCACCACCACGGGCAGCTTCGCCTCCACCAACGGATGGGGGCCGGTCATGGAAAAGCAGACCGGCATGAGCGTGCGCATCGTGCCGGAGGGCAACGAGATGGCGCGTCTTCAGCGCCTGACCGTGAAGAAGAACATTCAGATTTCCTCCACCTCGTCCGCCGAAATCCGGAGCCAGGTGGAAGGTATCGGGGCCTATGCGGCGGTGCCGGCGCAGCCCGTCTACATTCTCTGGCATCACAACGACACGCCGTGGGGTTATGTGACCTCCGGCAACTCTGACCTGACCAGCCTGAAGGATCTCGCCAAAGGCGGCTACCGCATCTCCACCGGCGTCTTCTCGCCCACCCTTGTCACCTCGGTGAAGAAGGGACTTCCCGCCTTTGCCGGACTGACGCCGGAAGAGGCGCAGGACAAGTTCATCTTTGTGCCCGCCTCCAGCTATGCGGAAAGCTGTCGCGCGGTGGTCGAGGGCCGGGCAGACATCGCGCTGTGCGCCACGATCAGCTCGCTTCTTTCGGAAATGGAAGCCGCTCCCGGCGGCATCAAGTGGCTGCCGATGGACACCTCGGACAAGGACGGCTGGAAGGGCTATGGCAATGCGCGGCCCATGGTCGTGCCGGGCCCGATCTCCATGGGCGTCAAGAGCGCCATCGGCGTGGAGGGCTCCACCTCCAACTTCCTCTACATGGTGCGTTCCGACACCGACGAGGATTTCGCCTATCACATGGCGAAGTGGTTCGCGGAATCCTTCGACGATTACAAGTCCACCCATCCGCTGGCGGCCCGCATGTCGGTCGAACGGTTCCGCCATTACCTCAACAGTTCGCCCCTGCCGGTGCATCCGGGAACAGTGCGCTACCTGAAGGAAATCGGCCTCTGGGACGAAGAGGACGATGCGTGGAACAACGCGGCCGTCGCGCGCATGGATGCCTGGGTCGCGGCGCGCAACGCGGCGCTGAAGGAGGCCATGTCGCAAGGCATCCGCCCCTCCCCCGACGATGAAGCGTTTCTGGCGATCCTGAAGAAGCATACCGCGGATCTGGAAGGCTTCCGCGTCCGCCTCTAGCGCGGGGTTCGCCCAAGAGAACGCGCTTTGACGCCGCGATGAACAGCCGGAGGGGCACATTGCGCCTCTCCGGTCCGGGCAATTGCCGAAGGCGAGGCTGGAATTGTGTGGCCTCCCCCCGCAGAGCGGGCGCCTTCGCGCATTCAGGGTTTTTTTTGACATGGTTCAGGACGACAGCGCGCAGGGTCAGGCCAGCGTTGCGGGGGCGGCTTCAAGCGATCAGCAGGCGCACCTGCCACCCGGTGAGGTGACCCGGTTGGGGGCCTCCTATTCACCCGGCAGCATCCTCTTCACCCTGCTTTGCACCCTCGGCATCACGCTCGGGCTCATCAACACGTTCGGCATCCGCCTCGCCGGCGAGGTGATGCTGGAAGGGCAGTATTACTGGCTGTTCATCGGCCTGTTTCTCGCCGCCGCCTTCATCGCCATTCCGGCGCGCGCGGGGTCGCGAAAGATCTCTGTCCTCGACATGGGAGCCGCCGCCATAGCCCTTGGCGTCTCAGTGTGGTTTGCCACGAATGCCTGGAACATGGTGTTTTTCGGCTGGTCTAACTTTCCCGCCGGGATCGTCATCTGGCTCCTGATGCTGGAACTGGCGCGGCGCTCTGGCGGGCCTGCCTTTTTCCTCGTGGTGCTGTTGCTGGGGCTTTATCCGCTCGTCGCCGACCGGATGCCCGGTCTCCTCATGGGCATTCCCTACGATTTCAACTCCATGATCGAGGCCCATGTCTTCCGCCCGGAAGGACTGATGGGCATCACCACCAAGATCGTTGCGCAGATCGTACTGGGCTTTCTGGTCTTTGCAGGCGTGCTGATCGCGACGGGGGCGGGCGAATTCTTCATCGATCTCGCCAATGCAGGCTTCGGGCGCTTTCGCGGCGGCCCGGCCAAGGTCGCGGTCGTCGCGTCCGCCTTTTTCGGATCGCTGTCGGGCTCGGTCTTTTCCAATATCGCGGGCACCGGCACGATCACCATCCAGACCATGAAACGCGGCGGGTATCCGCCCCATTATGCCGCCGCCATCGAGGCCTGCGCCTCCATGGGCGGGGTCGTAATGCCGCCGGTCATGGGCGCGATCGCCTTCGTCATGGCGATCACCATCGGGGTTCCCTATTCCACCGTGTTGCTGGCCGCGATCCTGCCCTCCGCACTGTTCTATTTCGGGCTGCTGCTTCAGGTGGATGCCTTCGCTGCGCGCCGGGGCCTTGAAGGCCGCAAGGAGCGCGGCGAGCCCATCGGGCCGATCCTCAAGCGGGGCTGGCCATTTCTCTTCGTGCTGGGCTTTCTGATCTGGGGCCTGCTGGTGATGCGCTGGGAGTATTACACCCCGTGGTATGCGTCCGCCCTGATGCTGGGCCTTGCCGTCTTCAACAAGAAGACACGGCCCACGCCCGCCCGGCTCTTTCATACCGCGCGCCAGATCGGAGTGCTCATCACGCAGACGGCGGCCATCATCCTGCCCATCGCCTTCGTGGTTTCGGGCCTGACGATCACCGGCGTGACGGGCTCGCTCACCTCCGGTCTGGTGGCGCTTGGCGGCGACAATCTCTATCTCGTCATCGCCCTCGGCATGATCGCCTGCTTCATCATGGGGCTCGCGGGACTGGCGATCATCGCCTACATCTTCCTAGCCGTGACGCTGGCCCCCGCCATCATCCAGCTAGGCGGGCTGAACGAGGTCGCGGTTCACTTCTTCATCGTCTATTACGCGATGCTGTCGGCCATCACCCCGCCGGTGGGCGCGGCTGCGTTTCTCGCGGCGACCATCGCCAATGCCAAGCCCATGCGCACCGCCTGGACGGCCATGCGGCTCGGGATCGTGATCTATTTCGTGCCGCTGTTCTTCCTGTTCCAGCCCGCGCTTGTGCTCCAGGGCGATCTCCTGCCACTGGTGCATGTGCTGCCGTCCATCATCATCGGCATCGCGCTGATTTCAGCGGGCTTCGAACGCCACCTGATCGGGGTCGGAGACGTGCGCACGATCTGGCGCTTGCCGCTGGTCGCGGTCGGCTTCGCGCTCAGTTTTCCCGGCCTGTGGACGACGCTCGCCGGCGGCAGCCTGGCGGTGTTTCTGGTGGCGATGGTGTGGCGGGACAACCGCCAGCCGCGCGTGACGGGCAAGCATGGCAAGCCGGTGGAAAGCCCGGCCTGAACACCGATCACGGCAGGGCTCAGATCGGCGTGTCGACAACCTGCTGGATCATCGCGGCGGCGGCGGTTGCCGAGGCTTTGATGAGCTCTTCGGGCGGCCGGTCGCGCTGAAGCCAGCTGCGCATCGGACCGAAGGTCGCGAGATAGACCAGCAGGTTTGCCAGGATCTCGAACCGCGGGTCGTCCTCACCAAGCTTGAAACGCTTGCGCAGTTGCGCCGCCGCGTCGTCGATAAGCTGGCTTTCACGCTGGCGCATGGCCTTGCGATCATGGGCCTGCATGTGCGGCACCGTGCGGTAGACGAGCAGCGCGCCCTTGCCCTTCTTCATCCATGTCTCGCGAAAATACTCGCGAAGCACATCCTCCAGATCGCGATCGAGCTGGCCCAGCAATTCCGGCAGGGGCGTCACGTCGGGGCGAAACCAGAGCTGGTTGAGGAGGCGACGCAGGATGTCGTTCTTGTTGGCGATATAATCGTAGATGCTCGCCTGATTGACGCCGGAACGCGCGCAGATATCGCGGATGGTGGTGGAGGCGAAGCCCTTTTCCAGAAACAGCTCCAGCGCCGCGTCGCAGATCTGTTCCCGCCGCTTCTGCTTCAGATCCTCGTTCTGAACCACCCGGATGTCGGCTTCGTCCAGAGTGCTGTTGTCTGGTGTGCCGTCTTCCAGCCCGTCAGCGATGTCGGAATTCTTGTCGCCTGCCACGTCTCTGCTCCGGATGCCTCTTCGCGGTCTCGATCCGACGAGGCCGCCCATCGGAGCCCTGAGCGCACAAAGGACCGGGACGGCCTTCGCTCACGATACCCCCATTGGCGGCATTTTGCCGGGTAAGGGGGAAGAAATGCAATAATCTATAAGCCTATAGCAACAACCTTCCCGCTTGCATGGCGCAAAACCTGACGATTGTCAGGCATAAGGAACACAACTGAGGACACGGGCGTCGGAAAATTCGGGCCGATGCGGCATCGGCCCGACCTCCATGCGGCTAGGCGCCACTGAAGACGGGCTTGCGCTTTTCCAGAAAGGCCGAGACGCCTTCGCGAAAATCCGCTTTGCCGATCATGTCCATGAAGAGGGCGCGCTCTGTTTCCAATTGGTCGGCGAGATCAAGCTCCATGGCGCTGTCCATCAGGCGGTTGAACCCGCCATAGGCAAGCGTCGGGCCGCGGGCCACCTTACTGGCGAGAGCCTCCGCCTGGGTTGCGAGTTCGTCTGAGGGCACCACCTTCGAGACCAGGCCTGCGGCCTTCGCCTCGGCTGCGCCCAGCGCCTCCGACAGCACGAAAAGCTCGGTCGCCTTCGTGCGCCCGACCTTGCGGGCGAGAAACCACGTGGCCCCGCAATCGGGTGTCGCGCCGAGACGATCATAGGCGATGACGAAACGCGCGCCTTCATCGCAGATCACCAGATCGGCGGACAGCACGAGGCTGAGCCCCGCCCCGGCGGCGGCTCCGCGCACGGATGCGATGACCGGAGCGGGATGTTCGCGCAACGCCAGAAGCGCCGGGTGCATGGCATCGAGAATTGCATTGACCACCTGCGCCGCCTGGCCCGGATCGGAACCGAAGGCGGAGATATCGCCGCCCGCCACAAAGGCCCGCCCTTCCCCCGATATCAGGATCGCGCGCACGCCCGGGCTCGCCGTCACCGCCTGAACCGCCGCCAGAAAGGCCTGCGCGGTCGGCACATCGACCGCGTTCAGCACCTCCGGCCGGTTGAAGGTGATGGTCGCAACACCCCTTTCCTCATCGACATTCCACAAGACCGCCTGAGCGCTCATGCCATTCCCCCCATTCTCGTTAAAATTACCATTCCTCTAAGCAAGGATGGAACGCGTCTTGAGGGATTTCAAGGCCGCCCGGCTTATCGGCGTCACTCACAGTGCTGCCGCAAAGCGCCCTGGGTGCCGGATAGATGCCGCAGCGGCACGCATGCCCCTTGCGCGGCGGACCTCAGGCACAGTGCGACCGGGCGAAAAACGCCCGGCCACAGGGGAAAATTCAGGCCAGCGCGGCCTCGACTTCCTTGGCACAGGCGAGCAGCTGCGCGTCCCGCCCCCTTGCGCCGACCAGCATGGCGCTCAGCACCTTGCCGGCATTTTCGAAGGGCAGCGCAATCGCGCATCCATCCGCGCCATTGGCGAGCGAGGGGTTCCTGAGCGCCAGAAGGTTCAGTCGGTTGAAGGCCTCGTCGTCCTTTTCCAGCAGTTCACGCGAGGGTGGCAGGATGGGTGTTGTGGGCAGGAGCAGCAGATCCTCGCCCAGTTCGTCGGCAAAGGCCTTCACGAAGTCGCCGCGCCGGTTGAGCGTCTGGCGGTAGTCCACGGCGCTGATCTCGTCGGCGCGCTTCATGCGGGCATGTACGCGCGGATCGAAAAGCTCCGGCGTCTTCCGGAAGTGATCCTCGTAGTGCGCGCGCGATTCAACGGAGGTGAGATGCCAGGGCGGGACCTGATTGTAGATCTCGATTGCCGCCAGATCCTTTTCCACGATCTCGAAACCGTGCGCCCGCAGTGTGCCGATCACGGCGTCGAAGCCTGCGGCGACCGCATCGTCCAGTTCGCTCATGCCGAAATTGGACGGCACGACGAGGCGCCTGCGGGCGGGGTCAACCGGCTTGGGATCGAGACCCGCCATGACCTGCCATGCAAGCTCGCAGGCCGCGACCGACCTGGCCATGGGACCGAAGCTGTCCAGTGTATCGGAAAGCGCCTTGCCGCCGTCCAGCGACACGGTTGCCTGCGTCGGCTTGAAGCCGGTGATGCCTGTGAAGGCAGCCGGAATGCGCAAGGAACCGCCCGTATCCGAGCCGATGGCGATATCGCACACGCCCAGCGCCACGGAAACGGCGCCGCCGCTGGTGGAGCCGCCGGGGACACAGCCGGGATAGGCCGGATTGTCGGGCGTGCCGTAATGGGGATTGATGCCGATGCCCGAATAGGCGAATTCCGACATGTTGGTGAGGCCGACGAAAACACCGCCCGCCGCATCAAGCGCCGCGATGCAGGGCGCATCGGCGCGCGCGGGCGCATCCTTTTGCAGGACCTTGGTGGCCGCTGTCGTGACCTCGCCTTCCACGTCGAAAAGCGCCTTCACGGAAATCAAGGCCCCCGCCAACGGCGAGGATTTATGCTCCGCCGCTTCCGCCTGCATGTTGGCGCGTCTGGCCAGCGTCTTGGTGAAGACGGATTTCGCCGAGGGGTCTTCCTGACAGTGGCGCAAGGCCGCACCGAGGCGGGTGGGAGCGGTGCCGGTGCTCCAGGAAAACGGCGGTTTGAAGCTCATGGATATCCTCATTCGGCAGGACGGAGCCCCGTTGAAATATCGGGACCCCGTTTATCAGGCATGTGTCACGTCACGTTCCCCCGCATGATGCTGCGCGCCATGCAATCAGACCGCGGCGACTCAGGCAATGACCGGCAGAACCGTCGCACTATAGCTCCATTCGATGGTCCGCCCGCGGATCGGATCGTGCAACGCCATCTTGAAATCCGCCGCCGGACGAACGCCGCCTTTTGCGGGCAGGGTTCCGCACAGCATTGCCGTGCCATCGGCCATCTCCACACCCGACATCAGCTGCGTCAGAGGCAGGATGGAGGCCAGCGTACCCTCCTGATAGACGACCCACTCCCCCTTCTCGAAGATCCAGGATTTCAGCTCCAGCTGATCGAGATGATCGGCGACCTCCTCAAAGGCCCAGACATCCTCCGCGACCGGCTTTGCGCAGATCTGCTTGGAATGGGCGACGGAATAGGTCTCCAGCGCGCGATCGGTATGGTCGGAGGCGAGCCCCAGCCACAGCTTGCCGCCGGTCTGGATGAGGAAGGGCTCCGCCTCGCCGGAACTTTCCTTGCCAAGGGCCGCAATGGTCGTGTCGCGGGTTAGCAGAGACGGCGCACAACGGTAATAGAGCGGCACTTCAGAGGGCGCAGGCACTCCGATGGCGGCCAGTTCCTCGATGTGATGATCGACGGCGGCGCGGTCGCGACCTGTCCATCCGGCAACAACAAGGGCGTTAGGGGTGCATTCGAGCACCCCTTCAGGGGATTTGAACTGCATGGAACAAACCTCTTACTGGGTTGATGGCAGATAGAGCGCGATCTGCGGCGCGAGAATGAGCAGGCCGACCATCAGCAACATCGCCAAGACATAGGGGATGCAGCCGAGCATCACGTCGGCGAAGGGCCGCCCTCGCCTTGCGGACTGGACCACATAGAGGTTCAGCCCTACCGGCGGCGTGATCAGCGCCATCTCCACGAGAATGATCATCAGGATGCCGAACCAGATCTTGTCGTAGCCCATATGCACGATGATCGGCACGACGATGGGAATGGTCGCCACCATCAGAGACAGGGTCTCGATGAAGAAGCCCAGAACGATGTACATCACCACGATCACCAGAAGCGTCGCCATGGGGCCGAAGCCGAGGCCGTTCAGCATGTTCTGGAGTGCGCGGGACACACCGCCCGCCGTGAGCACGAAGTTCAGCACATAGGCGCCGATCACCACCAGCATGATCATGGCGGAGGTCTTGACCGCACCGCGCAGGGCATCGGCAATCATCTGGCGGCTCAGCGCCTTCTGATGGGCGGCGATGGCGAGCGCGATGGCCACACCGATGGTCGCGGCTTCCGTCGGCGTCGCCCATCCGGCGTAGATGGAGCCGACAATGGCGGCAAAGAGCCCGAAGATGGGGATCAGATCGAAAAGGCTCGCCAGCCTCTTGCCCCATGTCGCATGGCGCTGCGGCCCGCCGAGCTGCGGCCAGATCGTGCACAGAACGGCGGTGATCAGCATGAACAGGCCAGCCAGCAGCAGGCCCGGCAGAAGCCCTGCGAGGAAGAGCTGCGGAATGGAGCTTTCGGTCAGGAAGCCATAGACGATCAGATTGATCGAGGGCGGGATCATGATGCCGAGCGTACCGCCTGCGGCGATCGCGCCGGAGAAGAGCTTCTCGTTGTATCCGAGCTCGCGCGCCTGCGGCATGGCCACGGTCGCCACGGTGGCAGCCGTCGCGACCGACGAGCCGGAGGTGGCGGAAAACATGGTGGAAGTGGCGATATTGGCGTGGATCAGACCGCCGGGGAGCCACGACACCCATTTGTCGAGCGCCGCATAGGTGCGGTTTGCGACACCGCTTCTGACGAGGATCTCGCCCAGCAGCACAAAGAGCGGGATGGCGATGAGGGTGGCACTGTTGGACGAGGACCACACCACCTGCCCCAGACCGCGCATGAGCGGAAAGGGGGAGAAGAAGACGTCGATGCCAAAGGCCAGCAGGCACAGGACAACGCCGACGGGAATGGACAGCGCCAGCATTCCCATAAGGCCGAGAGCGGTAAAGGGGATCATGCTTCCGCCCTCGCACCTGCCACGCGCTCAACGGCTTCGTATCTGCCGCGCGCGATCTTGTAGAGAACAAACAGTGACAACAGGATCGCGGAGATCGCGAACCAGGCCCACCCGGCCCACCACAGGGTCTGCGGGATCCAGAGCGGGGTTTCCAGCGGGGTGTTTGCACGCGCGCCGGTCGACAGCGTCTTTGCCAGAACACCCCAGCCGCGCCAGGCGATCATCAGGGCCGTTCCCGCCAGGCAGAGCATGGCGAGAGCGTCCATCAAGGCACGCCCGACGGGCCTGAGGCGGCTGTGGAGCAGGTCGATGCGAACATGGGCCTGCTCCGTCAGGGCATAGCTGACACCCCAGCTTGTGGTGACAGCCATGACATAGCCGGAGATCTCATCGACTCCGCCCAAGGATCCGCCCAGGCGTCTGGCGATGATCTCCATGAGCGTGTAAGCGACACAGGCGAGCAGGACCAGACCGACGCAAATGGCGATACGGTCATTGACCTTCCTGAGCAATCTAATGAGCGAAGTCATGGAGGGCGGCCTTACTTGGCGTCGATCTGGACGCCGGTCACCTTGCCGACCGTATCCGACCAGCGCTTGCCCCAGTCACCACCGGCGCGCTTCGCCCACTCCGGCAGCACGTCGGCGACCAGCACATCCTTGGCCTTGGCCACGTCAGCGTCGCTCGGGGTCACAAGGGTCATGCTGCGGGCATCGCCATAGGGGCATTCGCCGTTGCCGGTCAGGCAGGCAATATCCGCTTCCAGCGCGCCCTGCGCATCGGCCCAGGCCGGAGCCTCGAATTTCTCGGCAATGGCGGTCTGAAGTACGCTCTGCTGCTTCTCGGAAAGCGAATTCCACTTGTCCATGTTGATGGCCGTCACGACCGGATCCCAGCCGCCCAGCGGAATGGTCATCAGATGGGTGGAAACTTCCCACCACCCCGCGGAGTAGCCCGAACCGGCACCGGTCACGGCGCAATCAACGACGCCGCGCTGCAATGCGCCGGGAACCTCGCCGAAGCTGACATTCACGCCCTCGGCGCCCAGCGCCTCAAGGAATTTCGCGGTCATGCGGCCGGACGCGCGGATCTTCTTGCCCTTCAGGTCTTCCAGCGACTTGACGTCGGCATTGCAGAAGACAACCTGCGGCGGATAGGGCGCAATCGCCAGAACCTTGGCGTTGAAGACATCCTTGTAGATCTCGTCGACCATCGGACGGTAGGCTTCAACAGCGGCCTTGGCGGTGGCGGCATCGGTGGCCACCAGCGGCACGTCGAGCCCCTCAAGCGGCGCACTGTCGGCAACCGCATAATCGGCGACCGTCATGCCGACATCGAAGACGCCCTGCCCGAGCATGCGGAAGACGTCGCCGCCGGAGATGCCCATCTGGTCGTGGGTGGTGAGGTTCGCGGTCAGATCGCCCCCGCTCACTTCCGGCAGGATCTCGTTCCAGAACGGGGCCTCGTACTTCTTGTGAAGTGACAGACCGGACCAGCTGCCGACAACCGACAGTTCCTCGGCATTGGCGGAAGCACCGGCGCACAGGGCCACGGCGGAGATCGTCGCAAGAGCCAGGAATTTTCTCATGTTCGTCATCCTCTGAAGATTAAATGCTGGGGTGGTTATTGTCGTTATAGGGATAGAGCGGCGCGGTCGCTTCATCGACATCCGCGATGAGCATGGCGCCGGGAGCATGCGTGATGGAAAGGGCCGGCCTGGCCTGCATGATAGCAACCTGAGGGGTCACACCACAGGCCCAGAACACGGGCACTTCGTCATCTGCGACCGGGGTCGGTTGCCCCCAATCAGGTTTTTCGATCGCCGCGATGCCGATCTCGGCCGGATCGCCGACATGAACGGGCACGCCGTGGGCAATCGGAAACTTGCGGCAGATATCGAAGACCTCGGCAATGCGCTCGCGGGCGATGGGGCGCATGGAGGTCACCATGCCGCCACCGAAGGCCCCGGCGGGGGCCGTTGCGATATTCGTCCGGTACATGGAAACGGTCGTGTTGTTCTCGATATGGCGCATGGTGATGCCCGCCTTCACCAGCGCATTTTCAAAGGTGAAGGAGCAGCCGATGGCGAAGGTCACCAGATCATCACGCCAGACCGCCTTCAGATCCCTCACCTGCGCATCGAGAACGCCATTGCGATAGATGTTGTAGAGCGAGGCGTCCGTGCGGATATCGACGGCTTCCCCCAGCCGCTCGATCACCGGCTCACCGGGCCTGGAGACGCCGGCAAGCGGACAGGATTTCGGATTGAGCCTGCAAAACTCCAGAAAATCATCCGCCTGGTCCGCTGGCAGAATGGCGAGATTGCACTGCAACAGCCCCTTCGCCAGGCCCGCGGTGTGACCTGCGTAACTCCCTGAACGGATTGCTGCCCTTACGGATTCGGCGCTTTGGCTTGCAAGATCTGAGAACTGCACTTTTTTTGCTCATTTTCCACGGTTGCCTATGGAAAATGCTGATAGCCGAGAGGTATAAAGTCAAATCGCAATTATCTGTCCAAAGTGATCATCTTTTTGGATCACCAAAGAAGATACAAGCCCATGACATTGGAACAATTACGCACTTTTCTCTGGGTGGCGCGGCTGGGCGGCGTGCGCAAGGCCGCGGAACAGATGAACATTTCCCAACCCGCGGTTTCCTCGCGCATCTCATCGCTGGAGAATTACCTGGGCGCGGGCCTGTTCACCCGTGGCCCCACGGGGGTGCGGCTGACCAAACAGGGGGTGCTGCTGCGCGCCCATGCGGAGCAGATCGCGGCGCTGGTGGAACGCATCAAGGCGGATGTCATGCCGCCGGAAAACGTCTCCACGCTGTTGCGCCTCGGCGTTGCGGAAACCATCGCCCAGACATGGCTGCCCGCCTTCCTGAGCAGGCTTCACCAGACATTCCCCAAACTGAAGATCGAGGTGTCGGTCGATATCTCGGTGAACATGCGCGAGATGCTGCTGGACCGCTCGCTCGACCTCGCCATCATGATGGGGCCGGTTTCCGACTACAGCGCGGACAATCTCGACCTGCCAACCTTCCAGCTCGACTGGTATCGCCCGCTCGACATGGCGCAGCCCGATCTCAGCACGACACCGGTAATCACCTATAACCGCAACTCCCGCCCGCACCGCGAACTGACCCGCGAGCTGCACAAGCGCTATGGCCACACGGCGCAGATCTTTCCCACCAACTCGCTCTCCACGGGCTTCGAGATGGTCGCCTCCGGGCTGGGGGTCGGGATCTTTCCCACCGCGCTGGGGCGGCGGCTGGTCGAGGAGCAGCGGATCGCCACATTCGATCCCGGCTGGCTGCCCACGCCACTGCGTTTCACCGCGACCTATATCGGCGAGCCGCGGGACGAATTCGTGGCGCAGGCCGCCCAGATCGCGCAGACCGTCGCCATCGAGCATGAGGCCAATGTCCCGGGCGTCCACGCATAGCGGTCCCGCCCGCATGCTGTCCGCGTGAGACCAAAAAGCCCGGAAGCGTCAAACGCTTCCGGGCTTCGTTTCGCAGTGCGGGCGTCGATCCGCGTTCATTTCAGGCTGTCTTGCACCAGACGCACCCAGAATTCCGCCCCCGTCGCCAGCACGTCGTCGTTGAAATCGTAATCGGCGGCGTGAAGTCCGGGGTTCTTGCCCTCACGTCCCGCACCCAGCCAGATATAGGCACCGGGCTGACGCTCCAGCATGAAGGAGAAATCCTCCGAGGCCATGGAGGGATCGGGGTTGCTCACGCACAGCCCCATCTCTTCGGCCACACGGCGCGCGGTGGCGGCGTGTTCCGGCGTGTTGATGGTTGGCGGATAGTCGCTGATGAAGTTCACTTCCGCCGTGCAATCATGGGCAAGCGCAACCGCTTTGGTGATTTCCTCCATCGCGGTTTGCAGCACCTCGCCGACTTCCTTGGAAAACCAGCGCGCCGAGCCGGTCAGCTTCACTTCATCGGGGCAGATGTTGAAGGCCGTGCCGCCATGGATGGTGGTGACCGAAATGACACCTGTCTCAAGCGGCGAAATGCGCCGCGCCGGGACTTCCTGCAACATCGGAATCAGCCGCCCGGCCGCCGTCAGAACGCCTGAGCTTTGCTCCGGCATGGCCGCATGGCCACCGGTGCCGCGCAGCACGATTTCGAAAATGCCGATGGCCGCCATCATGCGGTCGTCGCGCGCCACGAAATGGCCGGGCGCCAGCGCGGGCCAATTGTGAATGGCGAAGATCGCCTCGCAGGGGAACCGGTCAAAGACGCCCTCCTGCACCATGTGACGCCCCCCGCCCTCGTTCTCTTCCGCGGGCTGGAAGATCAGCGTGACCGAGCGCCCACCCAGATCGAGCTTCGCGATTTGCTGCGCCGCCATGAGCAACATGGCGGTGTGCCCGTCATGGCCGCAGGCGTGCATCTTGCCCGGATAGGTGGAGCAATGGTCGCTCTTGCCGGCTTCCTGGATCGGCAAGGCATCGATATCGGCGCGGATGCCGATGCCCGGCCCTTCGCCCAGCTTCGCGATGACGCCGGTTCTCGCGATACCGCGATGGACCGTCCAGCCCCAGCCTTCGAGAAGATCGGCGATGATGGCGGAGGTGCGCGTCTCCTCAAAGCCGATCTCGGGATGACGATGGAAATCGTGCCGCCAACTGATGGCTTCATTGATCTGATCGGCAGTGAACATGGGGCAGGTCCGGCTTTGGTTGCTATCAAGCCTGATTACCCTTGCGCACGTGCATCGGCAACTGCCCGCCCCTCACCTTTCGCGTCCGCAAGCACAATTCATGCGGAAGACCGTCAAGCCAGGCGCGCAGACCGAAAGGTCAGCCGCCTTATCGGTTGACGGAGAATGCGCGGGTCCGTTCGTGGCGCGCGCGGGCATGGGCGATCAGCCGGTCCATCAGGCCGGATTGCGGCAGACCGCTGGCTTCCCAGAGCTTGGGATACATGGAGATATCGGTGAAGCCCGGCAGGGTATTGGCCTCGTTCACAAGGACCATGTCGCCGCTCACGAAAAAATCGATCCGCGCCAGCCCCTCGCAGCACAGCGTCTCAAAGGTCTTCACAGCCAGATCGCGGATGCGTTCGCGAAGCTCGGGGGCGACCGGCGCAGGGATGAGCAGCGCCGCGCCGCCTTCATCGATATATTTGGCGTCGTAGGAATAAAAGCCATGCTTGGTGTCCGGCACGATCTCGCCAAGTTCCGACGCTCCGGCGACACCGTCGGCATCCTGCAGCACGGAGCACTCGATCTCGCGCACATTCGGAACGCTCTCCTCCACAATGATCTTGCTGTCGAAGCGGAAAGCATGGGCACAACAGTCGGCGTATTCCTGAGCCGAGCGGGCACGCGAAACGCCGACGGATGATCCCATGTTCGCGGGCTTCACGAAAAGCTCCGGGGCCCCCAACGCCTCGACGGCGGCCTCATAGTCGGGCTTTTCGCTGGCTCTGAGGACGATGAATTTCGACGTGGGCAGGCCCGCATCGCGGATAAGCCGCTTTGCGACATCCTTGTCCATGGACACCGACGATCCGAGCACACCGGAACCGACATAGGGCACATCGGCCAGTTCCAGCGCCCCCTGCACGGTGCCGTCCTCGCCGTGGGGGCCATGCAGCACCGGGATCACCACATCCACAGGCGTCAGCTCGCGCACTGGGGTGGCGCCATCGCCGGCCACCAGCATGCGTCCGCCACCAGCGGGCAAGAACGAAACCTGCAGACCATCTTCCGGCACGGTGAGTTCGCTGGCGCCGGTGCCACCTCCGTTTCCGGCATCGGCCAGCATCCAGCACCCCTGTCGCGTGATGCCGACGGGAACGATCTCGTAGCGGTCCGGATCGAGACAGCGCAGGACATTGGCGGCAGAGGCGCGCGACACATCATGTTCGGCCGAACGCCCGCCAAAAAGGACCGCCACCCTGAGCTTGCCATTCACCATCTGCCGTTCCCCATCCTGTTGGATCATGCGCCTCACGCGAACCGGCGCCCCTTAAACCTGAGAGCGGAGAGCGTAAGGCACAACATGGCAAAAAAACGCCATGCCTGCGCGAAAGACAATGGGTCTCAGAGCGTTCAGCCGCGCGCCCAAGATGGAACGAACAGGGCAAAGGCGGGAGCGTCAGCCGGTTTCAGCCAATCCTTGCCCGGCTGGATGAGAATACCCTAAGGTCAGCCGCGTTCCAGGGACCGATTCCCTCGGCGCGCATGCCGACCTTCCCCGGCATCATGGATGACGAGCCTATAATTGATTGCTTTGTTAAATTATCTCATATTTGAGTCGCTGTGCGTTCGTACCCCTTCGCCAGCGTCATTCGAAGGATAGCCTGGCAATGCCGGAAAACCGCCCGCTCTACCCGAAAATGGCCCGCTCGCTGCCCATAGCCCTGTTGCGCGCCCGTGAGACGGTGATGGGGCCGTTCCGGGAGATGCTGGCGAAAAGCGGCATCAGCGAGCAGAAATGGCGGGTGTTGCGCGTCGTCGATGAAATGGGACCGACGGAGCAGACCGCGATCGCGGAGGCCGCCTGCCTGTTGCTGCCAAGCCTGACCCGCATCGTGGCGTCCATGGAGGCCGACGGCTATCTGGAGCGGCGCAGCGACCCGGCCGACCGGCGCAAGTCGATCATCGCGCTGACAGATGCCGGGCGCGGTCTGATCGACCGGCATGCGGAGGAAAGCCACGCCATCCAGGTCCGGCTCGAAAACTCAATCGGGCCGGAAAAGGTTGAGACCCTGCTGAAGCTTCTGGATGAGCTGCGCGAACGCAATACCGTTCGCCCGCAAGAGTGACACGGCAGCTTGCGCACCGCGCACTGTTTTCCGCCGACCGTTTATGGCGTCCCGATCGCAGGATCGTGGAAAGCGAGGCCTGTGATCAGGGTCGATAGTCGGCGTCTGACAGGAACGTCCTGATCATGTTGGCGACTTGCTCCTGATCGAGCGGGATATCGCGGATGCGTGCGGGCAGCTCCGCCTGAAGAGGCTGGGGCAGCGCGCTGCCACGTTCGGCCAGCAGCGCGGCGGCGTAATCGGGCGAAAACTCCGGATGCGGCTGGAAGGTCAGAACGCGGCCCTGCTGGAACAGGCCCGCCACCGGACATCCCTCGCCCTTCAGGAAGACCTCCAGATCCACCGGCACCTTCGTGACCTGGTCGCGATGCCAGGCGTTGACGGCAAAGCGCATACCGCCGGGGCCCTCATAGGTCTGCGGCCCGGCAATCCAGCCGCCATCGGCGCGCACCACGTCGCCCCCAAGCGCGCGCGCAATGATCTGGTGGCCGAAACAGATGCCGACAAGCGGACGCCCGCCAGCATAGGCGGAGCGGATGAAATCCTCCAGCGGATCGCGCCAGGGATGGTCCTCATAGGCGCCATGACGCGAACCGGTGATCAGCCAGCCATCGGCTTCAGCCGTGCTGGCCGGCAGCTCCCCCGCTTCCACGTCATAGATGATGTAGGTGAAGGCGTCCTCACCCAGCAGCGTCCGAAAGCACTGATCGTAGTCGCCGCGTTCATGGGCCAGGTTCGTCGGCGCATGGCCGGGCTGTAGAATGCCGATGGTCGTCTTCGTCACTTGCGTCATATCCTGCTGTCGAGCCCCCCCGGTCGCGTTGCCGAAATCAAGCCTGCGCCCGGCACCACCGCGCAGTGGCCGACCGGAAACGTGGAGACGGCAGCAAAGGCGGGTTCGACTTCCAATAGCAGACATTGCCCGCTCCGCACAGGCAATGTCTGTTTCTCAATGGCTGCGCCGCACGCCATCGTCCCTTCGCTCGCCAGCCTCTCCCCCCAAACACCAATAAGCATATTTTACCATATACGTAGCGTCATATTCCTGACACATCCGATTTCAAACATCCCGAACAATACAACTACGCGTCTTTATCAGATGTAATACGTAACAATCGCGGTTTATGATTACGTAAGGAACACGTACACTATCTATAGTATTTAGAATAAGGTTTTTTAACCCAATTTTTTATTTTTACCACGCAAACTGAATGCGTATTCTAGTGATATTGGAACCTTGCGGGAGGCTCCAAGACTATGCCAATTATATCAAGTCAACTGCCCGAGGGCGGGCAAACCACCTCCTCGCGGCACAAGAAGATCCTCATCACCGAGGATTCCCCAGTCACGCAGGACATCCTGAAGCTGGTTCTTTCCGCAAAGGGGCATGACGTTCATGTCGCCAATGACGGAAAGATCGCGCTCACCAGACTGCTGGAAGAGCCGTTCGATCTGGCCTTGATGGACTATCACCTGCCGGAAATGTCCGGAGCCGAGGTTGTGGCCAGGGTTCTGGCGGAACGCGCGCCGGAGCGACGGCCCGTCTTCGTCGCCATGACCGCCGACGTTGCCAGCATGGAGGCCGACGGCGATGTGAAGGCCGGATTTGCCCACATTTTCGAAAAGCCGTTCGATTTCGACGAATTGCTCGATTTCCTCGAAACCATGGATGCGCAGAAAGCCCGCGATGGCGGCGCGACGCTCGCCCGGCGCAAGACTTCAGACGCGCCCACCAACCGAACGCAGCCGGACGAGGAAGATCCCGACGCCCCTCAAATCGACCGGATCGTTCCCATCAAGGGGCGCCCGGCGGGATACGAACAGTACCGCCCCCTGTTCTGGCCGCAGGATATGGGACCGGCTGGTTTCTCCGTGGACGCGCGCAAGTTCATGGCGAGCGGCGGCGACTACGACGTGGTCGTCGTGACCGAACCCGCCTCCGCGGACCATCTGCGGGCCCTGTGGAGCATGGGCGATCTCCATCTGCTGCCAATCATCGACGAAACCGGTCAACTGGCCCATCAGGCGGATATCTGCCTGCCGAAGATCCCGCGCGGCTCGGTCGAACGGATCGTCGGCGCCTGTGTGGAGGAATTCACCGAAGCGCGCACGTCCGTGCATCTGGAAGTGCGCCAGTCGGATGAATTGTCCGACAAGCTGCTGGCGAGCCTCTATGTGCGCGGCCGCAAGCTGACGCCGGAATTCAGCGGGGCGACCCCGCAAGGGTTCACCTACAACATCGCGCTGGCGGAAGAGGAGATTGACGGCCTGACAGCGCATCTCACCTCTGAAGGGTTGCTGAAGCGGAGCTTCGTGGACCGGCTTCATGCGTGCCCGAACTGCGCTTCCGTGCGTCTCAATGTGCGCGAGGAATGTTTCGAATGCCGATCTCCCGATCTGGAGGAGACCGCCATCGTGCACCATTTCAAGTGCGCCTATCAGGGGCCTTTGCGCGACTTCCAGCAGGGTTCGGATCTGGTGTGCCCGAAATGCGCCCGTGAACTGCGCCATTTCGGTGTCGACTACGACAAGCCGGGCACGGTCATTTCCTGCCGTCATTGCGGCGCGACATCCTCCGATGCGGTGGTCGGCTTCAAGTGCCTTGATTGCGCCACCCACACGGATGGCGAGGCGATCAGGACGCACAACGTTTACGCCTTCGAACTCACCGAAAAGGGACGCGCCCTTGCCGAGGAAGGCTTCATTGTCACCGGCGCGGCCCAGCGCAACCTGAAATTCGGCGAACTCCCGCTGGATCTGGTGATTGCGCTCAACAAGTCAGCCCGCCTTTTCAGCGAGGAGGCGCGCCCCTTCTGCCTTGTCACCGCAGGCTACCCCCAGCGCCGGATGCAACTGGCCGAGCACGGCCCGCGGCTGGTGGAATTGTCGCGCCGCCAGTCGATCGAGAATCTGCGCAACTATTTCGGCGATGCGGCCACCATCCATCAGGGCACGGACTTTGACTACATCCTGCTCGACCGGATGACCCCGGAGAGCTTCCATGCCAACACGCACGCCTATGAAGAGATCGCGCAATCGGGTCTGAAGATCGACCTGGAAACGCGGTTTTCCATCTTCGGCCCGAATGATCTTTTCGGGTGAACGCCATGTCGGAAGCCCTCGACTTCATCACCTCGCAAAGCTTCCACAGCCTGATGCTGCTGACGATGGTCGTCGTCGTGTTCGAAGTCCCGCGCTATTTCGCTCTTTTCATTCTGGCCGTGATCTCGCCCAAGCCGAAACCGCAACCGCTGGAGGTTGCCTATCGGCACACGATGTCGGTCATATTGGCCGGGCACAACGAACGCGACTCCATCCGCCGCTGCATCGCCTCCATACGCGAACAGTCGCGCCCGCCCGACGAGATCATCGTCTTTTCCGACGGCTCCACCGATGGCATGGACAAGGTGCTGCGCGAACTTCTTGAGGCGGGCGAGATCGACCGCGCCTTGTGGAGCGACCTGCGCGGCGGCAAGTCGGCCGGGTTCAACATCTGCCAGCGCATGGCGACCGGCGACATCCTGATCAATATCGACTGCGACTGCTCGCTTGATCGCGACGCCTTCCGCCGGATCATGGAGCCCTTCGAGGACCCGCAGGTGGGCAGCGTTGCGGGCAACCTTCAGGTGCGCAATTCCCAAAGCGGCTTTGTCGCCACGATGCAGGCCATCGAATACATGATCACCATCGCGCTGGCCAAACAGGGCGCGCTGACCATCGATCAGGTGACGTGCTCATCCGGCGGCTATTCCGCGTTCCGCCGTTCCGCCCTTGAAAGCGTGGGCGGGTGCGATGCGGGCGGCGGCGAGGATCTCGACGTGACGCTGCGCCTGCGGGCCCGTGGATGGAAGATCGGCTTTCGCGTGGATTCCGTGTGTTACACGGATGTGCCGGACACCTTCGCCGCGCTCGTGCGCCAGCGCTTTCGCTGGGAGCGCGACGCCATTCGCCTGCGCTTTCGCAAGCATCGCTTCAATCTCAATCCCTTCGATCCGCGTTTCAAGATGAACGAGGTGCTGCACCATCTGGAGTACCTCACCTTCAATGTGCTGGCCGCGGCGCTGATGCCCTTCTACCTGACGTGGCTTTTCGTGACCTATGGCGGGTTCGGGTTCGTCGTTCTTGCGGGCCTGCAATTCATGCTGGTGCTGATCGATTTGCCGGTCTTCCTGCTGGCCGCCTGGCTCACCCCTCATGTGAAGAGCGCGCATCTGCTGCCCTACATGTTCGGCTTCACCCTCTTCAACGGTTTCGTCATGCGGTTCATCCGCCTTGCTGCCTATATCGACGAGTGGATCTTCTGGTCCTCCTATCAGGACAGCTATGTGCCGCAGAAAGTTCATGACATCAGGAGCTCCTGACCATGCGCAAGCTTCGCTCCCGCCAACGCCCGGACAACCATGCCAACGAGCGCCGCGCGAACAAGCGCTCCCTTGGACGCTGGATCTATCTCGCCATGCTTCTGGCCATCGGCCTTGGCGTCGCCGACTATGCGTGGGGCGATTTCGTGATCCTGCGCGCGCCCGGACTTGTCCTGCAGGAGCGCATCGACGTTGAGGCGCAATATGTCGGACGCCTTGACGAACTGCCGCTCAGGATCGGCCAGAGTGTCCACAGCGGAGATGTGTTGGGGGTCGTGTCCTCGGTGGAGATTTCCGAAAGGCTGGCACAGCTTTCGCTCAGGGTCGCGGAACTGACCCGCCAGGCCATCGAGAAGCAGGAACAGATGAACATCGCCGAAAGCCTGCTGCCGATCGCAAAGGTGCGGGTGGACGAGGCGCGCGCGGTGAAGGAGAACCTCACACATCTTTCCGGCAAGGGCCTGGCGCCTGCCGACCGTGTGCTGGAAGCCCTGACGGAGAAGAATTCCGCGGAGGAGATGCTGATCCGCCTTGAGGCCCAGATCCGCAGCTTCCCGGCCACGCGCGAGGCCCTGCAACCGGCGATCGACCGGGTGCGCACCACCTTCAACAAATTGACAGCCCTTTACGACGACGGCGTTCTGCGCGCGCCGGTCGATGGCATCATCGACAGCAACCTGCCGGCAAAAGGCGACGTGTTCCTGACGGGGGAGAAGATCCTGAGCCTCTATACCGGCCCCAAATACGTTCTGGCCTATCTGCCCGCGCATAATCTGCTGCCCGTGACAGTGGGGGAGGAAGTACGCCTGGAGTCCGGTCAGCAGACGCTTGCGGGGCGCATCGTTGAGGTCCTGCCGGTCACGGACACCCTGCCGGCCGAATTTCAAAACACCTTCAAGCCCGCCGAACGCAGCCAGCTCGCGCGCATCGTCATCGAGGACGGCGCCAGCTTCCCGCTCCATACAAAGGTGCGCGTGACACGCCCCAGCCAGAGCCTTGAAACGGTGATGTCCTTCTTTTCCGGCGCGTGGCGGACCGCACTCAGCCTCTTCACAATCGACGCCGTTGCGTCGCAGGGCACTGCTGACAGGGAGATCCCGCGATGACAGCAACATCGTCCTTCAGAGCCTTGATCGAGAAGCACTGCGTGACGATCCGGCAGATGTTCGCGGAGTTTCGCACCCAATATGGCGCGCGCTCGCTTGGCGAACCGCCGGGAAGCGAGGCGATGGTGACCCTGCACACGCTCAAGGGAAGCTGCGGCACCATCGGATTTCAGGATCTTTACGCCCATGTGGCGAAGCTGCACGAGCAGCTGAAGGCATGGCCCACCGAGCAAGCCGCACGCTATGGCTTTGAGCAGAAAATCGCGCGGGAAATCGCCGAAGCGGCGCAGCTGGTGGACGCGGTGAAGCCGGAGGATTCCACGCTCTACGGCCGCAATCTCTGACCCCACCCGATCGCATATGTCCCGCCCGCAGTACCGCCTCACCAAGGTGCGCCTTCGATCCGGCGCGCACAACGCGAGGCGTCCTTGCAAGGCCTTGCAAGGCCTTGCGGACCACACGATTTCAAATCGAGCCGCTCGGTTCAAACGGGAGCGGCTGCTGTCACGCCGCCGTTTTCGCAGCCTCCAGATGATCCCGGACCTGCCTGGCCAGCGTCAACGGATCAAACGGCTTGGCGATGACGCCCACAGCGCCCAGCGACAGAAAACGCTCGATCTCATAGGCCTGCGTGCGGGCGGTGATGAAGACCACGGGAATATGGCGCACGGCGTCGCTTGCCCTGAGCCGCCCCAGGGTTTCCGGCCCGTCCATGCCCGGCATCATGACGTCGAGCAGGATGATCTCCGGCATCAAGGTTTCCACCTTCTCCAGAGCCTCAAGGCCAGAGGAACAGACATTGACCTCCAGCTCCGGATCCAGTCCCAGCGACAAGGCCGCCACTTCACGGATATCATCCTCATCGTCCACATAAAGAACCTGCATTTCATCGTTCTCCTTGTTGTGCGGCCATGACCGGCCGACGCGATCCGCGTCCGCCCGTCAGGCGTCGTGATATTCGCCGTGCCTGGACGACAGAGCCGCGGAGGCGGCCTCGGCGATCAACGGTGCCAGTTCCTTGAAGGAGGCGTTCTTGGAAATGTAGGTGAAGGCCCCCAGCCGCTCTCCCCAGGCGACATCCATGGTGGTGTCGCGCGATGACACCATCACAATGGGAATATCCTTCGTTTCAAATGTGTTCTGGAGCTGCCAGAGAAGCTGGAAGCCATCGACCCCCGGCATGAACACGTCGAGAAAGATCAGATCGGGGTGTTCCATCCGCGCCACGTCGAACGCGCCGCGCCCTTCCGTGCACTTCATGGTTCCCATGCCTTCCTTGCCAAGCACGATCTCTATGAGCGTCAGCCAATCAGGGTCGTCATCGACGATCAAAGCCGTAGCCATCTTCTGCTCCCCATTCCTACTCGATACGACTGCTTGATCAGGCGCTTCCGATCGAAGTGCCCGAATTCTCCAGGAGATCGCCCGTCAGGGACGACAGCTCCACAGCGTTTTCCGTCTGTTGGAATTCAATGAGATCGAAATAGAAGGTCGACCCCGCGCCCACTTGCGAGTCCACCTCGATCCTCGTTCCGTGCAGCTCCATGATCGCCTGCGCGATCGCCAGACCGAGGCCGGAGCCCTGCCCGTTCTTGGCATCGGTGGTGTCGAGCTGGACGAATTTGGAAAAGACGTCCTCGATCGCCTCGGTCGGGATGCCGATGCCGTGGTCGCGCACGGCGAGACGGTAGCATTGCTGGCGTTTTTCGATGTGGATTTCGACCACCGAACCAGGTTCGCTGAATTTGACCGCGTTTGTCAGCAGATTGACGAGCACCTGCGTCAGCCTGCGCCCATCGCCCATCGACCAGGCGCTTTTCAGGCTGGTCCTCAGTTCAAATGTGATCTCGAACTTGTCGCCAAATTGCGCCGTATCCTCCAACGCGGAGCGCGCCAGAACCAACAGATCGACCGGCTCCATCTTCAACGTGACAACCCCGGCCTGGAGCTTCTCCACGACCATGATGTCGTTGACGAGATCGATCAGCCGCATGGCGTTGTTCTGGGCAAGATGCAAAAGACGCGCGATCCTCTCCGGCACCTCGCCGATATTTCCGGATGTAATCAGGCGCAAAGAGCCGGTGAGCGAGGTGAGCGGGGTGCGCAATTCGTGACTGACCAGAGCGATGAACTCACGCTGCATCCTGTCCACCTTGCGCCGCTCGGTGACGTCGCGGATCACGCCGACGAAATGCGGCTCCGCCTTGAGCGTGATCGCGGCGACGTAAAGCTCGATCGGGAACTTCTCACCATCCTGCCGGCAGGCTTCCAGTTCCCGCCCGATGCCGATGATCTTTGCCTCGCCCGTCTTGAGGAAGTTGTGCAGATACTGATCATGCCGGGAACGGTGCGGCTCCGGCATGAGCATTGAAACATTGGACCCGACCAACTCCGCGTTCGAATAGCCCAAAATGCGCGATGTTGCCGGGTTGGCGGAGCGGATCTCGCCGTGTTTGTCGATCACGATGATGGCGTCGTGGACCGTCTCGACGATCGCGGCGTTTTCGGCCTGCTTGTCGCGCAGAGACTGCTCCACTTGCTGACGATAGCGGTTTTCGCGCGCCAGCTGCTCATGGGAGACAAGGGTTGAACGCAGATTGGCCATCATGGCGTTGAAGGCCTCGGCCAGCCGCGCCACCTCCAGGTAACCGCCCACCGTGATGTTGCGCGTCAGGTCGTCGGCCTCGCGCACGCTGCGCACCTCGCTGGCGAGGCGCGCCAGCGGACGCCCGACCAGCAACGCCGCAAGGACAAGGCCGGCCAGAAGGATCGCGAGATTGGCCAGCGCAGTCGTGATCAATGTCCGGTCAAGCCCCCTGAGCGCGGCGAACAGATCGTCGCGCCGGGCGAAGACCCGCACGCCAAGCGCGGGATAGAGCGCGGAGGCGGCCTCCTGCGTTATCCAGTCTTCCTGGAACCTGTTTGCAGGCGTCTTCAGGATTTCCGCCATCTCGGAATCTGTGGCGATGACGAGACCGTTGATCGTCAGCACGATGATCTTGTTGGAATAGGAGAGATTGAGATAGTTCACCAGCGCGTCGGTGCCGAAACGCGCAAAGACACTGCCGCGCAACACCCCCCCGCTGAGGACGGGCACTGCGACGGTCATTTTCTCCTGCGAAAGTGCCAGATGCGAGACTTCATCTGCGAAACCGGGAGGAAGCTCGATATCCCCCCTTATGCGCGCCCGTCCATTAGTCACCAGCACACGCCCGGACGCATCGGTGAGGCCAACCAACGCGCCGGGAACGGGAACCAGCGACAAGCCTTCGAAGAACTCCCGCACATGCGCCTCGTTGTGCCGATCCCCCTCCATCGTATCGATGAAAAAGGCATTGCGCGACATCGTGCGCAGGATCGCACCGAGACCGGCGATACGCGTTTCCACCTCGTTCACGGCGAAGGTGCTTTCGCGTTCCATCCGGTAGGCGAGCTCCTGCTTGAAGACGCTGCTGATTTGCCAATAGGCCCCGCCCGCGACCAATGCCGTGAAGGCGAAGGCGAGAGGCAGCGTCGTCACAAGCACCCCGGGCAGAAAGCGCATTCGCGAGAAGTTCACCATGGTTTGCTCCGGCCGTTCACCGAATAGCGAGCCGCGACGCGCGGCAAGATGCCAAAAGCCCGGCTGATGAGCCCACCCCGGCATGCAAGCAGGCCGGGATATTGCGAGGGTGTGGAACCGAAACGGGAAAAAACATGATTGAAACAATCAAACGACTACCCCGCAATTATTTTTCACCCGTTGAAAGGCGTCTCTCACTATATAATTAATTCGATCTCGTGATTAAACAGTAAATTCTGATGTATAATATTTTTCTTACTATAGGTAAACTGCGCATTTGTTATTTTACTTAGGTATTATCATAAATCCCAAGTTTTCTCTTATTTGATCTAATTGCCTGACACATGAACAGCATCGCGGTTCCCCCCATCTGGTGACAAGGCGGCCGATTATGCAGAGCACTGACCAGGAAACCTGGGACGCCCTTTATGAGACGCTCAGGGCGAAGTATCTGGCAGCCATACCGCAACGCGTGGAAACGCTCCTAACCCTGCTGCGTGAGATCGAACACAGCGACGATCCCGGGCTTCTGCGCGAAGACCTCACGTTTCATGCCCACAAGATCGCGGGCTCCGGAAAGACCTATGGTTTCGATGAGGTCAGCCTTCATGCGCGCCGCCTGGAAGATGACCTGCTCGATTTTTCGTTGACGCTCGAAGAAGCGGTCCGCCCGGCCGCGGACCTGATCAAGGCGTGCCGGCAAGCCATGGCCTCACAAGCGCCGAACTAAGTCACAAGCCTAGACCCGCCCGCCGACCGCCCCTCCACTGCGTCGCCCCACCCATTTGCACATTATTTTCCTTTTATACTATTCATACACATTAAACTGCGATATTTATTCCAATAATAAATACGTCAATGCCGCTGTTACTCATTTTCACTTACGTCAATTCAAACAATTGGCGTAAAATATTCTTTCCATAGCGGAAGGCTACGTCGATGACCGGGCCAATCGACATTCAAAAGCGGAAGCCGGAGGCGAGTAGAAGCCTCATCGGCAGATCGTTGCAGTACAAGCTCACGTTTCTGATCCTGTGCTGCGCACTCGTGAGCACAGCGGTCGTGGGCTTCGTCGCCTATGAGCGTGTGCGCTCGGCGGCGATTGAAGAGGCGAAAGAGAAGCTTGGGGGAGAGACCCGGCTGATGGCCCAGAGATTTCGCTTCACCTATCATGAAGTTGCCAGGGACCTGAAAATGATCTCCGAAATGCCCCCCATCCAGGGGATCATTCGGGCACAACGCAATGGCGGCATCGATCCGATAGACGGCTCGACGGAGAACCAGTGGCGCGAACGCCTTGCGCGGATATTTCGTTCATTCCTGGTCCAGCGTCCCGATCATTTTCAGGTCCGCTACATCGGACTTGCGGACCAGGGACGCGAGCTGGTTCGCGTCGATCGCAACAGCCTCGGCCCATTTGTCGTGCGACCCGAGAACCTTCAACAAAAAGGGACGGAACCGTATTTCCGGCTCGGAGCCTCCGCGCAAATGGGACGCGTTGTCTTCTCGGAAGTGACCTTTAACAGGGAACATGACAGTCTCGATCCCCGTGAAATCCCGACCATGCGCGGCATGATGCCGGTCTTCGATTGGCGTGGCGAGCGTTTCGGGATGCTGGTCATCAACATTGACTATCCCGCCATTCTCAAGCGCGCCTTTGCCGAAATGAAGCCGCAGTGGCGGACAATCCTCGTCAACGGGCAAGGCGATTACATGGTGCATCCCGGCGGGCCGGAGGCATCTGTCCAACCTTTCCAGATGCATCGCAACTACACGGAAGAACCGCCCCCGATCGTCAAGCACGCGCTGGAGAGCACGCAACCGGAACTGGGCGTGGAGAGCGACCACATGATGAGTTACATCGTCAATGACGATGATGGCTACGGTGGCTTTGACGCGCGGGTGAGCATCATTGTGCAGGTGCCAAGCGAGAAACTCTTCGCCAAGGCAAACGAGATCGGCTCGGAGGTCTTCGCCGCCGGTATCGGCGTGGTTTTCGCCTTTGTCCTGGGCTCGGTCTTTTTCGCCCGCTCGCTCATGAAGCCGCTTAGCCAGACCGCAATCGCCATCGTGGAAAACGTCGCTGACGGTCTCATCCTGATAGATGCGGGCGGGCGGATCGAGCGCTTCAATCCCAGTTGCGAACGCATGTTCGGCTACAAGGCCGGGGAGGTTGTGGGCCAGCATGTAGGCATACTCGTGGCGGAAGGAGTCGGTGAAGAGTTCAGGGGGGAGTTCATCACCCATGCCCGGCAGTCACAAGATCACGGCAACACGTTCGAAGTGGAGGGACGGACCAAAAGCGGGGCTCTTCTGCCTCTTGAGCTTTCCGTCAACGAATTGAACCTCAATGGCAAGGTCAAGTATTCGGCCGTGATGCGCGACATCAGCGAACGGCGCGAAATGGAGCGGGTGAAAGCGGAATTCATCTCCACCGTGAGCCATGAATTGCGCACACCGCTGACCTCCATCCGCGGCTCGCTCGGGCTTGTCGACAACATGCTGCCAAACGACCTGCCCAATCCGGCCTACCAGATGATCTCCCTGGCACAGAAAAACACCAACCGGCTGATCTCGTTGGTCAACGACATTCTCGATTTCGAGAAACTGTCGAGCCAGGAGGTCACCTACGAGATGACAACCGTCAATCTGAACGACGAACTCGTCCAGGCCGCGGAACTCATCAATGGGTATGCGAACGAGTTCTCCATCAAGATCAAGACGGAGCTGCCCGCGACCACCCTGCATGTGGAGGTGGATGCGCGGCGGTTCCAACAGATCATCGCAAACCTGCTGTCCAATGCCGTCAAGTTCTCGCGCAAGAAGGGTACCGTCATCCTGCGTGCCCAGGAGCACGACGGTCAGGCCGAGATCGAGGTGGTGGATTTCGGAGAAGGAATTCCCGAGGAATTCCATGGCCGGATCTTCAATCCCTTCTCGCAGGCCGACAGCACCTCCACCCGCAAGAAGAGCGGCTCCGGCCTTGGTCTGTCCATAACCAAGAGGCTGGTGGAGGAAATGGGCGGCGAAATCGACTTTGTCAGCGAACTGGGCATGGGCACGACATTCCGCGTCGTGCTCCCGCTCATCACGGCGCTCAAAACGCCGTCCAGGATTGTTCTGCCCGCAGGCGACACGCGGCGACTGGCGCTGCACCTGGAAGACGACGCGGATTTCACGGCCATGCTGGGCGAAACGCTCAAGGATATTGCCTATGTCCAACCTGCGCGCGATCTGAGCGAGGCACATGAATATCTGGCGTTCAATGATTTCGACCTGCTGATCCTGGACCGTTACCTTCCCGGCGAAGACGGCCTGTCTCTGCTGGACGCCTTGCCGCCCGGCGCAGATCCGATCGTCGCCGTGGTCACCGCCATCGACGAACCCGTCGCCGATCCGCGCGTTGATCTGGCGATCGTCAAATCGCGGACCGACACACCCGAGATCGTTGAGCGACTGACGGATCTGCTGGAAGAAGCGCGTATCCGCAAACATTCGGCGGCCGCGTCGGCCTCAGGCAGCAGGCCCTGACATGCGCCCTCCCCCCCTAGTGGGAGGGCCGTGTGAAGACATAGGCAAGCCCGCTCGCCATCAGCAACGCGACGGCGGCGATTGCCAAAGGTCCGGGCTGTGAGCCAAGCAGAAACAGCGTGAAGCCAACGGCCATCCCCGCCAGCGCGGCAAGCTTGGCGCGCACCGGGATCGCGCCGTGTTCGCGCCAGCCGCGCAGCGTCGGGCCGAACGTCGGGTGATCGAGCAACCAGGTTTCAAGCCGTTCGGACGAGCGCGAAAAGCAGCCGACGGCCAAAATGAGAAACGGCGTGGTCGGCAGCACGGGCAGGAACAGGCCGACAAAGCCCAGCCCCACGAACCCAAGTCCGGCCACCAGATAAACTGTCCGCATCATGCCTGCCTCTTCGACGCTCCGCGTCCCGCAAGCCGCATCTTGCACCGCGCCTTGCGTGCCTGGCTATATGGTTTGCGGACGCGAGATGAAAAGACGGACTTTCGTCAAAGACCCGCGACCCGCCTCCGCGGCGCCCGCCTCTCAGGCCCCGCGCCCGAATATGGCGGGAGGCGACCCGGGACGGACGAAGCCCGGCCCGGATGGTCTTGCTGTCTAGTCGCGCATGAGCGCGACGACCGGATCGAGCCTTGAGGCATTGCGAGCCGGCAGATAGCCGAACACGATGCCGATCAAGCTTGAGGAGAGAAACGCGGCCGCGATCGAGGTGCCGGAATAGATAAGCTGAAAGCTCGTTTCAAGCTGAGAGAAGAGCACCCCGAAGCCCAGCGAGGTGGCAATACCCAGAACGCCGCCGATCAGGCACACCAGCACCGCCTCGATCAGAAACTGCTGGAGGATGTCGGAGCGCCTTGCCCCCACCGCCATGCGCACGCCGATCTCGCTGACGCGCTCCGACACCGAGACCAGCATGATGTTCATCACCCCGATGCCGCCGACGACCAGCGAGATGACCGCAATCGCCGCAATCAATACGGTCAGGGTCTCCGTCGTGCTGGTTATGGTCTCGCGGATGTCGTCGGTGTTGACGATGAAGAAGTCCTTGCTGCCGTGGCGAAGGGTCAGGAATGCCGTGACGAGCTGTTCCGCCAGATCCATCTCGGTATCCGCCGCCACACGCACGGTAATGGAGCGCAGGGTCTGATTGCCAAGAAGGCGCGATTGGACGGTGGTGTAGGGCAGATAGAGCGAAAGCCTGTTGGAAGGCCCGAACCCACCCTGCTGCTGCTTTACGACACCGACAACACGGCAGAAGATATCCCCGACAAGGAGCACCTGCCCGACCGGACTGCCGTCGAAATCGTCAAACAACGCCTTGCGCGTGTTCTCGTCGATCACGACTTCCTGCGACATGGAAAGGACGCTGTCCGCATCGAAGAAGCGGCCTTCAGAGAGCTTCGTGGCCCTGGCGTCGAAATACTGCGCGCCAACACCATTGATCTGGGCGTTGGCCGTGGTCGACATGAAGCGCACGGTGTCCGACGTGGACACCGTGGGGGTGACCGCGGCCACATAAGACTGGCGGGAAAGCGCGGTCGCATCGGAGACCACAAGCGACGTGAACTTGCCGGAGCGGACGTCGCCGAAACTTCGACCGGCGAAGATTTCCAGCGTGTTGGTGCCGAGGCTGGAGATGTTCTCAAGCACCTGTTGGCGCGAGCCGTTGCCCAGCGCCACGACGCTCACCACCGAGGCGATGCCGATGATGACGCCAAGCGTGGTGAGAAATGTGCGCACCTTGTGCGCGCTCATGGAGCGCAGCGCCATCTTGAAGGCTTCGAAAAACCTGTCGAGACTACGCTGCCAGGACGGGACAATGCGAAGGCCCTGACGCTCTTGCGACGGGCTGCCTGTTTTCGCAGTCTGCCCGACCCCGTTGCCTTCACGGCGGCGGTCGGAGACGATCACGCCGTCGCTGATCTCGATGGTGCGTTCGGCCAGAGCGGCGACCGCCGGATCATGGGTGACGATGATGACCGTCTTGCCGCTGGCATGCAGCTCCGACAGGATGCGCAGCACTTCGTCGGAGGAATGTGTATCCAGCGCACCTGTGGGTTCATCGGCAAGGATGACGTCGGCACCGTTCATCATGGCGCGCGCGATGGAGACACGCTGCTGCTGACCACCGGAAAGCTGACCGGGGCGATGATCCAGACGTTCCGACATGCCGAGCCGATCGAGAAGCGCCATGGCGCGTTCCTCCCGCTCGGCCGCCGCCTGCCCGGCATAGATCGCCGGGATCTCGACATTGGAAAGAGCGCTCAGTTCGCCCAACAGGTGATAGCGCTGAAAGATGAAGCCGAAATGCTCGCGCCTGAGCGCCGCCAGTTCATCCGGTTCCAGCGCGGCGGTTTCGCGCCCGGAAATGCGATAGCTGCCGCCCGATGGCCGGTCGAGGCAGCCGAGGATGTTCATCAGTGTCGACTTGCCTGACCCGGACGCACCGATGATGGCAACGAACTCGCCCGCCTCGATGGTCAGATCGACATCCTTCAGGACCGTCAACACGCCCTCGCCTGCCGGAAATTCGCGGCGCAGCTTGTCGAGCTGGATCAGCGGTTCTGCCATGATCAAAGCCCCATCGACCGGCCGCGACGACCGCCCATGCTGAATGCGCCCTTGGCGCCGGGGACAAGCTGACCGGCGACGATCTTCTCGCCCTCTTTCAGCCCGGCGGTCACCTCTGCGCGCACCTTGTCATTGATCCCGACTTCGATCCGGCGCGGCGTGATCCCGCCCTGGTCGTCCACGACCTGCACGGTGTAGCTGCCGTCCTTGTTGCGGTTGCGCAGGGCGGAGAAGGGAATGGTGAGCGCATCGCGCGCTTCACCGAGAATGATGTGCACCTCGGCGGTCATGTAGGTGCGCAGGCGACCATCGGGGTTCGGCACGTTGAAGATGCCGTTGTAATAGATCGCATTGGAGGTGGAGCTTGCCGCGGACGAACTGGACGAGGTGATCTGGCTGTCGCCGGTAATCGATTCCGGTGCGGGCTCGATGGATTCCAGCGTCGCGTCATAGCGGCGGCCGGGATCGCCCAGGATGGTGAAATAGACCGGCTGGCCCGCCTTCACGTTCACGATGTCGGCTTCGGAGATTTCCGCGCGCACGGTCATCGTGTCGAGCTGACCGAGAATGATGATGGTGGGAGCGGCCTGGGAGGCGTTGACAGTCTGGCCTTCCTGCGACGAAATCCACAAGACCGTGCCGTCCATGGGCGCGGTGATCTTTGTATAATTCAGGTCAGCCTGGGCATTCTCCACCGCAACCTGCGCCTCCACAAGCTGCGCGTCGAGCGCCGCGATCTGGGCTTCGGCCGTCTTCATGTCGGCCTCCGCGCTTTCCAGATCCGCCTGCGAGACGGCGCGTTGCGCCGCCATGGTGCGCTGGCGGGCGAGTGTCTTGCGGGCGAGCGCAAGGGTCGCCTCCTTTTCCACCCGCTGGGCACTGACATTGGCAAGCGTCGCTTCGGCAGTGCGCAATTTGTATTGCTGGGTGATGCTGTCGATCTCGGCCACGAGATCTCCGGTCTTCACTTTCTGCCCCAGATCCACCTTCAGCGACGTGATCCGGCCGGAGACCTGGGCACCGACGGCGACCAGCTTGACCGGCTTCAGGAGCCCGGTCGCAAGCACGCTGGTTTCGATGTCGCCACGGGTGACCGCGGCGGTCATGATCTCGGGCGTTTCTTCGGGAAAGAGCCTGTCGCTGAAATAGTATCCCGCGCCACCGGCGATCAACAGCAGACAGAGCGCAACGAGGAGACGCCGCCCGGTCTTGCCATTTTTCCGTTTTGTCATCTGGACTGCCTGAAACCGATAAGAACTGAACGAAGGGGGCAGAATCGCCCCGGAGATTTTGGCTGACTGCGCACCGTTTCCGGGGAGGAAAGCGCGCAGATCGGCCCGAACCGAACGGGAACTAGGACAACGCCCCGCGATGGGAACCATCAGAGCCCGTCCCGACCCTTCGCATATATTGCATATGGGGAGTTGAACGCAGGATGAACCGCCGCAAGCGCGCATAAAAAAACACCCGGGCTGGGACTGCCCGGGTGTTTGATGGATCAAGCGGATGGCCGCCCCTATTTGGCCTTGGCCAGATGCGGGCCGGTATTGGTGTCCTCAACGATCTTCTTGCTCGCATCGAGAGTGCCGTTCCAGCCGCCGCCAAGCGCCTTGTTGAGCGACACATAGGCGGTGGCGATCTGCACCTGGCTGGCGATCATGGCATCCTCAGCCGAATAGAGCGAACGTTCCGCGGTCAAAACGTCGAGGAAACTGGAAGAGCCCGTCTGGTAGAGCGAACGCGAGAGCTTCACCGCGCGGCGATAATTGGCGACCGACTTCGACAGCTTGCCCACGCGGATGCGCTGCTGGCGCATGGAGACAAGCGCGTTTTCCACGTCTTCCAGCGCGGTCAGGACCGCCGCATGATAGGCAACGAAATACTGATCCCGCTGCGCCTCGGCGACTTCGACGGCAGCCTTCAGCTTGCCGGCATTGAAGATCGGAACGCTGAGGCTCGGACCGAAGGACCAGCTGATGGTGGAGTTGCGGCCCAGATCGCCGATTTCACGCGCCGATGTGCCGATGGCGCCCGTCAGGCTGATGGCCGGGTAGCGCGCGGCTTCAGCGGCGCCCACGCGGGCGGTGTACTGGGCAAGACGACGTTCCGCCAGACGCACATCCGGGCGGGCGATGAGGACGTCGGCGGGGATGCCAGCGGGCAGCGGCGCTTTGGGGTGGGGAATGCGGCGCGGCTTCTTCATGCGCGAAGCAACCGCATCGGGTTCACGCCCCAGAAGAACGCTCAGACGATGCACGGCGGCGGCATAGGAGATGCGCAACGTCGGGATCGAGGCTTCGGTGGAGGAGGCCTGGCCTGTCGCGTTGGCAACATCCACCCCCGATGTGCCGCCCGCCTCGAACTGCTTGCGGGTCAGGTCCGCCGTTTCGTTTTGCGAGGCTGCGGTGCGGCTGGCCAGCGCGATGCGCGCCTGATAGCCGCGCGCCTCGATGTAGTTGGTGGCCACGTCGCCGATAAGCGTGACGAGCGTATCCTCCAGATCGTCCTCTGCCGCATCGGCGGAATAGCGTGCCGCCTCGCGCGCCCGGCGGTTGGCACCGAAGATATCAAGTTCCCAGCTTGCGTCGAAACCGGAGGCAAACTGGTTGCCGACCACACCCGGCCCCGCATCCGCACTGCCCGCCGAACTCTTGGAGCGCTTGCCGGAAGCCGACCCGTTGAGGCTCGGGAACAGGGCGCCGGTGGACTGACGATAGCTCGCGCGCGCCTCGCGAATGCGCGCCTTGGCGGCGGCCACGTCGAGATTGCTGGCGACGGCCTCGTCCACGAGATCGTTCAGGATGGGATCGCCAAGCGCCGTCCACCACGCTTCGAGCTTGGGAAGATCGCGCGAATGCTCCTTGCCCGCATGGGCCCACTTCGTCGGCAACAGCATGTCGGGAGCCCGATAATCCGGACCGACCGCGCAACCGGCCAACACGCTCAGCGCCAGGGCAATGCCCGCGCCACGAACGCCCCTATTTGCCGCCAACTTGACCGGAAACCGGCACGAGGAGGACTGGCCCACAACATGGGAATTGGTCAATCTGGTCATCGGGTGCACTCAAAGTCTTGAGCCAGATGCAGGCCGCGGGGCCGCTCCGGCGACAGGGAAAGTTATCGTCTGTTGCAAGCCGCGCGGGACGCGGTTCGCAATCATGATCGTTCCATTGAAACGCTCAATTATCTCGCGTGCTATTAGCATGCCGAGACCGGTGCCGGGAATTGTTTTGCGGCGCGCGAGATCGACACGGAAAAAGGGCTCGAAGATCTGATGGATCAATTCTTCAGGGATTCCGGGGCCCTCGTCCAGAATACGGATCACAGCTTGGCCTTCAACACTTTCAAGTGAGACCGACGCACCGCCCCCATGCGTTGCCGAATTGACGATCAGATTCGTCAATGCGCGCCTGAGAGCGAGCGGGCCGACATGCACATCGACATCGGCCACGGGACCCAGCTTGACCGGCAGATCAGCCGCCGCGACATCGGCCACAAGGCTCGCAAGAAACGGTGCGAGCGCCACGTTTTCCTCGTCACCCGACGCGATTTCCTCGCGCACCAGGCTTATGGCGCTGTCGGCGATCTGATCCAGTTCCTCAAGATCGGAAAGCCAGCGTTCCCGGTCCTCCTCGGGCAGGAATTCAGCCCGCAGGCGCATGCGGGTCATCGGCGTGCGCAGGTCGTGTCCGGCGGCCGCCACAAGACGCATGCGGCTTTCCATGGACGCTTTCAGGCGCGCGGACAGACGGTTCAACGCGCGTGCCGTTGCCCGTACTTCGCTGCCGCCGACATCTTCGCGAACAGGCGGGAATTCGCCATTTGGGCCGACCGATTCCACCGCTTCCTCGATCACCCGCAAGGGACGCGTGATCTTGATGGCGGCGAGCACCGAGATCACACCGCTTCCCGCCACGATCAGAAAAAGCCAGGCGACAAAGACGGGCCAGGTATTGGTGGGCGAGAAATCGAGCGCGCTGTAGATCAGCCAGTGGTTTTGGTTCACGCGCACAGACGCGACCAGAATGGGGCTGTCGGGATTGCGGATCACGGTCGCGTGCATGGCGCGGCCGGTATCGGCGAGGAGCTTTTGAAGGAACCGGCTCGCCCTGAGATCGACCTCGCCCCTGGCCGGTTCGGTTCTGACATCCAACCCCGCTTCCAGCGCGGCCTGCGGGTCGTTGTCGGCCAGCGTGGCAAGAATATGGATCTGCCGGGCGACAGGTCTGACGGCCTCCGGCTCCAGCGGTTTGTGGAAAGCGGTCCGCGCGGCCAGCGTCGCCAATGCGACCACCACCATGATGGCGAGCACCAGGAGGACGGCGATGCGAAAGCCGAGGGTTTTCACGGCGCGGGTTTTGGGCAAGGTCGCATGGGCCTCGGACGCGCAGGTCATTCAACCATCTCGCACACGACCTGCACGACGAGCTGGTACCCGCCGTTGCGCACGGTGCGAAACATGGAATCCCTGTTTCCATTGGAGAGCTTGCGCCGCAGGCGGCTCATCAACACATCGATGGACCGATCCCCCGGTTCGCAATCGCGCCCTTGCGTGATATCGAGCAACTGTTCGCGAGAGAGCAGCCGTCCAGGGCGATCCAGAAACACCCGCAGCAACTCGAATTCCGCCCCTGTCAGGTCGACCTCCTCACCGGAAATGCGCGTCACCTTGCGCAGGCTCGGCTCGACCACCAGATCCGAGACCCGGTAGGCGCGAACCTCGCCCTTGGCGCGGGCGTCGGCATTTGTCCGGCGCAAGACCGCCTTGATGCGGGCGGTCAGCTCACGCGGATTGAACGGCTTGGCAAGATAGTCGTCGGCGCCGATTTCCAGACCAATGATGCGGTCCACATCCTCTTTCAGCGCGGTGAGCAGGATGACCGGAACGGAGGGGCTGTGGCTGCGCATGGCGCGGCAGATATCAAGGCCGGATCCGTCCGGAAGCATCACGTCGAGAACAATGAGATCCGGTTTGGTGTCGGCAATCGCTCTTTCGCATTCCCGACAATTCTCCGCCAAGGTGATGCGGAACCCCTGCTCCGTCAGATAGCGCCCAAGCAGGGAGCTGATTTCCTGATCGTCGTCGACCACGAGAATGCGCGTTGCCTGGACCATGTTCTTTCCAACGGTTGCCTATCCGAACTGCCCCGAGCCCGGCGCACGCACGCGTACGGATCCGCAACGAAGCATTTCCGCCTCCCATCGGAAAAGGCCAATTGCCTGAGATCAGGGAATGAGTTCTGTTCTCTGAGATTCGGGCAAAATGGTGGTTGACCAAGCCGAGAAACCACCTAACGCAACGTGATTTCGGCGTTTTTTGGGTCACACCGCGTCTTTTTGCGCACACATATCGCAGCGGCAGCAGCGGCAGCAGCGGCAGCGGCGACTAAGCCCGAGACACGTCTTCCAGCTCCCCATCCGGCTCATGCAGCCGGTAGCAGGCCACGTAGAGCGCGGGCACGAAAAGCAGCGTGATCAGCGTTCCGGCGATGATGCCCCCCATCATGGCATAGGCCATCGGCCCCCAGAACACCTCCCGCGAGATCGGGATCAGGGCAAGGCTCGCCGCCGCGGCGGTCAGCAGGATCGGGCGTGCGCGCATCTGGCTCGCCCGGAAGACCGCCATCCACGGATCGAGCCCCTCCCCCTTCAGGATATCGATCTGATGGACGAGAATGATGGAATTTCGGATCAGGATGCCGATCAGGGCAAGCACACCCAGAATGGCCACGAACCCCAGCGGCGCACCGCTTGGCACCAAGGCCGCCACAACGCCCACCAGCCCCAGCGGAGCGGCGCTGAGCACGATGAACAGCGAACCGAAACTGTGCATCTGGAACATGATCAGCGCCAGCATGACGAGAATCATGACCGGCACGACTTTCAGAATGGGCCCCTGGCTTTCTGCGCTGGATTCCACCGCACCGCCGATCTCCACCGAATAGCCCTCCGGCAGGGCGGCGGCGAAGGCATCGATCTTCGGCTGCAACGACTTGACCATCGTGGCCGGCTGGAGATGGCCCACGATGGCGGCGCTGATGGTGACCGTGGGCGTTCTGGAGCGGGTGTAGAGGATCGGGTCCTCGTAGCCATAACCATAGCTCACCAGGCTCGCCAACGGCACGGGAACACCGGAGGAACCGGTCAATTGCAGGGTTTCGATGGCGGAGATGGTGTCGCGATCCGACTGGCGACCGCGCGCGATCACGTCGATGAGGTAGATGTCGTCGCGCACCTGGGTGACGGTGACGCCATCGAGGATCTGTTTCAGCGTCGTGGCGATAACCTGCGAACTGACGCCGAGCTGGCGGGCCTTGTCCTGAAGGATGCGGACCTGAAGCACACGGGCCGGTTCGTTCCAGTCCATGACGATCTTGCTCAATCGCTCGTCGCGGCCCATCAGGGCGGCCAGCTCACGGGCCTTGCTGCGCACGGTCTCGATATCCGGACCACCGATACGGTACTGGACAGGACGCCCGACGGGCGGGCCCAGTTCCAGCGTCTTCACATAGACATCGGCATCGAAGAGCTTGTCCTGCGCAAAGGCATCGAGCCGCGCGCGCAGGCGTTCGCGGGCTTCGAGGTTCTTGGTCACAATGACGATCTGGCCGAAGAACGGATTGGAGGGCTGGATGTCGTAGGCCAGGATGAAGCGCACAGCGGATCGGCCCACATAGGACGACCAGTGGTCCACATCCTCATCGCCGACAAGCGTCGCCTCCAGCGAGTCCATGGCCTTTTGCGTGGCCTCGATCGAGCTGTTGCGGCGAAGCGTGAAATCGACCACCAGTTCCGGCCTGTCGGAGGAGGGGAAGAACTGCTGCTGTACGAAACTCATTCCGAAGACCGAGATCGCGAAAAGCGCCACGGTGACGGCGATGGTGGTGAAGCGCCAGCGCATTGCGGTGGACAGAAGGGTTGAGAAGGCCGCGCGCACACGGCCGGGGGTCTCTTCGTGTTTCTTCATCTGGCGCGGCAGGAAGACCACGCCCAGAAGCGGCGCGAAAAGGACCGCCACGATCCAGGACAAGGTCAGCGAGAGCGCCAGAACCTGAAACAGCGAAAACGTGTATTCGCCCGCCATTGAGGTGTTGAAGCCGATGGGCAGAAAGCCTGCGACGGTCACCAGCGTTCCGCTCAGCATCGGAAAGGCGATGGAGGTCCAGGCGAAGCTCGCTGCTTTTTCGCGGCTGTCGCCCGCCTCAAGCCGGGACACCATCGTCTCGATGGCGATCATTGCATCGTCCACCAGCAGGCCGAGCGCGATGATCAGAGCGCCCAGTGAGACCCGCTGCAGGTTGATGTCCATCAGGTCCATGCCGACAAAGGTGATGGCGAGAACCAGCGGAATGGACATGGCGACGACCAGCCCGGCGCGGAAGCCGAGGCTGACGAAGCTGACCAGCAACACGATGCCGACGGCCTCCGCCAGCGCCCGTGTGAAGCCGCCCACGGCGTGCGTGACGATGGTCGACTGATCGGCGACCGAGTGAATCGAGATGCCAACCGGCAGGCGCGCTTCCACCCGCGCCATTTCCGCCTTCAGCTCCTTGCCGAAATCGAGAATGTTGCTGCCCGCGCGCATGCCGATGGCGAGACCGATGGCCGGCTCGCCGTTGTAGCGGAAAAGCGTTTCCGGCGGATCCTCATAGCCGCGCGTGATCGTGGCGACGTCGGAAAGGCGGAAGAACCGGTCATTGACGCGCAGGTTGACGGCGCGAAGGCTCTCCTCGGAGCTGTATTGACCATCGACGCGCACCACAATGCGCTCATTGCCCGCATGAATGACACCGGAGGGCGCGATGGCGTTCTGGCTCTGGAGGGTCTGGAGGATCTGCTGGCGATCCAGCCCGAGGGCCGCGACCTTGCGCAGCGAAAACTCCAGATAGATCACCTCGTCCTGCTCGCCCACGAGTTCGACCTTGCCCGCATCGGGCAGCGCGATGATGCGGGTGCGCACGTTCTCCACGTAGTCGCGCAACTGGCGATGGGTCAGCCCATCGGAGGTGAAGGCATAGACATTACCGAAGACGTCACCGAAATCGTCGTTGAAGGCAAAGCCGCGAAACTCGCTTGGAAAGGTGGGGCGTATGTCCGCCATCATGTTGCGGACCTTCTGCCAGATCTCCTCCACGTCGCGCGTTGGCGTGGTCGGCAGAAGGTTGACGAAAACGACGCTCTTTCCCGGCGTGGTGATGGAGCGGGTGTAGTCGAGACTGTCGAGTTCCTGGAGCTTCTTCTCGATGCGGTCGGTGACCTGGCTCGCCATCTCGCGCACGTTGGCACCCGGCATCGCGGCGGAGACGACCATGGTCTTCACCGTGAATTGCGGATCTTCCTCGCGTCCCAGGCTGAAATAGGACAATACGCCCGCCGCCAGCGCGATGATCATCAGGAACCAGACAAGCGAGCGGTGATGCAACGCCCAGTCGGAAAGGTTGAACGACTTCATGGGCGCACCTCTTCGGCGAGCGTTACCGCCTGACCGTCCTCAAGGCTTCGCACCCCGGCAATGACGACAAGCTCCCCCGGTTCAAGCCCCGAGCGGATGACAAGACGTTTGCCGAGAGCCGCTCCTGTCGTCACCGCACGACGCGCCACCTTGCCAGCTTCCACCACCCAGACAAAGGAGGCCCCGTCCTTGGTGAAGATCGCGGCGGCGGGAACGGTCAGCGCATCCGCCTTGCCACCTTGCGCATTGGCGGTGATGAGCGCGCCCAGCCGGAAGGCGTCGGGCGGGGATTTCAGCAGAATGCGCACCCGGTTGGTCCGGGTGAGGGCATCGGATTGCGGTGCGATTTCGCGCACCTCGCCTTGCGCCACGATGCGGGGATCGATCTGCAGGCGGACGGTGAAGGGCGAGCCGATGGACAAGCCGCCGACAAGTTCGCCGGGAATATCGACAACCGCCTCGCGGATATCGCTGCGCGCCAGTGTCAGCACAGGTTCGCCCGCGGCCACCACCTGACCGTTTTCCGCCGGACGCTCGGTGACGACACCGGCAAAGGGCGCGGCGAGCGTGGCATAGGCCAGCGCATTGCGCGCCTTGGCGAGTGTCGCCAGCGCCTCCGTCAACCCGGCGGAGGCGGCGCTGTTTGCCTGTTCGGCGACATCGAGATTGGCGGAGGATATGGTGTTCTTCTTGAACAGCGCGCGGGCGCGCCTGAGGCTTGCTGAAGCGTTTTCGGCGCGCGCGCGGGCGGAGGACGCCTGCGCCTCCGCCTGACGCACGGCGGCCTCATAGGTCTGCGCATCGATGCGGGCGAGCGTCTGCCCGGCCTTGACCTGATCGCCCACATCCACCGGAAGCGCAACGATGCGCCCGAGCGAGCGGAAAGCCAGCCGCGTTTCGAAACGGGCCTTGATGACACCGGAAAACCCGTCCACGCGCTCAGCGGCGCGTCGGGCGGTTTCGGTCAGGACGGGACGCGGGCCGGCATCGTTCGCCGTCGTTTCCTCGTCCTGTCCGCAGGCCGCCAGCAGACCGGCGCACAGGACCAGCGGCACAAGGGATGGGAGGCAAAACGGTTTCAGCCAGGACACCCGCGTTCCGTTCATTGCCCTGCCTCCGCAGCATCGTTGTCTCGATCCGCGTCACGGGGCACATCGGCCACCGTCTCGCCCGGTCGCAGAAGCTGCGAGCCACGGGTGACGACGCGCTCGCCGACGGCAAGGCCGCTCTGCACGAGGATGGTGCTGGAATCGTAACGCTCGATCTCGATCGCGCGCAGCGAGACGGTCATGTCCTTCTCGTCGACCACCCAGACTGACGGCTTGCCTTCGGACGCCACCAGCGCCTGCCAGGGCAGACGGGCGACCGAGGCGGCGAGTTCTTCCGTGATTGTGCCGGAAACGGCCGCGCCGAGCTGCATGGCGGGCGGTGCGTTCTCAAGCCCGACCTTGATCAGCACGGTGCCGGTGGTCGCGCTGATGAGAGGCGACACTTCGCGCAGATAGCCAGCGACCGAAACCTGAGGGTCGGAGACGAGCTCGATCGTGATGTCTTGTGGCGGTTTGCGTGTCAGCAGCTGTTCCTGAACAAGGAAAACGGCGTCCCGCTCGCCGTCCGGGGCCAGTGTGAAGACGCTTTGCGCGGCACCGACGACCTGACCGGGATCGACATTGCGCTTGGTGATGACACCGGCCGCCTCGGCGCGAAGGGTCGTATCGGAGAGATCGCTCTGCGCGGAGGAGACCTGCGCTTGCGCGGCATCGAGCGAGCCTTGCGCAGTTTTCAGAACGCGTTCGGCCTCGTCATAGTCGCTGCGGGTTGTGAACCCTCGCGCCAGAAGCGATTTCTGCCGCTCAAAGGCGGCCCTGGCGGTATTCAGTTGCGCTTCTGCGGCAGACACGGACGCCTCGGCCGCGACCACGTCGGCCTCCTGCTCGGTCGGATCGACGCGCGCGAGCACCTGTCCCTTTTCCACATGCGCGCCCACATCCACACGAACGTCCAGAACGCGACCGCCGACCTCGAAAGACAATGCCACTTCGTTGCGCGCTTCGATCTCGCCGGTGAGGGTGAAAAGCTTGCGGTAGGGCTCCATTTCCACGGTGACGGTTTCGACGCGCTGGGCGGGCTCCTTGCTCACCGCGCTGTCTTCCCGGCCGCATCCGCCAAGCAGCAACAGCCCCGTTGCCGCCAGCACGAGCGCACAGGCGCGCATGCGGGTGTGCCTTCGCACCCCCCCCGCGCTTTCGCACGGGCGGCTCAAGAGCACACTCCCGAGCAGATCTCGAAGAATGACAGGCTGTTCATTGCGGCAAAACTCACGACGCGAATGATGCGCGGTGCCGCCCGGATACGCCCCGGCCAGCCCGCGACCGACTTCAGTTAAACGCCCAAAGCCCTTTGTAGTTCAACCGCGTTTTCACCAAAAAGTTGTCATCAACGGGCTGTGCTCCCACGATGGACCTGCGCCGGGCCTGAGACATTCCATCGCTCTTGCGTCAAAACCTCACAGCCGCTCAGCCCTTAGGTGAGCACCAAAATCTCTTCCAGAGCGCCCCTCAAACCGGGATCCAGCGGCAGCGGCTTTCGGCTTGAACGCTCCACATAGACATGGATGAAAAAGCCTTCCGCGCTGGCTGTATCCTCGTCATTGCGAAAGAGCCCGACCTCGTAGCGCACCGAGGAGGTGCCCATATGCGCAACCCGGATGCCCGCGGTGATCACGTCGGGAAAGGCCATTTCCGCGAAATAACGGCAGCCGGTTTCCACCACCAGCCCGACGCGCGCGCCGCCGTGAATATCGAGCACACCCTGCTCGATCAGCCAGCCGTTCACCGCCGTGTCGAAAAGCGAATAATGGACCACGTTGTTCATGTGGCCGTAAATGTCGTTGTCCATCCAGCGGGTCTGGATGGTTCGAAAGGCGCGATAGGCGGCGCGCGCGGAGGGTTTCGGGCGCGGGCTCATGTCCGCCCCTTCCGACATGCACTCGCGAACATGCGCGCGGGCTTTCGCGCGCGCCGGTCATTCCCCAACATCGTGTCTTCCCCCTCCCAGACAAGCCGCCCTCTCCCGTCCCTTAGCAGCGGACGGGAGAGAAGGGCGCATCGCTACAGGTCTTCCGCCTCTTTCAGCACCGCCTCCAGATTGGCGGCAGGCTCGATGCCGTGGCCTGAAGCATCCGCCATGGCGGCAACGCTTTCAAGGAACGCCTCGCGCGGTTGGGCTGCCGCCCAATGCAGCGGGCCGCCCTTGAGTTTCGGAAAGCCGTAGCCATTGACCAGCACGATATCGACATCGGAGGCGCGCGCGGCGATCCCCTCGCCCAACAACAGCGCTGCCTCGTTGACGATGGCCGCCATGATGCGGGAGATGATCTCATCCGCGGTGAATGTGCGCGGCTCGATGCCCTTGCGGGCCATCTCCTTCGCGATCACCTCTTCCGTCTTCGGGTCGGGCACCGGCTTGCCGGAGGCATAGTCGTACCAGCCGCTTCCGGTCTTGCGGCCGAAGCGCTCCATCTCGCACAACACGTCCGGGATCTCGACATAGCGGGCCTTGGGATCGCGGGTGGGCGCAAGGCGCTTGCGGCGGGCCCAGGCGATGTCGAGACCGGCCAGATCGTAGACCTTGAAGAAGCCCATCGCGAAACCGAAGTCTTCGATGGCCGCATCGATCTCCCAGGGAAGCGCGCCTTCCTCGATCAGGAACTCCGCCTGCTGGCGATAGGCGGCAAAGACCCGGTTGCCGATAAAGCCCTCGCCGACCTTGGCGACCACCGGCAGCTTGCGGATGCGTTTGGCCAGCGCGACCAGTGTGGCCAGCACTTTGCCAGTCGTCGCCTCCGCGTCAATCACTTCCACCAGCCGCATGACATTGGCCGGGTTGAAGAAATGCAGCCCCGCCACGCGGCCCGGCAGCTTCGTCGCCGCCGCGATCTCGTCGATGTCGAGATAGGAGGTGTTGGTCGCGAGGATCGCATCGTCGCGCAGGATCTGATCGAGTTGGCCGAAGAGCGCCTTCTTGGCCTCCATGTCCTCGATGATCGCCTCCACCACGAGATCGCAATCGGCCATGGCCTCAAGCTCTGCGGGAAGCAGGCGCTCCATGAGGGCCGCAGCGGAAGCAATGCGCCCGCGCGCGGCCAGATCCTGCGCAGCCGTTTCCAGCGCCTTCATGGCGGTGGCCAGGAAGGTGGCGTCGCGCTCGGCGATGCGCACGGAGAGCCCCGCCTGCGCGAAGGCAAGCGCAATGCCCTGCCCCATGCGCCCGCCGCCAACAATGCCGACGGTTTCCACCCTGCCCGGTTCAACACCTTCGGGCATTTTGGTTGCCGCGCGTTCTGCGAAGAAGAGGTGACGCAAGGCGCGCGATTGCGGGCCGCGGCGAATGCGCAGGCTCGTTTCGCGTTCGGCGGCCAGCGCCTCACCTACCGGCAGGGTCTGCGCCTGACGAACCGCCTCGATGGCTTCGGCAACAGCAAGCGAACCGCGCCCCTTCTTGAGGGCAGCCGCCTTGGCGGCCTCCACCGCCTGCCGCTCGCCCGGGAGGGCGGGCAGTTCGCGCAGGATGCGCTTTTGACCGTCCATCTTCTCAAGATGGGCAATCGCGGCCTCCACCACGTCACCCTCGGCGATCGCGTCGATCATGCCGAGTTCCAGCGCCTCCGCCGATTTGACCCGGTGACCGGAGGTGACCAGTTCGATGGCGCGAACCTCCCCCACAAGACGCGAGACACGCACACCGCCGCCGGACCCGGGAATGAGGCCGAGGGTGGTTTCCGGCAGGCCCACGACAGCGCGCGGACCGGCGACGCGGGCATCGCAGCCCAAAGCCAGTTCATAGCCGCCGCCAAGCGCTGCGCCTTCCATGGCGGCGACCACCGGAACGGGCAATGCCTCGATCTTCGCGATGATGTCCGGCAGATGCGGAGGAACGGCGGGCGCGTCGAACTCCCGGATATCAGCCCCGCCGACGAAATTGCCCCCCGCACCGGTCAGGATCACACCGGCAAGACGCGCAGGCTCCAGGCCTTCCAGAGCCCCCATGAGGGCCGTGCGCATGGCGGTGGAGCCGGCGTTGACGGGCGGAAAGTCGATGGTGAGCACCGCGATTTCGCCCGTGGCGGCGGTGCGGTGGGCGACGTGAACAGTGTCCGTGTTTTTCTCGTTGGACATGCGGATTCCCGTTTCTTGTCTTTTGTTCAAAGTCGTTCAGAGCGGTGACGCCGGTGTCAGCCGCGATTGTCTTCAAGGATCATTTTCGACGCCTTGTCGGCGATCATGATGGTGGGCGAGTTGGTGTTGCCGGAGGTGATGGTGGGCATGATGGAGGCATCCGCCACACGAAGGCCCTCCACGCCGAAAACGCGCAGCCGTTCATCGACGACCGCGCCCGGATCGGAGGCGAGCCCCATCTTCGCGGTGCCGACAGGGTGAAAGATGGTCGTGCCGATATCGCCTGCGGCCTTGGCCAGAGAGGCATCGTCTTCCCCGACCGATGGACCGGGCAGATATTCCTGCGGATTGAAGGCAGAAAGCGCCGGAGCGGCGGTGATTTTGCGCGCGATGCGAAGCGAGCGCGCAGCAACCTCGCGGTCGCGCTCGTGAGAAAGGTAGTTGGGCGCGATTTCCGGGGCAGCATCCAGCTCCGGCGTCGTGATGCGGATATGGCCCCGGCTTTCGGGGCGCAGATTGCACACGCTGGTGGTGAAAGCGGGGAACCTGTGCAGCGGTTCGCCGAACTTGTCGAGCGAGAGCGGCTGAACGTGGAATTGCAGGTCGGCGCGGTCCACATCGTCGCCGGAGCGGGTGAAGATGCCGAGCTGCGAGGGCGCCATGGTGAGCGGACCGGAGCGGTTCACCGCATATTCGACCCCCATCCACGCCCGTCGGAAGAGGTTGTGATAGGTCTCGTTGAGCGTACGCACCCCGGAGACCTTGTAGATCATGCGAAGCTGGAGGTGATCCTGAAGGTTCGCGCCGACGCCCTTCCTGTCGGCCACCACCGGAATGCCAAGCGAGGAGAGATGCGCGCCATCACCGATGCCGGAACGCTGGAGGATCTGCACCGAGCCGATGGAACCGGAAGAAAGCACCACCTCACGCTTCGCGGTGGCAGACCGGCGCACTCCGTCCTGTATCCACTCCACACCGGTGACGCGATTGCCCTCAAACGTCAGCTTGTCGACCGAGCAACCCGTTTCAAGGGTGAGGTTCGGGCGGTTCAGGACGGGCTTCAGGAAGCCGCGAGCCGCAGACCAGCGCACACCGCGGCGCTGGTTGACCTGGAAATAGGACGCCCCTTCATTGTCGCCGCTGTTAAAGTCGGCAATGTCCGGCACACCGCATTCGATCGCCGCATCGCGGTAACGGTCGAGAATGTCCCAGCGCACGCGCGGGGCTTCCACACGCCATTCGCCGCCAGAGCCGTGAATGTCGCTCGATCCGAGGAAATGATCCTCGTGAGCCTTGAAGATGGGAAGAACATCCTCCCAGCCCCAGCCATTGAGGCCGAGCTGACGCCAATGGTCATAATCACCCGCCTGACCGCGAATATAGATCATGGCGTTGATGGCCGACGACCCGCCAATGACCTTGCCGCGCGGATAGATGAGGGACCGCCCGTTGAGGCCGGGCTCGGCGCGGGTCTTGAAACACCAGTCGGACCGCGGATTGCCAATGGCGAATAGATAGCCAACGGGAATGTGGAACCAGATCCAGTTGTCCTTGCCGCCCGCTTCCAGCACGAGCACCCGGTTTGATGGATCCGCCGACAGGCGGTTGGCCAGCACCGATCCGGCAGAGCCGGATCCCACAACAATATAGTCGTACGTCTCCCGCGCCATGAGCGCCCTCCCCTTTAACGCCCTCTCCCTGAGCGTGTAGTCAAAAGGGTTGAGCATTGCCGCGCCGCAACGTCAAGCGCGCGATGGTTGTCACCGGGAAGAAGTTGACGCTCGGCCCAGACGGGCAAGCGGTTCGCTCAGAAGGGACAGGGGTCCCGGAAGGTCATTTCCGCCCCGCCTTGCGGGTGGCGCAAGGTCAGGGTTTCGGCGTGGAGCTGGAGGCGTGGCGCTGCTGCGAAGGCCGCGTCGTCGGCATAAATGGCGTCGCCCAGAATGGCGTGCCCCAGATCGGCCATGTGAACGCGCAGCTGATGCGAGCGGCCCGTTTCGGGGAACAGGCGAACACGGGTCACGCCATCCTCGCGCGCCTCCACCTTCCAGCGGGTGAGCGCCGGGCGACCCAGCTCGAAATCGATCATCTGACGCGGTCGGTTCGGCCAGTCGCAGCGCATGGGCTTGTCGATCACCCCCTCGTCCTCCATCACCTCGCCCCAGACACGGGCGACATAGGTCTTGGAGAGTTTGCGGCGTTCGAACTGAAGACCAAGATGACGGTGGCTGGCGCGATTTCGCGCAAAAACCATGACGCCGGAGGTCGGGCAATCGAGCCGGTGGACCAATGTGGCTTCGGGGTAAAGCCCATTCAGCCGGGAGATCATGCAATCGGCGTGATCCGCCGCCTTGCCCGGCACGGACAGCAGCCCGGACGGTTTCGCTGCTACGAGGATGTCGGCATCCTCGTGCAGGATCGTCAAAGGCCCCGCGGGCGGGTCGTATGTGAAGGGACGCTGGTCGGGCATGGGGACATGCCGATATCAGCCCCCGGCGGGCAGGTCAATTTGGGGAAGGCCGTTCGCCCCTGCGATGGTGAAAAGGCCGGAACGGACCGCAGCTTTCAAAAATGCGGCCCGCCCCGAAAGTGGGGGAACGAACATGGAGGAATTGAGCCCCAAGCCTTCTCGGGAATACCAAGCAAAGGGCCACGTTTTCCGTAAACCGGCTCTAATGGGAGCGAGAACCGGCGACGAAATGCCGGGATTTAAAACGATTCATACTCACGGAAGAACTGTAAATAATAATATATTTTTCACAATATACATGATCCCGACACTATACTTGCACTTATTCATTAAAATATATTTCTGCCAGACAACCCCTAAACCCACTATTTTTATGAGCTATTTCCGGGATTGCCCTCCGGACAGACATTGAAACCACTGCCTACCGACGAATACGAAGCTAACACGGGCCAATCGATATTTCTATATATGGTTGTAACTATTTTTGCCTATTTCGAGCAAGATTCAAAAATTAAGCAGCTCAAGTATTTGATCCAGAAATCTATTCAGATGGAATGGCGCAGTATGTTACCCACGAAAATACAACCTATACGTGCATTTTCTTGATCCAGGGAAGTCATTACCGGAAAAGTCTGACGGGCATGTGACAAGGATGGTGCCGGAGCCAACGCAATTCGACCGGCACACAGCTCCCGGACTTGCAAGACCGGCTCGGGAGCGCACATCACAATGCGCGCGCCCCTGCCATTTTTTCTCGCCGCTAACGGATCAAAGCGTCCCGGACATCGCCGCATCGAAGATGGCGCGCGCGCCTTCGACGGTCAGTTCCACCGGGTTGCCGCCCGCGGTCGGATCGACGACAGCCATTTCCGCAATCAGATCCGCCTTGTCGCTGTTGAGGCCGAGTTCGGCGAGCGTGTGGGGGATGGCGAGATTGCTGCGCATTTCCATGACCCAGTCAAGGAAACCATCGAAGCCGGGCTTGGGCAATTCGAGGAACGCCGACAAACGCCCCATCTTCGCCTCGATGGCCGCCCGGTTCTGCATCAACACATAGGGCATGAAGACCGCATTGGTCAGGCCGTGATGGGTGTTGTAGATCGCGCCGACGGGGTGGGAGAGCGAATGGATGGCGCCCAGCCCCTTCTGGAAGGCGGTGGCGCCCATGGCAGCCGCCGACATCATGTGCGCGCGGGCTTCGATATCGGTTCCGTCCGCATAGGCGCGCGGCAGGGCTTCCTTGACCAGGCGCATGCCTTCCAAAGCGATGCCTTCCGACATCGGGTGATAGGAGGGCGCACAATAGGCCTCAAGGCAGTGGGCGAGCGCATCCATGCCGGTGCCCGCTGTAATGGCCGGCGGCATGCCAACAGTGAGCTCCGGATCGCAGATCACAACCTTGGGCAGCATGAGCGGGTGGAAGATGACCTTCTTGGTGTGGGTCTCCTCGTTGGAGATCACACCCGCGCGCCCCACTTCGGAACCGGTGCCCGCTGTCGTCGGCACGGCAACGATGGGGGCGATGCCGTCTGGATCGGCGCGTTTCCACCAGTCGCCCACATCCTCGAAATCCCAGATCGGGCGGGTCTGGCCCGTCATGAAGGCGATGCACTTGCCCGCATCGAGTGCAGACCCACCGCCAAAGGCGATCACGCCGTCATGCCCGCCCGCCTTGTAGGCTTCTACGCCCGCCGCGACATTGGCGGAAACGGGGTTGGGTTGCACATCTGAGAAAAGCTGCGCCTCCATGCCTTCCCTCTTCAGCACATCCATCGCGGCGGCTGTGATCGGCAGACCGGCAAGGCCGGGATCGGTGACAAAGAGCGGGCGCGAAAAGCCCGCAGATTTCGCCGCGCGGGCAAGCTCGCTGATGCGGCCTGCGCCGAAACGGATGGAGGTGGGGTAGGACCAGTTTGCAGTGGGCGATGTCGTCATGATGGACCCATGGCTGTGACACAAAGAGGAGGCTGTGACAGGAGGGAAGACGCGGCCCGCCGTGGCGGACCGCGCTTCGGATCGTGCTTGCGGCGCGCCGCGATCAGAGCACCGTTTTCAGGTGGTAGGATTTCGGCCGCGTCAGATGCTCGTAGCCGATGGAGGACAGCGCCCCGCCCTTGCCGGTGTCCTTGACGCCGGTCCACACCAACCCCGGATCGACATAATCGCAGCGGTTCATGAAGACCGTCCCGGTTTCCACCCGGTCACCGATGGCGGCAGCAGCCTCCGCATCCGAGGTCCAGATGGAGGCCGTCAGCCCATAGGGGCTGTCATTCATCAAGGGCAGCGCATCCTCGTCGCCATGCACCTTCATGATGCCGACGACGGGTCCGAAGCTCTCCTCGCGCATCACCGACATCTGGTGATCGACATGGGTGAGCACCTGCGGCGCGATATAGGGCGAGCCGGGCTTGTCGAGATCATATTTCGAGGTGTCGATCATCGCCTTGGCGCCCTTGCGAAGGGCCTCGCCGGTCTGTTCGCGCACCCAGTCGGCAAAGCGCGCCTGCGCCATGGGCCCGAGCGTCGTCGCCTCCTCCAGCGGGTTGCCCAGCACATACTGGTTGGTCAGCTCCACGAAACCGTCGACGAAGCGGTCATAGACGCTTTCATGGACATAGATCCGCTCGATGCCGCAGCAGCACTGGCCGGAATTGAAGAAAGCGCCGTCCACGAGATTGGCGATGGCGTAGTCGAGATCGGCATCGGCGCGGACCAGGGCCGGGTCCTTGCCGCCAAGCTCAAGCCCCATGGTGGCGAAGGTGCCTGCCGCCGCGCGCTCGATGGCGCGGCCACCGGCGACCGAGCCGGTGAAGTTGATGTGGTCGATATCGCCGGAGCCAAGCAAAGCCTCCGTCTGGCCATGCGAGAGAACGATGTTCTGGAAGAGGCCCTTGGGCAGGCCCGCCGCGTCGAACGCCTTCTGGAAGCGTTCACCGACCAGCAGGGTCTGGGCGGCGTGTTTCAGGATCACCGCATTGCCCGCCATCAGCGCCGGGATGATGGTATTGATGGCCGTCAGGAAGGGATAGTTCCAGGGCGCAATGACGAGGACGAGGCCCACAGGCACGCGCTTCACATAGCGGGTGAACCCGGTTTTCGGCGCGGGCACGACGTCCTTCAGCGCGGTCTCGGCAAGTTCGACCATGTAGCGCGCGCGCTCTTCCACGCCGCCCATTTCGCCGCCGTAACGCACCGGACGGCCCATCTGCCAGGCAAGCTCGGGCACGATTTCCTCGCCCATGGCCAGAAGCGCCTCAAGGGCTGCCAGGCACAGCTTGCCGCGCTCAGCGATGGAGACATGCGCCCAATCGGCCTGCGCCGCCTTTCCGGCGGCGATCGCGCCGGCGATCTCGCCGGTCGTGGCCAGGGGGCGCTCAATATAGATCGAGCCATCGACGGGAGAGACGAGTTTCACGGTTTCCGACATGTCAGGTTCCAGAGTTGATCGGCTTTGCGCCGGTAATCGTCATTTGCAGTTCGAAAGGAGGGGGCGGACTTCCCCGAGCGGCCCATCCTTCGAGACGACCGCTTGCGCGGTCTCCTCAGGATGACGTTGGCGGGTGGAGTTGGTTCCTCAAAGGCCAGCAACACACTCAGCGTCATCCTGAGGAGGCCCGAAGGGCCGTCTCGAAGGATGGGCCAGACGGCACGAACTCCCTGCCGCCTCCCCCATCGTCAGATCCCCACTCAATACCGCTCGAAGCCGCGCTTCAACTCCCAATCGGTGACGCGGCGGTCATATTCCATCTGCTCCCACTTCGCGGTGTGGACATAGTGATCGACCATGGCGTCGCCGAAGGCCTTGCGCATGAGGGCCGACCCATCGAGCGCGGCGGTCGCCTCGCGCAAGGTCTTTGGAATCTCGCGAAGATCCTCGCCCACATAGGCATCGCCCACGTGAGGCGCGCCGAGGTCCAGACCTTCCTCGATGCCCGCAAGGCCGGTGGCGAGAAGGGCTGCGAAGGCGAGATAGGGGTTCAGGTCCGCGCCGCCGATCCGACATTCGGTGCGGATGGCCTTGGTGCCCTCCCCGCAGAGCCGGAAGCCCGCGGTGCGGTTGTCTCGGCTCCACACAAGCTTGGTCGGGGCAAAGGTGCCTGACTGGAAGCGCTTGTAGGAATTGATGTAGGGGGCCAGAAACACCGTCATGTCGGCAGCATATTTCAGCTGGCCCGCCATGAAGCTCTTCATCAGGGACGACATGCCATACTGGTCGTTCTCATCGCGAAAGAGCGGCGTGCGGCCCGCCTCGTCCCACAGCGAGGCATGAACATGGGCAGAGCTTCCGGCAAGGTCGTAGTCCCATTTCGCCATGAAGGTGACCGCCTTGCCCGCCAGATGCGCGATCTCCTTGATGCCGTTCTTGATGATCACGTGCCGGTCGGCCATTTCCAGCGCATCGGTGTAGCGGACGTTGATTTCCTCCTGACCGGGGCCCCATTCGCCCTTGGAGTTCTCAACCGGAATGCCTGCGCCCTGAAGCCCGTTGCGGATGGCGCGCATGACGCCCTCTTCCTTGGAGGTCTGGAAGATGTGGTAATCCTCGATATAGCGTCCCGCGGTGTCCAGATCGCCATAACGCTTCACGCGCGCGCTCTCATAGCTCTCATCAAAGAGATAGAACTCAAGCTCGGAGGCGAAGAAAGCGCGATAGCCGAGCTTTTCCAGCCGGTCGATCTGCGATTTCAGGATCGCGCGCGGGGAATGAGGCAGCGGCTCGTGATGGTGGTGATCGAGCACATCGCACAGAACCAGCGCGGTGCCTTCCAGCCACGGCACACGCCGCAGAGTGCTCATGTCCGGCTTCATCACGAAATCGCCGTAGCCGGTCGCCCAGTTGGTCGCCGCATAGCCCGGCACCGGCTCCATGTCGATGTCATTGGCGAGCAGGTAGTCGCAGCCGTGGGTTTCCTCATACCCACCATCAACGAAGAAGCGGGCGTGGAAACGCTTGCCGATCAGGCGGCCCTGCATGTCGACCAGACACACCAGAACGGTATCGATCTCGTCTGCGTCTACCAATGCCGTGAGTTCGTCGAAAGAGAGATTGCCTGTCATGGGAGACCGTCTTCTGTTACGGCGCACAGTGGCCCGTGTGTTCCTGTGATGGGAGCGGCGGAGGGGATGTTCCCCCGCCGTCCTGTCGTTGATCAGCGCGCAGGACCAGATATCTCCGTATCCACGAGAGATCTGATCCCCTCACCCGGACCTGCGGTCCGACCTCTCCCCATGGGAGAGGTGATGGGTGTGTGCCGCGCTTGTCTTCGTTTTCTCCAGCCCGGTTTGGTGGGATAGGAAGAAGCACCTTCATCCATCCCCAGTCGCAAACCTCTCCGTATCCCCCCCCTCTCCCGTGGGGAGAGGGTTGGGGTGAGGGGATGCGATCTCTCCGTACCCACGTGAGGCCTGATCCCCTCACCCGGAGCTTCGCTCCGACCTCTCCCACCGGGAGAGGTGATGGGTGTGGGCCGCACTTGTCTTCGTTTTCTCCAGCCCGGTTTGGTGGGTTAGGAAGAAGCACCTTCATCCGCCCCCACTCGCAAACCTCTCCGTAGCCGCCCCCTCTCCCGTGGGGAGAGGGTTGGGGTGAGGGGATGCGATCTCTCCGTACCCCCGAGAACTCCACCCCCTCACCCGGAGCTTCGCTCCGACCTCTCCCCCCGGGAGAGGTGACTGAGCCGGGCTTTTGACCAGACCCGATCAGCTGTAGCGATACGGAGGACCGGCCTTCTTCATCGCTGCCGAATAGGTGCGGAAGATCTCCACGACCCGGGCCGTGCGGTCGCTGGTCTGTGCGATCTCGTCCCAGAACTTGTGGGCCTCGTTTTCCACCGTCTGCCATTCGGCATCGGGAATGGTGGTGAGCTGCATCTTGGTGCCCTCCACGCGCAGCTTCGCCTCGCCGCCCCAGTACCAGTGCTGGCGGTAGTAGTGAGAGCTGTCCATGCACAGGTTGAACAGCGTCTTGAGATGCTCCGGCAGGGCTTCCCAGCGCTCGGAATTGGCAAAGTAGGAACCGATCCACGCACCGGAGATGTTGTTGGTGAGGAAGTAGGGCGTCACGTCGGCCCAACCCACCGTGTAATCCTCGGTGATGCCCGACCATGCGATGCCGTCAAGCTCGCCGGTCTGCACCGCGACTTCCACGTCTTCCCACGGCAACGTGACGGGCACGACGCCGAAGCGCGACAGGAAGCGGCCCGCGGTGGGGAAGGTAAAGACGCGCTTGCCCTTGAGATCCTCAAGCGAACGGATCGGATCCTTGGTGTTGAAGTGGCACGGATCCCACGACCCGGCGGAGAGCCACTTCACGCCCTCCACTTCCGCGTAAGCCTCTTCCCAGATTTCCTTCAGGCCCCACTGGTTGAACAGCACCGGCACGTCCAGCGAGTAGCGGGTGGCAAACGGGAAGTAGCCACCAAAAACCGACACATCGACGGGAGCGGCGATGGAATCGTCATCCGACTGCACGGCGTCGATGGTGCCGTTCTGCATGGCGCGGAAAAGCTCGCTCGTCGGCACCAGCTGGTCGGCGGTATAAAGCTCGATCTCCATCTCGCCGTTGGCGACCTTGTTGAAGGCATCGATAGAGGGCTTGATCACGTGTTCGGCCAGAGCCGGGCCCGCATAGGTCTGAAGGCGCCATTTGATCGGCGACTGGCCGTGCACCGCGGGAGCGGCAAGCGTGGTGGCACCGGCGGCGGCGGCCGTCGCCAGACCGGCATTCTTGAGAAAATCGCGTCTGTTGGTCATGTCTCTCATTCCCCTGGTGATAGTCCGGCTCCGTGGGCACTTACGGTCTGACGCCTTCGCCCGGAGAACCTCCTCCGTTTTCTCTCCATTGATCCGGACGACAGGCGCCCGGCAGTCGCAGGCCCGGCGTACCGGACCCGATCCGTCGTCCCGCGATCAGTGCCCGTAGACGAGGCCCGGAAGCCAAAGGGCGATCTGCGGGAAAGCCATCACGATGACGAGCGCGACAAGCATCACCGCCACGAAAGGCACGATGGAGCGATAGATGTCGCCCAACGAAATCTGCGGCGGGGCCATGGCCCGCATCAGGAACAGGTTGTAGCCGAAGGGCGGGGTCATGTAGGCGATCTGGCAGGTGATCGTGTAGAGGACGCCGTACCAGACGAGATCGAAATCGAGCGCGCCCACGAGCGGCACATAAAGTGGCGCGACGATGACCAGCATGGCGGTGTCATCTAGGAACATGCCCATGATCAGATAGGAGATCTGCATCATGATCAGGATCTCCCAGGGCGAGAGCGCCAGCCGGTCCACGAAGAAGGCCTCGATCGCCTTGACCGCACCGAGCCCGTCGAAAACCGCGCCGAAGGCAAGGGCAGCCAGGATGATCCACATGAACATGCAGGAGATGCCGAGCGTCTTCTGGCAGGTATCGTGGATGACCTTGAAGGTGAGACGCCCGCGCACCAGTGCGGCCAGCATCGCGCCGACGGCCCCCACGGCGGAGCTTTCCACCAGCGAGGTCTTGCCGGTGACAAAGAGACCCATCATGGAGGCGAAGATCGCCAGCGGAATGAGGCCCGCCACGACGAAGCGCAGCTTGTCCCGGGCGGTCAGTTCCTCGCGCGCTTCCCTGGGAAGCGCGGGCCCGAGCATCGGGTTCATCCAGCAGCGCACCGCGATATAGACGATGAACATGCCCGCCATGAGAAGGCCCGGCAGCGCACCCGCCAGCCACAGCTTGCCGACCGGCTGGCGCGCGATCATGCCGTAAAGCACCAGCACCACCGACGGCGGCACGAGGATGCCGAGCGAAGAACCGGCCTGGATGACGCCGGTCACCATGATCTTGTCATAGCCGCGGCGCAGCAGCTCCGGTAGCGCGATCGAGGCGCCGATGGCCATGCCCGCGACCGACAGGCCGTTCATGGCGGAAATGATGACCATGAGCAGGATGGTGCCGATGGCCAGCCCACCGTTCACCGGGCCCATGGCGATGTGGAACATGCGGTAGAGATCGTCCGCGATGCCGGATTCCGACAGCATGTAACCCATGAAGATGAACATGGGCAGGGTGAGAAGCGGATACCACTTCATCAGCTTGATGCCGGAGGAAAAGGCGATTTCCGCGCCGCCGTCGCCCCAAAGCAGCAACGAGAAAATAACGGCCACGAAGCCGATGGCCCCATAGACGCGCTGGCCCGTGATGAGCAGCACCATCATGGTGGAGAACATCAAAATGGCGATGAGTTCATAGCTCACAGAACGTCCTCCCCGCGCGCGGCCGCCACGTCCTTGAAGAACACGGCAATCGTCTGCAGCAGCATCAGCACGATGCCGACGCACATGATGATCTTGATCGGGGCCATGTAGGGCCGCCACGCGGAGTAGCTGCGCTCGCCATATTGGAGCGCGTAGGACGTGGACGAGATGCCGCCGTAGAGCAGCACCACGAGATAGACGAACAGAAAGATGACCGTGATGGCGTCGATGATGGCGCGCGAGCGCGGCGACCAGCGGCCATAGATCAGATCCATGCGTACGTGCTCATCGCTTTGCAGCGACCAGGCCCCGCCGAGGATGTAGTAGCCCACCAGCAGGAACTGGGCCATTTCCAGCCCCCATAAGGGCGGGATGAAGAACGACTTCATGAACGACGAATAGAGAAGGATCCCCATCATCGCGAAGACGAGATACATGGCGAGAAGGCCGACATAACGGTTTGTCGCATCGACCCAGCGCACATATGTCCTGATTGCTTTCGGCACTGCCGCTGTTCCCTGTCGCATTCGCCTGCCCAAACATTTGGGCGAGGTGTCCGGCCCGATCTGACGTCGGGTCTCAGACGGATTTCGAAACCACCGCCTCCCGAGCGGCCTGCAATGTGGTTGCAAGACGCCGCGCCCAGGCCTCTTCGGCCTCGGGATCGGCGATCTCGTCATTTCGGATTTCCACCATCGCGCAAGCCAGTCCGCGCGCCTCGCCATGTCGGGTCAGCGTGAAATAGACCCCGTCGCCCGGCGCATAGGGTTCGTTGTCGCCAACCGTCAGGCCTGCGTCGCGGCGAAGATCCGCCAGCATCGGATCCGCAAGACGACGGTCGCTATCTGACAGGATGCCGATTTCCCATGGCCGCGCGACGCCCTTGTAGACTGGCGTGAAGGAATGGATGGCGACCAGCATGCTGGCGCGGCCCTGCCCGGACCGTTCCTCCAGTACCGCGTCGATCATCTCGTGATAGGGTTCGTGGACGAGCTTGATCCGCCTGTCCCGGGCCTCATCATCGAGCCCGGCATTGCCGGGGATGAGCGTTGTCTCGCTGATCTCTGGCACCAGATCCGGCGCATCGGTCCTGCGGTTGCAATCCACCACAAGGCGGGAAATCGTCGGATAGACGAGCGTGGCGTCGAGCATCCGGCTCAGCGCTTTGGAAACGCCCAGCGCGCCCGGATCCCATGCGATATGCGCCTCAAGCGCATTGGCAGGCAGGCCAAGGTCTGAAAGCGATGGCGGTATCCGGTTGGACGCATGATCGCACAGGATGACGAAGTCCGACTTGCCGGAGGTGTTTTCCAACACGACCGGCCGCTCTCCCGCCGGATCGGTATCAACCGCCATGGCCACTCCCCCCGCCCGATCGGACACCTCATCGACAAGACCCATCGATGTATGTCCAGCCTCTCACCAAAGGCCGACCGCGCTTTGGCCGCCCCCGACACTCACCAGAAACGCACGCAAGAAACGCATGCAGAAGATCGCATGCCGCAATGCCCTTGCCGCGCATGACGCTGAGTTTTCCCTCTATCCGAAAACCAACGTCAAGCCCCGAACACTACACCCACTACCCAGAAGATCACTTCCGTAACGGATGTTACAAAAGGAGAATTTCGGTTACTTTGTTTTTGAGATATTACAGAGCCTGACAGGCCTGTCAATTTGGTCTGACGGGAAAATACGCTGGGGAAGTCACACATATCGGGAGGGGCGATGTGACGGATGGGAGACAGCAAACGGTCGCGGAGAGGATCCGCACGGGACTTCAGGCACTTACCGCCACAGAACAAAAAGCGGCTCGGACACTTCTGGCAAGCTACCCGGTGACCGGACTGGAGACGGTTGCCGAGTTCGCGCGCCATGCCTGCGTCAGCGCCCCGACAATTCTGCGCTTTGTCTCCAAACTCGGCTTTGACAGCTATCCCGATTTCCAGCGCGCCTTGCGGGCGGAACTGAATGCGCAGCTCGCAACCCCGCTTGCCAAACGCGATGCACCGCCGGAGCCCGCAGGTGGAGCCGGAGGGGATGGCGAGCGCGCCTTTCTGGAGCGGTTCCGCCTGGCGCTCGACGACAACATCACGCAGACATTCGCGCTTCTGCCGCCCGGCGAATTCGAAGCTACGGTGGCGCTGATCGCCCAGACGCGGGCGCGCATTCACATCATCGGAGGACGGTTCACCGATGCGCTTGCGCGCTATCTCTCCGCGCATCTGCGCATCGTGCGACCGGGCGTGGTGCATCTGGCCGGCCAAAGCGACAACTGGCGCGATCAGCTTCTCGACATCACGCGCCGCGATCTGCTGATCGTCTTCGATATCCGCCGTTATCAGGAGGATCTGGCGCGGATTGCAGCGGTTGCGGCCAAGCGCAACGTGCCCATCGTCCTGCTGACGGATCAGTGGCTCTCGCCGATTGCCGCCCATGCCCGCCATGTGCTGGCGGCGCGGGTGGCAGCACCGTCCAACTGGGACAGTTCCGTCGCGCTGCTGGCGCTTGTCGAGGCATTGGTGGCGGCAACGACGGAAGCCATGTGGGAGAGCGCGCGCCCGCGCATCGATACGCTGGAGGAATTGCGTAACAACTGAATGTCCGGGCGAGCGAGCGATTGGACGACGCGGCCGTTCAAGGCTGCACGTACAGCCTTGTCATCCAGTCAGCGACAAGGGCTGGACGGTCGATACCCTCGATTTCCACCGTGATGCGATGGGTGAAAGTGAACTCGCCGGGCTCTCTCTCCTGCGCCTCCGTCAGCACGACGCGGCCTCGCACCCGCGAGCCTGTCGGCACCACGTGCAGGAACCGCACCTTCTCGAAGCCGTAATTGATCAGCATGCCGGCGCCCTCGATGCCAGGCTCGGCCTCGCGCGCCATGCGAGTGATCAGCGACAGGGTCAGGAACCCATGCACGATGGTGCCACCGAAGGGCCCTTCGGTGGCCGCGCGTTCCGCATCCACATGGATGAACTGATGGTCGTAGGTCAGGTCCGCGAAGGTGTCGATCATGTCCTGGGTGATGGGCATCCAGCCTGAAACACCGATTTCCTCGCCAATCCGCTGCGCATAAGCATGCGCGTCAATCTTCCGGTTCGGCATGTCGCAACCCTCCAGTTCCCGAATGCGCAAGGGATGAAAAGACACCCCCTTCTGTTTGAAGCGCCCTCTTAGCCCACCCGCGCGCCTGAGGTAAATTTCGTTTTGTGTCATATGGTATTTTTTACAGAAGCGCAGGCCCGCAAGATGTCCCACGCTGACAGGACCTGCGAAAATGCGACTGACTTTTCAACG